>JBIKNP010000013.1:0-61159 GCA_044358595.1 Methylacidiphilales bacterium
TCCCCGTCACCCCCGCCGACTTCGCCCTCGCCAAAAATGCCCGCGCCATTCCTGCCAACTCTCCCGCCGTCTCCCCCTTCTCAGCCCAGGCAGTCAAAAATGCCACCTTTACCTCATCCGAGGTTTTAAGATCGATCAATCCAGCAACCAGATCCTCCGTCTCCAATCCGCTCATCTCCCGACCCTCCCGACAATGCTCCGTCGCCCGAATTAAAGCCATCGGCGCTACACTCTCACAGCTCATCCGATTCCCGAATCCTTCGGAAGAAGCTCTTGAAACCGCAGTTTATCAATCGCTTTCATATACGCTTCCATTGGAGAAATCCGTCCCGCTTTCAAATGTCCATCGATCGCATCATCCATCAACTGCATCCCCTCCGCTTTTCCCGTCTTCAACACGTCGTTCAACTTCATCGTAGCACCCTCACGAATAATCGAAGCCACCGCATTGTTGCCCACCAAAATCTCATTCACCGCGAGTCGTCCCCCGCCATCTGACCGCTTCAACAACAGCTGTGCACATACCGCCCGCAGGGAATTCGCTAACATTGTTCGAATCTGCTCCTGCTGGTTACTGGGAAACGCATCGATAATACGATCCACCGTCTTCCTCGCATTGTTCGTGTGCAACGTTCCAAACACCAACAGCCCCGTCTCTGCCGCTGTTAACGCCAACGCAATCGTCTCCAGATCCCGCATCTCACCCACCAACACCACATCCGCATCCTCGCGCAAGGCAGCCTTCAGCCCGGTAGCGAAACTCGGCGTCTCGTTCGGGACCTCCCTCTGGGTTATCACAGATTTTTTATTTGGATGCACAAACTCGATCGGCTCCTCGATCGTCACAATATGTCGCGAGTGATTCGTGTTAATCGAGTCCACTACAGCCGCTAACGTGGTCGATTTGCCCGAACCTGTCGGACCCGTCACTAGCACCAACCCAGATTTGTAATTTCCAAAACTCTCAATGATCGGGGGCACCCCCAACTCTTTCAGCGTCTTAATCTTAGTCGGAATGATTCGGAACACCGCGCCATATCCGTGCAACTGCTTGTAGAAGTTGCACCGGAAGCGATTGTTCTCATCCATCTCATACGCGAAATCCAGATCCCCTAAATCCACAAACTTTCTCCATGCAGGCGGCGAACAGATCGGCTCGAGCAAACGGATCATCATCTCCCGAGTCAACGGCTCCTCTTGGATTTTGGACACCTCGCCGTGCCGCCGAATCTTTGCGGGTTGCCCCTCTAACAAATGCAGATCGCTCCCCCCTTTCTCCACCAAGATTGAAAACAGCTCGTCGATGAGATTTTTCATCACAGTTGCCCCGCCAAGGCTGTCGCAAACATCTTTTTATTCTCGGCTCGGCGATACGCTTCCTCGCCCGTGATCAATCCCTTGTCCAGCAACTCCTGTAAACTGTCATCCATCAGCTTCATTCCCAATTTTTTCCCTGTCTGCATCACCCCGGGAAGCATAAACGTTTTCGCCTCCCGAATCAGATTTCCAACCGCAGGGTTGTTCACCAAAACCTCCAAGGCCAAAAGCCGACCATGCCCATCTTTCCTTGGAATCAACTGCTGACACACGATTCCCCGCAACGATTCACTGACCATCGTTCGAATTTGCGCCTGCTGCTCAATCGGGAAAACGTCTAGCAAGCGATCCAGTGTTCGAGCCGCCGTACTCGTGTGCAGGGTGCCCAATACCAAGTGCCCCGTTTCCGATGCGCTGATAGCGAGTGAGATCGTCTCCAAATCCCTCATCTCCCCCACCATGATCACGTCGGGGTCTTCCCGCAATGCCGCCCTCAATGCACTCGAAAAACTGGCCGAATTGGCTCCAATCTCTCGCTGGGAAACCTGACATCCCGCAGGATTAAAAACATACTCGATCGGATCCTCCAACGTAATGATGTGATCCTTTCTCTCCCGGTTAATGTGATCCACCATGGAAGCCAAGGTCGTCGATTTTCCGCTTCCCACCGCGCCCGTTACCAAAACCAGCCCGTTGTGATACCTCGTCAGCGTTTTAAGAACGGGAGGCAATCCTAACTCATCCATCGTGCGAATCTTGTTTGAAATCACCCGAAAGACTGATTCCCACCCACGTCGCTGGCGTACCACACTGGTTCGAAACCGAGCCAACCCCTCTGCCTCGTAACAATAATCCACCGACCCATGCTCCTCCACCTTCTTCACCTGCTTAGGCAAAAGGAAAGATCTCGCTAACTGCTCTGTCTCCTCCTTGGTTAAGTACCTCGCCCCCGGCCCCTCCAAAGGAGAAAGCTGCCCATGAATCCGAACGAGTGCAGGTGCGTCAGGTCCCAAATGCAAATCACTCGCCCCCATTTCCACCGCCCGCTCCAAATACGCGCGCACCACACTGCTGTCCTGCGCCTCCCCGCCCCCACCCGCTTGCGCAATCAAATCCCGCAACATCTGCACCTGCTCTCCAGGCAGTAACTGCTGCTCCTCCATTAAATCCAAAGCCGCGACTTGCGGATTGGCCGTAATCACAACCCGCACCTGATTGGCCTGCTCGGGTTTGATCCACCCCTGCTCCAGACTGGTCGTCAGTACATAGTCGTTATAGGCCGCACTCATCAGTTCGTCCCAAAGCATCCCCTGCTTCTCCTTTTCGATCAATCGTAACCAAGCATTTCCCCTGCCCGCCAAGCGGATTTGTGGATAACTTCATCTTATGACCAAGGACCAAGTCGCGGCCTCTCTTCGAGAAATCGGCACGATTCTTGAGCTCAATGGCGAAAATCCCTTCAAATGCCGGGCGTATCTCAATGCTGCCAGAACTCTTGAAACTTCCCCAACCGATCTCACCGAACTCGTTCGAACCGATCGCCTTGGCGAGCTTCCAGGAATCGGCGATGCCCTCCGCGAAAAAATCACCACTCTCGTCAATACAGGAAAACTCCCCTACCTCGAAGAACTCCGGACCACTATCCCGTCCGGTCTTCTCTCTCTTCTTGATCTTCCAGGCCTAGGCCCAAAAAAACTCCGTATCTTGCGGGATCAACTCAAGATCGAGTCGATCGAAGCCCTAACGAAAGCCTGCCAAGACGGTCGGCTCGCCTCTCTCGACGGGTTCGGCGACAAAACCGCCACAAACCTTCTCGACTCCATCCAACGTCGCGCCACCTACAGTAAACTCCATCGCTTAGGCACTGCCCTGCCCGCTGCCCAAGCCCTTCTGAATCACCTCCGGGAATGCCCATCCGTCAGCCAAGCCGAGATCGCAGGTAGCCTCCGCCGCGGAAAAGAGATTGTCAAAGACCTCGATCTGATCGCCTCCTCCAATAAACCCAAGGAGGTCATGAAAGCTTTTATCTCCGCCCCCAACGTGGAAAAAGTCATCGCCCATGGCGAAACCAAATCCAGCGTCATCCTCATTGGAGGCATCCCCTGCGATCTCCGTGTCATCCCTCCCGAGGTTTGGCCAACCGCCTTGGCCCACTTCACGGGATCCAAAGAGCACAATATCGCGCTCCGCCAACGGGCCATCGACCGCGGTCTTCACCTCAGCGAATGGGGCCTTTTAAAAGGGAAATCCAAGACCCCCCTAAAACTCAAAGACGAGAAGGATCTCCACAAAGCGTTGGGGCTCGCCTTTATTCCTCCCGAACTCCGTGAAGACAGCGGAGAAATCGCTGCGGCCGAAAAAGACGAGCTACCCGATCTTCTTACGCGCGACCAGATCCGCGGATGCCTCCACAATCACACTTTGGCTAGCGACGGGCAGGATACTCTCGCCGCCATGGCGCAAGCCGCCGCCGAGCTCGGACTCGAGTGGCTTGGCATCGCGGATCACTCCAAATCCTCTTTCCAAGCCAATGGCCTTGATGTCAAACGCCTCGAAAAACAAATCGAAGAGATTCAATCCCTCAACTCTAAAAAACCCAAGTGCACTCTCCTATCCGGTACGGAGTGCGACATTCTCAAAGGAGGAAAGCTCGATTTTCCCGACTCCCTACTCAAAGAACTGGATTACGTCGTGGCCTCGGTCCATTCCGGGTTCACTTCCGATGAAAAGGAAATGACCGATCGCATCCTCCGGGCTATCGAAAACCCCCACGTCACCTGCCTGGGTCATCTTACGGGCAGGCTTCTCCTCGAGCGCGAGGCCTATCCCGTCAACATTCCTAAAATTCTTGATGCAGCCGCTGCCAACGGAACTTGGATTGAACTGAATGCCAACCCGTGGCGTCTCGATCTTGATTGGCGCTGGTGGCACAAGGCTCGCGACCTAGGAATTCTTTGCTGCATCAATCCCGACGCCCATAAAACATCCCACCTCCGCTTTCTCGATTTCGGTGTCACCCTGGCCCGCAAAGGTTGGCTCCGTGCCCAAGACGTTGTCAACACCCGCACCCTAGCACAACTTCGCAAACTGCTGTAACTCCCATTTGCGGTTTTAGCGACGTACCTTATCCTTAAGTTTCGTGTTTCTCCACTCCATCGGCACAGCTGTTCCACCCCGCGCTTTTTCTCAGACCGAGGTTTTTACGGCCTTGCAAGCGACTCCGAAATTTCAGGAACTCACCACCCGCTCCCGTGCCATCCTCCGCAAAGTCCTCAGCAACCACAACGGGATTGAAACCCGTCACTTTGCTTTAGAGCAAATGGCAGACGCCTTTGTCTTTGAACCCGACAAAATGATGGCCCGGTTCCAAAAACATGCGCCTGCTCTTGCGAAGGCCGCAGCCCGTGAAGCCCTGCGAAATTCTGGCCTAAAACTTGCGGACATTGATGCCCTCCTCGTTGCCACCTGCACCGGCTACATCTGCCCAGGTCTTACAAGCTACCTCTCCCAAAGCCTCGGCCTCTCCTCCTCTCTTACCTTTCTCGATCTCGTCGGACTTGGGTGCGGAGCCGCTCTTCCTGCCCTCCAACAAGCCTCCGCTCTCATCGCCTCAGGCCAAGCCCGCCACGCCCTTGTCGTTTGCGTGGAAATTTGCTCCGCCGCATCTTACCTCGATGATGATCCCGGAGTCCTCATCAGCGCCTGTCTTTTTGGGGATGGCGCCGCTGCGGCCATCGTCTCAAGTCAGCCTCCCAACACAAAAAGGAAAGTTCGGATCGTAAAAAGCACATCTCATTTAGAGCCTGCTCACCGCGATCACCTTCGCTTCGATCACAAGAACGGCCTTCTTCGAAATCTTCTCGCCCCCGAAGTCCCCACTCTCGCAGCCCGTCACGCACGAACGGTTTTTGAGCGAGCGGGCCTTCACGAGAAAGATATCACGGGCTGGGTTTGGCACGCGGGTGGGCGCGATGTTCTCTCTGCACTAAGCAAAGAGTTTCACCTGAAAGAGAAAGACACCCAACACAGCACCGATGTCCTGCGCCGACACGGGAACATGAGCAGCCCCTCCTGCCTTTTTGCACTTCAATCGGCCCTCGAAAATGGCGTACCAGACGGAAACTGGTGGCTAGCCTCCTTTGGAGCTGGATTTTCCAGTTATGGAGCCCTCCTCGAAGTTCGTACATGAGCCTTCGTCACCTTACTCCCGAAAAACTCGACTCTCTCTCTCCGTCCGATCCCGCCGCTCTTGCCAGCCGTCGAGATCTACAACGCCTTCATTCCATTCTCGGCCAAAGGAAATTGTGGCTTCACTGGATCCGAAGCAAATATCCCGATCGTCCTCCTGCAAGCCTAGTCGATCTCGGTTGCGGCGACGGACACCTCCTCACCTCCATCCTCCGCATTGCGTTTCCTCATGGCGGACATGGAGCCCGCCTCTTTTTCGTGGATCGGCAACCCAGCGTTTCAGACTCCACGCTCGACTTTCTGCGAAGACAAAATTGGCTTCCCTCTTTGGTTTCGGCCGACGTGCATGAGTGGGCTCAATCCGCTCCCCGCGTAGAACTCATCATTGCGAATCTCTTTCTTCACCACTTCGCCGATGGGCCGCTAAAGAATCTTTTTCAATCTCTAGCCACTCGCACTCCGCTTTTCGCCGCCGCGGAGCCCCACCGTGGAGTACCAGGAAAGATCGGATCACGTCTTCTCGGAATCCTAGGTTGCCATCCCGTAACCCAGCACGATGCCCGTGTCAGCGTGGAAGCAGGTTTTTGCGGGCATGAAATCTCTACCCTCTGGCCCTCCCCCTCATCGTGGAATTTTCAGGAACGTAGCGTGGGTCTCTTCACTCACTTCTTTTCAGCTGAGAGGATAGATTGAAACCCGTCACCATTATCGGAGGGGGTCTCGCAGGCCTGACTTTGGGACTTCGCCTCCGCCAAGAAAATGTGCCCGTCACCCTTTTTGATGCTGGTACCTACCCCCGACACCGAGTGTGCGGAGAATATTTAAGTGGCCGCGGCCTTTCTGTCATTCAATCCCTAGGAATTCGCACAAGACTCAACAGCTTAGGTGCAGTGGAATCTTCCGACGTGATTCTAGCCTCAGGCCCCTCCCTTCTCTCTCGACGTCAACTCCCTCAACCAGCCCTCTGCTTTTCCCGTTATGAGATGGATCAGTTTCTTGTGCATGAACTCAAACAGACAGGAGCCAGTATTCAAACAGGACAACGCATTGCCCCTGAACCTTCGGAGGGAGTTGTTCTGGCCACGGGTCGCCAACCTTCTGTTACCGAACACGGTTGGCGCTGGTTCGGCCTCAAAGCCCATGCTCGGAATGTGAGGTTAGAAGCAGGGCTGGAGATGCACCTATCCAAACAGGGTTACATTGGCCTCTGCCGGATTGAAGATGATCAAGTCAATGTTTGTGGCCTCTTTCGTTCCCGATCCCCCGTTCCCAACCTCTCGACCAACTGGAAACAGTGGCTCTCTGGCCAGCCTGAATCTCTCTTATTGCACCGATTAAAGAGCGCTGTGTGGGATGACTCCTCTTTCAGCTCCATTGCCGCACTCTCTCTCACCCCTAAAAAAGCCTCTTCCCACTCCGGTCTTCGGATTGGGGATGCTCTCACCATGATCCCCCCCGTGACTGGAAATGGCATGTCGATGGCCATAGAAAGTGCGGACCTCTCCATGCAACCCTTAGTAGATTGGTCCCGAGGAAGACTTGACTGGAACAGCGCGTCACTAAAAGTTGCCACTCTTCTCGATCAAACTTTTGCCCCACGATTGCGCCACGCACGTTGGCTTCAACATGCGATGTTTGATCCCTTAGCCCAAAGCCTTGTCTGGAATCTATCGCGTCTGATCCCGTCTTTTCCATCCCTTCTCTTCCGGATGACACGTTAATTTTCTTTCGCCTTACACCCCTATTTGACTGATAATTCAGGGGTGGACCTGAATAAGCTTACAGAAAATGCTCAAAAAGCTGTCGCATCTGCCCAGGCCGTTGCCGCCCAGCAAGGCCACCAAGCAGTCGAGGTCGAACACTTACTTCACTCTCTCGCTACACAGCAGGATGGCTTGATTCCGCGCCTAATTGAAAAACTGGGCGCTCAACCCGCCCGCTTTGCGGAACGTCTTGAATCTGAAATTAGCCGCCTTCCAAAAGTTTCAGGTCCAGGAGTCACCCCAGGAAGCACCATGATCACTCCTCGACTCCAATCCCTTCTGGGACGAGCCGCGGAGGAAGCTTCGAAACTTAAGGATGAGTATATCAGCGTCGAACACCTCCTCCTCGCCGCCATCAAGGAGGATTCCCATACTGGCGCTGCCAAGGTACTTAAAGAGTTTGGCATTACAAAGGACAAGCTCCTCGCAGCCCTTCAAACGGTTCGCGGAGGTCAACGCGTGACCTCTGCCAACCCCGAGGCCACCTATGAATCCCTCGAAAAATATGGGCGTGACCTCACCCGCCTTGCCCGCCAAGGAAAACTGGATCCCGTCATCGGGCGCGATCAAGAAATCCGCCGCACGGTTCAAGTCCTATCGCGTCGCACGAAAAACAATCCCGTTCTCATCGGTGAACCCGGTGTCGGTAAAACCGCCATCGTGGAGGGTCTAGCCCGCCGAATCGTTGCGGGAGACGTCCCCGAAAGCCTAAAGGAAAAGAAGATTGTTGCCCTCGACCTTGGAGCGCTTGTCGCAGGAGCTAAGTTTCGTGGGGAATTCGAAGAACGCCTCAAGGCAGTCCTCAATGAAGTTGTCAAAGCCGAGGGAGGAATCGTCCTCTTCATCGACGAGATCCACACCATCGTGGGAGCCGGAAAAGCCGAAGGCTCCATGGATGCAGGCAACATGCTTAAACCCATGCTCGCTCGGGGCGAACTCCACTGCATTGGAGCCACAACTCTGGACGAATACAGAAAATATATCGAAAAGGATGCAGCCCTCGAACGTCGATTCCAACCCGTTATGGTGGAAGAACCTTCCGTCGAGGATACGGTCTCGATCCTCCGCGGCCTACGGGAGCGGTATGAGGTTCACCATGGAGTTCGGATTCAAGACGCCGCCCTGGTAGCAGCAGCCACCCTCTCGAACCGGTACATCACCGATCGTTTTCTTCCCGACAAGGCAATCGATCTTATCGATGAAGCCGCCGCGAAACTCCGCACCGAAATTGAGTCGATGCCGGAAGAACTGGAAAATCTGCAACGCCGCATTCTCCAACTTGAAATCGAGCGGGAAGCACTAAAGAAGGAGAAGGATACGGCTTCCAAGGAGCGGTTGAAGGTTCTCGAAAAAGAGTTGGCCGACTTGAAAGCCAAACGGGATGCAATTCATGCCCGCTGGCAGGCCGAACGAGGAGGAGTAGAATCCTCTCGCAAGGTCCGTGAGGAGATCGACAAGATTCGCCAACAGATCGAAACAGCCCAACGCGCCTATGACCTGAACAAGGTCGCCGAGCTCCAATATGGGAAACTCCCCGAGCTTGAAAAAAAGCTGAAAGATTCAGAAGCCGCCGCCGAAAGTAAGGACAAGGAAAAGGATGCCAAGCCCCGCCTTGTCCGTGAAGAGGTCACTGCCGAAGAAGTCGGTCAGGTTGTCGCCCGCTGGACAGGAATCCCCGTTTCCCGCCTGCTGGAGGGTGAAAAGGACAAGCTTCTCCGTCTCGACAAGATTCTCCATGAACGGGTCATCGGTCAGGACGAAGCCGTCCAGGCCGTGGCCGACGCCGTGGTCCGCGCCCGCTCGGGACTGAAGGATCCAAAACGCCCTATCGGTTCCTTTCTTTTCCTAGGACCTACCGGGGTCGGAAAAACCGAACTCGCCAAAGCCCTAGCCTCAACCCTTTTTGATAGCGAAGACGCGGTCATTCGGTTCGACATGTCGGAATACATGGAAAAGCACGCCGTCTCACGCCTCATCGGTGCCCCTCCCGGCTATGTGGGTTACGAAGAGGGCGGACAACTTACCGAAGCGGTACGACGACGCCCTTACTGCGTGATTCTCTTTGACGAAATCGAGAAGGCACATCCGGATGTCTTTAATACCTTTCTGCAGATTTTGGATGATGGTCGCTTGACCGATAGCCAAGGTCGAACCGTCGATTTCAAGAATACCCTGATCATCATGACCTCGAACATCGGTTCTCCCCTGCTTATGGAGGGACTCGATTCGAAAGGAGAGATTACCGAAAAAGCCCGCAAGTCGGTCATGGGGGAGCTTCGGAAACATTTCCGCCCTGAATTCCTAAATCGGGTTGATGAAATCGTACTCTTTAAGCCACTTACGTTGGCAGAGATCAAAAAGATTGTGGATCTACTGCTCAATCTTCTCCGCCAGCGCTTGGCCGAGCGTCGCCTAACGCTCGACCTATCCGATGCCGCCCGCGAACATATCGCTCGCGAGGGCTACGATCCTGTCTACGGAGCCCGACCCCTGAAGCGCTATCTCCAACGGGAAGTGGAAACCCGCCTATCCCGAAAACTTCTTCAAGGAGACATTCCAGATGGCTCGAACCTCACCTTGGCCTACAAAGATGGGCAGTTGGACATTCAGGTCGCTTCCCCCAAGAAATAGCTACTATGCCCTCGTTTGACGTAGTATCCGAAATCGATATGGCCGAAATGGCCAATGCCCTGCTCATGGCACGTAAAGAGCTGGCGAGCCGTTTTGACTTCAAGGGAGTCGAATGGGAAATCACGGAGGAAAAGGACAAGCTCATCTTTGCGGCAAACGACCAGTTCAAGTTGGATGCACTCCGAGAGATCGTTATCGGCAAGCTCGCGAAACGGGGAATCCCCCTTAAAAATTTGGAGACAAAAGACGCAGAACTCTCCTCCGTAGGTCGTGCCCGCCAAGAGATGCACTTAAAACAGGGTCTTTCGGGCGAAAATGCAAAATCGGTTAGCCAGTCGGTCCGCTCTTCCGGCCTAAAACTTCAGGCGGCTATCGAAGGAGGAAAAGTACGCGTTTCTGGGAAAAATCGAGATGACCTCCAAGCAGCGATTGCCCATTTGCGTGGTCTCGACTTCCCCGTCTCTCTCTCCTTTAATAACTTTCGTGATTAAATCCATTCTTTTGGCACTCCTCCTGAGTTGCTTGTCCACATACGCAGCTGACGAAACCGTCAAAACCGCTCAAGTCGCTACTCCAAGCACGATCGTCTGGCCGACCCAGATGGCGTCGAAGATTTACATCCTCCCTGTAAAAATCGACCCTGCAGCCATCACCGACGCCAAAAAGAAAAATGAGGCGGGAATATCCATTTTGCCTGCTGACGATGATGAGACGAAAACAAAATTGGCTGACCTGAAAACCGACCTCACGGCTGCTATCCTCGAAAAAATGAAAGATGCTGAACTACCTGCCCAGATCTGGACTAGTTCTTCTCCTGTTCCCTCTGATGGATGGAAGCTGGAAGGTAACGTGGTCAATCTCGACCCGGGGAAAAAGGTCCTTGGAACCGACAATCCTGTCGTTGGTATCGTCATCTCGGTAGCCGATTCCAGTCATCCCATCACCGAACCTTTCCTCGTTTATAACAGTTCTGCCAAAGCCAAGATATCTCCCGGACCAGGACTCAGCCCCTTTGCCAAAATCGGCAATATGATTGCCAAAGGGACTGGCCTTCAGGAATCGATGCAGATCGGTCGTCTGGCCGATAGCGTCACCGAAAAATTCGGCGAAGCCATGGAAAAGCATGGCCTGAAGAAAAAAGACGACTAATTGGGTTTCTTCGGCAGTTCCAATCTAGGCCCTTGCTTGGGACTCCAAGGATTTTTTTGAAATTCGCCGGACGACAAAACGCTTTTTATCTCCTTCGCTAATTCGGAAATCACTTCTAGTCGAATTCCCTCCCACTCTTCTCCGTATCCGGCCAGATTCTTTTCCGCCAACCCAAGAAGCCGATAAGCGGGAGCAAGACGCTGCTGGTGCACCCGGTGACCGGGATGCTCGAAATGCTTTCGCATATGGACAAAAGCACCCGCCAACTGGATCAATCCCTGATAAAAGGCCGCCCCCCGAGCCTGCCGACCTTCTTCCAGCCAAAGCGACTCAAGAACGTCGTGGGCTTCGTAGTAATCCTCACGGTTAAAATGGTGAAAATACGCGGCATAGCGCACATCCCTCCCCCGTGGGTCGATCCCGCCCCATAATTCGGAAATCCTACTTGCTTTTCCTGACATCCGTTCACCTTACCCGATTTTTTTCTTTCGCGAAGCTCTTGCCGAACTCATGCCGATCAGTACCTTCCGCCCATGGGAGCAACCCCGGATCGAGCCAGCGCTGCAGCCAAGATTTTGGCCCAACCTTCCGACTATAAGGTTTGCGAGGGGTGCGGAAGTATTGTCCTGAAAAAAGCCCTTCTCTGCCCAAACTGCCATGCCTATCGCTTCGATGAAGCTGTGACCCGAGTTGTTCTTCAAGCTGAGATCTTGGGATCTCGCGATGCCGCTTCAGTAACAAAAGACGACTATAACTAGTCTCTCGGCTCGTTCTGCCGGCGCTGATCCTCTACATTCTTATAATGAAACTGACCCTAGGCCATAGCCCCGACGCGGACGACGCGTTCATGTTTTACGCCATGGCCAAAAACCTTGTGAATCTCCGTGGCCATGAATTCACCCATATTCTGCAGGACATCGAAACCCTGAACCGGCGATGTCAGGCGAATGAACTGGATATTTCGGCTGTTTCCTTCCATGCCTACACACGGATTGCCGACCAATACGCACTTCTTCCCTGTGGCGCCAGTTTTGGGGACGGATACGGCCCCTGTCTGGTCGCAAAAAAGAATATCGACCGGGAGACGATGAAAACGATGCGAATCGGCATCCCCGGGCTCCTGACCAGCGCCTATCTCACCCTTCAACTCTATCTCGGACTTCCCCACGGCTCTTTTGAGGCAGTGAATCTACCCTTCGATAAGATTCAGGAGGAGATTCTTTCAGGCCGAGTCGATGCAGGCGTAATTATTCACGAAGGCCAACTCACCTATCAAGACGAGGGATTTAAGCTTTGCGAAGACCTGGGAACTTGGTGGGCTAAGGACACCGGCGGACTTCCCTTGCCGCTGGGTGGAAATGTGGTCCGGCGAGATCTAGGTCCGGAGGTGATTGCCTCCGTCACGGAGACTCTCAGGGAAAGTGTTCATTACGCCCTTGATCACCGCCAGGCTGGAGTCCGCCATGCCCTACCCCTAAGCCGTGGAATGGACGAGAAACGCACCGACAAATTCATCGGCATGTATGTAAACGATCTGACTCTTGATTTCGGCGATCGTGGCCGCGCGGGCCTGAAAGAGTTCTTTGGCCGCGCACATAAATTCGGCCTGATCCCTAAAATTCCATCCTTCGGGTCGTAAACTGATCACTAACTAACGCAACACCACGCCCCGCTCTGAGGTCTTCAAAAACTCAATCAGCTCTTTTACTTCGTCAGTCTTTGCCCCCTTCTCAATCAAATACTCCCTTGCTTGGGAAAGATTATATTTTGGGTTCAACAAAACCTTCAGCGCATCTTTCAAACCACGGATCGCCTCCTCGGAGAACCCCTTCCTTTGCAATCCAGTCAGATTCACTGCCCGCGTCACTGCAGGATTTCCGTCTGCGATCATGTACGGAAGAACATCCTGCACCACCTTAGTGCATCCACCAATCATCGCATGCCGCCCAATCCTGCAAAACTGGTGAACGGCAGATAATCCCCCGACCACCGCAAAGTCCCCCACGATCACATGCCCCGCCAACGTCCCGTTGTTAGAAAAGATACAATCGTTTCCAACCACACAATTGTGCGCGATGTGTGCATATGCCAGGAAATGATTCCTGCTTCCAATGAGAGTCTTCTCCTCGGGTCCCGTTCCACGATTGACCGTTACAAATTCCCGAAAGTTATTTTCATCCCCCACCTCCAAATAGGTAGGTTCACCTTTATACTTTAAATCCTGCGTCTTGCCCCCGATTGAGCAGAAGGGATGAAATATGTTCTTTTTTCCAAACCAACTCGGACCCTCCAAATTCACATGGTGCCGCAACACACAACCCTCACCCAACTCCACCCCTTCACCCACGACACAGTAAGGCCCAATCTCTACGGAACTGGGTACCTTCGCTTTCGGATGAACCACAGAGGTGGAGTGAACCGGCACAATCCCTCCTCAGCGATCAATGATCGCGAACATAAGCTCTGCCTCTGAAACCACCTCACCATTTACCAGACACTGACCTTCCGCCTTTCCAATCTTACCCCTCGATTTCGTCAACTCCACCTGCATCGTCAGCATGTCCCCCGGCAGGACTGGCTTGCGAAACTTGGCCTTATCAACGCTCATAAAATAACCGAGCTTTCCTGCATTTTCCGTGTTCCGGAGCAGGAGAATACTCGCAACTTGCGCCATCGCCTCAATCTGGAGAACACCAGGCATGATCGGATGCCCAGGGAAATGTCCCTGAAAATAAGGTTCATTGATGGTCACCGTCTTCAACCCCACTGCCTTGGTGTCCCCTTCAAAACGCAAAATCCGGTCAACCATCAGGAACGGATAACGATGGGGCAAAATCTTCATGACATCGTTCGTATCCATGGCCCGCTCTCCAACCGGAATGTTCTCCACCGGCATCAGGGACGATTGATACGCGCGATAGGCTTTGTACAAGGCTTTGGCAAAAAGGAGGTTCAGCCCGTGACTCGTTTTTGCCGCCAAGATATGAGCCCGGATCGGCACTGGAAAAAGCGCCAGATCCCCAATGATATCGAGAATCTTGTGACGAACGAACTCGTCGGGATAACGAAGAGGCTCCTTGCTCATTACCGATTCACCTCGGATCACGATCGCGTTCTCCAGACTTCCCCCCTTGATAAGACCCTTGGCCAAAAGCGGTTCAACCTCGTCGTAAAATACAAACGTTCGTGCCCGCCCAATCTCCTTGGCGTAATTCACGGCCCCGATTTCTAAACTCAAAAACTGCGTGTGATGATGAGTGTGATTTGCATTCGTGCACGAAACCTTAAATCCGTCGTGAGGCAAAGCCGCCATGTAGCCCCCGTCAGGGGTCGTCACATAGACAGGCTCCCGAATCTCAAAGACTGATCTTGGGGCTTCCAACTCCTTGCGCCCTGCCTGCGCCAACATATCCAAAAAAGGAGCTGCACTTCCGTCCCCTATCGGTGGCTCATTCGCATCCAACTCAATCAAGGCATTATCAATTTCCAATCCGCGCAACGCCGACAGCAAATGTTCGACGGTGCTGACCTTAACACTACCTTCAGCCAGCGTGGTGGCCCGCTCCACCTGCTTCACTTTTTCCAAGAAGGCCGGAATGGTAGGCTGATCCGCCAAATCCATCCTGCGGAACTGATAACCAGTCCCAGCCCCAGCCGGCTTCACGGTCAACCTCACCTTGGAGCCGCTATGCAGGGAAATCCCTGTCATGCTTGCCTCCTGAAGAACCGTAGTCTCTTTTGCAGTACCCATCCCGACTTTCTACACATTTTTCACCCCTGAGTCACCCCTCCTTCTTCCCTACTTTCGCCACCCCTTCCCCCCTCTGATAGAGTGCACCTCTTGAGCCAAACACTTCAAGATGAGGGAATTCTCTTCCATATCCGCCGCCAAGGCGAAACCAGCCTTCTGGTCGTATGGTTGACCCGACACCATGGAATTCTTCGCACCCTAGCCCGCGGAGCTGCAAAACCTGGAAGCCCGCTCAAAGGACATCTCGACCTCTTTCATGAGTGCGAAATAACTTGGGACCTCTCCCGGCGAACCACACTCCATCACCTCAAAGAAGCACGCCTACGGGAAACCCACTCAGGCCTGCGCCAATCCTACTCACGCTTACTCGCAGCTACCTACTTCTCACAACAGATCGAAAGTATCGCCGAACCAGATGCGCATTTGGAATCCCTTCATCATCTTCTCCAAACCGCAATTCAGTGGCTTAGTAAAAAAGATCCCCACTCCCACCTTGTGGAACGATTTGAGCGAGCTCTTCTTAAAACCCTCGGCCTTGATGATCCGCGGCGAACCGCTCGATCACTCCTCGATGATCTTTCTCACCGCCGCCCAAAATCCTATGCAGCTCTAATGCGTATGATTCGAGACTAAACAGGCACAGGAACGCCACCCGCAGGTGCATCCACCCATTTTCCGTGTTCGCGAATTAAATCCTTCAAACGATCCACCGCCTCGGCCTCTGGAATATTGAACTTCACGGGAGTCTTCCCTACGTAGAGGTTGATCTTACCAGGCGCTCCTCCCACATAACCAAAATCGGCATCCGCCATCTCTCCAGGCCCATTCACAATACATCCCATGACCGCAATCTTAACGCCCTTGAGATGAAGCGTTGCAGCCTTGATCTTGGCCGTCGTGCTCTGAAGATCAAAAAGGGTTCTCCCGCACGAAGGACACGCCACGTAATCCGTTTTAAAGATCCGACTTCCCGCCGCTTGCAAAATATTGAACCCAAGCCGCAGACAGGCGCCAGGAGAAGGCTCTCCCCTAACCAAAATCGCATCGCCGATCCCATCACACAGTAACGCTCCCAAATGAACCGAAGCTCGAATCAAACCACTCAATCCACCCTCCGATGCAGTCGGATGCAATGTGTCCTTCAATAAAATTGGATGCCGTGCTGGAATTCTGGCAGCCAACAGGCGGGTAGCCGAAACAACATTCAAATCTAAACCATCTTTCACAGTCACAAGAACCGGATCTTTTTTATCCTCAAGGCTCTTCACCTCAGCTTCGCTTCGTGGATCGATCTCCACAATGGCAGTTTTTTCATGAATCAGCTCGGGCGCTAGATCCCCGAGCTGTGCCAATCGGGGTCGTAAAGCCTCCTCAACTTTCGCGGACACCATAACCCTTGGCGGCTCCTCCCCACCTATCTTCACCCCACCCACTACAACCCTTGTCGTGACACGCTTGTTGTAACTGAAAGGGTCATACGAAAGCTCCTCCTCAGAATCAAAACTGCCCTTGGCTCGCTCTTCTAAATACTTAACCAATGCGCGACCGACCGGAATCTCATGCACGCTGTCCTCGGTCAAACTCACCCGAATGGTATCTCCCAACCCGTCCAACAAAAGAGAACCGATGCCAATCGCGCTCTTGATTCGCCCGTCCTCCCCGTCCCCTGCCTCCGTCACACCCAAGTGCAACGGATAGTTCCAATCTGTACCTTCCTTCTCCAAAGCCACCGTTAATAATCGATACGCCTCAATCATAACCTTTGGATTGGATGACTTCATCGAAAAGAGGAAGTTGTGAAAATTCAGCTTTCTTGCGATTCGCGCAAACTCCAGCGCACTTTCGACCATTCCATGTGGCGTATCCCCATACCGGTTCATAATTCGATCTGAAAGAGATCCATGATTCGTTCCGATCCGAATCGCAATCTTTCGCTCCAGGCACAGCTTAACTAACGGCACAAAGGTCTCCTCAATCCGTGCTAACTCCTCCCCATACTGGTCGTCCGTATACTCCCGAACGGCAAACTTCTTTTTATCGGCAAAATTACCCGGATTGATGCGAACTTTCTCCACCCACTGTGCGGCTTCCATTGCAGCGTCCGGTTTAAAGTGAATATCCGCGACAATCGGGACATGACATCCCGCCGCGACGAGCTCTTTTTTGATTTTTTGAAGATTGGCTGCGTCTTTTACCGTCGGAGCTGTGATACGGACGATTTCGCAACCCACCTTCACAAGGTCTAAGGTCTGCTTGACCGAAGCAGCCGTATCCATCGTGTCACAGGTGATCATACTCTGAACACGGATCGGATTGGCTCCTCCAATTCCTACTTGCCCTACCTTGACCTCGCGTGTTGCGCGACGCGTATATCGATACGGGCTACTACAGTAAGTTTTCATTTTGCTTTTTTCTCAAACACAGGCATTTCAGCACTTTCCACGGGTTTCTCGATACGTTTTTTTAACCTCATGGAGTCATGATACGTCACCAAGAGAAAAAATCCTGCCAAAAGCACAACAAAACATGTCTGGATTCTTACAATCGTCTTGGCCTCGATCTGCCGGCGCCGTATGGCCTCAAGCAACGAAAACACGATGTGTCCTCCATCCAAGACCGGAATAGGCAATAAGTTCATGACCGCTAAGTTCACATTCAAAATTACACTGAAATAGAGAACCAATCTCGGATCAGTTCGAAGCAGGGAGACCAATCGATCAAATATTCCCAGGGGGCCGCTTAAATGCTGCAACCCAACGCTTGAAGCAGGGGTCACCAAGGCTCGAAGGGTTCGCCACACCAAACCCGCAGCTGAACTCACCTGCTCTTGCGGCGTTGGATGCGTGATCTTGATCTCCGAGCTCCTCCAAACTACTCCAATCATTTTATCCTTACGATTCGTGGCTTTTTCAGGTTGCACTTTGACCTGAACCTCCTCCCCTGTGGGGCGACGGATTCCCAACTGCAAAACCTCCTGCCCATCTTCCACAGCCGCTTTGACCGCAGCTGGACTCCAGATCTTTTCTCCCCCTAATGAAATCATGAGATCCCCCGGTCGAATTCCCGCCCTCTCCGCTGGCCCACCCTCAATCACCTGCTCCACCCACGCGCTCTGAGCCGGATACATCTCAAATCCCAACCTCCGCAACCCCTCCATTTCAACCGTTTGCTCGGGCAATATTCTGGCCGTGACGATCTCTTTTCCATTTCGGTCGAGTTCAATAAGAATCTCGCGATCGGTTCCCAAAAGAATACTCTCCACGACTGCTCCTGGCCGCCCCGCCCACCTCTCTGGCCTCTGGTGATCAATCGCTAAAATTACATCCCCAGGAAGAATTCCTGCCTTGGCAGCAGGGGTGCCAGGCTCGACCCACCCGATCGTGGTCGTCCGATACGTCATATTCGTCGGCACACCAAAAATCCATACCCCCACAGCACAAAGCACCCCTAAACCTAAACTCGCCACTGGTCCTGCTAGAGCCGTAAAAATCTTTGCACCGGGCGACACAGGCGGCAGTTCCTTGAAATCCTTGCTCGATTTTCCCTCCAACTCTTCCGCCGGACTCATCTGAGGCAACTGAACAAATCCGCCCAAAGGGAGCAGATTCACCTGCCACTCCACACCATCGATTACTCTCCCGTAGATTTTAGGCCCAAATCCAATCGCAAATCTCTCTACCACCAACCCTGCTTTCTTCGCTGCAAAAAAATGTCCGAATTCGTGAGCTGCCACAGTCACCCCAAAGAGAAAGAGAGCAAAAAGGATTGTCCCGGCCACAGTCAAAATCTCCATCCAGGGAAGCCCTGCCAAGAAACTCATTTTTGCCTCTCCAATCTGCTCTTAGCCTCACCCCTGGCCCAACGATCCGCATCAATAATGGCCTCTAGGCTGGGTTCCTTCTCCGTCCGGTGCTTTTTCATCACTTCCTCCACCATGCCCCAAATTCTCGGGAATGAAATACGCTCGGCAAGAAATGCCTCCACCGCCACCTCATTCGCCGCATTTAATACCCCAGGTAATGTCCCCCCTTGCTCCCCCGCCTCCCTAGCCAAGCGAAGTGCAGGAAACCTCTTCTCATCTGGCTGTTCAAAACTCAACGTCCCCAGTTTTGCCAAATCCAAAGGAGGCAATCCACTTGGCATTCTCTCGGGATACGTCACCGCATACTGAATCGGGAAACACATGTCGGTCACGCTCAACTGCGCCAAAACCGATCCATCAATAAACTCGACGAGTGAATGCACGATACTTTGGGGGTGCACCACCACATCGACTTGCCTCATCGGTAAACCAAAAAGCCAGTGGGCTTCGATCATTTCTAAGCCTTTGTTAAACATGGTGGCCGAATCGATTGTTATTTTTTGCCCCATCGACCATGTGGGATGTTTTAACGCCTGTGCCAAGGTCACCTTCTCCATCGCCTGGGCACTGCTTTGCCGAAAAGGCCCACCCGATGCCGTTAAAATGACTTTCCGCACCTCTTTTTCATTCGCTCCGACCAGACACTGGAAAATGGCGTTGTGCTCACTGTCCACAGGCAACACCTGCTTCTTCCTTTTTTTTGCCTCAGCCATAACAGCCGACCCTGCCAAAACCAAAATCTCCTTACTCGCAACAGCCAGATCTTTTCCGCTTCGCAACGCCGCCAAAGCTGGCGCCAAACCCGCCGTTCCTACAATGGCCACTAAAACCATGTCCGCCTCGGTTTCCTCCACCATACGTGCCAATCCCTCAGCTCCAGGATAAAATTGCGTCCCCTGAGGCAAACGTGGCTTCACTTTTTCAGCCGCCTGGGGGTCGGATACCGCCAAAGACTTAACCCCAAACTCCTTCGCCTGCTCCAGCATTCGGTCTGTGCTCTTCGCCACCCCCAATCCAACAAGTTTCATCTTTTCAGGCAGAGCCCGAGCCACTTTGCAGGTGCTCTCCCCAATTGACCCACTGGATCCTAAAAGAATAACCTTTTTCATACTCTCCCCGCTAAAACGATATACCCGTAGAAAACGGGAAGACTAAAAAGCAAGCTATCCACCAAGTCCAATGCCCCACCAATTCCAGGCAGAAAATGACCCGAATCCTTTACTTGGGCATCCCTTTTCACTACCGACTCTCCCAAATCCCCAATCACACTCGCTCCCGCTAAACCCAGCCCCAAAATCCAAGCGTGAATTCCACCCAAGTTACCCAAAGCGTTGGGAAAGAGAGACGGCAAACTTACACTGGTCACCACGGCAAGGATAACTCCTCCCGCCAAACCCTCCCATGTTTTCTTGGGGCTAATCACGGGACTCATCTTGTGCCGACCAAAAAGCTTTCCTGCGATATAAGCTCCCACATCGGTAAATTTAGACACAGCCACCGCATAAGTCAGAAGCGCGATCCCATTTCCCTGACTTCCAGTGTAGAGAATTTTTGTCGCGTAATTCAAAAGATAGGGAACATAGAAAAAACCGAATAAGGTCAAAGCCATCGCCTCAGTAGCCCCCTCTACCTTCGGGTGGAATACCCGCCGTGTGAGCGCTCCTAGAATCACCAAGAGAACCAGTACTGCCTCCCCGGAAAATGCCGCGGGAAATCCACCCGAGGGTGACACCACAGAGAAAAATGTTGCAGCATACAGTAACCCGCCCGCCAAAAGACCCGTTTTCAAGAAAACCGTTCGGCCTGCGCTTCTTTGGGAAAGATAAAATTCTCTTTGCGCCGCTAATCCGACAATCGCAATCAGAAGAAACACCCCATTGGTGTAACGAAGGGTTACCAAGGCCAAAATGATACCCCAAAGAAGAAGCGAAGAAAAAAGTCGGGCCCCAAGCATGCTAAATCCCTCCAAATCTCCGCTCACGACCCGCATAATCTTCCAAAGCTTTCGCGAACTCCTCTTTCCCAAAATCGGGCCAAAGAACAGGCGTCACATAAATCTCAGCATACGAAATCTGCCAAAGCATAAAATTACTAATCCGCATCTCTCCACTGGTTCGAATAAGAAAGTCAGGATCAGGAATTCCATGCGTGTAGAGGTGAGCGGAAACCGTCTCCTCTCGAATTTGTTCAGGATCCAACTTTCCGTCTTTTACTTCACGACCTATCGATTGCATGGCCTCAGTAATCTCAGCCCGTGATCCGTAACTGAGCGCGAGGATTAAATCCAACCGCTGATTCTCCTTCGTCCTTTCTATGGCCGCTTCCAACTCCTCCCGCACTGCATCCGGTAAATCCTGTTTCCGCCCGATCGTTCGCAAACGAATGCCCTCTTTTCCCATCTCATTCAACTCCTCCCGAATTACCCCCCGAAGCAATCCCATCAACCCCTGAACCTCCTCTCGTGGCCTCTGCCAATTTTCCACGGAAAAGGCGTACAACGTCAAATATCGAACCCCATGATGAATCGCTACCTGGACGACCTGCTTGACCGACTTTCGACCCGCCTCATGCCCGCTCAAGCGAGGCAAGTGATGTTTTTGAGCCCAACGCCCATTCCCGTCCATGATGATGGCAACGTGCTGGGGTACGGCTGAAACTGTCTTTTCCTTAGCCATGTCGGAAGGTCTGATCTCGCCCTGCTCCAACAGAAATGATTCCTAAAGGTGCACCGACCATTTTCGTGATCGCGGATAAATAAACTCTGGCCTTCCGAGGCAAATCTTTCCAGTGCCGGGCCTCTGTCGTGGGCTCGCACCATCCTTCAAATACGCGATAAATAGGTCGGCACCGCGCCCAATCTGTCGACTCCACAGGGGGCTCTCGCAAAATCTTCCCTTTGAGCCGATACCCCACACAGACAGGAATTTTCTCGAGCCCATCCAAACCATCTAGATTCGTAATCGCCATCTCCGTGACCCCGTTCAGTTGGACCGCTCTGCGTACCAGCACTGCGTCAAACCACCCGCAACGACGTGCACGGCCAGTGGTGGAGCCAAATTCTCTTCCCATTCCATGCAGTAAATGCCCAAGCGTCCCATCCTCAGTGACGAAGGGCCCACCCCCAACTCGAGTCGTATACGCTTTCAAAACCCCCACGACCCGATGAATTGCTGTGGGCGGAACACCCGTGCCCGTGCACGCTCCCCCTGCGGTACAATGGGAACTGGTCACAAAGGGATAGGTTCCGTGATCTACATCCAGAAAGGTTCCTTGTGCACCCTCGATTAAAATTCGTTTCCCCGTCGAGACAGCACGATGAGCTAAAGTCACCCCATCCGCCAGATACGGGCGTAAAAAGCGGGCTGCTTTGCTCATCTCTTGTACAGTCTGCGTAGCCGAAATTTTGTCCCAGCCCTGACTCGCGGCGTGCCGATTGTGGGCTGCCACACGCTCCCGCAACCGTCTACCCAACTCTGCAGGCGGCAAAGCCAACTCACCCGCCCGAAGCCCCACCCGCGTTGCCTTATCGGAGTAAGCTGGGCCAATTCCCCGACCCGTTGTGCCGATCTTCCCATGCCCCCGTTTTTTTTCGGACCCCTGATCCACAGCCCGATGATGCGGTAAAACAAGGTGAGCTTGTTCAGCGAGATGAAGTCTACCCCGCGTTCTGATTTTTCTTCGAGTCAGCCCCTCAATCTCCTTCACTAATCCAGCGGGATCCACCACTGCCCCACCTGCGATTAAGCAGGAAACATCCGCACGCAATATTCCAGATGGGACCAAATGCAGAACATATTTTTCTTTTCCGATCTCAACCGTGTGGCCCGCGTTGTTCCCCCCTTGGGCTCGCAAGACCCAATCCGCCTCCGATGCCATCACATCTAAGATTTTTCCCTTCCCTTCATCCCCCCACTGAAGGCCCAGTACGATTGTAACGCGCGACTTCAACGCCCAACGCTCGTGTACTCAAATCCCAAGGACTTCATTTCCATAGGATTGAGAAGGTTTCGTCCGTCAAAGATTCGTGGGGTACGCATGGAATTCCTAATTTTGTTCCAATCCAGTAAACGATATTCTGGCCACTCTGTCGCCACAATAAGTACATCCGCCCCATCTGCTACCTGATGGGCATCCGAAACAATCTCGACCCCCTTGGGCAAAAGTTCCCGAGCTTTTTCTCCGCCCTTCGGGTCGTGACACCGTAGAATGGCCCCCTCAGACACCATCCGCTTGGCCAATTCAATTGCGACACTGCAGCGGACATCATCCGTGTTCGCCTTGAAGGCGAGCCCCAACTGGCCGACCTTTTTGTCCTTCATCACCCAAAGGGAATTACGAAGTTTTTTAAGAAATCGCTCTGGAATGGATGCATTGATCTTTTCCACTTCCCTCATCAACCCAAAATCCACTCCCAAATGCTCCGCAATCCGAATAAATGCACTCACATCCTTCGGGAAGCAGGATCCTCCATATCCCAAACCAGCATTCAGAAAAGCCCGCCCAATTCTTGCGTCCGACCCCATCCCCTCTGCCACCTGCGTCACGTTGGCCTGACTCGCCTCACATACCGCCGCCACCAGATTGATGTAGGTGATCTTTAACGCTAAAAAGCTATTCGCTGCATGCTTGATCAATTCCGCACTGTTCAAGTCGGTGATCATGATAGGTGCCTTAAAGGGCTCGTAGATTGCCTTCATCGCCGCCACGGGCCTGTCCGAAGCCACTCCGATGACAATTCGGTCGGGTTTTTGGAGATCCGCAACGGCACTGCCTTCACGAAGAAACTCGGGATTGCTCACGACGTCAAATTCCACCCCCTTGCGGCAGTAACGTCGGATCGTTTCGGTGACATGTTCACCGGTCTTCACGGGCACCGTGCTTTTATCGACGATAATTCGATATCCGGGCAGCACTTCAGCAATTTCCCGTGCCACATGCTCCACGTAACTGAGATCGACCGATCCATCCTCTTGGGGAGGCGTAGGGACTGCAATGAAGATAACATCGGAATCTTCCACTGCCTCTTTCGTTGAGACCGTAAATGAAAGACGCTTGAGTTGGACATTTCTGCGAATCAACTCCTCCAAGCCTGGTTCATAGATAGGAATCCGGCCTGCCTGAAGCTCCTTAACCTTGGCCTGATTGTTGTCCACACAGATGACGGTGTGCCCCGCCTCCGCCAAGCAAGTTCCCGTCACCAACCCGACGTAGCCAGAACCAATGATCGAAAGTTTCATCCGAGAAACACTAAAGGAAGAAGGGCTATCCCCGCTAGGGGGAACTACTTCCCGCCGTTTGCTGAGCGCCGCCCAGTCCTACGCCCGAACTATTGGGGTTTTGATTGAATCCCAAGGGAAGATCAGGAAAAGCCTTGAGAGTCAGCGTAGCTAACGCCACGAACTCGGATGGAGCACCATTGTTCTGTCGATTGCCGATCTGACCCCCCAAAATCCACGCCCCAATATCTCGATAAACTCCTACATTCACCTGCTGAAGAAGAGAGGGGCTGACCGAATAAGTTACGCCCGCGTTGGCAAACCAGCTTTCATTCAAACGATAACTTGCAGAACCGTTGATCAAACTGGTTTGCGCGGCTCCTGTTGTCGTCACATCAGTGTTGTTCAAGGCATCATAATAGCTGAACCCATCTAAATAAGAATACCCCAGAACAAGCTCTACGGCGGGAACAACTTGCCACCGACTGCCTAGGTTTAAAGAGTTAAACCCATTTCCACTGACCTCTGTAGTGGCTCCTACCGTGCCCGTCCACCATGGCACGGGCATAAAATTTAGAACGTTATACAATTCAGGAATGGAAGATGAGACAGTTTCAGGGGCCTGTACCACGCTGAAGTTCAAGCTCGTCAGTTCAGGTCGAATAGGCTGAAAGTCCGTATAAACTTTCCAGTTCGCTAGCTCATAGGGGGCTCCATCCCTTTTCGTGATCACTCGGTTCATCATTCCGGGGCGCACGATCAACAATTTGTCAATCGAGTCGATTGAATTGTAGAGAGTCGAATTCAGCGGGCGGGATTCGGTTGTATTAATGCGGTTATCGTAGCCCGCAAACTCACTTGGACGCACGTTCGGTTGGGGAATATAACTGGCTTGGATAAAAGGCTCGAAAACGTGCCGAATCCCGTCAATCGCCCACGCTTTATTTTTGAGATCATTCCATGTCGCATAGGCTTTCGTGGATGCATCGAAACCAAAATTAAATACATATCGAAAAAGAGAGGTGTCGGTTAGGGGTTCGTTGTTACCAACATCAAAACCAGAGCCAGAGGCGGTATTTTGCGCTACCCCATTTGTAGTTAGGTTGCTGCGAGTATACACAGTTCCACGAATTCCTGCCCGAGGCGTGAAATTCAGCCAGTCAAAATATTGCCGAGGGTAAAGCAACTGATGGTAGGTGTCGTATCGCAAAGCAGAATAGTCGGTTTGATTGGCGACCTGATTCCACTGAGTCCCCAAATTATCCACGCTCGATTCGCCCTCGTATGCCAAACCTGGGTTCCCATCTGGATTTTTGAGGAGATCCTCCTTGTCATAGGTTCCTGGGATAAATTGACGCTTAAACTCGATTTTCGCTGAAGGCTTCTGCTGCTGTGTCTGAAACAGGTTGTTGATCTGGGTCCGTGCATTGGCCGTGACTGTAAAATTAGGGTCCTGATACATCACATCCGCAAAAGTGTTAGGCTGCTGATCCCGAATATATTCATCCGCAAAAAAGTCCTGCGTTACATAGGCGTCGCTTAGAACATTAACTTTGGATCGCGAACTTAAAGAGGGCGCATCGAAGTCAGGAGCCCGGTCTTTATCGATAGGATTCCCTCCCTTCATAATTGTCGTGTTATGTTTGTACGGAAAGTAGTATCGCCCTCGGGGAGGTGCAGAAGCCGCAGATCGCTCGGCGTCCCCCTCATTAATTTGATAGCCACGATCGTTGATGTACCAACCCCGTAATGCCACCTCGGTGAGCGGGTGATCCGAATTTTTCCCAGGCGTCACATAGGAAAGAGCAGCCCCACCAGCCCAACCCCGCCGGCCATAGTAATCCAGATTGACCTCCCCTTTGACTTTATCCGTTAATGCAAATCGATAGGCCCCGAGCACATAGGTCCCAAGGCGTGTCACCGACCCAAAACTAATATCAGGAGACGAACCCATGTCCCGCTCGTAAAGGCTGAGCTGTGGAAAGTAGAAAAAGGGCACATCTCCGAAATACCCGACAGAGTTTTCTACAATCGTCTTGTCCCCAGGATAAATTGAAACCGAGGACGCCTTTGTTTTCCATCCAGGGGTCTCGCGGTCATCCGTCGAGTAGTCCCCTCCCGCAATGTCGTAGTGACCCAGCTCAGGACTGTCAATCGACTCCCCCTCCACCATCATCTTTCCATCCAAAAAGCGGAACTTTTCCGATAACATTTTCTTGGTTCGAAAATTATAGGTCAACAGATCGCCCCGATAAATCTGCCCTAACATATAGAGCCGCACATTCCCCTTGGCCGTCGCCTCTTTGCTTTGCGGATTAAAGTGAACCTCGTCCGCCATTAAAACATCCCCCCCATACGTCACCACCACATTATCCTTAGCGTAGTAGATCCCCCCCTCATATCGATTCGCCCCATCCGATGTAATTTGTAAAGGCGGCTCAACGGACTCAGGGGCCTCCTGTGTCTGTGCTCCACCCACACCCAGTGACCCCATCCAGGTCAAAAAGGCACAGAAGATCACCTTCCATGAATTGTTTATTTGCATAGGATTGCGTAAAAAGTTCTAGCGGAACTCCGTCTTCTGCCTAGTCAAATCCTCCCGCGCCAAAATGTTGCTTTTTTGTAACTTTAAGTAGCTTTTAGGTAGCTAGTTACGACTCCAATCTAGCATCCTCTGAATTGGAGCTTTTGCCCTTTCAATTATCTCCCGACTCAATACAAGCCCGGGGGACATACTCTCCAGTGCCCCCACCGCCTTCGCCAAGGTGTTCATCTTCATGTACCGGCACTCCCCGCACGCACAGCGGTCGGTCGGTCCCGCTATGAATTGCCTATCCGGCATCTCCCGACGCAAACGGTGCAACATCCCCTCCTCAGTCACAACTATAAAGGCCTGAGCAGGCGAATTTCTGCAGTACCCTACCATTTTCTCTGTGGAGCACACTTCATCCGCCAAGGCACGAACCGCCCTTGTGCACTCCGGATGAGCTACCACTCGGGCCTCCGGATGCTCTTTGCGAATCCGATCAATCGACGCAGCAGTAAACTCCATATGAACATAACAGTCCCCGTCCCACAGTCTCATCTTTCTTCCCGTTTTCTGCATCACCCAATCCCCCAGATTGCGATCCGGTAAAAACAGAATCTCCCGATCTTCAGGAACTCTTTGAACAATCTTCTCAGCGTTTCCCGAGGTGCAGATCACATCACTCTGCGCCTTCACAGCCGCCGTGCAGTTCACGTACGAAACCACGTACAGCCCAGGATTTTCCTTCCGGTACGCCTCCAACTCCTCTGCAGGACATGAATCTGCCAAAGAACACCCGGCGCCCAGATCGGGCATCAAAACTTTCTTCTCTGGATTCACAATCTTGGCCGTTTCTGCCATGAAATGAACTCCACAAAACAGAATACAATCCCCTTTTGCCTTCTGCGCCTCGTAACTCAATCCCAGCGAATCTCCCACATAGTCCGCCACCTCTTGAATCTCTTTGGGCTGATAGTTATGCGCCAGCACCACCGCCTTTCGATCCCGCTTTAGATCCAGAAACTTTTGCTGTAAAGAGGTCACAGAATCACTTTGCCCCAGATCCATCTCCGTGACAAATCTACCCATGTTTCAATTTCGCTCTTTTAAGCCGAGCCTGGTTAAAATGCAAAATAAGCCATCGGCCATGGATTCCGAGGATGACAAACTGCTTCCTGCTCCTTTAAACTCTTTTCATGGACGAAGCACACACAGGGCTGGGATTGATCTTTTTACTCGCTGTATCTGCCCTATGCGGCGGCATTGTCATTTGGTTGATCGTTAGCGAGGGGATTCGTCACAATAGCGTACAAGGCCACGATTCTTCCGAATCGAAACACACCCACTAAACTCAAGGCATTAGGTTCACCCTTGCAAAATAGGCAGCGGCACCGGCAGGCACGGTCACCGTTTTCGTGCTCAAACCTGAGTTCGCTGTCAGAACTTCCCCCACATCCTGCCACGAGCTCGGGTTGAGCTGGGTGGTCGCCTGTAACTGATATTTTTTTCCAGAAACCGAAGACCAGGTTATAATTAATTCATTGCCGTTTCGCTCAATCGTTTTGACTTTAAACGTCGAGGAAGAATCCATGGGATTCGTGCCCAACGCATACTCCTGCAAGTGGGCAAACCCGTCTCCATCTGGATCAAGGGTCGCCACGCGATTCCCTTCTCCAATTCCATATAGAGCCCACCAACTATTATCAATCCCGTCCGTTGTCCCGCTGTAGCTAAGTACCGAGGCCGTAGCGGTGATCGTCCCCGCATCCGATAGCTGCCGCGTGTGAGTCATCGAGCCGATGTAAAGATTCCGTTCCGTGTTCGAACCCGCATTTTTATTTTCCACCACAAGACGGGAGATCGCCCCGCCAACCGGAGCTAAAGTCCCGGTAATATTCCCGCCTCCGGTTGACAAGGTGTAGGCGTTAGCTGAAGTGAGGGTAAAGGCGAGATTCAGTCCACCCTCGGTGTAGCTAATGCCGCTTTCCCTTCCCGCAGTTGCATCGTTGATTCGATAGTTTGTTTGCCCCCCGACAAAATAAAAGCGAAACTTAATATTCCCAGAGTTGTCCGTAAGAGCAAAGCCGGTCTCCCCGCCGTTATCGACCCAGTTGTTGTCGAAGCGCAGGGCGAAACTATCTCCCGCCGCCATCGGCGTGTTGAAGCTCCGCGTCGCCGTCGAAATACCACCAGTATTGGCCCACAACCCAAATCCGGTGCTCGCGCCAACGCTCAGGTTGGCATGGCTGGAGGTCTGCGCCAAAAAGTGCCCGCCGCTGCTGGAACTGGTCAAACTCCACACCCCAAAACCCGTCCCGCCCGTTCCACCAGTAGACCATCCCGTGTAGTTGGCCGGACTATCCGTCAAAGTCTGCGTCGAAGATGTGGCGTACGTCCCGCTGAATGTCACCGCATTCGCCCCTGCACCCAGGCCAATCGCCGCCGTCCACTCCCAGCCGTTGGGCTGGCTTCCGCCGGGAAATGCCACCAGCCCCGTGGCCCCAGTGGCTGGATTGGACCAGCTAAGGCCGTTGGTCAAGGCCGACCCAGCCCGGCCTCGGAAAGTGTGGGGACTGCCCGAGACTTGCCCGGGGGATGCTGGATCCACCACGGTGATCTGATTCGGATTGAGCGGAGCGAAGGTGGTGCTGCCGCTCACCGCACTGGACGAAGCCGACGACCCCGCCACGTTCACCGCCCGCACCGTGTAGGTGTAGGGATTTTCCGGCAATAGCTCTGAATCTACATAGTTGGGATCCTGCGGGGTTCCGATCTGGTTCCCGTTGCGAAAGACCATGTAGGAAGTTGCCGTTGCCGATGGAGTCCACGCTAGGGAGATGGAGGTGCTGGTGGTGGCCGTGACCTGTAGACCCGTAGGCCCGGGCGGCGGCTCGGTCGGGGGCGGCGCACTGCTGACATTGATGTTCCAGTTCCCTCCACCGTTGTTGTCCCAGGTGCCGGATCCGTTGTTGAACACATAACGCACGATCGTGGCGTTGGCGGGAACCGTGTAGGTGAATTTCCAGTTCGACCCCTCCTTAGCCATCGCCACGCCAGGCACCGTCGTCCAGTTGGCTGCGATATTGTCGTTGAATCCGTAATGGAGGTTAACCGCGGGGGCGGCGGCCAAATTCCGGCCGGCCGGGTTGTAAGTCACGGTCACGGGTTGACCGGCGACCGGAGGATTCGGGCTGGTGGTCACAACAGTACTGGGTTCCGTGCCTCCGCCCCCACCGCTCCCATTGGTCTGGCCGCTGAAATCATCCACCCACACGTGCTGGATTTCGGATTTATGGACGTTGTCTTTGGCGTCCGTAGCCTCGATGTAGTAGTCGAGGAGCTTACTGCGGAAGTTCGGCAGATTGGTGTCGGTGATTTTGACGAAGTAGTAATCCGCCTGCTCGTTGCTCGGCAGGAAGTAGTCGATCTCTCCCGGATTGGCCGCCGCCGCATTCAAGGCTTCGCGTGTGTTGGGCAACACCCGCTTGGTCATGTCGAGCGTGACCCACGTCCCTACTTCCCCGCCACCGGCGTAGGTTTCGTTCTGGTTGCTGTTGATCGGATTGCTTCCGTCTCCGTCGATGCGGATCTTCAACTTCACTCTGTTGTCGGGAATGCCACTGAGGTCATAGGCATGGGTCCAGATATAAAATTCGGAGTTCATCCGCTTGAGAAAGGCGTTGTTGGGGATATGCGGCTGCTGGTTGAACCAGCCAAAGGTGAATCCACCCGGATTATAAGGAAACCGCTGAGGTTTGAGGACGGTCGGCGGGGTACGGTCATTATTGCGACGCGCGGTGGTCATCCAAGGCTGCAACTTCTCGATCGCTCGGCGGGTGGCCAAACCTGGCTTCATCTCGTCGTCGTTGCCCAAGCCTCCGTAATAGTTGAAGCCGGAATCTAGGCCCTTGAGATAAATGTGCCAAGCGAGCTCAACATCGTTCGGTTGGGTCCACGTTCCGTCCCAATCGTATGGAGTGGCCACCTTCCAAGCCTGCACCGACCCGCCCTCGTCGCGCAAAATCTGTTCGGCCGTCTCCACCCAGTTCGCCCCAGCCATCAGCGGAGCAAAACTGTAGAACTTCAGGGCGAATCCGGGGGTCTCCATGTCGATCTGCGTGCCCGGAACCGTGGTCACCCCGCGGTTTGCCACCGTGGCCACTGGCGGCTCAATCCACTTCATGAAATTCGGGGAGCCGTAGCACATCTCGGGGAAGATCCATGCACCGTCCTCAATGTGCGTGTCGGTGGTGACGGAGCCTTTGACCGCGTTGACGAAATCCTGCGGGGTCGACGGCTTGTAATTGCGGTTGGCGGAGTCCCCGAACAGTTGGGAAGTCGCTTCCCCCCATGAACTGGCCCCACCGCCCCAGGCGTTGTCGCCGTCCGTGGAGGGAATCACGATCACGGGGACATTGGCGTGGGGTGCGATCTCCCTGTCGATCTTGCCCACTCCCTCGTTGGCGTAGCCGTACCGGTAGGAAAGCACGTCATCCGAGGGCACCGCATACATTTTTTTCTCAACGCCCGTCTCGGGATTGACGTATTTGACCCGGTGGAGCTGGTAAGCGAAGGGCGCCACATTCCACGCGGCGTTGCCGGGGTTCGGCTCGCCGTACCACCACTGGTCGATGTTGTCGAAACGCGGCGAAATTTGGTCGGCTCGATTCGGTGGGCTAGAATAAATGTTGTAGGAGCCCGTGGGGTTGGCCCGGTCGTTGTAACTGGGGCTCGTCCGACTGATGTGGTGGCTGGCCACCAAGGTCCATTCGAAGCCCTCGTCGACGAGGACATCCACCAGATGTCGCGAATAAGCCATCTCCGTGGGGAAAAACCCCTTGGAATGGTCGGAAAGGTCGCTGTTCCCGCCCCACGCCTTCCACCACGCCTGCTTGAAAATCTGAATCTCCTTCCGAAACACCGATTTTGGCAACAACGGGCCAAGCGAGTGATGGTAGGTGAAGCCAAGCATGTCCATGCGGGTGGATCCGGCCCCGTTTTGCGTTCTCCAACCGCGCGCTTCCCGGATCCCCGCATTCCAGTTGCCTTGATAACCCAAATGCCCGCCCGCCCCCAGTTGGCGCACGTTGTCGATCAACGATCCCGAATAACTGATCGCAAAACCGCCGTTGGGGTTGATTCCGCCAAGGGAATTTCGGGGTCCGAATTGGTAGGCGTTCTTCCGGTCATCCTTGCCAAAGATTTCAACCAGGTCGTTTTCAGGATGCTGCTTGGGGCTGAGGCCACCGTAATTTTGCCCTGGCTTAAGCACGATCGAGTCCCACGCATATTGTCCCCTTTGGGTTTGGGAACCATTACTGTTCCAGTCTGGCCAGTAAAGGGGTTGGTGGTTGTGCCAAAAACGACTCACGTAAACGTTTTCGTTACTGAAAGAGTTAAAAACAGTGGCGAAAAATAAAGCCGAGACAGGAAGTAAAAACCTTGCTCCCTCTAACCAAAAAGACCACGCAGACCTAAAGAAATGAGAAAACCATGCAAAAAAGGTCATCACAATTATTCTACAAGCAAAACAGTAAATTTATAGGAGTTTTGCTATGAAATTGAACTGTTCAAAGAAAAATCCTCCTATGTGTTTCAACGCTAAAATACGTTTTTATGCTTAAAATTTAATTGACCCCATACCACCTACTTGTAGTTTCAACCCAACACAAGGAGTAGTATGAAATGCCCAAAATGTAATACCGAAGAAGATAAAGTGATCGATTCTCGCCCATGGAAGGACGGAGCCGTTGTCCGTCGCCGTAGGGAGTGCCTCTCATGTAACTATCGATTCACGACATACGAAGAGATTGAGCGGGAAGACCTTCGCGCCGTCAAACGCGACGGACGCTATGAGCCCTTTGACCGCCGCAAACTCGTCCTCGGCTTCCAAAAAGCATGCGAAAAACGGCCCGTCAGCCCTGAACTGATCGAAAAAACCGTCGATAAAGTCATGGAAGAGCTCGAGCAAAAGTACGGCAGGGAAATCCCCACGACTGCCATTGGAGAGAAAATCATGGATTGCCTCAAAAAGATGGACGATGTCGCCTATGTCCGCTTTGCGTCCGTTTATCGGCAGTTCCGCGACGCCCGCGATTTTGTCAGCGAAGTCAAAAACCTAGGTGCCCGCTAAAAAACCAATCCCCGCCGCCCTTCCCCTGGTGACCATTCCAGGCGGCTCCCCCGCGCGCCTAAGCGAAAACTGGCTCATACTATCCATCGAAAAAGCCGCAGTCCAAGCCGGCCACTTCGCATGGCCTCTTGCCCCCGAGGTCGCCCGCGCTGTAATCCACTACCTCAAACATGACTTTCGAAGACCTAAAATCGAAAGAGAAACCCTCGAACTCATTCTCCGTCGCTCCCTTGCGGGGATCGGTTGCCCCGCCATCGCTCGCCACTTTGAACTCGTCTCCTCCGCCCCCTCAATCAACCTCGCCACCCTCGCCCAGCAAGCCCCCTTCGAAATCCTCTTTTTCCAGCAACTGGCCTCCCTCGTAGATGAAAAAGTCACTTCGCTTGCCTCGGCCCTTCGTCTCGAAGGACTTCGCTCCTGCGTTCTCGCCCTCACCGGCTCCGCCTCTTGGCGCAACTCCTGCCAACGCTTAAGCGATGAAATCGTTCACTTCATTCGTGCACGCGCTCGTACCCTGAGCCCTTCCCTCCTCGAACTCACCATCTGGTAAAACCCATGGCTAAAACGATCTTCGAAAAGATCGTCGACCGCGAAGCCAAGGCCGACATCCTGTACGAAGACGATCACATTCTCGCCTTTCGGGATGTCGCCCCTCAAGCCCCTACACACATCCTCCTCATCCCAAAAAAACACCACGCCCGACACGGCGCCGTGCCCCCCGAGGATCATTCACTCTTTACCCACCTTTTCGCCGCGGCCCAACGCATAGCCCGCCAAACCGGCCTCGATAAAACTGGCTACCGCCTCGTCATCAATAATGGCCCCGATGGGGGAGAAACCGTTCCTCATCTCCACCTCCACCTTCTCGGGGGACGCCCACTCGCTTGGCCCCCAGGATGAAAAGCCTCCTTCTCTCTCCTTGGGTGATTGTCCTCGTTTGCGCCCTTCTCACAACTCTCACGGACACACTCGGAACACTTTGGTGGGAAAAAAAACAGACCATCGTTCTACTTAGCACTCTTCTGCTGGCCCCCATCGCTTTCTTAAGCTTTGGCTATGTAGGCAGTCACCTTGGGTTGGCTCGAGCCTCCAGCCTCACGAATAGCCTGATCGTGGTTGGGCCGATTCTCGTCGGCGTACTCTTTCGCCAGGAGCTCCAACAACTCTCCTTCATGCAAAGAATTGGAATCGGCCTAATCGTTTCAGGCATCGCCATTCTGACTCTCTGCCGCACGCCAAATATCAGCTGAGATCTTTAATCAAAATTTTCGAATTTCGCCCGCTCGCCTCGTACGAGGCCTTCCTCTCAGGAGGCAGAACCTCAATCGTCCCTTCCGTAAACCCACCTTTGCTCTGTAGGTAATTAAAGGCCTGGGTCGATAAGGCCAAAAGCTTCTTCATCCCCATCTCCTTCGCCCGGTTCTCCGCATACAGCATCAGCTTTCTGCCAATTCCACTATTTTCATATCCTGACGCTACAAACAAACACCCCATCTCCGCCACCTTGCCCTCGAGCGGATGGACGGCCACACAACCCACCATGTTCCCATCAATTTCAAATACACTGTAATCCCCAATCGCCGCCGCCACTTCCGTCCGCGTCCGCTTGGCCAACTCCTCAGCCGCTACCGAACTTCCAATCAACCGCATGATCGACCTCACATCCTTCTTTAAAGCCTTTCGAATTTCCGTGTACTCATCGGCATACACCATGGTTCCGACCCCCTCACTCGAAAAGAGCTCTTCCAGTAAGGCATCATCCGCAAGCCCATCCAAAATGTGGGCCCGACTTACTCCCTCCTTACACGCCCGCAAGCCGTGCTCCAACTTGGATGCAATTTCACCACTCAAATCCCCTTTTTTCTTCTTTAACCAATCCGTCGCCTCCTCCACCGATAGCTGGGCAGGCTTTTTCCCATTCATCGGCAAGGATCCGCTCCCAGTCAGGAAAATCAGTTTCTCCGCTTTCAACGCTTCCGCCACCTCCAGCGCCACCCCATCTGAATTGACCCGATACGTCCGTCCATCCCCATCCACCCCCATCGGTGGAATCACAGGTATAATTCCATTCTCCAGCAAGGTTTCCAGAAACCGCGTGTCCACCCGTTCCACCCGCCCCGTCCACTGCTGATCTACCCCACCTAAAATTCCTGCTGGATGAGCAATCACCGCATTGGTCACCGCACCCCGCAAATCCGCATCCGCCAAGTTTTGCAATATGTCGTGGCTGTAGGAATTTGCCGCCCGCTCCGAAACCCGCAGGGTAGGCTCATCCGTGACACCCAAACCATCCAAGTTCGAAGCCTTCACTTTCATTTCCGTGGCGATTTTTTTAATCCGTGCACTAGCCCCATGAACCAAAACCACCCGAATGTTCAAGCTCCGTAAAACAGAGATATCCAGAAATAAACTCGCCGCCCTTTCGTCCTCCAATACCGCACTGTCCACACTGAGAACAAAGAGCTTATCCCGAAAACTGGGAATATAAGTCAGGATTCCTCTTAAATCGGCTGCTTTCATAATGGATTTTTTACCATCTTTACCTTCATTTGAACAAACTTAAGTCGCGGGGTCACAACTCCGTAAAAAGGCTAGATTTTCCCGATCCTCTTGCTCCCCAGGTGGCAACTCTCCAATTCTCGGAATTCCCACCCAACGTGCATCTTGAAGAAAAGCTCTCAATCCCGACCCCCCAATTTTTCCCCTCCCCAAGTGCTCGTGCCGATCTACCCCCGATCCACAATCCGTCTTGGAATCGTTTACATGAATCACAGTTAGAAATTTTCTTCCCACCTCCCTATCCAGTTCCTCCCCAAGCCGTGCCCTTTCCTCCTCTTTACGTAAATCATACCCCGCCGCAAATGCATGAGCCGTGTCTAAACATGCCGCCCTCCTTCTCTGTGGAATCCCACTCACCAACTCCCCCCACTCCCCAAAATCCCGAGCTAAAGCCGATCCTTGCCCCGCCGAGTTTTCCAATGCCAACTTTATCTTTTCAGTCTTGGATATCTCCAACGCCTCTTGAAAACCCTCTACCGCTAACCGCCTAGCCTCACTCGGCTCTCGATCGCCATGACTTCCGCAATGAACCACCACCGTCTCCAAAGACAATTTCTCAGCTCTTTCAATTTCCTCCGCCAACGCCCGGATCGATCTCCTCCGCGTCTCCCTGCAACCTGCCACATTAATCAAATAGCCAGCATGGGAACAGACCCACAGATCCTGACTCTTCTTTCCTTCTTTAAAAAGAGCACTCTCCTCCTCATCTAGTCGTGGCATCTCCCACCTGCGATTACTTTTTACAAAGATCTGAGCTGCGTCCTCCCCAAGAGTCTTCGCCCTTCTCAACATCTCCATCAACCCCCCTGCGGTTGAAGTATGTAAACCGCACCGGCTCACACTCTTCTTGGAAGATTTATTTTGCTTCGTCATCAAAGTTACGGGGCTTCCAAACGGGATTTTTTAGCGATCCACTCCCTTCATATTGAAACATCTGACTCACCAAAAAGAAGGGCACACCCGCAGGACCCCGTAGATTTTGCCGCATGATAAAGTTTTCCAGCCGATCCTCGGAAATGTCGTAAACACCCTGCCCCGTTGTTACAACAAGCGTCGATTCGATATTCAGCTTCTTCACATCCAATCTCCCCTTGGCTAACTCAAAATCCATATCGGCATTCTGGTCCGTTAATCCCACCCACTCCGCTGGCGCATTCATGGCCGAAGCAAATGCCCCCATTCCCGGCAAAACTCCTTCATCCACGAGTAGTCGCCCCGCTCCACTCCACTCTTTCCAGTTCGCCGTAGGACCACTCAACGTAACTTTCCCACTAAACTTTCCATCATATCCCTCAAAATCAAAATAGGTTTTCACTAACTTCGCAAAATCTACACCACTAATTTTCTGAATATCGGTCGTCTGCTTTTTTTCTTTCCCATCCACTTCCACTCGCACCTCTACCTTTCCTCCCAATACTTTTGCAGGCCGGTTCTTTTCAGTTCTCACAATCACTTTCCTACCCACTACCTCCACCACCATATCCATTTCAGTGAATTCCAGCTCCTTTCCCGCTACCACATAATTCATCCCCTCTGGCGCCAAAAGCGTGGCCCGCAGATTGGACCCACCTTTCTCCTCCAAATCCACCTCCCCCTCCAGAACGATCGTGGGTCGACCTCGAAAAAGATACGGCTTCATGGTTTTCTCAAACTTCGCACCAAATACTTTCGAAAACTCTTGAACAGGAAGAGTGGATCGAGTTCCCAAGAACCTCACCTTTTCGGGTTCAAATCCATAGATAAATTCACCCGTCCCCTCCCCCCCCGCCGCTTTGACCCTTAGTTCCTTAACCGTCAATTGCCCGCCAGCCAAAAGCACATTTCCCGCCAACTCCTCCATCTCAACACCCTTATAAGCAAGATTTTGCACCTCGATTCTTCCCTCCACCCGAATCAGATTCATCTGAATCGCCGCCCCCGTGATCTGAGCTGAGATTTTTGGATTCGATCTCAGTTCGAGGCTTTGCATAAAGGGCTTTGCCCCATCTCCCAGCCAAGGCACCAACCAAACTAAATCGATGTCACTTCGATAGCTTCCTTTCAACTCTGCTTTTCCATCAAAACCAAGTTGTAAACTCGCTCGACCATTCACCCCCTCAACCTCAAAACCTTGGATCATCCACCTCTTCCCACTGATGACCCAAGGGAAAATTAGTTTTCGATAAACATTCTTTCCTACCCGAAACTCCCCCATCTCCACCCGTCCCTGCCATAAAAACCCTTTCGTACTTTTCCAGTCAAACTCGATCTCACCCGAAATTGCAGGGGGTTTTGCCCCATGAAACTCCTTGAATCCTGCCGTCCCAAGACCCCCAACAGCCGCAAACTGATCCAGATCTGCATTTGAAAAATAATCTACCTCCCCTTTGCCCTTCGCTAAATCTGCATACCCGTTCACCCGAATCTCACCCCGCTTCAGCCCAATTTCAAACTTTTGAAACTGCAACATCCCGTCTCCCACCGTAGCCCTAATCTCGATATTTTTTAGTTCCACACCCCGCCATACGTTTCCAGAACCGGTGATCAGAATCTCTGCTTTTGCCTGCTCAGGTTGCCCCACCTCTAAATCAAAATCTGCGCGTATTTTCGGTGCTGGCCCGCCCAGTTCTCCCAGAACCTTTTCTACATCCTTCCACACTCTCCCGAAAATCTCATTCGGCGGAGCGATTTCTCGCCCTGCCTCTAATCCTACCCGCCCCTGTAACGTAAGATCGAATCCAAGGATCTGACCTCGCCCACGCTTGAGCAAAATCTCCCCAGGCCGAAACTCCATCACCGCCTCCACCCGGCGAGCGGACACTTGCACTCCATCTCCCAACGGCCATGCCACATCCCCATCCCGGAGTTGTGCCCCCGCAAGAATCGGTTCTGCCTCTCGCCAACCCAACCAATTTAAACTCAACTCCACTTCAGCAATGCGTAGCTGCTCTATTTTTCTCCCCCCATCCCGATACACCACCAAATCCCTCGCGACCAAACCCCCTAAAGGATCGATGGTTAATTTCCCCATATCGATGTGTAACCCCCGCAAGGCAAACTCCTGCACAAGCACAGCCTTCACACTAGAGGGCACTCCTACCAACCGACCCCATACGGCACTTAACGCTACAAGTAGAACCAACATTCCTGCCGCCCGCTGAAACCACCTCAAAGCCGACCCCGTCGTTTGAGGACGGATTCGACGGCGAATCTCACTTAAAATTGGGGTGTTCATCTTTTCCGATCATCGCTATGATTTTCTTCTCTAGAATCCAAAAATTGACCTATGTCTGATAACCGCATGGAAAAGATCGTCGCTCTCTGTAAACGCAGAGGCTTTATCTTCCCGTCTTCCGAAATCTACGGCGGCCTCAACGGCGCATGGGATTACGGCCCCCTAGGGGCTGCCCTGAAACGAAATCTGAAGGATAACTGGTGGAAATGTATGACCCAGTACAGGGACGATATCGTCGGGATGGATGGCGCCATCCTCATGAGTCGCTCCGTATGGAAAGCCAGTGGACACGAGGCCACCTTCACCGATCCCATGGTCGACTGCAAAACCTGCAAGGGCCGCTTCCGCGCCGATCAGGTCTCCGCCACACCCTGCCCCCAAAAACCCAGCAAAATGGTCAACGCCTGTGGTGGGGAGCTGACCGAACCCCGCCAGTTTAACCTGATGTTCAAAACCTACGTCGGCCCCGTAGAGGACGAGCGAAACCTTACCTACCTCCGCCCCGAAACCGCCCAAGCCATGTTCGTTCAATTCAAAAACATCCTCGAGGTCTCGCGCAAAAAGCTTCCTTTTGGAATCGCCCAAATCGGAAAAGCCTTTCGAAACGAAATCAATCCCCGAAATTTCACCTTTCGCTCCCGGGAATTCGAACAGATGGAGGTCGAATTCTTTGTTCGCCCAGCGGAAGGCAAAAAATGGCTCGATCAGTGGCTGGAGGATCGCCTGTCGTGGTACGAATCCATCGGCATTCCTCGCAATAAAATCACGATTCTCGACGTGCCCGAGAAAGATCGCGCTTTTTACTCCCAAGGCACCTATGACCTCCTCTACGCGTTCCCCTTCGGCACTGAGGAACTCGAGGGAATCGCCTACCGCACCGATTACGACCTGAAACAGCACCAGGAAGCCAGCGGCAAGCCTCTGGAGTATTTTGACGAGGAAACAAAAGAAAAGTTTATTCCCCATGTCGTCGAACCCAGTGCAGGAGTCGACCGCACAACCCTCGCACTTATTTGCGAGGCCTACGACGAAGAAGAAGTCACCGACGAAAAAGGGGGCAAAGAAACCCGGGTCGTCCTCCGCTTTCACCCCAAAATGGCACCTATAAAGGCAGGGATCTTTCCTCTTCTGAAAAATAAGCCTGAACTCGTTGAAAAAGCGCGAGCCTTAACTCAAGACCTTCGGAAACACTTTGCTGTGTTTTATGATGAGTCGGGCGCAATCGGTCGCAGATACCGTCGTCAAGATGAAGTGGGCACTCCCTTCGGCATCACCGTTGATTTCGAAACCCTTGAAGGAGTGAAGGAGGGTCCGCTCGCCGGCCAAAAAGACACAGTCACTCTTCGACATCGTGATTCAATGAAGCAAGAACGCCTGCCCATCTCAGGCCTACTGGCCCGTCTGCAGACAGACCTAAGCTAGAGTATATGGCGCGCCGTCGCCCACCCCGCTCCGTCTTGCCTCGTGCGTTCGCTCACCTCGACTTACAGCGTCAACAGCGCCTTGGGGCTCCCGAAATCGTCTATGGGGCAGGAAAAACCGTTTCCCAAATCGCAGCAATCATTCGTCGCCTTCACTCCGCTCGCCAACCTGTCCTCACAACCCGCGTGGATTCCATGAAAGCCCGCCAGCTCCGTCGACTTTTCCCCAAAGGAAAATATCACCCTTCCGCCCAGACGTTTACCCTCCCCCTGGCCAAAACCAAACCGCTCACACATCCATCCCTTCAGGTTGCTATCTGTGCAGCAGGAACCTCCGATCATCCCGTCGCTGAGGAAGCTTTTGTAACTCTCCAATTTCTGGGTCATCGCCCCGCTCGCTTTTATGACATCGGCGTGGCAGGGCTCCACCGTACCATCCAACATCTGGATGCCCTCCGCAAACATCATGCCCTCCTCGTGGTTGCAGGAATGGAAGCCGCCCTACCCAGTGTTCTCGGTGGGCTCATACGCACCCCACTCATCGCCGTTCCCACCTCCGTTGGATACGGCGCACACCTCAAGGGAATCACCGCACTGCTCGGAATGCTCAACTCCTGCGCTCCAGGAATTACCGTCGTCAACATCGACAACGGTTTTGGGGCCGCTTACTCGATCCACCGTATGGCCCTAAGCCGTGACATTCATTCCCGCTAAAATCCTCCCTTTCGTCTTCACTGTTTCCTAAGCACAATCACTTCCGTGCCTACGATTCTTTTGGCCCAAGAGGATCCCGACGCCGCAGCCCAGCTGAATGCCCTCCTCCAAGACTTTTTTCCGACTGCACAACTCCAACTCCTCACCGATTTTGCCTCGGTCGCTGAAACTCTCGCCTCAGGCACTCGAACCTCCCTCCTCCTAAGCGACATCTTCTGGGGAGACGCAGACCAGTCCGGACCCCTACTTCTTCTGGCTGAAACATACCCCGAAACTCCCATCGGAATCGTCAGTCGCTTCGACCTCACTCAAACCCTACCCCCTGCCTATCCCATTCCATGTCTCAAAGCCGACGATCATCTGCCACTCGCAATGGCAGAATTAATGGAAAACTTTTCAGGTCGCTCCTTCGGACCTTACTCACTTCTATCTCCTGCTGGCCCCCACCCTTTGGGTCGTCTCTACTGGGCCAAACATCAACAACTCGAACGCCAAGTCCAACTCCTTGTTCCCCCGACAGGTTCCCCCACGTTTTCAAAAAAGATCTGTGCCTACGCCCGTCTCAACCACGCCTCCGTCTACTCAATCTATGAGTCGATTCCATCCGAGGACCGTATCTTCGTGGCTCTGGAGCCCATTCTTCACCCCACCCTTCTCCACATTCAAAACCAAAATACCCCACTCACGCTTCTTTCGGGAGCACGACTCGCGACCACTCTCGCTTCCGTGCTCTCCGAAATGGAATCCTCCTCCATCCCATCCAGACTTCTCGGTCCGCACGACTACACTCTCTCCCCCAACGGAACTCCCCGACTCCGAAACCCCGTCGCCTATCCTGGGCTGCCCGAATCTTCTCATTTCGAAAACTCAAACCAACTTGCATCTCTTCTCGAACCCCTACTTCCCCCATCCCCCTCCACATCAACTCTTCTCAAGATCCTTCGAAACCCAGGCACATCTGCCTTCGATCTTCTAATCCAGACACGCAATTTCGAACGTCAACTTGCCGATGTTCAAGTGGTCCACGTTCGAGACGAGGAGATCGAGGCCGCGAAAAAGATGGTTCAGGCCCGCATATTACGTCGCTGGACAATCGCCATTGGCTCCCTTGCGGCTGTCGCGTTTTTGACAATCGCCTCTTGGACAATTTACGATCGTCTTTTGCTTGATCGTCCTGGCACGCTCGATCACGAAGAAATCCTCGTTCCGGCAGGGCGAGTCTCCCTCCCAGGCTCAGACGTGGATGTAAAAGAATTCTATCTGGACCGACATGAAGTCACAATTGGCCAGTATGAAAGGTTTCTCGAAGCAGTTCCTAAAATCGAAAATTGGAAAACCTTGCTCCCACCCACGACAGTCGGAACTGAATCTACAATTGGGGATCTTGAGCCCCCCGATTGGAAGGATATTCTGAATCGAGCTCGAAAAGGGGACAAGTACAACGGCCAAATCCGTATCACCCGCGATACCCCCGTTTTCTTTGTGAACTATGCCAGCGCCTATGCCTACGCAAAATGGAAGAAACGTCGGCTACCCACTACGAGTGAATGGCTGCGTGCTGCCTCGGGTAATGATCGACGCCCCTACCCCTGGGGCACGAACTCAGACGCACTGGGTATCAATCTCGCATTAGGAAAAAAGGATTTAGAACTCAAAACCTACGACCATATGATGCCCGCCGAAACCAATTCTGCGGACATAGGTCCATTCAAACACTTCGATTTAGGCGGAAACCTCAGCGAATGGGTAGCCTCTCCCAATCCACTTACTCCTGTTTTTATTGGTGGTAATTTTAGTGACCTCTTTCCTGTCTCCAATGCAAATTCGACCCGAGTTACAGATTCCACCACAGGGGCCCCCTTTATCGGGTTCCGCACCGCCCGTTCTCCATAATCCCCCTTCCAGTCGAAGGTCAGATCGCACGGAGCGCTCTCTCAAGCTCTTCAGCTTTTTCCACCGGCTTTCGACACACTCCCCCTTCACATAAATAAGCCGTTCCCCTTCTTGTCTCTTTTCCAAGCTTCCGGACAAATTCACTTGGATGATCCTCGCTCGCTCCCGAGATCAGTACATCAGGTCGATAAACATTTCCCACAACCTCTAGGAATTTTTCGCAACCTGTCCCAGCTAAGATCAATCGAGTCGAACGTTCCCCAATTCGCTCCAGGGCCATCAAGCCGTGGGGAACCGCCTGAGGCAGTCTCCTCATCCTCTCACCCAACCAATCGAGAATCCTCCGAGCCGCACTCTCCCACTCCACTTGATCTGTAAGTCGTGCCAACTCAGCCAAGGCAAGTGCTGCGACGGCATTTCCACTCGGTTCCGCTCCATCGTAATCGTCTTTCATTCGGGCAATTAGACTTTTATCCACGCTCGCCCATAATCCACCCCTTTCCCTGTCTTCAAACGTTTCCAACATCTGTTTCGCTAAATCCACCGCCCGCTTGAGATACTCTACTTTTAAAGTGACCTGATGAAGATCGACTAGGGCCTGCAAAACCCCCGCATAATCCTCCAATAGGTGCACATCATCTTTTTTTCCGTTTCGCCAACGGTGCGTTGGTGTCCCGTCCTCGCGCAAAAGATTCTCCTCCAAGGAACCCCATATTTCCTCCGCCCTTTTCGCATAATGGGATCCTCCACCCCATCGCGCCGCCTTCGCATACCCTGAAATTGCTAACGCATTCCAAGAGGTCAGTACCTTATCATCTTTTCCTGGACGAATCCTACCCTCCCTTCTCCTCCTCATTTTATCTCTCAAACCATCCAAAATATCATTCTCATCAGCCACCGGAACTCTTTGGAGCGCTAAAACATTCCACCCTTTGACCGGATGATGCGGATCCATGAAGTTTCCCGACTCGGTGATTCCCCATATTTCCTCGGCCAACTTAAATTCTCCCTCTGTCGCAAGCTCCTGTATTTCACTCCTTGTCCAAACGTAGAATTTCCCCTCTGCCCCCTCACTATCTGCATCCTCGGCCGATGCCAACCCTCCCCCTTCCACCCTCAAGTCTTTCTCCATGTATTCAGCGATCCCTCTGACCACTTCCCTAGGCCACTGCTCTCCTACCGCCACCCCCAGCTCTGCATACAGCCCCATCAACTGGGCATTGTCGTAGAGCATCTTTTCGAAATGAGGTACCGCCCACTCCCCATCCACTGCGTACCGATGAAAGCCACCCCCAATCTGATCGTAGATCCCACCCATCCGCATCGCTCGGCCTGTATGCTTCACTATCTCCAAAAGCTTCTCACTCTTTTCTGCATAGGACCTTCTCAATAAGAAAAGAGGTTGGCTCGGCCTTGGAAACTTGGGCGCACCCCCAAATCCCCCGTGCTTTCGGTCATACTCCATTGCCATCTCATCTGTTCCGGCCTGTAAGATTTTCTCCCCATCAGAGACACCACTCCCCCCCGTTCCCTCCCCTAAAGTCCGAACACGTTGAGATAACTCCTCCGCCCACCCCTGTACCTCCTCTCCTCTCTCCCTCCACGCTGCTGCAATCTGACCCAACACATCCACAAACCCAGGCCTCCCATGGCCCCCAACTGGCGGAAAATAGGTCCCCCCATAGAACGGCTTCCCCTCAGGGGTCACCCAAACGGAAAGAGGCCACCCCCCCTGACCCGTCATGGCCTGAACGGCCGTCATGTAGACTCGATCCACATCCGGACGCTCCTCCCGATCCACTTTGACTGAAATAAAATCCCGATTTAGCACCTTGGCCACATCCTCACTCTCAAACGACTCCCGCTCCATCACATGACACCAGTGACAAGTCGAATACCCGATGCTTAGAAAAACCGGCTTTTTTTCTTCCTTCGCCTTCCTCCACACCGCATCCCCCCACGGCATCCAATCCACTGGATTATGGGAGTGCTGCAACAAATAGGGACTCACCTCCCCAGTCAACGCATTCGTCTTCTTCACCCGCCAATCCTAGCCCGTCTTATCTCTTTTCGCACCCCCCGACATCCTGAATCACTCTTTCTTCTTTTTCTTTTTCTTTTTCTCCCCCTTGGCAGGTTCAGCTCTGTAACACGACTTATCATCTTCAATCGCAAACTGCCCCGCCTTCCGGAGCGCAACCACCCACTCAGGTCCTACATCCTCCGGCCTCAACACCTTCCAATTCGCCAACTCCTGCTCCGCCGACCACCCCGCAGGAATCGACTCCTCTTTGCATCCCGACTTGGCAGGTGCGTAGGCACAGGTTCCCCCAAAAAGCAGATTGTTCTCATAATGATTGGGCGAAAGTTTGATCTTATCCAAAGGAGGTTGCGTGTCTGGTAGAGAACCGATCACCGATTCACCACCGGTTGACCGAATAAACCGATTGTCTTTGATCTGACAATTCTCGGGCAAAAGAACCAGCTGATTCTCAGGCCAGTGCCTCTTATAAGCAAAACCGACCTCTAAATCCGCCCCCGTATTATTCACGGAAACATTGCGGGCCAAGATCAGATCCTGAACAGGAGGATACTTCGCAACATTCACCTCACTCCCTTCGCCTTTTTTGCTCTTTTTTTCCTTCATGTTTGCCTGGTAATCCGACGTCAGGGCCGACTCAATATATTCCCCCGTCTGAATTCGAATTCCCCAATCACAACCCGACACATAGTTCCCTTCCACCTTGTTATCGAAACCTGACATTCTCAGCCCCTGAGCCCCCACCACTCCCTTCCCAAGTAGAATATTTCCCTGAACCACATTATGGGAGCCTTGCCGAATATTCAGGCACCCACGGCTGCCCACGATCGTGTTACTCAGGACTCGATTATAATTCGACTTCAGCGAAATGATTTCTGTACCCTCTCCATCCGCACCATCAAACAGATTCCCTTCCACCAGACAGAAAGCCCCATCCTTATCCTTGGGATCAAACTTTCCCGGTCCCCACATCCGAAGAATTTCACGCCCGTTCCCGTCTTCGAACGGGATATTTTTAAAGTAACAGCCCCGAACGGTGTTGGTGCGACTCCCGTCGATTGCGTTCCCGAGGAGGGGATGCATGTTGTTCTTCCCCTTGAAGTAACATTTTTCCACGACGTTGTTATCCCCGCTGAAGTAGGCCCAATAGCTCTCATCCTCAAATTCTGGTGGGTTGTAATCGATCACAGCAGTATTACGGACGATCCCGTGATGGGATTTAAAATGAATGACTGAAAATTGCTTCGCATCAATGGCTCCCTGGGTGAAATAAAGACCATCCACCACCACATGGGGGGCATTGATCTCCAAGAAGGAGGTTCCTGTGAGCAGTGTCTCTCCAGGACTCTCCGAACGGATCGTTAGGGGACTCTGTTCCGAACCCCCACGATCGATCTTGATTTGTGCATCGGGCCAATTCCCTTTCGCCAAAACGATCACATCCCCAGGACCTGCTGAACCTAAGGCCCCGGCCAAGGCGGCTCCATTCGGCACAGAAATCTCTTTGGCCCATAGGGCCGAAAAACTAACAAGAAGGATACCGAGCACGGTTTTTTTCATTTTTTTTCTCCGTTGGTTGGGATTCGGGTGACTTTGAAGTTGTCGAAGCGGATGTGGCTTCGGGTAGTTCTAAACCCGAACCAACCCTCCCGATAGGGTTCGGGATCGTCGTAGGTGAAGATGAGTTCACCGTCACGAAGGAACTGGATTTTCTTTCCATCGGCCACCAGTTCGATCTTCAAGGTTTTGTTTGGCACGTTCATGAATTTGGCTTCGGTGAGATCATATTCCGGCTTTAGGGGCTTGTCGTCCCTCGGGCGGGGATACCGACGAAACCGGGTCGTCTCATTCTCATTGGCTCCATATCCGACATAGTAGGTCCGCAACGGATCATACTTTTTAAAGTTCCCGCTCCGCTCCTTCGAACCGACAAAAAGATCATCCGGGTTCTTGGGATCACTCGCCATCCAGAAGCAGTTTAGATCGCTGATCCGGTCGTTCGGACCCCCTTTTTGAACCATGGTCGCGTCGTAGGTAATGCGTACGGGGCCCGAGATCTTCTCCTTAAACCAAACCGTGCATCCACCTTTGTCTTGAGCCCCAGGGGCGTCGTCGATATCCAGTTCCCCATTGATCACGCTAGTTTTCCCGCTCGGCGTCTGCTCCACCACCCAACGAGAAAGATCTCCGGAAAATTCATCCTGAAAAAGAATCTCTTCCGCATTCAGCGGAAAAGCAGACACAACATCGAAAAATAGAACCCAAACCATACAAGCGGGTTTCATGACAAAGATAGACCCATTCAAATCATTCGGAGGAAGGCTCGCTCGTCTCGTCCTTACTCTTCTTTGTCTTCTTGTCCTTCTTTTTCTCACTCTTGCTACCGTGACGTCCGGTGCCATCCCCGTCATCTAAAATGCCACCGGCAGGATTCAATTTCTCCAAGGCTGCTTTGAGTTTTGCCCGTTCTGCCACGGCCACTGGATCCGTGCTGTCCGCAGGCACAAGCTTCTCCTCAAACGGAGCGCCACTCATGTCGTACAACTCCCCTTTTTCATTCAGTTTCCAATTCATGTCGCGCACATACCACATCCGTGCCAACTGCACATAGGCCCAATCGCGGGGCGTCCCCTTCTCTCCCTTGATCTGCGGCAAGAAACTGTGCCCGTCGATAATCACATTTTCAGGAAGCTTGGCTCCTGCGGCTGCCGCAAACGTGGGTACGTAATCGGAAAAATCGATCATATCCGCACACACTTTCCCAGCTGGAGTGGTGCCCGGCCAGTTCACGATCATCGGAACCAAGCTCCCCCCTTCCAGCATTGATCCCTTGGATCCATTAATCTTTTTCCCTCCCACTGTCGAAATAGCCGCTCCGCCCTTAGCCGTTCCATTGTCGCCGACATACACGATCAGAGTCTTTTCTCGTAATTTCAGCTTCCCCAACTCCGAGACAAGCTGTCCCACCAACTTATCGTGGTAAACCACATTGTCGGCAAACAGCTCGTCCGCAGTGGCACCCTCTTTGCTATCGGGGGTTGGAAGGATGTCCCCGTGGATATGAGACATCGAATAGTAGAGATAAAACGGTTTATCCTGATTGCGGGTAATAAAATCCACGATCAGCTTGTGCATCAAGTCAGGCATATACTCCTTATCCTTCAGTTCCACTTGTTTTCCATTGAGGGTGTACTCCTTCCCCTTGGGCTGAGTATTCCAAAAGATTCCGCTTCCTTTAAACGTCAGATACTCGTCGAATCCAAAGTCAGATGGCATCAAGGGTAACTGCCCCCACTTACCAATGGATGCAGATACATAGCCCGATTCTTTAAGGATTTTCGGCATCATGGTCTCTTGCTGGGGGGTAAAACCACTGGTTTTATCCTGATTCACTGCCCCGGTGCGGAACGCATACCTTCCCGTCAAAATCATCGCCCGCGAAGGACCGCAAAGTGGCGCAGCATACGTGTGGGTAAACTTCATTCCCCCTGTCGCCAAAGCATCCAAGTTGGGAGTCTTGTACTGATCCGAACCGAAACAGCTGAGAATATCCGCTCCCAAGTCATCCGAGAGAATGAAAATGATGTTGGGCTTATTCGCCCCTGTCGCTTTGGGGGCAGTCGCTTCTTTCGCATGTGTGAAGCCCCCTAAAGCTAAGACCAACAGGATAAATAAATATTTTTTCATGAATGATCCTCTTTGTTTTACTCTCCGTCTCCCGCTTTATCCTTCTTCTTTTTCTTGGCCTTCTTTTCGTACCCTGATTCAGGTGCGCCTTCATTACCCATCTGAGGCTTGGCCTCGGGAAGCTTAGCCAAAACAGCCCGAAGCTTTGTAACTAGTTCAGGGTTCTCTTGGGCCAAATTCTTTTTCTCCAGCGGATCAGTCTGATAGTCATAAAGCTCAATCGCCGCTTTCTCTGGCGGATCGTTAGGCTCTTTCCACTCCACCAAACGGTAGCGGTCGTTTCTCACCGCACGCCCAATCAACTTCCTCTTCGTATCATCCGTTTTTTCTGCCCGAGGATATGCATGAAAAACATACTCGTTAACCTTCTGACTCGGATCCTTCAAGACCGGAACCATGCTTTTCCCATCCAAACCCATTCCTGCAATTCCGGTCTCCGGCAGAGTCTGCCCAGTCAACTCCAACAAAGTGGGGTAGAGATCAACCGTCTCAATCAGGGCGGAGGTACGTTGACCCGGCTTGATCCCAGGACCGCTGATCAAAATCGGAATTCGGGTGGCCTGCTCGTAGTTGGTATGTTTGCACCACTTTCCGTGATCCCCCAAGTGCCAACCGTGATCGCCCCAAAGAACAATGAAGGTATTCTCCGCCAACCCCAACTCCTCGAGAGCCGCGACCACCTTCCCAATCTGTGCATCCGTGTAACTCGTCGCAGCGTAATATCCATGAATCAAGTGACGGGCGAAATCATCCGGGAAAGGTAACTTATCCACCGGCAATTTCTGATACTGCATGATCTCACCTGACTCTCCGAGAGCGTATGCGGGCGATCCCTCAGGAGTCGTACGGAACTCGGGCAAAGAAAACTGCTCGGGCTTAAATTGATCCCAATACTTCTTGGGAGATACGAAAGGAAGATGAGGCTTATGAAAGCCCACCATCATCATGAAGGGTTGATCTGGTTTGGCTTTCTTGGCTTTTAGGCGGGTGACCGCCTCTTCGGCAATTTTTCCATCCTGATAGTAATTATCTTCCACATCTCCCGCCTCCGTTGTCGTCCCTTTTTCTCCTTTCATCGGCGCACGATTTTCCTCGATCGCGTATGTCTCACCTTTCGGATCCCAACTATCAACCGACCACGATTTATCGTCTTTTAAGCTGGAATGATAAATTTTACCCAAGGACTCAACCGTATACCCATTTGTCATGAAGGTCTGACCCATGCTGACCACGTTCGAATAAACGGGGATGTCGCGGAAATAGGTCTTCAAGTCGTAGAGACCCATCGTTTGAGGTCGGATTCCCAACATCAAAGAGTTGCGGGAGGGTGCACACACCGCCTGATTCACATACGCTTTTTCAAACAGCATCCCGCGGGCAGCCAACTTATCGAGGTTCGGCGTCTTCGCATTTTTATCCCCATAACAACCCAACACCGGCTTCAAATCATCCACCGCAATAAAAAGAACATTCGGCTTATTCGTAGCTGAAAATCCAAATTCACCCCAAAGACACATCCCAAGGAATAATTTTATTACAAATTTATGCATGCTATAGTTTCCCACGGTTCGCTCTCGAAAGAAAGGGCTTGTTAACGAGTTAACTATTTTTCTTTTTACCTCTCGAGACAGTGCCCGCCAGAGATACATTCGAAAGCGAGAGTTTCTCGTGATTTTCGAAATAAAAATTGTAAGATTCTTTAATGCCCTCCCCTGTTCTCCTGATTCCCATGACCTCGGAAGAGGGCAAAGACTTCCTGCCCCCGACCGTCCAAAATAAGCTTAACTCCCTTCCTCTCCGCCAAGTCCCTGTCTCCCTCCCCCTAGGCGATCCAGCATCCTGGAAGTCGCTTCTCGAAAAACATCAACCCGAAGCCCTTCTCTGTGCTTGGGGTTGCCCTCCACTCCCAGACGACCTTCCCGTCGGCAAACCTGGCCAACTCCGCTATGTCGCCTATCTCGCAGGTAGCGTGAAAAAGCTCGTCCCCCGAAAACTGATCGAAAACGGCCTGTTAGTCACCAACTGGGGCAATGCCATCAGCCGTACCATCTCCGAATGCGGTCTCCTCCTAATCCTTACCGCGATGCGCCGTTCGGGCTACTGGAACGTTGCTATGCACCGGGAAGGAGCTTGGAAGGACGGCATGAAAACCGTCACCCAGAGCCTCTTCTGCCGAAGCATCGGCCTCCACGGGTTCGGCGCCATCGCCCAGGAAATGATTCCCCTCCTCCGCCCTTTCGATGTCTCTATCTCCGCCTTCTCCCCCAGCGTCCCAGACGCCGTCTTCCAGAAATATGGCGTCACCCGCTCCACCTCCCTTGAACACCTATTCTCCCAACATGATATCGTCGTCGAACTCGCCCCCTACACCGAAAAGAACCACCACATCGTCACCGAAAAACTCCTCCGCTCCATCCGCCCCGGAGGCGCCTTCATCAACATCGGCCGGGGTGCCGTCGTCGACGAAGCTGCCCTCATCCGTGTCGCCCGTGACCGCGCCGCCGACCTTCAGATTGGCCTCGATGTGTATGAAACCGAACCTCTCCCCAAGGACTCCCCCCTTCGCGGCCTGCCCAATGTCGCCCTCCTCCCCCACATCGCCGGCCCCACCAAAGACCGACGCCAGGACACCGCCTCCTTCGCCATCGAGAATCTTCAACGCTTCCTCCAGGGAAAACCCCTCGAATCCGTGATCACCCTCGATGTCTATGACCGCGCTACATAATCCCTCCCGCACTTTCCTGACCTGCTTCTCGACGATGGGTTGCACGGAACTTACGCTCCCCCAAGTCCTCTCCCTCGCCGACCAGTTCTCGATCGACTGCCTCGAACTGCGCTCTCTTGAAAACCGGATCGACCTCCCCGCCTATCTTTCGGAACAACCCGGCGGACTCCCCGCCGTCCGCAGTTCCCTCGCCCGCCACCCCGCCCGCGTTCTCGGCACCTCTTTCAAACTCGTGGGCGACACCGAAGCCGGCCGCGCCACCCTCCTCTCCTTTGCCCAACTGGCCGAGCAGATCGGCACTCCTTACCTTCGCATCTTCGGTGGCGGTACTTGGGGCACCGCCCTCACGGACGAAAACTACCGTCAAGCCGTCGAAGTGCTGAACTGGTGGCAGGAACAAAAAAAGAAAAACAAGTGGCAGGTGGAAATCCTCATCGAAACCCACGACGCCTTTTCCGCCACACCTCCCCTCCTCAAACTTTTCGAACTCCTCGGCCGCACCCATCCGATCATCTGGGACTCCCACCATACCTGGCGCCTTGCCGGCGAAACCCCCGCCGATAGTTGGAAACATCTCAAACCCCACACCCGCCACGTCCACATCAAGGACAGCATCCTCAAACCCTCCGCTCGGCATCCCTACACTTATGTCCTGCCCGGAACCGGCGAAATGCCCGCCCGCCAAGTTCTCGACCTCCTCCAAAAAGACAATTTCAATGGAGCCGTCTCGCTTGAATGGGAAAAAATGTGGCATCCCTATCTCACCCCGATTCAGGACGCCCTCTCCGCCTGCCAAAAGGAGAAGTGGTGGTAAAAAAAACCGAAACATCTCCGGAACCGTCCTGGGGATATTTCGATTGGCTCCGCGTGGCCGAGGAAGGCCTTCGTCCTCTCTCCAAACTGATGAAACCGGGCAAGGCCGACCTGCCCATCATCGGAAAACCCAGCAGTCACGGTGCACAAGCTGATCGCCTCGAATCTTTCTCCCGCCCCTGCCTCTGGGCCGCCCACTGGCTTCAAACTACCCCCACTACCTTCCCCGCCAGCGCACCCGAATCCCTCTCGCGTAAAACAATTGCCGATTGGTTTCGCCAAGGCCTGCTCCTCGGGACCGACCCCTCCTCCTCGGAATACTGGGGCCCAACCCAGGACAACCACCAACATACGGTCGAAATGGCCGCCCTCGTGTTGGCTCTCGAAATCGCCCGCGAGTTCCTTTGGGATCCACTTTCCAAAAAAGAAAAAGAGCAGATCGCCGAATGGTTCGCCTCAATTCGCGGAACCAAACTTCATCCCAACAATCACCTCTTCTTCGGCGTCCTCACTCTCTCCTTCTTGGAGAAGGAAGGCTTTGGCCAAAAAACCGATGCCCCACAGATCAGCCAATGGCTCGATATGCTCGAAACCATGGCCATCGGCAATGGCTGGTTTCGCGATGGATCCAACCAAACGGTCGACTACTACAACGCCTACGCCTTCCACTACTACGGTCTCTGGTGGGGTCGACTCTTCGGCCAAAACGATCCTACCCGGACCAAACGCTGGCAAAATTTCACCCGTGAGTTCCTACCCGACTACGCACACTTCTTTGCCGCCTCTGGTGAAAACGTTCCCTTCGGCCGCTCCCTAACCTACCGCTTCAACGCCATTGCTCCCTTCGCCCTCGCCGAACTTTGCGAATGCTCTCCACTTCCCCATGGCCAATCCCGACGGATCTCATCAAAAAACCTCCACTTCTTCTGGAGTCACCCCATTCAACAATCTCAAGGTCTCCTCAGCCTCGGCTGGATCGACGAATTCATCCCTCTGACGGAACGCTACTCCTGCGGAGGATCCCCCTACTGGGCTGCCAAGGGCCTCTCCGCCCTCCTACTACCCCCCTCCTCCCCCTTCTGGCAGGAACCGGAAGAGCCCCTTCCTTCCGAGATCTCCGACTTCTCCAAACCACTCCCCCAAGCCGAACTAGTCGTTCGCTCGATCCAAGGAGAAATCGAACTCCTTAACGCCGGCACCGCCATCTGCAAATCCAACACTGTCTTCGGTCCCTACAAGTGGGGGAAACTCTCCTACCGCACTGGCGTCGGCTTCGATGTCCAAACTCCTAACGGGCTTTACCCCATCGACTCATCCCTCACAGCCCAGATGGACGACGGATCCCTACACGGCCGTCAGCAGACCCGCTCCCTTGCAGTCGAAAAAGATCACCTCGCCTGCTGCTACCCACTCGGAGACTCCGTGGAGATCGAAACTCATCTCTGGTGGAACGGCCCGTGGCAACTCCACCTCCATCGCTACAAGTTCAAACAACCCTGCCGGCTCCTGCTTGGGGGGCAGAGTCTTTCCGCAAAGGATACAGAGGATTTGAAGGAAAAATCTTCTTTCCCCACCCTGTCTTGGAAAAACTCCACCCATCATGTTGTCCTCCAATCCCTGCAAGGTTTTGCCAAGTCTGGGTCCCGTAGGACCATCTCCGAAAAAGAGCCGCGCACTCACCTCTACGCCCGCAACAGCGTCACCCTCTTTCTGGAGACAGATTCTCTCTCTGGGGTTGGCTGGCTGGCTGCACTCCACGCCGTCGCCCCAACCTCCACTCCACTCGGCCGCTGGGAACTAAGCGAAACCAAAGCCGGCAACTGGTCCCTTAAAAATCAAAAAGGCGAACTCTGGACGGTCCGACATCCCATCCTGCCACCTATTTAGGAATGGTAGGGCTGGGTCTATGACCCGGCCGCAGTTTTGAGTTCGAAATCGAAAACCCACAACCACGTACGAGGCGGGCTAGGGACAGCCCGCCCTACCGCTGCCGAAATTTACAACAATATACCCATTACCGATAAGGACGCGTACCCCTACGATTCCATGTTGATACTTCAACCTTCAAGCTTAGGTAGGGCGGCGAGTCTCTTCGCCGCCTCGCTGAATCCTCATCCCTCAACCACGTGCGAGGCGGGCTAGGGACAGCCCGCCCTACCAAATCCAAAACCCCTCACCTTTTCAGGGTTAACTTCAAACTTGTCGGCTCGGCCACCAACACTCCTTGGCAGGCCGGAGCCAATTCCTTGGCCACCCGCAAAGCGTCTTGATTCTTTTTCTGTGCCTTGGCATCCGACTGCATTGGCATCTGGAAGACAACTTCCCCCAGCGTGACCTCCACATTCACCTTCATCGCCGGCACAGGCGCATCCTTCTTGCCGACTGGATTCGCATAAGTTGCCATCGCCTGTAAAACCGTCCGCAACAGAACATAGTCCTTCTTCCATTTCACTTCCGGAACGGACGCAGGAAGTTCGACCGGCACTGCCCAACCCAACTCCTGATTGGCCATCTGCGCCTGCCAATCCTTCAAAAGATCTGCCAAGGCAAACTCCTCTTCATGCAGATCGTGCTTCACGATGTCCGAAACCGCACAAGGCGGCAACTCTAAGGCCTTTACCTTCTCCCACTCCTTCCGTGCCGACCCCACCCAATCCGGCAGTTTGCTTAATCTGAGTGCAAGCTGAGCCTCATATAACGACTCTGGATTCACCGGAGCACCGGGACACTCGTTCGCCTCCACGGAATCCTCTTTCAACTTCACTGGCTTGCCGTGCAGCCCCACAAACAGTGGCTTCACAAATTTCGCCTCTTTTCCCTTCACATAGTTCCAAAAATTAATCGGCTGCTCATCGTCACTGTCATAGAGAAAGTTCCAGAACACCATCCAACGCATGTGGTTTGGGAACGAAGGTGCCGGTCCACCGCTTCGCGTCATCGTTCCTCCATCCACCCGGTCGATTAGCGTCGCATAGGGGCCATTCCCGTGGGAATCGACCGTCGCAGTTTTGATCATATTCCAACGCCATACCACCGTCCCCGCAGAACGGTTTCCCGTGGACGCCCCGTGCTGTGCCGAGGACATCTCCTCCGTCAACCCCATCATGTTGAAGGAGCAGTTCGATCGAATCGCTACATCGTAGTGACCCATGTTTCCCACAAAACGATTCTCTACCACCGAACAGAGCACCGAATCCCTCAGGTACACCCCAGTGTTCACATTCAGAAACGAACATCTCCGAACCCAGCCGTTCGCCACACCCTTGAACTGGATCCCGTCCCACCCCTCGTCGTCCAAAGCAGACCGATGATGCACAAAGGCCCCTCTCCATCCCCCCTGCAACGCCAGATCCTCCACGCCCACCTGCTCGATCAACGTCACAGGCGACACCTTCGCTTCAAAATCCTCACCCAAATTCACCAGTACAGGCTCTTTCAGAATCAAATTACCCCCCTGTACCTCCTTCACCTGATGCATTTCGCTGATGCTCGATCCATCCTTGATGATTCGTGTCCAAGTCGGATCGGGCTGCAACCCCGCCATTAACTCGGCATCCAACTTCGGTGTAGCAGCCTTCAGCACAACCCAGTCCCCTGCCTTAAAACTTTCAGTCGATTTGACGGGAATCGTGAAACTACCCCGCTTCACTGGACCTGTAACCGCAGTCGACTTAACCCCCTCCTTCTTGCCCCCTTCCACCCCCTCAAACATGAAAAAGTAGGGAATCCTAGACCAGTCATCTTTCCCGTTTTCGTCTTTTGTTCCCTTTGGCACGGGATAAGGCCCCGTTCGGTAACCGGAATGAATCGCCCGGATCACCGTCCCACCCTTTCCACATCCGACCCCACGAATCACCACACCCGATTTGGAAATACGAATCACATTCGCTTTGTTCCGATCCGCCCAAATCAGGAATTTACCCGCCGGAAAAAACACCACACCCCCGCCCGCACTTTCAGCCGCCGCCACAGCTTTGCGGATCGCATCCTCGTCCGAAATCGCATCGTCCGCTTTCGCCCCGTAATCGGTCACCTTAAAGACAGGTCCTTGCACATCGGGGATCGCCTTCTCCCCATGCTCATATCCGGCATAGGAGTAGTCGGTCAGGATCTCCGCTGGCGAACGATCGGTGGCCGACTGGAAACTTTTCCAATGAGCCGACTCTTTTCCCTCACCCCATCCGAAGGAAACCGTTCCAAAAACGAAGGCCATCCATACGCCCCAATAGAAAAAAGAATTCATCATAACGGTAAGAGTAGTGCCAAGAAGACCCCCACGACACCTCATTTCTGGACTGGAGTCGAAACCCAATCCGTCACATCCGCTTTCTCCATCGGGGCAAACTCTTTCTGGGCGCTCCGGATTCCTGCATCGTCATAAACAACCGCCCCGTCATTCAACCAAACACGAGCCTCCTTCGAATCAAACTTGGTGATCTGCTTTTCAGCCCAGCCTTCGGGATTTTTTAAAAAAGGAACAAGATAAAGCATCGCCTTCCTCAAACTCCCCCTACCCCCTTCTCCCTCATGACTCCATAGATCGATGCCCAACGACTGGGCCATCACCGCCCCCTTGCAGATATTTTTCAGATTAAAGCAGCTGTACGACCAGCTTTTCGTCCGAGCTAATTCCCTCGGCTGCTTTCCCTCTGGGGTGATATGAGCGTCCAACCGTGCAGGCAGTGACTCTCCCAGGACTTTTTTCGCCTCGTCCTCTTTCTCAGCCATCACCAAGACTGCGCTCAGCTGGACATCGTAGGCTGCGCCGTGATTATTCGGTGCCTTTTTTTCCTGTAACCCGATCTTGCTCGTCTGCATCCAATCCCCATAAGCCATCCACCAAGTCCTCATTCCCTCCCGATCTTTCGCTGTCCACGCAGGGCACTTTTCCAGCAATTTTAGCACATCGGGTAGGACCATAAACCCTCTCGTATCGATCAGCCCCCATCCCCGTCCTGTTGCCTTCCCAGGAACACTCTGCCCGTAATCTAGATGAGGATTCATCTTGGTCTCCGCATCTAGAAAGAACCCCCTCATAAATCGCACTGCCTCGGCGCCATACTTTTCCTCTCCCGTCAGGTGATAGGCCAAAGAAAGATACTCCACCGTATGGATCATCTCCCCCAACTTCTTCTCATCCGATGCTTTCACCGCATCTGGATTGGTCTCCCCGTCCCGATTGATCCAAGGCAACCCGTCCGACTTGCTAGGATCCGGCCAGAAATACCTTCCAATGCTAAAATAGTCGTGCGGATCCTTGCTCGCCTGCAGGTTTGCATTCTCCGTAATGGTGATTACTTGTTTTCCCACCCTCTTCTCCGCCTCCTTCACGATCTTAGTCGCTATTGCCTTCGCTTCGGGCGGAAGGTTAAGATCCCCCTTCCCTTCGTAAGCCGATTTCAACTGGCCCAACCGGGATTCCTGCATCAATAGAAACTTTTCTGCCGCCTGAAGATTAAGGCAGAGCCCCCACAAACCGATAAAGCAAACGAATTTGAACAAAAATCTACTCCCCGTATTCCTTATCCGTCGTCTTCGCACCCGCCGATACCTGTTCTTTGCTTACCAGCCCCATTTTTTCCAAAAACTTTAGGCTCTCCTCCTCGATCTTGGCTTTTACAATTTTCCCCTTCTCCCCCTCCTTACTCGACTGGGGGGAGTGCGGGGCATCGGGAAACACAATCAATTCACACGAATTTCCGTTCGCCTTCATTTTGTCGGTAAAAGCCTGCGAATTCTCGAACTTCACCGTCTTGTCCGCCGTTCCATGAAACACCAAGGTCGGCGGCATTTTCGCAGGCATTCGACCTGTCACCGAAAGGTTGTTTGCCCGAGCCTTATCATTCCCGAAACGTTTTGGCCCCCCATACCCGTTCGGTCCCGTATCTGTCACTGGCCAGAGAAGAATCAATCCCATCGGAACAGGGTTCGGCACGGGATTGGAAGCTGTCTCGGGCGTCACAGGGTTCGGGATTGCCGTCCAAGTAGCCACATGGCCTCCCGCAGAGGAGCCCTGTACCACAATCTTTGCCGGATCGATTCCCAACTCTGCTGCATGATCCTGAATCCAACGCACGGCCGCACGTCCATCCGCCACGCAGTCTTCAGGTTTGGCATCAAACCGTTTGCGGGTTCGGTAGTCGGGAGCCACTCCCACCAGTCCGTATTTCGCCGCCCACTTCGCATAGGTGATACTCCTAGCCGGTGTCCCACTGGTCCATCCTCCCCCAAAGAAAGTGACCAGACAGGCCCTCTTGTCGGTCCCTTTCCAATCCTTCGGTTTTACTACATGAAGCCGTAACTCCACATCCCCTACCTTTTTAAAAATAGAGGATTCCGCTCCAGGCAAGGTCAATGGGGTGACCTCATTCGCATCTTGCGGGAAAACAGGGCTAGGAACATTTGTCTCTGCCCATCCGAAACCTTTCAGAATAAAAAAGAGCAGAAGATGTATTGAGAAAATTCGGATCACAAAATGAATCTAAACATTGTCGGACTGTCCCACAAACACGCCCCCCGCCGCCTTAGCGAACGTTAACTACTTTTGCGGCGCAAAAGACGGGTAACAACGAGCCCAGCTAATCCCAATCCCATCATCGAACCCGTGGAAGGCTCAGGAACGGCCATCAAGTTGAGGGTACGCAGGCTACCTTCTGTGCCCGTAACCACTTTAAATCCCCCATTAGGCAGATTGGCTGCTAAGCCACCATTGAAAGCTGCTGTGTTAATATTGAAGAGATCAGTCACATTCGTGTTGTCGGCCAAACCGGTTCCAATAAATGAACCCGCTTGGGCAATGACCCAGCTATACTCGGCAGTGGAGCTGAAATCGTCCATAGATGGAAGACTGTTTAGAACCAAGTTCATTTTGGCGGCGGAAGAAAGATCACTAAGATCCAGTGCACCCGTCACAGAGAACACATCCCAATTTACTCCAGCTGTGCCACCACTTGCCTGATCGATCTCCCAAATGTATGTGGAACCTGCCTTCCAACTGGAGGAAGCAGCCGTCAAGAGTCCAGGGCTATTGCCGGGATTCAGAAGCGAACCGCTCTTAAGTTCCACATTGCCCACAGCTCCAGATCCACCCAGCAACCCATTATTTTCTAGAACAACATTACCTGCCGTTCCGTTTACAATGAGGTTACCCCTCGACCAGACGGTCGTCGTGCTACTACTGAGAAGGCTAGCATCTTCTCGAACATTAATGGTTGCGTTTGCAGTCCGTACTCCACTATTTGCAGATGTCCCAGATGTCGAAACGACAATACCTGTCGAGGCGGTTAAATTTCCATACAAATCCAACGTACCCGTCTCCACCAGGGTAGATCCCCTGATACTATTGGCTAAGCCTTGGAGAGTTAATGTGCCAGCCCCTGTTTTCCTAAGGGTACGTGTTAAACCATTCCCGGTATCCGTTAAATTCGAATCCACGTTAAAATTACCCACTCCAGCGAATGTCGTGGCTTCACCACCAGCAGATTCACCTCCAATTTCAACATTCCCATTGAAATCCAATAGCAAATTCGCACTATTATTGTACAACGTCCTCCCACCGGTGGAGGCAGTTGTAATGTAATTATTGGCGGCAGTGAACACCAATGTTTTCTGACTGCCACTGCTGTTCGTGAAGATCATATTGTTACCTTCTTTAGTTACTGTACCGAAGGAATTCAGAGTAAAATCACCAGCTGCTCTTAAGTCTAACGTGCCTGTTTGTGCACTGCCACTGGCTCCCAACAAGCTACTGGAACTGGAAATACCATTAACATTGTCTAGTCTCACAACAGGCGTCTTACCAGAGCCAGAGGTTCCGGCGATTGTAACATTGCCTACTGCAGCGCTGTTGTTGCCAGAAATGATATTCGTCCCAGAACCAGTAAATTCAGTGGCGCCAGTGTAAGTGTTGTTGCCAGTCAATCTGGTAACACCGTCGCTGTTCAAACCAACGCCATTTGCAAATGCACCAGTGCCATTTTCAATCGTGCCTATATTCACGTTGGCCGTTCCGCTAATTTTGTGTTGTACGGCTTGATTAGGGGAAGCAGCACCGCTGATTCTCCAACCATCTAAATCTAGGGTATTCCCTGCCCCATCAATTTTATATGTGTAGGAAGCGGCTGTTCCTGAGGTGGTTAATGTGCCCATGGAAATGGTCACGCCTGTGCCCGCAATGTTCATGGCTCGATCGGTGCCAGCCGTGACCAATCCAGTACCAAAGTCCATATTGTTGGCACTTGTGCTACCCGATGTGCCAAATTGAATGCCTGCAGGAGAGACGCCAGTCCATAACACTCCGCTGTGCCCTGAGTAAGTTAGAGCACCGCCTGACGTGTTGTTTATGATGCTGCTACCATAAGAAGAACCCGTTACAGCACTTAACTCAAGCAAGCCTGTGCCCAATGCATTCGCGTTGTTGAGGTTCAAAGTTCCTGCAGTCAAGGTCACCCCACCTGCTGCCCCAGAATTATTTCCGCTCAAGGTCAACGTTCCGCCCGAGGCATTCATCGTGGTCTTCCCATCGTACGTGTTGTTGCCCGAGAAGGTAGTTGTGCCCGTTGCGGTCACTGTCACCGCACCTGCCGTCGCAGTTCCGCCATTTGCTATTGCGGAGGCCACGTTCCAGGTTCCCGCCCCACCCAAGGTTAGAGTGCGGTTGGCGGAGCTACTCGCGGTAGTAAGATTTAAGCCATTATTAAAAGTTGTGGTTGAACCAGCGCCATTGGTCCAAAACCCTGTTCCGTTATTCGCGACAGATAAATTAAAAATCTGGTTCTGACCTGAAACATTCTGGAGCCCAACACCGGACATAATGTCCAATTGTTTGGGAGCAGATTGGCTAGCAAACGTGTAAGCATTGGCTCCATTCGTAAAAATCAACCCAAAGACGGTTCGATTGTCAGCTAGAAGGACCGAGTTGTTTCCTGCCCCAGTCGCGGCAAAAACGGCGACATTCGTATTGCTGCCTGACGACGCCGTCCCCCCATTGGCCCAATTTGGACTCCATGCGGTGGACGTGTTCCACAAGTTCGCGCTGTTGTTCCAAGTGTAGTTAGTAGTTTGGGACAATCCTTCAGATACGGTGCAAAGTGAAATTCCAATCAGGAAAATTCCAAGAGCAGATGGCAGATTTAATCTTTTGCTCATACTCTTTTGACCCCTTTTATGCCAAAACGTTCAACATCAGATTTTCCAAGCACAAAGGAGATATATGAGTGCTTAAATTTGCTCACATAATCAAAATAGCACAGTTACTATAGCGATCCTGATTTTTTTAAGCAGATGAAGTGCTTCCAATTGCATTTACTGTCATTAATATATATATAGCAACACTTTATGGTTATTTAGATCCGTAAAAACAAAATTGTTTAACTAGTTAACTTTTTGCAATTTTTGACCCCTTTATAGTACTTTTTGTATATCCAGACCAACTACAAGTACTATATCACTTAATCACGAATCGCAGAAGTGTTGCCGAAGCAGACGGCACGCCCACTGTCACTTTTGTTCCATTCACCCCTTTAGCCAGATTCTTCCACCCGCCCGCCCACTTCC
>JBIKNP010000020.1:0-39835 GCA_044358595.1 Methylacidiphilales bacterium
CACCGTCACCCCACCCGCCTGTGCAATATCCCCATCTCTCTGACTCATCGTGATCGTCTCTACTTTTTCCACCATCTTCCCCAGCTCGAGCTCCACCTCCGCCGCCCTCCCTTTCGACCCGTACTCCCGATTAATCAAAGTCACATAAAGCACCTTCCCCTCAGCCATCACCCCATACGCCACCAGATTCAGCTTTTCCTTATTCTTCTCCACCGCCACAGGCAACAGATCCCCGTGCCCACCCAACTCAAACATCTTGATCCCGTATCCAGGCGGCAAAATCGTATACCCGTTCGCCGAACTGGTCAGGGACGTGTACACGTTCGGCTTGTCCGGCCCCACCGTCCCCGGAATCACCTTCTCCCCCGTGTGGAAGTTCAACCCGCTCGCACTGTGATGAGCCCACCAGTACAGATAGTCCAAAATCCATAGCGACGCTGAATAAGTATCGCTCGCCCCCAACGCCCCGCCCTTCGAAAAACTACTCCCCTCATTCATCCGAAATTTTAGCCCGTTCTTCAACACCGCCGGCACGAAGAGATCGTAAAATGCCTGATACTTCGGATGCCATTCGGGAGAAAGCATGTCATTCCGCGCCTTCACGATATCCTTCACATCCGGACCGTCCCCACCCGGATAGTAGTGCTGACCGATCATCGCCAACATCTCCTTCATCCCAGGCTCCCCCGCCATATCTCTGGCCCAGTCGGGATTTCGGTCGGTCGCCGTCGGGGCACAGAACTTGGCCGATGGAACATACTCGGGCCGAACGATCACTTCCCGAAACTTTTTCCACTCCGCCAAAAACTCCCCATACCTCATATCCTTGTTCGGCTCATTTCCGAGAATGAAACAGGAAAGCCGATCTCCATACTTCTCGTTCACATACTTGGCCACCTTCGCCGCCGCCTCAGGCGTGTTCTTCTGAAGGCGAACACTGTAGATCACTTTCACGCCCGCCTCCTTCGCAAAGGCAAAAAGTGCATCGATGTCCTTCTCGTCGGGAATATTGACCGTTGCCCGCTCTGCCGTGTTCCCCCCCACCCGCAGATGTTTGATCCCCAGAGTTTTGAAGGTCGTGATCAGAGGCAGATTATCCCCACGGAAGTAGTGCTTTCCAGTGTTGGTGTTGGGCAGCACCATCTTTGTCTCATAGCTCAGCCCACAAAAATCTTCCGGAATCGTCCGAATTGGTTTTTCCGTATCCACACGCACGGTCACGGGAGCCCCAGCCCAAGCCTGACCCATCAACGCCAAGGAACAAAAAATAGCGCGTAAAAACATGCTAAATTTTATCAGCTTCACCCCACCTGCACCACCCCGAAACAGAAAGATCCCGCACTCATCTTCTAATTCTAACACGCAATACTAGGTAGGGCGGCGAGTCCCTTCGCCGCCTCGCTCAAAATTCAAAGATTCAACGCTCACCTAGGCGACCAAGGGACTGGTCGCCCTACCATCGACAAAAATTCACAAGGTGGAACTCATCATCGTTAGGGCCATGTATCCCTACGCATCCATATTGATCCTTCAACCTTCAAACTTAGGTAGGGCGGCGAGTCCCTTCGCCGCCTCACTGATGAGTCAGCCCTTCTGTCACTACCTACCGCGTAACGTTGATTCTAATGAACAGCTTGCCCGACCCAGTAGCCTGCGCCTGTTTTTTAAGGAAGCCACCAGCCACGGCTCCTGTGCCTGCGCTGACCGGTTGAGCCGCTGACCAAGTAACCAGATCACTGCTGGTCTGATAGGTCACAGTCAGTGCGGAGTCTTCCTTCACATCGAAGGTGTAAGTCATTTGCTGATCCCCATTCGGTAACTGGGCAATCACCGGCACGGCCGCCGCGCCGTTGTTTTGGGGCATTCCGTTCGCCGAGCCGAACGCGTACTTCAGTCCAACCGCTACACCGTCGATCATCGCATCAAATGCAGTCCCAACCGGAAGACTATTTTCGGAGAGATAAGCGGCATAACCATCCGCCACCGATGCCTCTTCCAGATAAAGCGAGCTGCCGGTTACCCTCAAACTCCATCCAGTGGCACCCACCAAAATGGGTGTCGTGCCGGTGATATCAGCACTCGCCGTCATCAGGGTGTAAGTGTTGCCGGTGATCGGCGTCCCCGTTACCGAAACTTTTGAATTCGTAGCAAAATCAATCGTCCCACCCGTCGCCCATGTGCTTCCCACAGCTACTTCAACCGTTCCAGTATCCTGAACCTGCAGGCTGGTGATGGATCCACCTCCACGCACAAATCCGTTGGTGCTGACCTGCACCACCCCGGCCGCACCAGCCAGATTCAAGCTGGCAGAATTTGCACCAGCTACTTCGTTCGTATTTCCTACCACCGTGTTTGAGCAATTTATCAAAGAGCCCGCCGTTGGGATGCTCAAGGTCCCCCTAGAGACGATCGTGGATCCATTATAACTGTTCACCCCATACATCGTCAGGTTTCCCGTCTCCAGCTTCTCCAAACTCCGAATGAAATTGGTATTCGAATTAAACACCCGGTTCAAAATCACCACCGGCCCTAATGCGGAAATGGTACAGGTATTATTCGTGTTCCCAGCGATGTCCACCTCCCCATTGAAGGTGATCGTCAGGTTTGTGCTCTGGTTGGCAAACGTTCTTCCTCCCCCTGTACTCAGTACGTTCGCCGCGTTGGTAAAGGTCAGCGTAGTCGCGGAACCACTGCTATTACTGAAGTTCATATTATTCCCCGCGTACTGGTTGAGTGTGTAGTTCCCAGTGGTGGTGAACTCCAAGGTTCCCGTTTTGGTGCTGGCAGAGGATCCAGCCAAGGTGGCTGAGAGGCTCAAGGCGTTGGTCGCACTCACCTTCAACACTGGGCTGATGTTGGTGTCATACCCTTGTACTTTGTAACTCGTGGCACTATTCGAAGCAGAGAGAATCATCGTTCCATCCGCGGCCTCGGCCACACCTGTGTACGTATTCGCTCCGCTTAGCTCAAGGGTTCCTGTGCCGATCTTGTAAATGCCTTTGGCCTCCCCCGAGACCACCCCCGAAAGGGTGATCTTTTTACCAGCCGATGCACTGATATAAGTTGCCGCATTCCCCAGTGCCACTGTTCCGCTCCAACTCGCATCGGTGGCTCCGCTGTTGATCAACGCACCCCCGGTGCTGATTCCCGATCCATTCAAGGTCAAAGGTTCACCGGAAATCGTCTGACCATTCAAATCCAGCACACCTCCGGAAGAGACTACCGTGTTTCCGTTTGTAGCTCCCAGTGCGCCAGCGCTACCGATTTTGAGAGTCGAATTAGTAGCAATCGTGGTTACCCCGCCGTAGGTGTTGTTTCCTGACAAAAGATTGACCCCTGTGCTGGAGAAAGTAACCGCAGCGTTTGTGGAAGCCCCAGTCCCATTTCCACCATTTGCAATCACGCCACTTACGGTCACATTCCCCGCTCCTGCAAAGGTCAAGGTGCGACCTGAAGTGCTGTTAGAGGTCGTCAGATCGATTCCTCCGTTGAACACCATGCCTCCACCCGAAACAGAGGACCAAATCGGAGTCCCGCCACTGTTGATCACCTTGTTGTCAAAGGTCTGGGTTGCAGTGGAGTTGTTCGTGATACCACCAGCACTGACGACTGTGATATCAGTTCCCGACCATGTATATGCATTCGCGCCCGAATTAAAAATAATCCCCGCAATCGTTTGACCAGCTACAGTTACCCCCGCACCGCTACCCAAACTACCAAATGCGGCTACATCCGTGGCAGTGGGAACCGCACTGTTGGTCCAAGAATTGGTGCTGCTCCAAGCCGTGCCGGTATTGTTCCAGGTAAACACAGGCGCTGGATTAATCGTGATCGTTAGAGTCTGTGGCAGGCTCGGTCCCCGAGGATTGGTTGCGGTGTAAGTCACAACCGTCTCCCCAACCGGACCAGTCGGAGTGCCTGTGATGGCACCGGTCGTTGGGTTTAGCACAAGACCGGCAGGAAGTTCCCCTGTCGTAATTGCGTACGATGTCGGAGTGGAGGAAGGATCCGTCGGGCTTGTGGTGATCGGATAAGTGAAAGTCTTTGTCAAAAATCCGGAAGCAGTTGCGGCGCTAGTAATAACGGGAGCCCCGGCTGGAGGCGCAGTTATGGTGAGCGTCAAACTACCGGTAGCCGTTGATACCCCAGTTGCAGAAAGGGAAATAGCGGACAACGCACCTGTTGCTACATCGATGGGTACTGTTCCTGAAATCAGGCCACTCGTGGTGTTCAGAGACAAGTAGGAAGGCAAAGGCGACGCACTATACGATGTAGCCGCCCCCCCCGAGGTTCCAATTTGATACGAGAAAGGATATCCAGCTTGGGCCGTGGCTGTGCTCGGACTGCTAATGGTCATACTCGCGCCCGAAGGCGCAGATGCATCCACATAAATATCGTCGATGATAAAGTCGGATGCCTGAGAGGTCCCTGTAACAAAACCAATTTTACCGATAGTTGATGCAGACGTTGTCCCAGTAGTAGTGACCGATGTAGCCATGGTAGATCCAGTTGCACTCGGAGTGACAAGCACATTGCCCGCATACATCACAAAGGTATTGTTAAGCAAACTCACAGTTCCCCCAGTGGCAGGGCTTGTGTAATTCATCGTTGAGCCACTGCTGTTATACCAAAACTCAATTTTCACCGGGCTACTACCATTGTTAATACTCACCTGATTAATCTTGGCGGTTCCAGCGTTTCCACCTGGGTATGTCATCACGTTCGCGTTCGCAGAAGTAGGGCTGGCTGTAGTGTAGGGCTGATTCAGAAAACGAACTTCAAACCATGAGCTAGACTGACCAGACACATTATTGCCGTCATTTGCCCCCAACCTGAATGTCATGTGGCTACCGCTAGAACTAGTTACCCCTGGAGTTTGCTGAACTTTAAACGAAATATAACCTGAAGGTCGGGGAGTCGAATAACTGGCATCAGACAAAGACCACCTTGCTTCGGTGCCATTTACGCCAGCGGCTTTAGTAATTCTCAAAGCCCCACCTCCTGTTGCCCCAGTTGCGTAACCCGCAGTTCCAACTGCAACACAGTTGCCTCCCACAGCCAGATTCACTCCCGCCCCTAATGAATTAAAGTTTTCAGAAAGCCATTGAGCCTGAACAGAATTTCCATACGCACCAACCGCAAGAACTGCCAGTGCCAACCACGCAACGGGTCGGACGGATTTGAGGGAGTTAAATTTCAGAATGATTTTTTTGCTCATACCTACTCCTCCCATCTCTCATTAGACCAGTGACTGACTTCGATGTTCAAAAAAGCAGTCATAAGTGTCTAAGCTATAAAATATAACTACTCATCACTAAGACTAATCAAATTTGCTAAAATGATCTTAATTCTTAGAATAATTTTTATTATAGCACTGATTATTAGCAATTTACAATATTGGCATACACTAAATTATTCTTGTTTTACTAGTTAACTTGTAAGCACTGTTTTAATATGCTTTGCTACATCTGATGGCTCCGACCCTAGATTCAATCGCCAAGAGATGTCGTGTCTCGAAGGTAACGGTCTCCCTCGCACTTCGGGGCAGTCCCCGTATCTCTTCCTCCATGCGCGCCCGCGTGGCCGAAGTGGCCGCAGAACTCGGCTACACCCCCAATCCGATGGTTAGCGCCCTCATGACCTCTCTCCGCTCAACCCGAAAAACAAAGTTCGTCTGCAATCTCGGCTTCATCACCTCCTTTCCCACCCGAGACGGTTGGAAGGAAAATCCCTCGTTCGCCCGCTACCTCATCGGCGCCACCGCCCGAGCCACCGCTCTAGGCTACGGAATCGAAACCCTCTGGATTCGTGAAAAATCCCCGGCCGATCTCTCCCGCACGATGCATCTCCGTGGCATCCGAGGTCTTCTCCTCGCCCCACTACCCACGTACGGAATGCCTCTCTCCCTCTCCTGGGATCCGTTTGCCACCGTTGCTTTCGGCCACACGTTTAACGAAATCCCCGTTCATCGGGTGACGAATAGCCAGTTCCACACCCTCTCCCTCGCAATGGATCAGTGCCAAAAACGCGGACATCGCCGGATCGGACTGGCCATGCCCCGATTCGTCGACGCCAAGGTGGAAAGCCGCTGGCTCGCCGGCTACCTCGCTTGGCAGTACACCCATCCGGAACTGGCCAAAATCGAGCCTCTCCTCGTCGACCAGTTCGACGAAGCGAGCGTTGTCGCCTGGATGAAAAAGGAAAAGCCCGACGCCGTCCTCGCCAACCACGGCCCGATCCTGACTTGGATCCGGAAGAACGGATTCCGCGTGCCGGACGACGTCTCCTTCGTCCACTTGAACTGGACCCCGGAAAAAGGGGAACTGAGCGGAACCAACCAGCAGCCCGAAGAGATCGGAGCAGCAGCCGTGGATCTTCTCGCCGAACAGATTAATCAAAACCGGCGTGGCATCCCGGAAAAACCGAAAACCATCACTCTGGAAAGTATCTGGCACGAGGGCACCACCTGCCCTGATCGAAGGTGAAATCACTGGTAGGTAGGGCGACGAATTCCACTGCGTAAGCAGACGTCCATTCCATCATGGAATGAGAAACCTGAATAGGCGGGGGCAGGTCTTAGGGGGCCAATTCCCTTCTTCGCCTCACTGAATATTCAGCCCTCAATACCGTGCGAGGCGGGCTAGGGACAGCCCACCCTACCAATGACTCATCGAACAACAATCGAAGCTTTGGTAGGGCGACGAGTCCCTTCGTCGCCTCGCTGAATATTCTAAACTTTTACCGAACCCTTTTTCATTTTCGGCAGTTTCATCATGCATGGAAAAGTATTTACCCAGAAAACCCAGGCTTTTGCACGCCACCCCTGGATGGGTCAACGACCCAGAACACTTTATAACGATTTGTTGTGCCCCACGGGGCAAGAATCAACTCTTTTACCCCAGTATTTCACGCTTTGTTTTCAAGGCCTTCCATTTTCATCACCTCAAGCATTCTTGCCGCACAGAGCTTTTGGTACTAATGCCTGACCACCTGCATGTCATTCTGAAGGCTGCTGATTCATTAAATCTTGGTTTATGGATATTTCATCTAAAACACTGGCTTAGTCGAACAAGAAGAATAAATTTTCAGGAAAACTTTTTTGATCATCGACTTCGCACAAGCAACAGTGCGGTGGAAAAATGGAATTATATTAATATGAACCCTGTTCGAGCTGGCCTTGTCAAATGTCCGGAGGATTGGCCTTATCGGTATACAATTTCCGACTTCGAGAGAGATAGGCGGGGGCGGGTCTTAGGGGGCCAAGTCCCTTCGTCGCCTCACTGAATACTTAGCACTCAACGCCGTGCGAGGCGGGCTAGGGACAGCCCGCCCTACCCAGGTCTATTCATAGTCTCCCTCAGGGCCTCGCCATCTTACGGAGTATAAACTGCCTCCAACTTGAGGAACCGCTTGCTGTCAATTCCCCGCTCCACGCTGTAAACCTTTCGGACCAAACCCGTTTCCAGCCCCGTCTGATCAGCCGCATTGACCACTGAAATAACAGGATCCGTTGCGCTCCAAGTTCCACTTAGGCTACTCACCGATTTGGGCGTGATGACCAACTTTGAATCATCCGTCCGCACTACAGCCGTCAGGCTCAGCGTGGTCGGCGTGATCCTACTGCTTATTTTTTCAGGGGCGGAGGTCTTGCTGACCGCACCAAAGGCATACTTGTAGACCGATTCGGAGGTGACCTCCGCATTATCGCTCCAACTAGCAAAGGCCGTCTGAGGAACATTGGCGATCTCCACTACCGTCAAAACAACCTGTCCCGCTCCACCCTTTCCTCCCAAGGCTTGGGATCCAACTGAGGATCCTCTGGCTCCACCACCACCTCCGCCGGGGGAGCCGCCCTGCGAACCATCACCGTTTCCAGTGGAATCTTTTCCGTTACCCCCTGCCCCTCCACCGTTCACTGCAGCTGCACCTAGATACGAAATGGCACTCCCTCCTACGCTCGATATTCCGGCACTACCCCCTCCACCTCCTCCCGTGTTGGTGGGACTACCTTGACCTACAAGACCATTTCCACCCGCAAAAAAGAGATCACCCACACTTCCCGTCGAACTTCCTATTCCGCCACTTCCAACGATTCCCGATCCAGAACTAATCACAGTTTGTCCTCCGGCTCCACCCTTTGCCAAGCAGCTGGTGACAGAGCCGCTTCCGAACCATGAGTCCCCACCCGAAACGGTACTTAGACTTGGAGAAATTGCACTCACGCCGCCAGCCCCAATCGAAATGGTATAACTTGCTCCAGGAACAACCGAGACTGAGTTTTTCTTCGCATAAGATCCACCCGCACCACCTCCACCAAAGGCATTCCCTGAAACCGGTTTGTATGCACTCCCTCCCGCTCCACCCGCCCCCCAACACTCGACCTGAACTGCAGTCACATTCGCCGGGCAAACCCAGGTTGTAGAAGCTCCAAAGGTGCTCGAAAGATTGGAAAGGCTGGCCCCAACCTGAATTGTCAAAGTCGCGTACCCAGTTCTACCCGAACCGTTGGTCGCGGAGACAGTGGCGGTGTACGTTCCATTTTCAGTCGGCGTTCCCGTAATTGCCCCCGTGGTCGTGTTCACACTCAACCCCAAAGGCAAACCGGTCGCCCCATAGGTTACCCCGCTGGCGTCAGATGCGATTTGATAACTCAGCGGTGAACCGGTCACCCCCACCATGTTCAGGTTGCTGGTGATGACCGGAGCCGCAGCCAGCGAAAATGTGGCATGGATGGTTTTTCCTCTCGCACCACTCACATTGGCGGTGAACTGGATCGTCGGAGTGGTGCGCAAGACTGTCACTTCGGAGTCCTTGGAAGAAAGCGTTCCGGTCCGGTTCAACGTGACAGTGATCACACCCCCGGGACCCGCGAGGCTTTGACTGGGATCGGAAAGACCGACCGAGATGGAGTTATATGTTTCCCGTGAAATGACCGAGCAGGATTTGTTGACCTGAAGGAGATCTGCTGTGCCCCCGGCACTATTCCAGAAGTTTGCCGCCACCACACCGAGCGCGGGATTTTTTACAGCTTGGAGCGTGTCCGTGTTACTCAGGATCGTGGTCTGCGGATTATAGGCGTACCCCGCGACCTCACTGGGAGTCATCGCTGGCAACAAAGTGTAGGCATAGGTGGCTCCGGATGGCCTCGCCCCGTGATTAAAAATCAACCTTAGATAATTGTCGGTGTAAGTGGTCGTATCCGAATCAGTAGGATGGATATCGGTCCACGTGCCGGAGGATGGAACGAATTCGGCCCGGATATTATTGGGGCTGTCCGGAAAGTAATACCCTCCCACCCCTTCGATGGCGCATGACTTGGGCCTTGTGAGTGTCGTCCCCCAATTGAGGGACCGCGAGGTCGCCACCCCGTCGACCCATAGATTGACGGAGGTCGTGCCGCCTCCCATTCGGCGATTTTCCACCGTGGTGTGAATTTCGTTAGCGCTCCCGGCGGTAATGCCCGACCCTAGACAAACAACCTCTTTTTCCAGCATGAAGTAGGATTTTTTCCCGTACAGGGTTGAACTCGCGGTTGAACTGTCCACGGGATGAAGGGACATTCCAGCCACGCCGTAGCCGGAGACCTCTGCACCTCCCGCCCAATTCTCCGAGGGAGTTCCGGGTTGGGCTTGGTAGTTTTGTTCCGCCGTTGTCCCCGTCATGTGAAACCAATCCATCGTCGGCCAAATGTTGTCGGTGAAATGCGTATCGGTCGCTCCTACATAGAGAGAAGTCATCCCATCGGCCGTATTCCACCCTTTGTCGTTGTTTTGGGTGCTCGGAGTGTTGCGCATCGGATCGAAGTTGCAGGTACGACTGGAGGACAGACTAAGCCCCAATGAGAAATTCGAACGGTGGGCGACCGCCCGGTCGATACTCGGGAACATATATTGCCCAACCGTAGGATGGGGAGAATTCGCAAATGCCGTCAGGTTGTTGGCTTGGCTGGTTGGCGCAAAGAGGGCCACCTGCTGCATAAGAGCGATGCCGTCCTGCCCAGCTTTCGCCCCTGTTGATCCGGACGTGGTGTAGGATCGACCCCGAATCATGTGCATCATCGCTCCACGATAGTAAAAGGGCATCAAACCCTTCGGGATCCAGTTGTTGTAAGCCTCACTTGCGTCGGCTTCGGCCACCGCCCATGGAGTTCCGTACAGGAGATTCGTTGCGGCAGATACAGCCTCGATCAGCGTCAACCCGTACGAACCATTCTCAACTGCAGTGAAGTGAAAGATATATCCACCATCCGAATAAAACCCGTCCCCGTTTGTGACTGGGGCAAAGACGTTTGCAAGGTTGGTTTTGGCCTCGGTTAATTTGCTGTCTGTTTTATTCAAAATCCCGTTCAGGGTCATGACTAACGCGGCTTCGGCCGTATTGGCTCCCGTTAAAAGACTCCACCTATATGAGGTGGGCCACGGCGAGTTCCCACTTGGTCCTCCGGAGGGTCCGTAGTACTGGATTTTACTGTAATAGCTCGTGATCTGGGCCTGGCTCAATTCGGGGAATACCAACAGTGCGGCGTTGGCAAAGTTCTGCGCCCCGGTGATCATCCAGTGATACCAATTATCGTACACGTTCGTCCCGTTGTAGACATTGGCCACCATCCAGTTGAGTCCGTTGACCACAGCAGTGGCCAAAGCTGCGTTCTGGTAATAGGTCGAACTGGGGTTGGCATACGCGAGGGCCATTCTCTCTAGCCGATCAAAGGTATCCCTCATATTTCCGGAAACACTTGTGTTCAGCGGCAGATCGCTCCAGAGATAGAACGCGGACGAGGTGGGAGCGATGTTGATCGGGGAACTGCCAGTCCAATATTTTAGCGCATTCGAATCAATCGATGTTCCACCGGCAGCGATCAATGTGTCCCGCCACTTCAGACGAAGGGCATCAAACTCGTCAGTAAAACTCAGCGTCAAAGTCATATATCCAGTGCCTCCCGCGTTGGTAGCCGAGACGGCGACATCATAAGTTCCGCCGACCGTCGGCGTTCCCGTGATTTCTCCCGTCGCGGCATTCAAGACTAAACCCGCAGGTAAACCTGTGGCTCCGTAAGAGGTCGGATTGCCCGAGGCACTGATCTGATAAGTAAAAGGACCGTTCGCTGCTCCCGTTGCGGTGAATGAACTACTACTGAAGGCAGGCGCTCCGACGGGCTGGAGTTGCAAAGTGTTATTCAAAACGGCCAGTTGGTATCCCGACACGGAGGACTCCAAGGTCGCCAAACTCGTCAACGAAGAGGCGGAGACGAGGGTATAGGTAGCCCCATCCGCCGGAGTGCCTGTGACCCGGACCTTCGAACCCGACTCCAAAGAGAATGCGGCCATATTGCTGAATGTGGCCGTCCCAGGATTGGTTAGCGCGATCTCCAGAATCGCGTTCGTTTTGACTGTCACAGCCGAAGATCCCTGACCAGTGAGAGCCAGCGTCCCTTGCTGCACAATCGAAGCTCCCGTGTAGCTGTTGCTGCCCGAAAGTTTGAGCGCCCCTCCCCCCATCTTGGTCCATCCAAATGCTGAATTGGTCGCGGTCTGGTTGACGTCCGTTTGGATATCAAGCGTTGAGCCTGTTTCGATCTGAAGGGTGCCGCTGTTCCGAAACTGAAGAACCGAGGGAACGTTGTTGCTAGGACTTAACCGAGAGAAAGTGATGCGGGAGTTGTTGGCTAGATAAGCCAACTGGTTGGTGACCCCCGTGACCGTATTGATGAAGGGGGCTGGCTCCGTGACGCCCGTGGCACCGATTTTATAAACTGTGCCATCTGGCGAGTTGGTCCGAACCGAGCTAAATACATAACTACCTCCGCTGGTCACGTTGTACGATTTTCCGTTGATATTGCCCGAGGTAGTGGTCAAGGCAATCGCACTCGAGGAAAAAACAAGATCGGTATAAGATCCCCCGCTGCTGGAGGAATTGGGGGCAGCCCCCAGACTCCAGCTGGCAGCAGTGTTCAAGCTCGGATCACTCCCCGTAAAGATATTGGGAGGGGCGGGAGAAATATTTAAGGTAACGTCCAAAGATCCTGTGCCAGCGCTATTGCCCGCATAAATCGTGACCGGGAAAGTGCCGCTTTGATTCGGAGCTCCGGAAATGATTCCGGTGCTTGTGTTGAACGAAAGTCCCGTCGGCAAAGTCCCGTCACACAGATAACTATCTGCCAATTCTGAATTGGTGGTGATGTAGTTAAAGGCAAACCCCGCCTGCCCGTTGGCAGTGACAGGACTGGTGATGATCGGAGCCGCCGGTGCAGGGATCACCACATCGGTCGGCATATCGGATACCACTACGTTGTCGATGAGCCAATTGCCGGTGTTTGCACTGCTGGTGTTGAAGCAAAGTCGCCCGAGGTTATTGTTTCCAGTCAAGACGACTGGAGTGGTGGCGTTGTCGGTCGCTGATAGATTCAGTCCATACATTCCGATAAAAACATTATTCAAGAACACCGCAAAACTGTTGGCGCCGAGTGTGCGTACATTTCCGTCCGGCCCTACGTAGTTGATTGAATTACTGTCGTGATCGTTGGCGAAGAGGTTGACCGTCTGTTTGCTGGTGATGGCGTAGGTGCCGGACGCCACAATGCCACTGTTTTTTATCGTCCACGCTGGACTGCTCAGGGAGCCAAACTGGTTGAATTCCAAAGCCGCGATTCGTTTTGAGGCGCTTCCACCCGCAGTGGCGTTCGCGGTATTCCAAGCGGCCAAGCCGACTATTAGTGGCATAGCACCCGAAGCACTGGGCGCGGCGTTATTCAAAATCTCGAAGCTGGCCGCCAAATAGGACTGCCCCGAAGCACCTGCATTGAATTCCAATTGCCCCGACGATGCACCCGAGTCATTAAACCAACCTACTTTCCCGTTGACCCCGCCGATCGTACTGGTCCCCGCCGAGGTGGTCACTTGACCCGCGGCCTTGATCCCGCTCGTCACACTCGAGGGCGCCACTAGCGGAACTGCCACCCCGATGGTGTAGCTCTCGAATGTCTCATAAACATACGGCTCAACCACGTTCAGATTCAGGGTCGAGGTTCCAGTCCCAGCAGAATTCTGGGCGCTCAGGGTGACGGAGAAGGATCCGGAGACCGTTGCCGTTCCGCTGATTTTTCCAGTCACCGCATCCACCGTCAGACCGGAGGGCAAACCCGTGGCTCCATAGCCAGTTGCATCGCGGTTAGCCGTGATCTGGTAACGAAAAGGTAATCCCCTCACTGCCGTTGCACCGCTAGTACTGGTGATTCCCGGTGTCACCTGGGTGACAGTCAAAATCTGCTGAACCGAAGGAGCGGGTTGATAAGCGGTGATACCCGGCTGGTCGATACCCGGCTGGCTGGCGGTAATCCAGGTAGAGCCGGATCCCATAATGGTGAGCGTACTTCCATCGACAGTGGCCACGGTCGGATCGGAACTTTCATAGGTAATGGGAAGGCCTGTCGGATTGTTCTCCGAGGAAAGCGAGTAGGCTGAGAGGGCCACCGGAGGATCGGTTTGTAGGACCGGGTCCAATGCGCCGAAAAGGATCGACTGGGTTTTTCTCGGATCTGAAATAGCGATAGCCGAGCCATAAATCTCCACCTCGGAGACATGGATCCACCCGTTAAGAGTTGAATTTCCCCAGCTGACCAGCCGAACATATCGACCCGAGGCGGCGGGAAGATTCACCGTCTCGTACCCGTCGGTCAGACCGTTGGTCGCGGAATTCGTCCGGGCAAGAATGGTCGCCCAGCTGTTGGTATTGGTCGTGCTGTCAATCCGGTAATTGTAAGTCCGGGTGGAGCCGTTATACCAATTGAGCTTCACCGAGCTGAGATTCTTGTTATCCCCCAAATCCCACCAGATCCACGTGCAGTGGGTGCCGAAATTTGTTCCGTTGGTGTTCGGATTTTTAGAGGTCACTGTACTGCTCCAACGGGTGTTGGTTTTGCTATCATAAGAATAGGATGTTTTTGTTCCAGAGGTTGTGCTGTAGGCCTTGACCGTGCTGATGGAAAGTTTTGCGCCTCCAGCGGAGGCAACCACCAAGGTAAAGGATTTTTCGGCCGAGTCGGGCCCCGTGGAATCGCTGTCCATGACCCGGATCGTGAAAGTATAGCTGCCGATCGTCGTCGGCGTGCCCGAGAGAATGCCTCCACCCGATAAAGTCAGTCCGGGAGGGAGACTGCCACTGCTAATGCTCCACATGAGCATGCCGTCACCCCCACTGGCCTGCATCAGCTGGTAAAAAGATAATCCCACGCTACCACCCGAGATCGAACTGGTGAGAATGGTTGGCCTACTGTCACCGCTTCCCGCGACAGGATAGGACGAAGGACCACCGTCGAAGACCACACCCACTTCGTTCTTCAGGAGCGGTTTGAGCCCGCTCCCCGCAACTTCCAGTTCAAAGGAGCCGATATCCATATTGCTGGCTGGACGCGTGAGCCCCCGAATATCGGTTGTTGCCGTAAGAATGTTTGTTGCTTTGTTCAAAATCGGACTGCTGACGGTAGGAATCTTGTAATTATCGAAGCTAGTCGTAATCAGCGGACTGGCCGTGGTATAGGTGCTGTTGAGCAATCCATTCCAACCATACTTCCCCGAACTAGTCTCGTGGATGTAGTTGGCTCCCGAGGCCCCAAGCACGATCGGCGTGTATCCAGAGACGACAGAGGTATCGCGATTGATCACGCTTGTGGCCGTGCTACTCCCACCCTGCCAAACGTTGTTGAACATCTGCACGTTGGCTGGAGATTTCGCAACATAGACTCCGGTGCTGTTGGTGTGGCTGTCATTGGAAAGGAGGCCCAAGCTCATCTCTTTGCAGGTGACGAAAGTGTTGTTGTGGATTTTCGCATTGTCCGCCGGTTGATAGGACCCTGTGTTGCCGATGCCGTTCGCCGGATTTCCCGGATTGTAATCCGATTCACCAGACATAACGCACAGCGCTGCACGAATCCCATCGCCGACGACATTTGCAATGTAGTTGTTTCGGACGATCTGATCTGCCCCGATCACCCGAATGCCACCCTGGTTTGCGCTGGCCGTCCTAAGCGCAATGCTCGTTGCAGTGTCGTAATATCCGCCACCAAAGATGAAGTTGCCCTCCACTGTGCTACCCGTTCCGCTTCGGAAGCAGATACCCCCTTGGCTCTCGAGAATGGTGTTGTTGAGAATCTTGTTTCCTTTCGATTTGATCGAGATGATTTCCGGCTCTCCCGCGGTGGCGCCGTCTGTCCGCCAGATGGAGCGGTAGAACACGTTTCGCTCCACGGTGACCTGCATGTCATACGTCTGCACATCGCCGACTCCGATTCGAAGGGATTCAAAACCGTTGTCCATATCGCTACTGGTATCCTGGGGGACCGCATAACGCGGTCCGAAATAGCAGTAACGAACCTTATGCATACGCGGTACGGCCACGCCCCCCTCCGATAGATTCGGCATGAACGCAACAGTGGTGTTACGGATCGTGTCGGGTCTCTCCGTAAGAGTGCAATATTCGATCGTGGCGTAAAACCCCTGAATGTAGATCCACTTGCCGTCTGTCGCTCCAGCCGCACAACCATTAAAACGGAGATGGGACAGCTTCATATACCGCGAACCCGAAGCTGTTCCGACGAGGTAGTCAGCGAGGATTCCGCTGTTCGCATTAAAATCCAAACCCGCCAAAATGATCCCACGTCCCGACAGGGTGATTTTGGAAGGCGCATTCACCACCACCCCTCCTGGGGTCACTGCATAAACAAGAACCGGATTATTTTTGGCAGTGGTGTCATCCGAGATCGAGCTTTCCAATGTTTTATTGATCGCACCATAGGTTCCGCTGTTCATCTGAACCACATCCCCAGCATTCAATCGGGGCAGATTATTAAAATCGGTGGCGTTGTTGACGGTGTAAGTCGCTGCGTTTGCTGAATTCAGCGAAAGAAAAATCAACGAAACAAAACAAATAAAACGAAAGAAAGAGTACGTCCTCGTTCTCCGTTTCAAAAATGGAGATGCGATTAACACCAAAGTCTTACCGATTGTGTGACTGATCATCGACATTGTGATTCTAACTATATGTTAGACCGCAAATTGCGATTTTTGTGAGATTATTTGTATAATTCGTTAACTAATAAAATAGTCGCCCGAAATCCGGCCGAACATTTAAGTTTATAGTACTTATAATAAACTACTTACGCCATTTGGTTGGAGCAAGCCCAGTCTGTTTTCGAAACCACCTCGAAAAGTAGTTTTGATCCTGAAAGCCAGCCCGGTCTGCCACCACCGAAATCCGTACCCCTTTTTGAATATCCAACTCAACAGACCGCAGTAGCTCCCGAGCCCGCCACTGCCCCAAAGTCAGCCCACAAGAGCGCCTCACTAACCGATTCAAATAGTCTTTTTGTAGGCCTACCCGAAGAGCCAGTTCCCTCGGCCCAGGCCATCTGCCCTGCTCATCTATTTTCCAAACTCTCTCCAGCCTTCGTACCACCGATGACTTTAAAACAATCTCTTCTCTGCCTTTTTCACAGGCCTTCCGACATAAATCTAAAACCAGCAGAGCCGCACTACCGGCCGAAAGCTCCAACCCCTGCGATCGCTCCGCCCCCATCCCAGCCACTCTTTGCCGCACCTCCGCCATCCGCTCTGCAGGAAGAAATCCATGTCGAAATCCCCACCTCCTCGGCCCTTCACCCGTCAAATCCACCACCAGACAGATCGCCCTCCTCGGACCCGTCTCCCGAAACGCATGTTTTTTTCCGGGAGGGATAAAGAAAACGGCTCCCGCTCCCACTGACCACTTTCTCTCATCCACCTGCTGCTCCCCACGCCCACGCAAATACAAAAGCAGCTGACCGTGCGGATGACGATGAGGCGCCACCCGATCGAACGGCTGAAGGTGTCGGTTCACCCGAAGCGAACGGATCGACCAGTCCCCGCAGCGCAACTGGAGATTCCTCAACAGCAAGGGTTGGAGGGGAGCCTCCCGAAAGGGGCTTTTTCCCAGAATTTTCATTAGGACATAAAATAAAGTCGTTTTTGTGCTAAATAAAGCGGTTTCTTCCATCCCTTTTCCATCCGCTTAGGGTATTATGTTTACATGTCACGACCCGTCATCTTGATCACCGGAGCCAGCCGAGGACTCGGACGTGGCGTCGCCCTCAGCCTCGCCCCCGAGGGCTACGACCTCGCCATCCACTACGCCTCGAACCGCCAAGCAGCCGAGGAAACGGTGGCTGCCTGTCAGGCTGTAGCAAAATCCAAAGAGCAGAAATTTTTAGCCGTCCCTGCCCAACTCGCTTCTTCCGAAGACCGGGCCAGCCTGATGAAGCGGGTTCTCGACGGCTTCGGACGCCTCGATGCCCTGATCAACAACGCGGGCATCGCCCCCCGCGAAAGAGCCGACCTACCCGACGCTAAAGAAGAGATTTTTGACGAAGTCATCAACGTCAACCTCAAGGGTCCCTACTTCCTCAGCCAACTTGCGGCACGCTACTGGTTGGCCAATCCCGGAAAATCCCTTCTTCCCGGTGGCTACAAACTGATCTTCGTCACCTCGATCTCCGCTAACACCGCCTCCGTAAACCGAGGCGAATACTGTATCTCCAAGGCCGGCCTCGCCATGGCTGCACAACTCTGGGCCACCCGCCTCGCCGCCGACGGCGTTCAGGTCATCGAGCTTCGCCCCGGTGTGATGGCGACTGACATGACAACCGGTGTGAAGGATAAATACGACAAACTCATCGGCGAAGGCCTCGTCCCGCAAAAACGTTGGGGAAAACCCGAAGATGTCGGTCTCGCCGCCAAAGCCATCTGCCGAGGAGACTTCCCCTTCAGCACCGGCGATGTCATCTACCTCGACGGAGGATTCCACCTGCGCCGACTCTGATTTTATGATCAAAAACGACACCACCCTCACCCCAAAAAGCCTCGAAGCATCTGCCAAAAAAGTTTTCGAAGCCTCCGCCCCAAAAATCCTCTCCCTCCAAAAACGCTGGAAGGAGTCAGACGGCACTCCTGTCTTCACCATTGAAGGCAAATACACCTCCCGGGGTTGGACCGAGTGGACCGAAGGGTTCGTCTATGGCTCCGCCATTCTTCAGTACGACGCCACTGGCGACGAATCGATGCTCCAAATTGGCCGGGAGGGAACACTCCGCCGTATGGCCGCCCACGTTACCCACATCGGGGTCCATGATCACGGCTTCAACAATGTCAGCACCTACGGAAACCTGCGCCGACTCCTCCGCGAAGGCCGACTCCCCTCCAACGAATGGGAGTCCCACTTCTATGATCTCGCACTCAAAGCTAGTGGCGCCGTCCAAGCCTCCCGATGGACTCAACTCACTCCCGAACTCGGTTACATCCGTTCTTTTAACGGGCCCCAGTCCCTCTTCTCCGACACCATCCGCTCACTGCGCGCCCTCAGCCTTGCCCATGTGATGGGTCACCGCCTCATGGGGGAGAACGATGCGAAGATCAATCTTCTCCACCGATCCCTGCAACACGCCGAGACTACCGCCCGTTACAATGTCTACTACGGTAAGGGCCGCGACACGTACGACGTTCCTGGCCGGGTCGTACATGAATCGATCTTCAATGTTACGGACGGAGCCTACCGTTGCCCCTCGACGCAGCAGGGCTACTCCGCCTTCACCACCTGGACCCGCGGGCACGCCTGGGTTCTCTGTGGTTTCCCCGAGCAGTACGAATTCCTCGAGCTTCTACCCGAATCCGAATTCAAGGATTTCGGAGGAAAACAGAAAATTCTCGACCGCTACCTCGAAGTCGCCCGCGTCACCGCCGACTTTTATCTCCGCGAAACCCCGACCGACGGCATTCCTTACTGGGATACCGGCGCCCCCGGCCTTGTCCACTTGGGCGACTACCTGAACCGCCCGGCAGAACCTTTCAACGAGCACGAACCGGTCGACAGTTCTGCCGCCGCCATCTCGGCCCAAGGACTTCTCCGTCTCGCTAGGATTCTGGAAAAGAAGGGAGACAAAAAAGCCGCCCAAAACTATCTCGCTGCCGGACTCACCACGGCACGGACTCTTTTCTCCGAACCGTATCTCTCCTCCGATCCCAAGCACGAAGGTCTGCTCCTTCACACCGTCTATCACCGCCCGAACGGATGGGATCACATCCCCAAAGGTCGGAAGATTCCTTGTGGCGAAGCTGCCATGTGGGGCGACTACCATCTCCGCGAACTGGCTCTTTACCTGCTCCGCCTTGCCGGCGGAAAACCGTACCTCACCTTCTTTGGAGAAAAACCATGACGATTGCCGATCTCAGCGAAATTCAGGGCCGCACTTACCCGGCCCGCCGCCGTACCCAGAATCTCGTGGGGGGCGTTTCCCCCGTGCAGGCCAAAAACTTTTCTATGGGCAACGTCACCCTCGAACCCAAAGGCGGCCAGGTCCCTTGGCACAATCAGGAACAGGAAGAGGTTTACTTTATCGTCGAGGGTGAAGGGGAAATGTGTCTCGGGGAAGAACGCAAAGCCGTCCGAACGGGCCAAGCGGTCTTCATCCCCTCCAAAGTTTTTCACCAGCTGACCAATACCGGAGACAAGCCCATGCGAATGATCTACGTCTATGGCCCGGCTGGTGATGTCGCTCACTGGAAACAGGAGCTAGAAGGCACCCTTCCGAAAGCAGGCATCGATGTTCCGGCCCTTCCGGCCGGTGCTCAGCCCCAGTGCACGAAAAAACCCTGACCCCTCAAACTCAACCCAAAGGAAAATATGAAAGAACATAAAGTCGGCATCATCATGAACGGCGTCACCGGACGCATGGGAACCAACCAGCATCTCATCCGCTCCATCGTGGCAATCCGCAAACAGGGCGGAGTACAGATCAAACCAGGCGAAGTCATTATGCCTGATCCCATTCTCGTCGGTCGGAGCGAGGAAAAACTCCGTACCCTCGGCGCAGCCCACGGCATCACCCGCGTCTCCACAGATCTCGACGCCACCCTCAAAGATCCCGCTAACCAGATCTACTTTGATTCCACCCTCACCGGCCAACGCCCAATGGGTGTGCGCAAAGCGATCGCGGCGAAGAAACACATCTACTGCGAGAAGCCGACTGCCACCACATCCAAGGAAGCCCTCGCCCTCGCCAAGGAGGTCACTGCTGCCGGATTAAAAAACGGCGTGGTGCAGGACAAATTATGGCTCCCAGGACTGCTCAAACTTCGTTACCTAATTGATACTGGCTTCTTCGGAAAGATTCTCTCAGTCCGGGGAGAGTTCGGATACTGGGTATTCCCTGGAAAATTCGAAAAGCTGCAACGCCCTTCTTGGAACTACCGCAAGGAAGACGACGGCGGAATCATCGTCGACATGCTCTGCCATTGGCAGTACGTGATCCAGAATCTCTTCGGAGAAATCAAATCCCTCTCCTGCTTGGGAGCTACCCACCTGCCCGAGCGTTGGGACGAGAACGGCAAACCCTATAAGTGCACGGCCGATGATTCAGCCTACGCAACCTTCGAATTGAAAAATGGGGTGATCTGCCACTTCAACTCCTCTTGGTGCGTCCGGGTGAAGCGGGATGATCTGCTGACCCTGCAGGTCGACGGGACCGATGGTTCTGCCGTCGTGGGTCTTCGCAACTGCACGGTGCAGGACAACTCCGCTACCCCCCGCTGCCTCTGGAACCCCGATCAGGACAGTCCGGTCGACTATAAGGACGGATGGATCACCCAACCTACAAATGCGGTCTTCGACAACGCATTCAAAGTGCAGTGGGAACTTTTCCTGCGGCATGTGGTGCTCAACGAACCGTTCCCTTGGTCACTCCTCGAGGGCGCCAAAGGAGTCCAGTTGGCCGAACTCGGCCTGCAATCCTGGGCGGAACGGCGCTGGCTCGATGTCCCTAAGCTCGGATAAGCTAGACGCTCATGAGCGTTGACCTGACCCACCGTCTGCTCGAACGCCGGCTCGTCCCCGTTGTGGTGATTGAAGACGCGGCGCGGGCCGTGGATCTGGCTCAAACCCTGCTCTCGGCCGGGCTCGGAGTCATCGAGATCACTTTCCGGACGGCCGCCGCCGAGGAGTCGATCCGCCGAATCGCGAACGAATGTCCCAAGATGCTCGTGGGAGCGGGTACTCTGCTCGATTCGGATCAGGTTAAGAAGGCGGTCGATGCCGGAGCCCAATTCGGTTTGGCTCCGGGCCTAGATGAAAAAGTCATCACTGCCGCACAAAAAGCAAAACTCACCTTTGTTCCCGGAGTCGTCACTCCCAGCGAGATTCAAAAAGGCCTTTCCCTTGGCTGCCCCATTCAAAAGTTCTTCCCTGCCGAACAGGCGGGTGGAGCCAATTATCTCAAAGCCCTCGAAGGCCCCTACGGCCACACCGGCGTCCGATTCATTCCCACAGGCGGGTTACAGGCCAACAACGTGGGTCCTTACTTGGCCTTGAAATCGGTCGCCGCTCTTGGCGGATCCTGGTTTGTCGACAAGAAGTACATTCAGGGAGCAGAATGGGAAACGATCGGTCGCCTAACCAAGGAAGCGATTCAACTCACCACAGGAGCCAAATCATGAGTCTTTTTAATCTGAAACCTGCCGAGTCCTGCCGCTTCGATGAAATCTCGATGGGTGAAGTCATGCTACGGTTGGATCCTGGCGAAGGCAGGATCCGAACTGCACGCTCCTTCCGCGCTTGGGAAGGAGGCGGGGAGTATAATGTAGCCCGGGGCTTGCGTCGCTGCTTCGGCCTTCGCACCGCCCTTCTCAGTGCCTTTGCCGATAATGAAGTCGGTCGGCTTGTAGAAGACTTCATTCTGCAAGGCGGGGTCGACACCACACTTTTAAAGTGGACTCCCTACGACGGAATCGGTCGGACCGTGCGCAATGGCCTAAACTTTACAGAGCGAGGCTTCGGAGTCCGTGGTGCAGTTGGATGCTCGGATCGCGGCCATACCGCCGCTTCGCAATTAAAGCCGGGCGATTTTGATTGGGATCAGATTTTCGTAAAACAGGGTACCCGCTGGTTTCACACAGGCGGAATTTTTGCGGCTCTCAGTGAAAGCACTGCTGATCTGGTCATCGAAGCAACAACCGCCGCTCGGAAGCACGGTGTGGTCGTCTCTTATGACCTTAATTATCGACCCTCTCTTTGGAAGGGAATCGGTGGTCAGAAAAAAGCCCAAGAAGTGAACAAGAAGATCGCCAAGAATGTGGATGTGATGATCGGAAACGAGGAAGACTTCACCGCCTGTCTCGGACTCCATGTGGAAGGTGCCGACTCAAATCTCACTACACTGGAAAAAGACAGTTTCCAAAAGATGATACAGCAGGCCGCAAAGGAGTATCCGAATTTCAAGGCCATTGCCACAACCCTGCGGGCGGTAAAATCCGCTACGGTCAATGATTGGAGCGCCATTCTCTGGGCAGGCGGTAAATTTTACGAATCGAAGCATCGCCCGAATCTGGAAATCATGGATCGGGTCGGAGGTGGGGATAGCTTTGCTTCCGGTCTCATTTATGGATTTTTAAAGTTCGGAGACCCCCAGAAAGCCGTGGAATATGGAGCTGCCCACGGGGCTCTCGCGATGACAACCCCAGGCGATACGTCGATGGCCTCCCTCTCCGAAGTCGAGAAACTTGTCGGTGGCGGCGGGGCGCGGGTCGAACGCTGACCTCTTTTTGATGAGTCACGCCTCCTCCCCAAGCAAGCCTGCAAAACCTGCAGCGACAGTTTTCACGGTCGGAACTCTCACATATACCGCTTTGGGTCTCGCGACCCTGACCTTCTGGCTTCTCTGGGGTGACGTGGCCTGGTCTTTGCGCGACCGCTCTGTTCCGAGCGTCATGCAGCTGCTTTTCCAGAAGTTTGGAGCGTCCAACTTTGTTTCCAGCCTCCTGATCTCAACTCTTCCGTACGCAATGATCCTACTGATCGGTCCGATTATTAGCTATCGAAGTGACCGACATCGCAGTCGATGGGGCAGACGAATTCCCTTTTTAGCCATTCACATTCCTTTTGTCGTTCTCTCCATGATCGCAGTTGCCTTCAGCCCACAGCTCGGGAACCTACTTCATCAAGGATTGGGGCAATACTCCCCTAGCCTTTCCACATGCACCCTGATCATTATTGGAATGGGTTGGGGCGTGTTCGAACTGGCGACGGTGGTCGCGAATGCAGTCTTCTACGGCCTCATCAATGACGTGGTTCCGAGTTCCCTACTGGGAAGATTCTACGGGGTTTTCCGCGCGATCAGCCTGATCGCCAGCATCCTTTTTAACTACTATATCTTCGGCAAAGCGGAGCAACATTTCCCCCTCGTCTTTCTCGGAATCGGTCTCGTCTATGGCCTCAGCTTCACAATGATGTGTCTGAAGGTGAAGGAGGGAGAATATCCACCCCCTCCTCAACCCAAGGAGGGTGCCGGAAATTTCTTTGTCGCTGCCCGTACCTACTTCCACGAATGCTTCAGCAAGCCCTACTACCTCTGGGTGTTCGCTTCGATCGCTCTTCCTTGGATCGCCTTTATCGGCGTGAACCACTTCAGCGTCTACTTCGCCAAAAGTCTGGCGATGGACATGGGATTTTACGGCAAATGTTTGGCCCTGACTTACGGTTGCTCATTGGTTCTCTCCTATCCCCTCGGAATGCTGGCTGATAAGTTCCACCCCCTCCGCACATCCCTAATCGTAATTTCACTTTATGCACTGGTTACAGCAGCAGGAGCGATCTTCTCCACCAATGCGTCAATCTTTTCTGTTTTTTTTATCCTTCACGGGGTTCTTTCAGGTGCTTGGTTCACCAGCTCCGCATCCCTCCCCCTCCGAATGTTCCCGAAGGAGAATTTCTCCCAGTTTTACTCCGCACTCAACATGTTCATTGGGCTGGGAATCATGACGTTTGGCCCGATCGTCGGACACTTGATCGATTTCACTCAGAAGTTCTACCGCCTCACCTTCATCGCCTCCTCCACCCTCGCCTTTCTTGCCGTCGTTCTCGGGCTCGTCGTCCACTCCAAATTTATGAAGCTGGGGGGACCGAAGGGCTACATACCCCCTGCCTAAAGGACATAAGTCCGACCCTCCCAGACTTCGTTCTTATTTAACGAATTTTGCGTCGACCTTGCTCAACCACTCTGCCTTCTTCAACAGCTTCTTATCGTCCTGCCTACCCTCATTTTGGATTAGAATCTCGATTTTTGAATCCTTGATTTGTTGGGCGATCCTTTCCGACTCCTTGCCTTCAATCGGGCGATCAAATTTATTGTACCAATAGACTGCCTCCACCCCTTTTTTTAACAACTCTGAGAAGGCGAGATAAGCACCATCCGCTTCTTTATCACTACTAATAAACCAGACGTTGGGACGTCTCCGCAAATCTTCAAATAATTCAGGGTGTTTTTCTTTTAGACCAACATATTCCGGGTCGGGTCTAAAGCCTCGGATCACCACCCAATCCAATGCCGCCCCTGAATTGAAGCGCCCCACCTCAGGTCTCTTGATCTCTTTGGGCATGAATTTATCGTAAGGCTTCCCGTCCTTTTTCTTCTTATTATTCTCCTCAACTTCTTTATTGTGCTCAATTTGTACCACATCCCAGTCTCTCATTCCCCCGCCATTCGTCAAAAAGACGGGGCTGTCTGGAAATAGTTTAAAGATTTCCTCAAAGATTCCCGGCAGTCGCCCGGAATTTTGAGCACCTTTGTTGATACTCACAATCACCCCGAGTTTCTTGGCTTTCACCTCGACCCCGAAGAGCTTCACTCCAGCTGTTCGACTCATCGCTGTACCCGATCCGATTCCGGAAGCGCTCCCGCCAAAACTTCCCGAAGCCGACATCTTGATATCCTTTGAAACTGCAGGCGCCCAACTTACTCCTCCAGGCACAGTCATCATTTCAAGCGGAGGAGCCGACTCCTCTACCGCAGGCGCTTTGTCCATCATGCTGGAATCTAAATTCTTTTCCTCCTGAACCATCTCATCCTCTGGCGGGGCAGGAGGAGTCTCAGCCGTCTCACTTGGCAAACTCTCAGCTGAAAAGGGAACCCCCCCGATACGACCCTTGAAAAGAGTCACTCCTCCAAATCCGATCAAGAGAAGCACATGCACCGCGAGCGAAAAAAGAAAGACGATCACAATCGTCTTCTTGAAGAATGCTTTCCTATCTGTTTTTCCTGCAAATTGGCCGCTTCCATCTCTCCTGTTCGGCTTCACAGGCGGATCAACAGGAGCACTCACTATAGAGTATTATGCCGACTACGGTTTTAGGTAGTCCAGTTGCAATCGAATCTTCTTCGCCCGAGCCAAATCAACTAACCGGCTTCCCGCCACCTCTTTCGCCTCCTCCAATAAAGGCCCTTTCTCCCCCTGCCTCCTAGCCTCCCCCGCCAAGGCCGTAAGGGCTTTCGATCGATCCTCATCGGTAACCTTATTCCACCACCCATCCTCATCCCGGTAGGACACATCCCCCACAGGACTCGTAGCCAGGATTTCTGGTGCTGGGAGATGCGCAGTTGCTTCACCTTGCCCCGGTCCCATTTCAACCCAAAACGCTTTCCGCAGATCAAACCCCGCCTTCACCTCATACGTTTGGGTCAGACGAATCACCTTCCGACTCCCCAACCATCGATGTTCCCAATCATAACCAACTTCGATTTTTTTTGCCGCGACAATGACCTCACTACGCGCCGAAGTCTGGCCCCATACCACTTTCGTCCCCTCCCGAACCTCCGGCCGAACATGAAGTAGATCCACAAAGACTTCGGCCACTCCCTCCCGAACCCCAGAAGCAGTCCGAGACGCTATCTTAGAGGGCAGATCCAAACACGCCCGCACCCCGATTCCTAATAAAATGACAATCCCCAGGAATAACGCTGCCGGCCCCCAACCTCCGCGTTTCAATTAAAGGCTCAGCCCCTCGTCCGTCACGGCTCCATGAGACGCATCCGCCGCACTGTGGGCAAATTTGGCCAAAACTCCCCTCGTGTAATTCGGCTTAGGCTTTTTCCATGCCTTCGCCCTTTTTTTCATCTCCGCACCAGAAATATCCAGATCCATCTTTCTGGTTTTTGCATCAATCACAATTCGATCTCCGTTCTTCACCAACGCCAAAGGCCCTCCGTCATACGCCTCTGGGGTGATATGCCCCACCACAAAACCGTGTGTTCCCCCCGAAAACCTTCCATCTGTGATCAATGCCACATCCTTCCCCAACCCCTGACCCATGATCGCACTCGTTGGCGCTAACATCTCGCGCATCCCCGGCCCACCCCGCGGCCCCTCATATCGAATCACCACCACATCCCCTTTCTCAATTTTTCCTGCGAGAATCGCTTTCATTGCTTCCTCCTCTGCACCGTACACTTTCGCCCTGCCCTCAAATCGCTCCCCCTCCTTGCCACTAATTTTGGCGACCGCCCCTCCTGGCGCCAAATTCCCTCTCAAAATCACCAAATGACCCGTCTTTTTGATCGGATCCGAAAAGGGACGAATCACCTCCTGCCCTGCAGGATAATCCCCGACATATTTCAAGTTCTCTGCCACCGTCTTGCCCGTCACGGTCATACACTCCCCATGCAACAGCCCCCGATCCAGCAACCGCTTCATCAACGGCACCAACCCCCCAATCCTCACTAACTCCGCCATGACAAACTTTCCGCTCGGCTTCAGATCTGCCAATACCGGCACCCGTTGCCCAATTTTCTGGATATCCTCGATATCCAATTTCACCCCTGCCGCCCATGCAATCGCTAAAAAGTGCAACACCGCATTCGTCGATCCCCCCAACGCCGTAATCACCACAATGGCGTTCTCCATAGCTTTTCTCGTCAAAATATCTCTCGGACAAATTCCTTCCAACGCCAAGGCCATCGCTGCCTTGCCTGCCTCCCTGGCATCCAACTTTTTATTAGGCGAAACCGCAGCCATTGCAGAGCTGTTGGGCAAACTCAGCCCCATCGCCTCGATCGCACACGCCATCGTGTTGGCCGTGTACATTCCACCACACGATCCCGGACCTGGAATCGCACACTTCTCAATCTCCCCCAACTGCTCATCCGTAATCGACCCCTTTGCCCTCTGACCCACCGCCTCAAACACACTGACAATATCTAAATCCTTCTGTCCTAAACACCCCGGCAAAATCGTCCCCCCATAAACAAACACCGCAGGTCGATTCAACCGCAACATCGCGATGACACACCCTGGCATATTCTTGTCACACCCCCCCAATGCCACCAAGGCGTCGAACCCCTGACACCCCACCACCGTTTCGATCGAGTCCGCAATCACCTCCCTCGAAACCAGCGAATACTTCATCCCTTCCGACCCCATCGAAATTCCATCCGAAATGGTAATCGTATTAAAAATCACTGCCTTTCCGCCCGCCTCATTCGCCCCCGCTGCTGCCTCCCGAGCCAATTCATCAATATGCGAGTTGCACGGTGTCACCTGACTCCAAGTCGAAGCAATCCCAACCTGCGGTTTGGAAAAATCTTCCTGCTCAAATCCCACTGCATGCAACATCGCCCGGCTGGGAGCCCGCTCCATTCCATCCACCAACGGCCCCGACCACTGACGCGCCTTCCACCCAGATTTCTTGGACTTCATGAACTTGAATTCTGCCACACCTCTCCCTCCCCTCAAGCCCGTAACCACCCCGCCCCAAACTACCCGTGCTTCTTTCGCCAATCCTCACGCAAAGCCTTGGCTTTGCCTGTCTTCAAATCCACCGATACCAACTCCTGCTTCGCCCGACATAATAGCTGTCCCTCCGCACCCTGCACTTCAGATTCCACTGTAAAACGTACTTTCCCCACCTGCCCCAGACGCGACACAACCCGCACCCGATCCCCCAGCTTGGCTGGCTTCACATACTCCACCTCCGTCTTCGTCAATACAGGACACCCATGCATCCCGCCCACCATCTCTCCAATCCCCCAACCCAGAGCCTCCGCCAAATCCGTCCGCACCGCCTCAATCCAGCGCAAATAAGTTAAATTATGCGCAACCCCACCCGCATCCGTATCAAAGAAGTAAACAGTGAATTCCCGCTCGACCTCTGCCCCCACTTTCACAAAGCCCCGAATTCCTGCTCCATCCTCTTCACCAAAAGTTTCATCACCTTGATCCGAGCATACCACTTGTAATTTCCCTCAATCAAATTCCAGGAAGCGAATCGGGAGTTCGTCCTGACAAACATCTCCTCCGCCGCCAGAATATGTTCATTCCATTTTCTTCGGTTTCTCCAATCCTCCTCACTGATCTTCCAATGCTTGTAGGGATCCGCCGCTCGCCTTTCAAAACGGCGCAACTGCTCGGACTTTGTGATGTGCACGAAAAACTTCATCAAGATCGCTCCTCCGTCCACCAGTGTTCTCTCAAAATCCAAAATTTCACGATACCCCCTCTTCCACTCCTCCTTCTTCGCAAAACTTTCCACCCGCTCCACCAACACCCGCCCATACCAGCTTCGGTCGAAGATCGCCGTCTGCCCCGTCGCCGGAATCTTATTCCAAAATCGCCACAGATAATGATGCGCCTTTTCCTCCTCCGTTGGCTTTACCACCGACCACACTCTCACCAATCGTGGATCCAATCGTTCCGTCAACCTTTTGATTACGCCCCCTTTTCCCGCCGCATCGGGCCCCTCGAAAACCAAGATCAGACTCTTCGCGCTGTCCTGCAACAACCTTTGCGCATGCAACAGCTTGAGTTGAAGCCCCCGCAACTTCTCCCGATATTCCGACTTCTCCTCAATCTGTTTGTCCAGATCCAGATGGTCTAACCGAGTTCTCACCCACTCTGCCTACCCAATTCTACGGAAACTGCCAGCCTCAACCGAAGAATTGCACATCGCTTTTGAGCAAAATTTTGGCACTGTTACCCTTATGCTTTTGCACGAATTTACGGAACCTACCCCTTGGCTCGAAGCCATGGTTGCAGGTTGGGAAGCCCTGGGCGGTCCTGCCCTCCAAGCCCGTGGCACCTTCCACGTTTCCCTATCTGGAGGTTCCACTCCGAAAGCCCTCTACCAACGCCTCGCCAGCCTCAAATGGCCCTGGTCTGCCACCCGCCTCTACCTAGGCGACGAACGGTGGGTCACCTCGGATCATAAAGACAGCAACTACCGCATGGTTCACGAAGCTTTCCAAGGCACAGGAGTTCATATCGAACGGGTCCATAGCGAAATCGGCACTGCCGAAATCGGTGCTCGCGCCTACGAAAAACAGATCCGCAACGACCTGGGCGATCCACCCCGCTTCGATCTCATCCTTCTCGGAATCGGTGACGACGGTCACACCTCCTCTCTCTTTCCCGAAACCGCCGCCCTCAAAGAAGAAAAACTCCTGATTGCCCCCAACTTCGTTCCCAAACTCGGCGTCTGGCGCGTTACCTCAACTTACACTCTCCTCCGCTACGCTCGGGCGATCTGGTTCGTGACCCGTGGCCCCTCCAAAGATCCCTACATCCGTGCCCTTGCCCAAGACGACCTCAAAGCCACCTTTCCCGCGGCCAAGGTTCGTAGTGACCGCGGAACAATCGAAATCTACCATTGTACCCAACCATGAGCCCCGCCGCCGCCCCCTCACTCGTCCCGTCTCCCAAAAAGAGCACCTCTGGCCCTACCCCAAAACCGGATCGGGTCCTCCCCCCATTCGTCATGGTCATCTTTGGTGCCAGCGGAGACCTCACCACCCGCAAACTCGTCCCCGCCATCTTCGGCCTTCAACACGAAGGCGCTCTCCCCTCCGATTACTCGATCATCGGCTTTGCTCGACGTCCCAAGACGAATGACGAATTCCGGAAGGAAATGAAGGAAGGTCTGGATAAGTTTTCCCGTCTGCGCCCCGTTTCTGCCCAAGACTGGAAAGACTTCATCCCCAAACTCACCTACCATGCTGGTAATTTTGACGACCCCACAGCCTACCTAGAACTCAAAAAAACGCTCGAAGAGTTGGCCAAAACCCGTGGCCTAACCCAACACATCTTCTATCTCGCTACAGCGCCTGACTACTTTGCCACCGTCGTCCAACAGCTCGCAAAAGCCGGCCTCGTCAGCCCTGCACTTCCCGCCCGCGTGGTAGTAGAAAAACCTTTTGGTCACGATCTCACCTCCGCCCGGCAACTCGTCTCCGACCTACAATCCTGCCTGGATGAATCCAACCTCTTCCGTATCGATCACTACCTCGGCAAGGAAACAGTCCAGAATCTTCTCTATTTCCGCTTCGCCAACTCAATCTGGGAACCCATCTGGAACAGCAACCTGATCGACAACGTCCAGATTACCGTTGCCGAACAAGAGGGAGTTGGTACCCGGGGCGCTTTCTATGACGAGGTCGGAGCCATGCGAGACATGGTTCAAAACCACATGATGCAGCTTCTCTCCATCACGGCCATGGAACCACCTGCAAACTTAACCTCCCAATCTATCCACGACGAAAAAGTCAAAGTTCTCCGCTCCATCACCACCCCAAAAATGGAAACCATCCGTGCCAGCACGGTTCGGGCCCAGTACGAGGGATATCGCCAGACGGATCGTGTGAATCCAAACTCCTCCACTGAAACCTACGCCGCCCTCAAAATTCAAATCGATAACTGGCGCTGGTCGGGTGTCCCCTTCTATCTTCGCACTGGAAAAGCCCTCACCACTCGCGCCTCAGAAATTGTCATCGTTTTTCGTCGGCCTCCCGCCGCACTTTTCCGCGCGGAATTCGGCGACCTCCTCAGCCGCAATGCCATGCATATCCGCCTCCAACCCGACGAGGGCGTTCATCTTTGCTTCAATGCCAAACGTCCCGGACGCAGCACCGTTCAACCTGTCGATATGGAATTCTGTTACGCCAGCGAATTTGGTTCCTACTCCCCTGAAGCTTACGAACGTCTTCTCGGGGATGCCATTTTTGGAGACTCGACCCTCTTTACACGGGACGATGAGGTGCTCGAGGCTTGGAGAATCGTCGACGCCGTTCGCAACGGATGGCAGGAAAACCCCATGTCTCTCTATCGCACAGGATCTTGGGGCCCCATCGAGGCCGAACATATGCTCAAGGCCGACGGAAATCACTGGGTCGACCTCGACGCGCGGTCAAAAGCCTAACCCCTACTTTTCCGTCATCCGCCAAACCCCGTCCCAACCCGGACCTGGCGGATTTTTCTTCAAAAAGGGGATTCGTTCCAAGAACGTTTTAGCGGGACCATCCGCATACTTTTCCACCATTTCTCGAAACAACCCCTCAGCCACAGGCCAATCCTGACGTCGGTATGCCCCCAAAGCTTGCTCAGACCGCCCTTGTTTATCTTCCACCTCAGGCTTCAGTTTTCCTTGCTCTGCAAGCAGTTCATAAACCCCCACGGGATCGCTCTTTCCTTTCACTGCAATCAAATCCACCTCCCGTGTCTCCATTCCCCGCTCCACCATTCGGCGCGTTTCCTCCGAAATAAGAATCCTCGTGCCATACAGCGTATTCGCTGACTCCAATCGAGAGGCTAAATTCACCGTATCTCCCATTACCGTGTAGCTTCGAGCCGTATCACTCCCGATATTTCCCACCACCACCTCTCCCGTCGCCATTCCAATCCGCAAATTGATGAAAGGAAGATTTTTTCTCATTCCCATCAGATCAGGTAGTTCAGCACGAAAACGCGCCAAGGCTTCCACCTGAGCTAACGCAGCACGGCACGCCGCCAATCCCTGCTCCTCCTCTGCAATAAAGGGTGGCCCCCAGTACGCCATGATCGCATCTCCGATAAACTTATCGATGATCCCACGCTCTTTCTGAACACACTCCGACATCAAGGTGAAATAGCGGTTGATCACGTGAACCAACCCCCCCGCGGTTAGATTCTCCCCTAGCGTGGTGAAACCCACCAGATCCGTGAAAAGAACCGTCATCAACCTTTTTTGTCCCATCACATCCTCGGGCCGACCCGGTAAAATCACCTTCTCCACAATCCGCGGATCAATATAAGACCCAATCGCCTTTTGCAGGTCTGCCTTCCTGCGAAGTTCCCCCACCATCAAATTAAAGTTTTCTCCCAACTGCCCAATCTCATCCTCTGGAAGTTTGCCGGTATGAGCTGAGAGGTCCCCACTCTGAACACGGCGTGTGCTTACTAAGAGATCTAACACCGGTTTCGCCATATTTCGTGAAATCATCCATGCCGCCCCCAAACCCAGAATCACCGCAAGCAAAGTTGTCGCAGAACTACTAATCAACACTCTGTTTTTTCTATTTTCTGCACTTACAGCAGAAATCTCTGCCATCTGGCCCGTCACACTTTGGAGTTTGCTGCGCAACTCCCGAAGTTCTGCCTGCCCTTTAAAGGTAAACTCCAGAAGCTCCTTCGCCTTGGCCCGATCCCCTGCCTTTCGAGCCTGCAAAGTGGAGCGGGCCAAATCCGTGGTCGACGAAAACCTGCTTTCGATCTGACTCACTAATTCACGAGCCTGTGCCGCCAACTCCCTTTCTTGAGGGTCATCCGGCAACACTTTTAAGTCGTCCCGAATCTCAGCGCTCAACTCATAAACTCGAGTGGTATTTTTTTCAAAGTTCTCCGTCCCCTGCTTGATCGTTTCCTGGTCAGGCTGAGGCTCCGCGTACTCGCGATACAAACGCTCAAAGGCCACCCGACGAAATAGTCCCGCCTCATTCAAATCCGCCACCCTGCTCGCCAATGGAATGGTTTTTCTAGCCACTGTGGCCACGTCACGCCCCATGCCGATCACTTCGATATTTGTCAAAATCGCCACTACCACCGTCAACCCAATGATTCCCACGGCCAACGCAAAGATCTTCAGCGCGATTGAATGTTTCATCAGGACTGAACCTGCCTCTTCGTTTTTCGGGCCTCGGGTTTTCTCAACTCCATGATCTCTTCAGCCATCTTTCGGTACCGAATCCACCCGTAAATTCCAGCTCCGATACCGATTGGAACACATAGAAAGCCCACAGTTTCAAACCACTTCTCCATCGCAAAGTGCACAATCGAAATCCCCGCAATAATGAGGGTAATGGAGAGCCGAACATAAGACAGCAACGTCCGCTCGTTGGCTAAAATCGTCCGATCAACAGCCAATTCATCCCGCAGGATCAATTGGGTTCGATGAAAACGTTGATAAGGGCGCAACTTTTGCATTCTTATGAATCATGCCCAGACCCGTCCCTCGCCTCAATCCACCATTCCATAGCCTTTGGGATTGAATCTTTACCCCTCCACCCCCCAACCCCCTAAACTCCTCAAATGACTCCCTGGTCTCCTCCGATCTCCGCCATCCTCTATGGCAGTCTTCTGCTCGCCTTGGCCTTCGGTTTTCTTTTCTTTGGCGGCGCATCCCGCCTACGCCAACTCTTCCAACCTCCCTCCTCTGCCAACCCACCCACCCTTCAGATTCCCCTGCCCCCCTTTCTCTGCGGCATTTCTGTCATCTCCATGACCGCATATTTCTACCCGCCGCTCCTCCCAGGAACCGCAATCGTTGTCGCCTTCTTTCTTCTCACTCTATCTCGCCAAAAACCCATCTCTTTTTGGGGGCTTCATCGTCCAGCCCCCATCCAAGACCTCACTCTTGCACTCCGCACTATTCTTACCCTTTTTCTGCCGATTCTTTTTCTTCTTCTCCTCAGCTCTGGCCTCTTTCTTCTTCTCGGCCTTCCCCTCGAACCCCAACCCGCGATGACCCGATTCCTCGAAGCCCGCGACACCAAAACCCTCCTCCCCTTTCTTACCTATGCTCTGATCATCGCCCCCATATGGGAGGAGGTCTTCTTTCGCGGCACTCTCTTCCCGTGGCTTGCACATCGCCTGCCCATCTCCCAAGCCCAGTGGCTTTCCGCCCTTGCCTTCGGAGCTGTTCACCTTCACACCCCAACTCTCATTCCCCTCACCTTCTTCGGAGTCGCTCTTGCAGGAATCTTTCGTACAACCCAAAGCCTCATCCCCTCCATCCTCGTCCACTCTCTTTTCAACGCGAACACGTGCATCCTCATCCTTCTCGCACGCCCACCCATCCAATGAAAAAACTTCCCCTCTCCTCTGAAGATCTTTGGATCCACCACTGGATCGCCGCTCTGGGTCGACAACCCTCCGCAGGAATCCGCCACTCTCTGGGTCACGACTGCGCAGTTCTCTCTTCCTTTTCTAAAAATCTCGACCTCGTGCTCAAAACCGATGCCGTGGTCGAAGGCGTTCACTTCACCCGCTCCACACCAGCCACCCTCGCGGGTCGAAAAGCACTCGCCCGTGGACTCAGCGACTTTGCCGCCGCTGGCGCCACTCCTCGTGCCGCCCTCATCACCATTGGTTGCCCCAATCCCCGTTCCGCCCGCCGTATTCGTCAGGCCTACCAAGGTCTCTCCCGTCTCGCGAAAAAGTTTCATCTCCCCATCGTCGGAGGAGAAACCGTCCGCACTCGGCAGCTTCTCCTCTCCATCTCTCTCCTAGGGACCGTCCCACAAAAAACATCCCCCTCCCGCTCAGGCGCCAAACCAGGCGACATCCTTTTTGTGACAGGAAAATTGGGCGGCTCTTGGCCTCATCATCATCTCTCCTTCACCCCACGCCTTGCCGAAGGCCAGTGGCTCGTTCGCCAAAAATTCCCCTCCGCTATGCTCGATCTTAGCGATGGACTGGGAGCTGACCTCCCCCGCCTTGCCCGCTCATCCCGCATCGGATTCACCATCCACCCCAATCAAATTCCCCTCTCGCCACGCGCCACACCCCGACTCGCATTCACACAGGGGGAAGATTATGAACTCCTCTTTTCGGTTCCTAAAAAACGAATCTCTGCCCTCCTGCGCCAATGGCCCTTTTCCACCCCGCTCACTCCCATCGGCACCTGCCTAACCCAAACGCAAGGCTACCACACGGGCGGCCTTCCCCTCCGCGGCTATGACCACCTCCGCTAAGTTTTCCCCCGATGAAATCTGTGCGGATGCCGCCGCCACCCGCGCCCACGCCGCTCGCCACCTTTCCCGTTTTCAGCCAGGCACGATTCTTCGCCTTCACGGCCCCCTTGGCGCTGGAAAGTCTGAGTGGGTCCGCGGCCTTGCCGAAGCGCTAGGCGTCCCAGGAGATATTCCCAGTCCCACGTTCACCTTGTGCCAACCTCTTCTTGGGGGACAACTTCCTCTCGAACACTGGGACCTTTACCGTCTTGAAAATGCTCGCGACTGGGACTCCCTCGGTTGGCCTGATTGCCTCATCACCCCAGGACTCGTGGCCGTCGAATGGCCCGAACGCTATCCCGGCGAATGGCCAAAAAAGACTTTGGATCTTACCCTCACCCCACAGCCTAACGGCTCCCGACTTCTCTCTTGGCGTTAATGCCGGAAGTGCCGGCGTCCCGTAAAGATCATCGCTACCCCTAGCCGATCCGCTGCCGCAATCACCTCAGGATCCTTCACACTTCCACCAGGCTGAATCGCCGCTGTTGCACCCGCCGCCGCCGCAGCCTCCAATCCATCCGGGAATGGGAAAAAAGCATCCGACGCCACCGCACTACTCTTTAAGGAAAGCTTAGCTTCCCCCGCCTTCCAAACCGCAATCCGCGAAGAATCTACACGCGACATCTGCCCCGCCCCAATCCCCAGCGTCCGATCCTGTCCCGCATACACAATTGCATTCGACTTCACATGCCGCACCACCTTCCACCCAAAACGCATCGCCTTCATTTCAGCCTCGGTTGGCTTCCTTTTCGTAACCACTTTCCAAGATGTTTCATCATCCCCTGCCCCATCACTCTCTTGCACCAGCAACCCATTCCCACGGACGGATCGAAAATCATAGCCGCCTGTAATGGTTTCATAGTTCTCGATCAGTCGCAGATTCTTTTTAGCCTGTAAGATCTTCAAGGCCCCAGCCTCAAACGATGGAGCCAAAATGACCTCACTAAAAATCTCCGCAATTGCCTGCGCGGTTTCGGCATCAATCGGCCGATTCGCCACAATGATTCCTCCAAACGGTGCCTGCCGATCCGTCGCGTAAGCCTTTTCCCAAGCCTCCAAAAGCTTCTCCCCCGACCCCACTCCACACGGATTGGTATGCTTCAAAATCGCCAAAGTCGGCGGAGCTTTTGGAAATTCGGCAATCAACCCCGCGGCCGCACTCAGATCCAGTACATTGTTATAGGAAAGCTCCTTCCCATGCAGCTGCTTGAAGGATTCCAAAAAAGTCCCGTAGAGAGCCGCTTTTTGATGTGGATTCTCTCCATATCTCAGCGATTGGGCCCGGCGCCGGACGATACCCGTCGTCTCCTGCAAAACGGGCTGCTCTTTTTCCGAATGCCGCGTCAGATACGCACCAATCAGATGGTCGTAGTGGGACGTATGCCGAAAGACTTTCGCGGCCAGTTGTCTTCGTGTTCCCAAAGTCGTATCCCCCGCCGCTTCCATTTCTTGTTGCACCAGCCCGTAGTCGGACGGATCGGTCACCACCGTTACTGCCTCATGATTCTTCGCCGCGCTCCGCAACATACTCGGCCCACCGATATCGATATTTTCGATCGCCTCCTCCGTCGTGCAGTTGGGCCGCGCCACCGTTTGCTCAAATGGATAAAGATTCACCACCACCAGATCGATCGTCGGAATCTTGTGTTGTGCGGCCTGCTCACGATGTGCCGCCAAATCCCTTCGCTGCAAAAGCCCTCCGTGCACCTTGGGGTGCAACGTCTTCACCCTTCCATCCATCATTTCTGGAAAACCGGTGTAGTCGCTCAACTCCATCACCTTCACCCCTGCGTCCCGCAAAGCTTTGGCCGTTCCCCCAGTCGAAATCAGCTCCACCCCTTTTCCCGCCAAGAATTTGGCGAACTCCAACAGCCCCGTCTTGTCCGAAACCGAAAGTAGGGCCCGGCGAATTCCCTCGCTCATCCGATCAACCGAACCTTCCCATCTCCCCGCACCATTCTTCCGATCTCATAACATCGAACAGCTTTCTTCACCTTGGCCACATCCCCCTTCGCCACCACAACAATCATCCCGATCCCCATATTGAAGGTCCGATACGCTTCTACCTTCCCTAACTTCCCCTTGGTCTCCAGATATCGAAAAAGTGGCGGCACGGGCCAGCTCCCAAGCTGAATTTCTGCTCCTAGCCCTTTCGGAAAAATCCTTGGTGGGTTATCAATCAAACCACCTCCCGTAATATGAGCCGCCCCCTTAATTTTCACCCTCTTTCCAATCTTCAAAAGGGCGGGCCGATAGTTCGGATGCACCGCTAGCAATAGCTTTTCCAACTTCAGCGAGGTCCCAGGGAGATTTCCCTTCACCCGCAACTTCGCTTTCTTAAACAAAATATCCCGCGCCAAGGTATACCCGTTCGTCTGCAGTCCGTTCGTGGGTAAACCTAAAATCACATCCCCCGCCCGAATGGATCGGCCATCCGTCCCCCTCCCCTTCTCCACCACTCCCACAATCGATCCCACCAAGTCGTAATCTTCCCCATGATAAATTCCAGGCATCTGTGCCGTCTCGCCACCCAACAGCGCACACCCCGAACGACGACAACCCCTTACCAATCCCTTCAAAATCTGACGAAACACCTTCGGACTCAATTTTCCCGTTCCAATATAATCCAAGAAGAAAAGGGGCTCCGCCCCCAACGCCGCAATGTCGTTCACACAGTGATTCACTAAATCCTCCCCGATCGTCCCATGTTTCCCCACCTCCTGCGCCACCTTCAGCTTCGTTCCCACCCCATCAATACTCGCCACTAACACAGGATTCCTATACCCGCGTATCCTTCCGTCAAAACATCCGCCAAATCCCCCAATCCCTCCAATCACTCCGGGACGCCGAGTGGAGCGAACCATGGCTCCGATTCCGGATTTCACCCGGTTGCCTAGGGTGATGTCTACCCCCGCCCGTGCATATGCGTCTCGTCCCATCCCGATCAGAGCAGGAACCTCTGCCGACTCTCTTCTTCCGGCACGAGGGAAACCGATCGCTCTCTCCTCTGTTCCAAAATCTCCTTGTTGCTGTCCTCCGGAGCAAAAGCCACCGGATAATCCCCCGTGAAACAGGCCATACAGAATTTCTTGGCCGGAATCCCGCACGCCCGCACCATCCCGTCCACATCCAGATAACCCAGAGAATCGGCCCCCAGATATTTCGTAATCTCCGCTCTCGTCATCCGGTTCGCCAAAAGATCCTTCGGATCCGGAAAATCGATTCCGTAGTGACACGAAAAACGGTGCGGCGGACAGCTCACCCGGATATGCACCTCCTTCGCCCCTGCCTCTCTCAAGTTGGTCACCCTCGCCCGTGCCGTCGTTCCCCGCACGATCGAGTCATCTACCACCACCACTCGCTTTCCTTGCACCGCCGTACGAATTAGATTCAGCTTCACTCGAACATTGAAATCCCGAATCAACTGGGTCGGTTGAAGAAACGATCTCCCAATGTAGTGATTCCTGACAAACGCCTGATCCAACGGAATCCCCGCCTGCTCCGAATAGCCTAAGGCCGCATAAGTCCCCGAGTCAGGAACCGGCACCACAATATCCGCATCCACAGGATGTAACCGCGCCAACTCTCTACCCATCCGCGTACGTGCATGACTAATATTTCGCCCCCCAATCTGGCTGTCAGGCCGTGCAAAATAAACGAACTCAAAAATACACAGCGCTTCCCGGGCCGTCTCCGCATGAGGCTTGAAGGAGCGCAGGCCCGACTCATCCGCCACCACAATCTCCCCAGGCTCCACCTCTCGGACGAATTCTGCCCCCACAAGATCCAAAGCACACGTCTCACTGGAAAAAATAAACCCTTCATCTAACTTCCCAATCACCAGCGGCCGAAATCCAAAGGGATCCCGCGCCGCAATCACCTCATTCTCCCCCATCAAGACAATCGAGTAGGCCCCGTGCACCCGAGAAAGCGCTTGGGCCAAGGCCCCACCACCAATCGCAGGATTGGGACGGGATATTAGATGCAAAATAATTTCACTATCTGTCGTCGTTTGGAAAATCGATCCCGCCGCTTCCAACTCATCCCTCAATTTTCCCGCATTCACCAAATTGCCATTATGAGCGATCGCAATCTGCCCACGCCCCGTTTCAACCGTCAACGGCTGTGCATTTTTGATCGTGCTCGAGCCTGTTGTCGAATATCGCACATGCCCGATCGCCCGCGTACCCGCCAACTCCTTTAAATCGTTCTCCTTGAAAATCTGACCGACCAAACCCATTCCACGCTTGATCGCAAAGGCCTTTCCATCGTCTTTGGCTGTGACAATCCCCGCACTCTCCTGCCCCCGATGCTGAAGGGCATAAAGCCCATAGTAAGTCAGCTCAGCCGCATTCGGATGATTGTAGACTCCAAAAACTCCGCATTCATGAGTTGGGAAATGGGGAGTCTTCAAGGGGATACCTTACTCCGATCCATCCGCTTTGAGAAGGGAGAGATTTTTCATCATCCCTCTAAAGCTTTCGGCAACGACTCCGTGAAAAGTTTTCGCAACTCCCGAACTCCCCAGCGCTCCTGAACCGAGCCGCAGGTAATCTGCAAATCCGTACCACCGCTTTTTCCGAGCCGATAACATCCTACTCCAGCCTCTTTCGCCAACTGCTCGATCATCGTCACCGTTTCCTCATCTACCTCCAGAAGAATCCGACCCGCCCCCTCCCCAAAAAGTGCATCCTCAGGCCTCTCCCCTTGGCCGCTAGCAAACGTCACTTCCGCTCCTGCCGACTCCTCCCCAAAACACATCTCTGCCAAGGCCCAGAGAATCCCGCCCTCTCCCACGTCATGCACCGCCCTCACCCCAGCCAACTTGAGAACACCTCGCATCAACACGTGCAACTTTTTCTCGGCCGCTAAATCGACCTTGCCCAATTTCCCGGCAAGAACCCCATGAATCTCCTGTAGATAAAGCGAAGCCCCTAATCCGCCCGACTCCTGTGT
>JBIKNP010000005.1:0-109160 GCA_044358595.1 Methylacidiphilales bacterium
GTCCCCACGAGCAGAATCGCTCCCCCTCCCTTTCCGAAAACCCCCGGCACCAGATGCACCCCATCCTCCACCTTTCCCACCACTCCCACCACCGGTGTCGGATGAATCGGCCCAGCAGGCGACTGATTATAAAGACTCACATTCCCCCCCGTCACCGGCAGATCGAAAAACCGGCACGCCTCTGCCATCCCCTCCACCCCCTCCCGCAACTGCCAGAAAATTTCAGGATCATGCGGGTTCCCATAATTCAAATTATCGGTCAACCCCAGCGGAATCGCCCCCGCACACGCCAAATTCCTGCACGCCTCCGCCACCAACGCCTTCGAACCCTCCCGTGGATCCTGCGCACACCAGCGCCCGTTCCCATCCAACGTCATCGCGACATGCACCCAACCCCCTCCAGGTTTCTCAATCCGCAAAACGGCCGCATCCCCACCTGGCCTCACCACCGTGCGTAACCCCACCATGTGATCGTACTGATTCCACACCCATCGGCGCGATCCCGTCGCCGGTGAAGACGCCAGTTTCATCAGATCCTCCTTCACTTTCGGCTTTTCAGGCAAAATTTTCTTCAAGTCCAGTTTCTGCCTCTCCGCCAGTTTCGCAGGAACTTTCGCCTCCCTCTCATATACGGGCGCATCGTCCGCAAGTAATCTTGCAGGAACCTCCGCCACCACCTTCCCGCCCGCCTTGACCACCACCTTTCCCGTTTCCGTGACATAACCGATCTCCGCCGCATCCAATCCCCACTTCGCGAAAATCTCCTTCAACTCCTTCTCCCTACCCTTATGCACGATGATCAACATCCGCTCCTGAGATTCAGAAAGCAGAATCTCATACGGCGTCATTCCCTTCTCCCTTTGGGGAACCTGATCCAGTTCGATTTCAATTCCCGACCCACCTCGGCTCGCCGTCTCACACGTCGAACAGGTCAACCCCGCCGCGCCCATATCCTGCACCCCCACCACCAGATCCGGCCTCGCATACAACTCCAGACACGCCTCGAACAGCAACTTCCCCACAAAGGGATCTCCCACCTGCACCGCAGGCCGATCCGCCTTGCTCTCCTCCGTCAGATCCCTCGAGGCAAATGCCGCCCCAGCCAATCCATCCCTACCGGTCTTCGCCCCGACATAAAAAACAGGATTCCCCACTCCCTTCGCTGCCCCACGCCGAATCTGATCGTGCCGCAACGTCCCCAAACAAAAGACATTCACCAACGGATTTCCCTCATACGCGGGATCAAACACCAGTTCCCCACCCACCGTAGGTACCCCCACACAGTTCCCATAGTGCGAAATCCCTGCCACCACTCCGTGAATCAGCGACCGCGTCCGTTTTCCAGCCTCCCCCTTCGCCTCAGGTCGTCCAAATCGCAACGAATCCATAAACGCCACAGGCCTCGCCCCCATTGTAAAAATATCCCGCAAGATCCCTCCTACTCCCGTCGCCGCTCCCTGGAACGGCTCCACCGCACTTGGATGATTGTGCGACTCGATCTTATACGCCAACGCCAACCCATCTCCCGCATCTACCACTCCGGCATTTTCTTCCCCAGCCTTGACTAGCACCGCCGGTCCCGTCGTCGGGAATTTCCGCAACTCCTTACGAGTATTCTTGTACGAACAGTGCTCGCTCCACATCACCGAAAACATCCCCAACTCATTCTCGTTCGGCTCGCGTCCCAGCCCCTTCTCGATCGTTCCGTACTCCTGCTCCGTCAGACCTAGTTTTAGAGCAAACTCTTTTGCCTTCATATCTTTCTCCCGATCCCAGCCGCTCCCAAAAGAATCCCCCGTCCGTCCGTTCCCCCCATCTCCGCCTCACAACACCGCTCGGGATGCGGCATCATTCCCAAAACATTTCTCCCTACGTTGCAAATCCCTGCAATGTTGTGACTCGATCCGTTCGGATTAGCCTCCGGCACAACCTGTCCCTCCGCATTGCAGTAACGGAAAAGCACCCTCTGCTGAGCTTCCAACTCCTGCAGAATTTCCGGACTGGCCCGGTAACACCCCTCCCCATGCGCGATCGGAATTGTTAGTGTCTCACCCGTGACATAATGGGAAGTAAAACGAGACGCTGGAGTCTCCACCCGCAAAAACGCCTTTTCACATCGGAAATGAAGCCCTTCGTTCCGGGTCAACGCCCCCGGCAACAGCCCCGCCTCGCATAAAATCTGAAACCCATTACAAATCCCGACCACTACCTGCCCCCGCCCAGCTGCAGCTTTGACCGCCGGCATGATCGGAGAAAACCGGGCGATCGCCCCACACCGCAAATAGTCCCCATACGAAAAGCCCCCAGGCAAAATCACTCCTTCCTCCGGATCAATCTTGGTCTCCTGATGCCAGACCAGCCGCGCCTCCTGCCCCAAAACCTGCAATGCATGGACGCAGTCCTGGTCACAGTTCGACCCAGGAAATTGGATAACCGCGAACCTCATCCGCCGGCCCGCAGATCCAGATGAAAGTTTTCCATCACCGGATTGCTCAACAACTCTTTCGAAATCTCCTCCAACTTAGCCCGCAATACCTTCTCCTCGCCCCCCTCGATCTCCAGTTCGATATGTTTTCCAATCCGGACCGACTGCACCCCTTTCACTCCCATGTTTTGCAGGGCATGCGCCACCGCTTCCCCCTGCGGATCAAGAATCGACGGTTTCAATGTGACGGTGACGATCGCTTTCATCTTCATGTGACTTGCTCCTTTTTAAAGTCCGCACCTGCGATGAATCAGTTTTTCATGCCGGAGATGCCGCAAGGCGTTACACGCCTCCCGCAATCCCTTCTTTCCGATTTTTTTTCCTAACTCGGGATCCGACTCCAGCCGAGTCGTAAAATCCGCTCCACCTTCTAGCCAGGTTGCCATCGCATGCTTCTGGACCGCTTCGTACGCCTCTCTCCTGGCCAATCCCGCACGAGTCAACGCCAGCAGCGCCCCTTGGGAAGCCCACAATCCGCGGGAAGATCCGAGGTTCGCGAGCATCCTCTTCGCGTCCGCCTTATGTCCCCTCACCAATCCCTCCAGATCATTCAGAATAAAATCGAGGAGGATTGTGGCATCGGGAAAAAGAATCCGCTCGGCCGAGCTGTGGGAGATATCGCGCTCGTGCCACAAAGCCACATTCTCCAGTGCAGCAACGGCATGCCCGCGCACAATTCGAGCCAATCCGCAAATCCGCTCCCCGTTCACTGGATTCCGTTTATGGGGCATCGCACTGCTCCCCTTCTGTCCCTTGGCAAAAGGCTCTTCCACCTCCCCAACCTCCGTCCTCTGCAAATGTCGAAACTCGGTCGCCCAACGCTCCGCACTCGCCGCCACCAGCGAGAGAGCCAATGCAAAGGCCGCATGCCGATCCCGAGGAACCACCTGAGTGGCCGCACCGGGTTTCAGTTTCAGTTTTTTACAGACGAACGCTTCGATCGAAGGATCCAAGTGCGCGTAGGTACCCACTGCACCAGAAAGTTTGCCGACCGCAATCTCGTCTCGAGCGGCCACCAGCCTCTCTTCCGCCCGGCAAAATTCGTCATGCAAAAGAGCCATTCGGATTCCGTGACTCGTCGGCTCGGCATGAATTCCGTGGGTTCGGCCGATCGTCAACATCCCTCGGTGTTTGCGGGCCCGCATGGCGGCTGCGGCTTTCACTTTTCTCACTCCTGCGATCAGAAGGTCGGCCGCATCCCGCAGCTGCCAAGCCAACGTGGTGTCGAGAATATCGGAGGAGGTCAGTCCTTGATGAATCCAGCGCCCAGCCGGGCCAACGTGGGACGCCACGTCCTCAAGGAATGCCAAAACATCGTGACGCGTCCGCTCTTCGTTTTTGTGAACCTGCCGAATATTGAACTTCGCTTTGCGCCGAATCGTCCGGGCATCTTTCCGGGGAATGATTCGCCGGTTGGCCATAGCCTCGCAAGCAAGGATCTCGATCTCCAACCAGCGCGAAAGTTTGGCTTCTTCGGACCAGAGGGAGGTCATTTCGGGGCGGGAATATCGGGGAATCATGAAGCTGATAAAGTGCTGAAGCGGAACGCATCCCACAAGCGCCAACCCAAACTTATTAACGGAGATTTTTTAATTACAGGCTGGCAGGTTCGAATCCCCACCGACCGAAAAAAGCTTTCAATATTTCCGGCCGTCGGGAAACAGGGCCCTCCATGAAGACGGTAACTGCCTTATCCGGTCCATATCCTGTCATCCAAAGACAACCCCCATAGGAGCCGGTTTTTGCCCGCAGGAGAACCTTCTCCCCTTTCCAGATCAAAGCATCTTGCAACTTTTTCCCCGCCTGTCCGTCCCATGGGCTGTTGCAACGCATCCACGCGACTGCCATCGAATGCTCCCTTCGCAGGGTTGTTTTCAGATCCGCCGCATGGGCCGCCTCCTGACCCCCCGCCTTCATCCAACCCTTCGGGATCTTTCCCTCGATCAGACCGCTCCTTTCCGCGTACCCCCCCAAAACCGCTCCACCCAACTTTTCCGCTAAAATGGCAAAAGGCGGATTGATTGATTTTTGGAGCGACTGCCTCAACCCCAACCCCTCTGCTCCCTTGAGAGGTGTCTCTACATCTTTGACCAAACCCCGATCCAACGCCGCCCAGGCAATCACCACCTTGAACGTCGAGGCCGGTTCCCGCGCCACATCCATCTCAGCTTTGCTTCCCGTCACGACCTGCATTTCCCCAATCCTTGGCGTCTCCAAAATCGTCATCCCATCTGGATACTTCTCATCGGCTAAAGCGACCGACCAGACCCCTAACCAGCCAATGAGTAGCGCCATCCTCATATCCCAAACCTATCCCGAATCTTAAAAACGATCGAGAATCCCTCTAATAGCCCCGAACAACCGCCTAACCGCTATGTGAATAACTTCGGAAGAACATCAAGACTTTATATATTTAGACCCTACCCATCATGGGTTTACAACAAGAATGGATATCTTGATAACTCTTTACCAACAAGTCCCCGAATGGGCTCAGAGGTACTAGCTGAAAAAACCCATTTTAACCTATTGAACTGCAATGACTTGCATGGGGTCAGAGGTCTTGCAAGATACTGATCTGCAATGGTTTGTGAGCTAGTTTTTAAATTGCGGGGTAAGAGGTCGAAAATGACCTAGATCTTAACGACTTTAACCGAAGTAATGTCCTTATCGGCCAGCATCTCTTTCAAAACCTCTTCCCCAGGGGCCGAATCCAGATTCAACACGCTCAACGCCTTCGATCCCGGCGCACTTCGACTCAGCGTCATGCTGGCAATATTCACCTTGTGCTTGCCCAGCAGTGTCCCGATCCAACCCACAATCCCCGGGCGATCCTTATTTTCCATCAATAAAAGGAATCCCTCCGGCCGAGCTTCCATCCACTGGTCATTGATCCGGACGATGTGAGGACTCGTTCCAAAGAACGTCCCGCTCACCTCCGCCTCTTTCGAATCCTGACCCGCCCTGACGGAAATTAGCTCGGCATACTCCCCAGGCTCTGCCTGCTTCGTCTCACTCAACTTCAGCCCCAGATTCGCCGCCATCTTAGGAGCATTCACCTCGTTCACATCGCCCCCACCCGCTCCAAAAAGAAACCCCTTCAAAATACTCCTCGTAATCGGAGTCGTATCCTCCTCTCCAATCTTTCCCGCATAACTAATCGTCAACCGATCGCAACGACTTGGCGCAATCTGCGATAACAATCTTCCTAACCGAAATCCAAACTCAATCTGCGGCCGCAACTTGGCCATCGTCCTCGCGTCCACACTCGGAATGTTCACCGCATTTCGCACCGCTCCCTCAGTCAGATAATCCCGGATCGCCTCAGCGATCTCGATCCCCACACTCTCCTGCGCCTCGGCGGTCGATGCCCCTAAGTGAGGAGTTAAAATCACCTTCTTGTTCTTCCTCAGCGGATGATCCGCCGTCAGCGGCTCTTCCTCAAAAACGTCCAGGGCGGCTCCACCCACCTGACCCGCCTCAATCGCCTTTAACAACACCGCCTCTCCCACCAACCCGCCTCTCGCACAGTTCACAATCTTCACTCCCTTGCGGCAAAGTTTCAGCCTCTCCTCACTCAAAATTCCCTTCGTCTCATCTGTCATCGGCAAATGCATCGTGATGAAATCTACCTGTGGCAACAGATCCTCCACCCGATCGATCAGCTCCACCTGCAAACTCCGTGCCTTCCCAGCCGACAGATACGGATCAAACGCCATCACTCGCATCCCAAAGGCGATCGCCCTTCGCGCCACCTCTCCCCCGATCCTTCCCATTCCCAAAATTCCCAGTGTCTTCCCATTGAGTTCCGTCCCTTGAAAACTTTTTCGGTCCCACTGCCCTGCCGACATCGAGGCATGAGCCTGGGGCAAATGCCGTGCCAGCCCCAAAAGAAGGGTGAAAGCCTGCTCCGCCGTGCTCACCGTGTTTCCTGCAGGAGTGTTCATCACTACCACACCCTTTTCGGTGGCCGCATCCACATCCACATTGTCCACACCTACTCCAGCCCGACCTACTGCCCGAATAGTAGGACACCCCTGCAAAACCGCTTTGCTGACCTGGGTTTGACTGCGTACGACCAGCGCATCGCAACCCTTCAACTTTTCGAGAAGTTCCTTCTCCTTGAGGGTAGGACTTTCAATAACCTCGATCTGCGGACACGCCTTCAGCACATCCACTCCGCTTGGGGAAACTCCGTCGGTGACAAAAACCTTATACTTGGCTGGCATTAAAAAGTTCTAGCAGAGCCACACCGCAGGGCAACGCTGTCTCACCGGTAAACACGCTTGGTAGGGCGGGCTTTGCCTAGCTCGCCTCGCTCAATGCTCCAAACCTCAATGTTTAGGTAGGGCGGGCTGTCCCTAGCCCGCCTCGCAACGCGTTGGGCTCTGACAATTCAGCGACGCGCCGAGGGGACTGTTGTTCGATCAACTCACGGGCAGGGCGGGGTCAGGTTAAAGGGGGCCAATTCCCTTCGTCGCATCGCTAGGGGTTGAATTTTATTTTATCCCCTAGGCGGGCCTTGGACAGCCTACCTTCTCAAAAAACGAAAGAGCCCCAAGACTTTCGCCTCGAGGCCCTTCTTGAAATTCCACCGAAATCATTTACGGGACAGTGGCTTCAACCTTTAGGAATCCCCTGTCTCCACCTGTCAAAGTCGCCTCCCACTGCTCGTATCCGCCGGGTAATCCTCCAGGCTGTGGATCACTCTTGGACGGGATGACTGTTCCCGTGAGCCATGCCGTCAGATCGGTCGATGAGTTCACTGCATAAGTAACTTCACTTCGCTGCAGCCATGTAATTTTAATTCCACCCGTCACACTGCTTTGCGTCACCGCACGGCTGGCTCCGCTGACTGGACTCGTCCCAAAGGCAAACTCCGCACTGTTGTTCATCCCGTCTCCGTCCGGATCGGCCGTTCCCAGGGAATCATCGCCAATCAGATTGAATCCATCCAGATAGTTGCTCAACGGAGTTCCAAAGACCCCATCCACCCCCGTCACCGTTACCATGTCATACTTCACCGTTCCCGCCGTGCTATAAGCGGCACTTGTTCCGTCTGCCCTCGCGATGGCACTGGTTCCCGGCGCATTCGCTGAGATAACTTGGAAACCAAACTTCGCATTGTTCTGCGCCCCCGCCACCCCACTCAGATCCGCCGACCGCTGTAGGAGAGTCGAGTCCACCTTATCCAACACATACAGTCCACTCTCTATCGCCACCCCAGGTGAATCGCCCACCGTTGGCGTATAATCCACCCACACGGGTGGCGTTGCTGTCACGTCCAGCGTGTACTGGAATTTGGTGTACTTCGAGGCCGATCCACTCGCCGCAATATCCCAGAAAACTTTCACCTCCTTTTTGCCCACCGTGCTTACTGCAAACTGCAATCCAGTGAACTGCCCCGTCGCACCCTTCACGCTCACCGCCTTGTTGATCGTCGCACGATCAGAGGAGCCACCCACCCCGTTTACAAACCCAGCCGCTACTCCCCCGACAGCTTCCACCGTACCACTTCCCGTGCTGGCACTCAGATCACTGTTGTTAAAATTCCACCGTGTGATCACTCCAGTTGCGATGTCCGCATAAGGCATGACCCGAATTTCTTTTCCGACACTCACAACACCCGCGCTTGGATTCCGATTAAAGATTTTGAAGTAGGTGAATTGATTATTTCTGAGTCCCGTAACTACCGTGTTGGATACCGAACTATCAAGACCCGAGAAGATCGTGGTGGAAGAGCCGACAGGAGTCCCCGAACCAAAGCTGGTGTTTCCTGTGTAACTGCCCGAGGCCGACGGCGCATCCGTCACCGAACTTCCTTCCTTTCCTAAGATAACCAAATCGTAGCTTGGGTCCGCACCCCAATAGAGAGCTGCTTGACCGTTTTGCCCAAACCCGGCGAAGTACGTTGGCTGCGCCAACCCAGCTCCCGTGCCTGTGAATGAGTATTTTCCAATCACGATTCCGCCCGAAGAAATAGTCAATACCGCCGTTTTGACTCCCGTGCTCGTGGGTGCGAATCGCAAGGCAGGGAAAACGTAACTCACCGATCCATTGCTCAACGAAACCGATAAAGCACTGGCAAAGTTAGATCCATCTTCCGAAAGCAAAAAGTCGGGCTGATCAAAAGCAAGGTCCAACGTCAAACCAGGCAATCCACCACCATTCAACATCATATATTTATCAGCCACGTTCCCCACAGAAACATTCCCAAAGTTTGTTCCACTGACCGTTGGATCACCCGAGAAGTTCCCCACCACAAACGCCGTCGCGCTCGTCACCGCCGCAGACCCCTCTCCCACCGTGATATAACCCGTCGTCGTTCCCTCAGGGACCGTCACCGCCAACTCGGTGGAACTCACCAGAGTTACCAAACTCGCCGCTGTTCCGTTAAACTTCACGGGCATTCCGGCAGTAAAGTTAACCCCCCGAATCGTTACCTGAGTAGCTTCAGGCCCCACCGAGGGAGTGAACGAACTAAGGGTCACGGTTTGATCCACCTCATAACTCAAAACAAAGTTATCCATCCCGATCCCAGCGTCGTCCCCTCCATCATTCAAATCCTGCCAACGCAAAAATGCCGTTTCTCCCACTCCAAGTGCCAATGGAAGAGCCACATTCGAATACGCCACTTGATTTGTGGGAAGATTACCATCCAAAGGACCATTCGACGCTACTGGAGCTGGGCCTGTAATATTTAATGCGCTGAACGGAGTTGCCCCAGTTGTCGTGAGAAAATTTGTTTCGGTAATGTTCGTCCTATTCATTATACCATAGCCAAAAGTCAGCACGTTTGATGTTAGTGTTGAACTTCTCCAAAACTCCGCCGTGAAGGAGACTTTCACATTCGTGATCGTTCCCCCGGTATCGTTCTTAATCAAAGCCCCAAAGGCCATTGTGGTTGTCCCCGTCGCGATCGTACCCAACGCCCGGTTCACATCATTTGCGATGCCGAAACTGTAAAGTGTCCCTGTGCTTGTTGCCCCCGCATTGGCCAGTAAATCTGTGGCCGACGTTCCCGTTCCAGCGATCTTCGCCCCATACCAGCCGTTCACCGTATTCGCAGTGATCGCGCCCAAACTCACCTGCACCCCACTGCTCGCCGGGAAAACGCTTGGAAAATTGTTCGTCCCCAACCCGTTAAAGTTCTGGCTGTAGCTGTTACTGTTCGAACCATCCAACGAAATGGGAGTGATCGGCGCTAGATCTACGTTTAACACCGTAATCGTGTCGGTGCCGTTGATGCAATTAGTGGCGCTGGCGGTGATCAAGGAGGTCCGTTCCGCATAGGTCGCGGAATCCGGAACCCCCATCACTGTGAAGTTCACGCTCGTCTGGCCAGCAGAAAGGATAACGCTAGGCGGAACGGTCACTGCGGTCGGCGTTCCACTGCTCAAGTTAATCGTCAAATCCGCAATCCTGGACGCTGGAAGACTGATCGTCCCAGTGGATGTTGCATTTTCATACATCAGTGCCGGATTCAGGCTCACCGTGAGCGTGGGATTCGTCACTGTGGCAGTCACTGCAACATTCGCCGATGTGGCACCAGCACTTGCCAGCACTACATTGCCGGAAGGACTGCCGGCGCTGTTCGTTCCTGCAACCCGTACTGAAACCGTGTTTGTTGATAGTCCGTTGGTCTGTGCAAAGGTCAGCGAATTGGCAAAATCCACCCCGTTGGTGGAAACCTGAAAACCACCCGGTGCCGTCACCGTGAAATCATTCGTCAGATTTTTGGCAGAGGCCGTAAAACTCTGCGAAGTAGAAACCGACCCGGAGGATGCAGAGAACGCCGGCAATGCGTTAGTTGAAACGTTGATGAAAGGGGTCGTATCTGGGGAAACCGTCCCACTCACAGCCAAGGTCTTGTCCGCAGCTCCACTGCTCGACACCGTCACGTTTCCCAACAAGGAAGATGCGGCCGTCGTCGAAGTTATTCGAATAAGGACTGTGGCTGGAGCCACCGACCCGCCGGACCGTGGTATAACAAGGGGCAAAGAGGTGTAATCTCCAGTTGTCTTGATCTCGAACCCGGCGGGTGGAGTCACTGAAAGATCGCCCGTCAAATTATATCCCGAAACGACGAAGGTCTGGTAATCCGACGGTGTCCCCGAAGTGTTGGAAAAAGGATTCAAGAAGCCATTCGCATACACCACTGGCCCGCTATTGACGGATACACTGATTTTGACGTCATCCACTTTCCAATTCGAAGCCGTTGATGTCCCACCATAGCCATAAACTCGAAATGTGACGGGCGAGCTGGATGCCACAGAAAGACTGCCATGGCTTTTTAGATACCAAACGCTATCTGCTGAGGTACTTCCGGAAACAATATCCGTAGCATAATTATCCAAAGAACATCGCAGGGCATAGTTTTTGGGCCCGGTGCTGGTGCTTCTTGTTCCGAAAGAAACAGCAGAAAAAAGGAAACTCGCATTGCTCGCCGGAGTTAAGATGAATTGGAAGTAAGCACTCGTCCCCGTATCCAAAACGCCTGATTTTGCTGAAAAGCCAATGTTGTATCCACCGCTTACACCGCTGTACCCAGACGATCCCGTGCTTCCAGGTGCCGTCAAAGCACCAGTACCGGAAATATCGCTAATGGTTAAATTAGTGATGGGGGTTCCTGATGTCGGAGAAAGAGTTCCAGTTGCTCCAAAATTCCAAACCACATCCGCTGCATGGACTCCGGACGAAAAGCCCATCCCCACCCAAACCAACGCGATCCAAATCGGAATCCACCTCTTTTTTCCTGCACCACCACTTCCGAAAAACCGATTTTTATGTAACCCAACCCTCATAGGTCTAACTTGCTCCCCTATTTCGTAAAAGCTACCCCTTTTTTGTTACACTCTAGAGACATTTGTAAATGGAAATTAATGTCGTAAGTTTCTTATTTACAGCACTTAGTGAGTGCTGACTGAACATCATCCAGCCTGGATTATTCCCAATGCGCGGCTTTTGAAGGCCCAGCCAAAAAAAAGAAATCCCCAGCTCTACTTAAAGGTCCCCACCGCCTTACTGCTAGCCTTCGGATCCACCACCCAAACCGCCACCGAACTCGGAACATTGGAGTTTGTTAAGGTGCCCGAAACCGATCTCGGATTTACAAAACCCAAGCCCACATTATCGATCAGAACAAAAAAGGTATTGTTCGTGTTCGTGGAAAAACCTTTGGGCGTAACAATCCCACTCGCATTCGTGAACTTGGGTGGCACTTCCAAAAACGCAATTCCGCGTGTATTTTGCGAACTCACCCCAGTGCTGTTGGTTGTGCTCATCAAAGCTAAAAAGTTGGCGTCCGTTTTCCCACTCGTGTTCGAAGGATACGCCGAATACTCCGCATAAAACGCATTCACAGCTGTCTTGATCGATTCCGCCATCGCAGCCACCTCCGCCTTCTTGCCCGCCTGAATCGCACCGTTGATAGCCGGCAAACCCAGGCCAGCCAGCAACCCAATGATCGAAATCACCACCAGCAACTCGACCAACGTGAAGGAGTTGCTTTTTGCCTTTGGAAATTTTTGTGATGAAGTTATGTTCATAACTATGACTACACCCACTCTCCTTCCTTTCCACCAGAAAAATCCTCGACACAAAACCTTCGCTACAGATTCAAGACTTCAATCCAAAATCCAAAATCAAGAATCCACAATTTTCAACTCTCCTTCGCCCCTTAAACCCTTCATCCCTCTCGGCACCATGGCAGCGTTTACCTTGATCGAACTCCTCGGTGTCATCACTATCATCGGCATTCTCGCAGGCCTCACTCTCGGTGCAGCGGGAGCAGTTCGCCGGCACGGCGCCACCTCCACCGCCAAGGCCGAGGTCGCAGCCCTCCAAGCCGCATGCGACCGCTACTATGCCGATAACAATACCTACCCGGTTAACACAAACGTCAGCCCATCCTCTAGTTTTGCCCCAACTGGATACACCGCCGCGGGCCAAGCTCTCTTCACCAATCTGCTTGGTTCAGCCACCTTAACGAACGCCCCTACCAGGAAACGGTACTTCGAACCGAAATCCACTATGGTTAACGGAAACTACTTTATCGACCCTTGGGGCTATGCCTACGGCTACAACTCCGACGGCACAAACGCCCCCCTCATCTGGTCCACCGCTGGACAAACTACTGGAGGCGCAAACACAAATAAGTGGATCACCAGCTGGCCAAAAATGTAAACAATTCCTTATTACGTATTTGCATAAATAAATAACTTTTCCAATATTTACTTTGTAAGCTTGTGTTGACAAAGTAAATCAAAGGTATATATACCTTAATCGTGACCTGCTTTACTCCCCTGACCGCGTCTGCGCCCTGCGTAGCTCTTTCTGAGTCGCCGAAGTTAAGAGCGAAGCAGGGTCACGCTAAGTCCGCCAAGCCCTCCACGTTTAATGCAAAACTACTTTTGCGCATTCTCACTTTCTCACCTCTGCACAATTCAAAATCCAAAATCCAAAATCGCTGCGTCCCCTCCTTAATTCCTTCATCCCTTAACCCCTCTCTCCGCACCATAGCGGCCTTCACCCTCGTCGAACTTCTCGCCGTTGTTGGCATCATGGGTCTTCTCGCCGCAGTCGCTGTTCCCGCCCTCAAAGGCCTCACTGGAAGCGGTGGCCGCAAACAAGCCCTCAGCCAAGTCATGGGGGCGCTAGAAATCGCCCGCAACACCGCAATTTCTACTGGGACCAACGCCGCGGTTATTTTTCCTGATAGCACCTTTGGGCTTGGCGATGCCTATAAATATCGCTCGATGGCTGTCGTCGCATGGAACGCCACCAACTCGGCCACCCCTGCCACCATGGTCGGCTCTTGGATTGTCCTTCCCCAAGGAATCGCCCTATTTCCAAACTCTATCTCCGCCCTACCACAAGGAACCAATATTTCTGTTAGAATTTTAACCACCAGCAACCCAGCAGCGACCTTCCGCGCAATTAGTTTTCAATCAGATGGCGCTCTTGACGAAACTCTAACCCCTTTCCCCACTAACGGGATTGCCTTCTTTGAAGGAACCGTCACCAACACGACAACAAATCCCACATCCAAAATGACCAACTTCGAAACCGTCCGCCTCACCCGCTACACAGGTCGCACTCGCCCCACTCTTGCCCCCGCCCCATGAACTTTTTCCCCCAGCCCTGCGAATTCCCCCGCGTAAGCGGACATCTACTCCATCATGGAATGACAAACCAGAATGGGCAGGGGCAGGTCCTAAGGGGCCAAGCTCCATCCGAATCCGCGAGGTTAGGAGCGAAGCAGGGTCACGCCACGTCCGCCACGCATAATTCAAAACCACATTCACACCCTGCCCCGATCCGGTCGGGGTTTCACACTTTCATACTTTCACACCTCTCCACAATCCAACATCCGCGCGTAAGCGCGTCCCGCAACCGCGGGGAAAAATCCAAAATCCAAAATTGTGACGTTCTCACCTTAACCCCTTCCCCCCTTAATCCCCTAATCTCTCGCCGCCTTCCGGCGGCGTTCAGCTTAACCGAAGTCGTCATTGCCATGGGCGTGGCCGCCGTGGCCTTCACCTCCATCATCGCCCTCTTCCCCCTGGGTCTCAACATGAGCAAAGAAAGCTACGAGGAAACCCAAGCGGCACTTCTGGCTCAAACTATTCTTTCTGATCTCCGAGATAAACAATCTGGAGGGCTTAGCGATTATAGGTTAATTCAGATTGGGCAAGATAATTCCCCAACCAATGGAATTGCTACAAAGAATTATATCAATGTGAATACCTCGTCGACATACCTCGCTCCTATTACCTGCTATGTGGCTTACAATCAGGAAACCAGAACGGATACACTCTACGGAGATGTTGAGCTTCGCCCCTTCGAGGGCAGTCTCAGCAAACCTTCTTGGTGGGACACAGGAAATCCCAAGGCGACTACCTTAGCCATGATCACAGTTTCAGCCACTTTTCGACCTGATTCCGTTGTCACATCCAACCCACAACGGGTGGATGTTTACATAGAGAGCCCTGGAAACCTTCCCGCTGCTAGTCGTAAGCAATTTCTTTTTACCGGAGGAGTGGCCCCATGAATTGCAGCTTTATTTCTCCTAATACCCTTGAGATAACCCCCAAAACCATCGCAAACATTTTTTATGTCAAAACCAAATATCATTCGACTAGGCAGCTTGATTCCTGCTCCACGCGAAAACCATGGCAACCTTTGCGCGCGACAGCGCGCGTAAGCACGTCCCTCAACTGCGGGGCGCGCCCCGAGAATGCGGGGCCTGCGCAATGTTCCTTCACCCTCATCGAACTCATGGCTGCCACCACCGTTCTTTCCGTGGTTCTCCTCATGATGGTGGGCATGCAAGATCAGATGTCCAAAGCCTGGTCCAACGCCAACCGAAGAACCGATGCCACCCGTGAGGCCCGAGCTGCCTCCCTTCTTATGATATCTGATTTTTCTTTCCCTATATTACGCGGAAACCAAAGCAGTACCTCAAGAGATCAAATAGCAGACAGTACCACCAATAAAGGCCTCCCTTTTATATACTCACGCGACGGCACGAGCAATGCTCTGACGATTCCAGACCAACAACTAGGGTCCTCCCTCTACTTTTGCGTGGCACCTTATAGAGTCCGAGCAAATAGCAGCGGTGATTTAGCACTGGTCGGCTATTATGTTGCCAAAGACACTTTCACCAATGCGAACGGCTTTGCGTACGATAGCTATAATCTCCACCGCTACTTCCGTCCCGCTTCGAACGCGTGGACGAACCTAACAAATTGGTTTTCGAATAAAGCAGCAGGGAATCTTTTTCCTAATATCCACCCGACAAATGATGATATCCTCGCTAAGAATGTCGCTGGATTTCGAATTTTATTTTATAACAACTCCACAAAACCCATTACGAACGGAGTCAATTACACCAACACAGGCGGTGGCGGGGGCTCCTATACTGGAAATAAAATGCAGATTTCGCTAACAATCTATCCAGAAGACACCGCCCAAAAGCTCAAATTGAATGATTGGACGAACTCAAATAATGTCCGGAGATTTGCCCGATCATTTGAATTCCGCGTCGACTCGCCTCGGGAATAAAAGCCATGTTATCTCACCCCTTATTATCTTCGCGTCAATCAGCTTTTGCCCTGATCAGCGTTCTCGCCCTCGTTTCACTGGCCGCACTTACCGCCACCGCATTTCTGGCCTCAGCAAGGCTAGAACGCCAGGCGACTAGTTCGATCAGTACCACCACTCGACTTGAAATGACTCTTAGCACGGGGAGAGAATGCGCGGCTGAACTCCTCGACAAGGTAGGCAAACCTAACTTCGGCTGGAATTTTGTCACTACCTATTGGCGAACGAATATTGCGGATGAACTAGGCTATCCTTTGATCGGCGGGCCAAACGCGAGAAGTAACTTAAGGTGGACTTATTATTGCGGCTTCACTCCAGCCACTTGGACGAATCTAGACACAAATATTATCGGGGACTTCATCAAGGCAACCAACTTAATTTGCCAATCTTCTTTCTCCAATGATATTGCAGCCTTTATGACTAACGCCACAAAAGGCTTCTCAGCCAACCCGACCAGCAAAGTCTCTACAACAATCACTTTGGTGGGCGGTCGAACCTCCCCACCTATCGGTTGGGTTTACATCAGACAAAACATTCGGACGAATCCGGCCGCCACTAATACCGCATACCTACCCGTTGCGCGATTTGCCTATTTTATCGAGGATCTACAAGGACTCATCGATGCGGAAAGGATGGGAGGCCTTACCCTTCGAGACACCGGCACAAATGCTGAGGAGATTTCGATGAGCAACCTAACTGGCGTCACCATAACCGACCTAAAGAAGTACACCAACTCCCGGGGACAATATATAACCCCAAGCATGCTCCTCACCGCAAATGGAGGCTTTCTTTCCAGCACGAATGATTTGCGATATTTTGCCAGTCGGCTCCGCTCTTGCCCCTTTAATGATGGGACAAATTGGGACCGTATTCCTTCTATTCCTATAAATTCAGACAAGCCTCATTATCCGGCTGGTGCTGGCTTCCTTAAGCGAAGTTTAAGTACAAATTTAGACAGCACTAATGGTTTGACCAATATCGCATACACTATTACCAACAACTTTCCTAATTTCACAAATCGTGCAGGCGGAATGAATGGCACCAATTACGCCTTAGCCCTTGCCGCCAACATCATTGACTATGCGGATACCGATTCGGTTGCTACCTCGACCAACATCAACATCAGCGCAAATCCAGCTCTACCGACCAATGTCACCGTAAACGGTTCCGACAGCTACCCATTTGTTACCCAGATTTTCGACCAGTTTGCCTGCAATCAAACTGTGAACAACCCTCCCGTTATAACCGTGAACACCTACCTCCAATTTTGGAACCCTTCCTCCATCTCGAGCCCGACTAATGCCATTACTCTGCTTTACAACTTTGCGGATACGATTAAAGCCGTTGTTTTTACCAATACCACCACAACCAATACTAACTCCAGCATGACGCCTCCTCGGCTTAATCCTTTGGTTGTTACTACAAACATCTTAATTCCTCCTCTTCCCGCCAACAGCCTATTTATCACAAACATCACAACGGTCGCGACCTACAGCATCCCGAGCGCCCTAGGCCCCACGGCACCTATGACCTGGGCTAATTTTAAAAATGTTTGGCTCAATGCGAATTCCGCAACGCCTCTTTCTACCACCGAAATGTCAAATTCTCTCGCTATTCAAGTTGGCGGCGTGAACTACCTTAGTATGAGAAAGGGTTACTATCGAATGGGCTTGTCCTTGACTAATAATGAGACGAATTGGCTCGGCGTGGTTCTTGGATTACGGGGACAGGGCGCGACCGCTCCGGGTGTTTCAGGCCAAAACAGGCTTTTGGCGGATCCCAGGATGCTAAACTATATCACACTTGAGGGCGGTATTTTTTCATATCCAAATGTTTTTTGGGGAGGCTATCCAACTGAGTTTACTTCAGCTTTGCTCTCGGGTCACCCTGGAAACTGGCCGGACGGCTATAATACAGCCAACAACGCCATCCCCACATTTGGAAACCAATATGCTGCGACAAATGCTCCTCCCTTGGGAGCTTTTACCATTTCCGACCCCGCCCCCTGCAAGATCTCGAATGCTGGTTTCTACACAAACATCTGCGAACTGGGCAATATTTTCGATCCCATCCAATGGGCTCCGCCGCCGCCGAGTGCCACCGCCACCACCAACTACGCCAACTGTGATATCGCAACCAACTGGACCGGCAACAGCATGCACGGAGGAGGATCCACCCTGCGTATTGGTCGGCCTGAACACTCCCGCTTTGCCTTTACCAACCTTGGGGGGACTAATACTTTTCCAACACCTAACTTGGGTCAATCCGCCGCTGGGTTGCTTGATCTGTTTTGTGTCACTAACACCTACAACTGGGCGGGGAAAATCAACATCAACACTGCACCTGCGCCCGTTCTTGCCGCTCTAGCAGGTGGCATAAAACTCACCCGTGACCCTAATAAGGCCGGAAGCGAGGTTAATGACACCATGATCAACGCTTTCACTAACGGGGTGATGCGGTTTCGTCAAACCTACCCTTTCATCACCCCAAGCCAACTTGCTTTTATCTCCAGAAATTACGGCACCACGTCATCCCCAAGCGCACATTGGACTAATACTTTTTCAAATAATGCTGTTTTTTCCTCCTCCGTTCTCGGCGGTCTGAACGGTGTTTCCGGCATAAATGATCAAGGCTTTGAGGAGTGGTTTGCCAAGATTTATGCCCTTACAACCGTTCAAAGCTTCAACTACCGCATCTATGTTGTAGCTCAGTTAACTGACACAAATGGCCTGCCGAAAGGAGCTCCCCTCAAAAAATATTATCAACTCCATCTCGTCAACAGAGAACCAAGTCCAAACAGTGGAGACTCCGCCAGTCCAAACGTTTCTCAGAACTTTACTTACGAGGCCTTTTTCTAGGCCACTCTTTTATCTTCACAGGCATACAAGCAAGCTCCCTCACTCCAAACACCTCCGTCTCTCGGTGCCCGCCTAAAATCAGGTTGATGCCCAGTTCCTTGGCCTTCACCTCCGTCGGATAGTCCGCCTCTCCTGTGATCAACGTATCTAACCCGGCCTTCACCACCTGATCCAGATCCCCAAATCCCCCCGTCACAATTCCAATCTTCCGACAAACTTTCGGCCCCCGGCCCAACACCACTGCTTTTCGCCCCGTTGCTTGACTCATCTTGTTGGCCAACTGGATTAAACTCTCCCTCCTACCTTCCACCATAAAACCAATCTCTCTTCCCATTGCCTTTCCAAATCTTTTTCTTCTCCCCTTCTCCAACCTCAAAGCCTTAAGCAGCCCGATCGAATTTCCCAACTCCGGATGCGCATCCAATGGGAGATGAGAGGAGTAGATCGCCACTCCCAATCTCTTTGCCTCCCGAATCCTTTTCACCCGTATCTTTCGGTCCAATGCCGAACTTCCCCAAAACAGCCCGTGATGCACGATCAGAAAATCCACCCTCTCTTTTCTCGCTTTGCGGATCGATTCGATATCCGCATCCACTGCCCACCCCACCTTTTTGACGAGTTTGTTGTGGGTCACCTGCAATCCATTCTTTGCCCCAGGATAGTCTCGGAACTTTTTTGTCTCCAAAATCCTGTCGCACTCCTTGGCTAACTCCTTTGCCTTCATCCCTCCTTCATACCCCGTCATTTGATCCAACGCATCGCGAATCTTACACTTCAACCGAAACCGCTCTCTGGACTAGTCTACTTTGATGAATCCGGCGATCGTTCTAGAACACTCCTCTTTTTTGATCGTCGACAAACCCGCTGGCTGGCTTGTTCACCCCACCCGCCCCGATGGCACCTTTACCCTCATCGACTGGCTTCGCGACCAGTACCCAGATGAGTTTCTTTCTCTCGTGAGCCGACTCGACCGAGAAACCAGCGGCCTTCTCTTGGTGGCAAGGGGGAAAGAGAACGCCTCCCTCTTTGGAAAAATGCAGCAACGCCGAGAAATTCATAAGTCGTACCTCGCCCTTGTCCATGGGCGGTCACCTGAATTTGGTCTCATCGACCAGCCCCTCGACCGACTAGGCAAACATCAACCCAGCCGAATTTATATGCGGCAAGCCGTCGTCCCAGGTACCTATCCCGCCCAGACCGAGTTCAAAACTATCGAAACGCGTTCACACGCCAAGTTAGGGGAAATAAGCCTTGTACAGGCGGCACCTAAGACCGGACGCCTCCACCAAATCCGTGCCCATTTCGAATTTATTGGGTTTCCAGTCCTAAATGACAAGATTTACGGGCAAAATGATGATGTTTTTATAGACTATATCGATAAAGATGCTATAAATGAGCCTAAAATGGCGAGACATAGCTTACATTCTTCTAAACTGTCCTTTGTTTTCGGCGCAGAGGTGATTTCCCAGGAAATTGGGCTGCCTGAGGATCTGGCCGAAATTTGGGATACCTGCAATGAAGTTAAAGTTTGAGCTCTGACCCCGACCGCATATGGAATCGCCTATGCCCTCCCCCATCTACCGGCTCCCTCCCTTCAACGTCGATAAAGTCATGTTGGCCACAGCCGAAACAATCGACTGGGGACTCAAACTCCTCGGCATCCCACTCCTCTGGAAAGAAACCCAAGGCGAAGGCATCAAGGTCGCCGTCCTAGATACCGGAATCGCCCTCGAACACCCCGACCTTCAACCCGCCATCCTCGAAGCCCGCGACTTCACCCGCAGCCCCTCCGCAGCCTATGACGCCCAAGGTCACGGCACCCACGTCTCCGGAATCATCGCCGCCAGACGTAACGCCAAAGGAATCGTCGGAGTCGCCCCCCAATCCAAAATCATCGCGGCCAAAGTTCTAAACGACGAAGGCGCCGGAACCTCCCAAGACATCGTCGCCGGCATCCACTGGGCAATCGAATCCGGAGCCGACATCCTCTCGATGAGCCTGGGTAGCCCCGAACCCGACGAAGAGATTCACCAAGCCCTCCTTCTCTCCATCTCCAAGGGTATCTTCGTGATCACTGCCGCTGGCAACGAAGGCCCCGACTTGGACACCGTGGGCTACCCTGCAGGATTTCCTGAAATGGTGGCCGTCGGTTCTATCGACCGCCGAAAACGCCTCTCCCAATTCTCATCTCGTGGCCGACAGGTCGATGTCGTCGCTCCAGGCGATGAGATCACCTCCTGCTATCCTCCCCGCAGTTATGCCACCCTCAGCGGTACCTCGATGGCTACCCCCTTTATCTCCGGCGTAGTTGCCCTCGCTCTGGCGAAACACCGGAAAATAAGAGGAAAGACGCCTCTCCGCACCCAGCAGGACCTCATCGAACACTTGTGCCGCACCTCCGCCGATGCCGGGTTAGACGGCTTCGACCCTCTCTACGGCTGCGGAATCGTCAATCCGGCAAAGTTGATTAAGGGATAAGCAATATTCCTAGGGGCCTTATCCAAATGCCCTGCGCCCAGATTCCCAACCTTATGTGGGGCGGGCATCTTGCCCGCCATAGAAACAGACCCTACCTAGCTGCAAATTTCACCCTTGCTGCGCTGGCTGCTGAATCTGAACCCCCTGCAAGGGAATCCGCGAGACGATCTTCCCATCATACAAAACATCCAACGAATACTGTCCAGGACTTGGCAATCGCAGCCCCGCAATGTTGAAGATGAAGTTTTGGCTCCAGAAAAACGCCTGAGCAGGAGGTTCCCCCATGGTGAACTCAATCCTTGGACCCCCTTCAGGCAGGATTGCCTTTCCATCCGAATCGATGAAAGAAATCTGAATGGTGTGCTTCCCTTCGTCCCCCGTGCGAAAAAGGAGCCTGAGCGCAATCGAGCAGTGCGGATGCACCGCGGGGTACTGCCTCGCACAGATGGTGTCAAAGGACCCTAAAACACAAAGCTTCCCCTGATAATCACTGGCCGAATCTGCAATCAGAGCGGTAAGAACTTCCATAAGCGAATGATATCGAATCGCTCTCCATTCAGCAAATGGTACGGATGAGCGTCCCGCTCATCCTAGGACGACCCAGAGGGTCGTCCGTACCGCTTCTCACACCCCTCAAAATTCCTTCTCCCTTCATCTCCTTCTTCACCTTAAACTTCACCTATGCCCCCTCTTCTCCTCTTCATCATGGCTGGAGGTTCTGGTGAGCGTTTCTGGCCCCTCAGCCGAAAGGCCAAGCCCAAACACCTACTCAAACTTGTCTCCTCGAAAACCCTACTCGAAGAGACCGTTCTTCGGATCAAGCCACTCGCCTCAAAGCCATCTCATCTCCTCATTCTCACCAATCACGAGCAGATCCCCGGCATTCGCAAAGCTCTGCCCCGCTTCCCCAAAAGCTCGCTGATTCCCGAACCTGCCAAGCGCGATACCGCTCCTGCCGCAGCCCTAGCAACAGCCCTTGCCCTTCGCACCCATCCCGACGCCATCTTGGCCCTCCTGCCAGCCGATGCCGTGATCGGAAAGGCCCCGATTTTCCGGGCTCAATTAGCGGCTGCTGCCCGTGCCGCACACAGCTCCCCATCTTTTGTCGCCTTGGGCATCAAACCCTCCTACCCCGCCACGGGCTTCGGATATCTTCACCTGGGTCGAAAGACCCTAACTCAAATCAAGGGCGGTCCCTTCCTGTGCGTTCGTCGCTTTGTAGAAAAGCCATCCTTAGCGAAAGCGAAGACCTTCCTGAAGTCCCGTCAGTATGCCTGGAATGCGGGCATCTTTGTTTGGAAAGCCTCCACTTTTCTCGCCGAGGCACGCCGACAACAACCCGCCCTCGCCCGTTTTATCGAAAAGTTTCCCAAACGCGGTTCTTATGCTTCCTACCTAAGGCGGGAATTTCCCAAGCTACCGAAAATCTCGGTCGACTATGCCATCATGGAAGGCGCGAAATCTGTTCTAGCCGTCCAAGCCGCTTTTCCTTGGGATGACGTAGGCTCATGGAGTGCACTCCCCGCTCACCTGCCCACCGATAGGCAAGGCAACACCTTCCGTGGTCAGGTGCTTTCTTTGGAAAGCCGGAACACCCTCGCCCTAGCCCAAGGGGACCGTCCTATCGCCCTCCTCGGGACGGAGAACCTCGTTGTCGTCGATACGCCTGATGCACTGCTCGTCTGCCCTAAAAATCGGGTTCAAGAGGTGAAAAGATTGATGGCCCTCTTGCCAAAAGATGTGGTCTAAGCAGGGCGACTACTCGACCTAGATCTCCGCCGCGGCAGATCCCGACCCACGCCATCGAGATTGAAATAGTGAAGCTTCCCGCCCCGCTGCTTACGCCCAACCAGCCTCTGCCGGATCCGTCCAAGTCGAACCGAGACGGATTGGTAGCCATCACCCCGAGTTAACCCCGCAACGGCTACTTGAGGCTTATCCCATGGGAATTTTTCCATGGACTGAAAATCCGGTCACGTGGTGGTCTCCAGATCCCCGCGGGATTCTACCGCTGGATCGCTTCCACGTGCCCTCTCGGCTCGAGCAAACTGTTCGATCCGGCACCTTCTCCTTCACGATCAACCGTGCGTTCGATGAGGTGATACGCGGTTGTGCCCAACCCGGAATCGGGCGGGAGGAGAGCTGGATCGGGCCTGCCTTTCTTAAGGCCTACGGCGAACTCCATCGGATGGGACACGCACTATCTTTTGAAGTTTGGAAAAATGGCCAGCTAGCAGGAGGCCTTTACGGGGTGAAAATTGGTGGTTTTTTTGCTGGAGAGTCGATGTTTCACCTTGTGCGGGATGCTTCCTCGGTCGCCTTGGTTTCAGCGGTACGACATTTAATCGCAGAGGGGTGTTCCCTATTTGATTTGCAGATGGTGACGTCCCATACGGCAAAGTTTGGAGCCGTTGAAGTTTCCAGAGCCAAGTATCTAAAGTTACTCCAACAAACAGTTCAGTAGGGCAAAACACAAGAGCAGGGCGGAAGCAGGTCGGGCGCATCATCCCTGATGCGCTCATCTACAGAAGGTACGGATGATCGTCTCGCTCATCCTAGGACGACCCGGAGGGTCGTGCGTACCAATCTTCGAGCTTTATGTCTTCCAGCTGGTCGGCATTCGGAGCAGCAACGGGCTGACCAACAAAACAATCAGTGGTTTAAACCAGACGTCGGTCGCCAGATAGATCGGCTTTCCCATCCCGTCGCACATTAGTCCAATACAGGCAATCGCCAGGATTGCCGCCTTCCACCTTTTTCCTTCTACCTCCGTCCAATAACTGACAGCAGCAAATGCGAGCAGGGGTGAGATGAGCACATAGCTATTTGTCTCAGCCCGCGGATTGAAAATCGTCCAAATCAAGGCGGTAGCGACCCATAATCCCCAAGAGCCGTTGATGAAACCCCCACGCCGATATTTCCATATCACAAACCCCAGAGCCGCACACGATGCCGTTACGCGGCTCAAAGAATTAAATGGCAACGGATTTGGGAATCCTGCTTTCTCCAGCATTCCAAATAGGTCGCTTACCCGAAGATTTTCCGGTGTGTAGGAGTGAGTCAGCTTTGCCCAGAATTCGATCCACTGTCCCGATGCGTAAGCTGGATCTGGGTGAATGAGTCCAATAATTGCCACGGCCACAAGTCCGCCGAGAAGCGGGATCCGAATCGGAGCAAATACTGCAAAAGCCAACAGCCAAGGGGCGACTGAGATTGGCTTAAGGACCAGCGCTAAGGTCAAACATGCGGCAGCAAGTTTCCACTTCTCATCACGTATGCTGATACAAAGGAGTACTAGCGATGCAGAGAGAGCTAAATTCGTTTGCCCATTGTTAATCGCAGCTAATGAAGCGGGTACGGCCAGCAAAACTAGCAGCGCAAACGCTGAGTCAAACTCCCCCCGCCCACTACTCTTCTTATTAAAACTTCTAGTAAGCCTCCATAATCCCCATGCAGAGAGTCCGAATCCGAACAAGCGCCACACGATCTCCCCAAGGACAGCGGGTTGTAACAGATGAAATGGGGTAAAAAGAACGGCAAATGTGGGAACGTACAAAAATCCATGAGTCCCCCCAGGATACATCGATTCACCTAACCACCAGTGACTCGAGGCAAATCTGTAGTTTGGGACAACCCCCGTCCGATCAGGGTTAAAAACCAGATACAACGACATTCCTAGAAAAACCAATCCAAGAACAGAAAAACCAAAAATGTTGCTGTGATTCCGCATGAGTAATTTCACGCTAACCAGAACCGAGTTGCAAGACAGGTTATGTAACCTTACGAGACTCTTGTGAGGTCAAACCGTGATTCAGTGCAATCGTTTGCGATGTTTTTACTAATTTAAAAAATCTACCTTCCCAGTTTTCACATCATAAATTGCACCCACCATCATGACCTTATCTTCCCGAACCAATCGATCCAAAATCCGGCTTTTCTCCCGAATATAGTTCATCGTATTGACGACATTCTTACGAGCCACCTCATCTACAAACGCCTTCTTTTTATCATCAGCCCAATTCGAAAAATCCTTCAACTGGCTAGGGTCGATAGATCCTTGGATAATGCCAACCAACTCATCCAAATGGTCACATCCAGTTGCTTCCACCGCCGTTTTGCCAGCCACTTTGAGCTCTACCGAGGCCTTCACGGCCCCACACGATGTATGTCCCAAAACCATCAGGAGCTTGGCTCCTGCCACCCCGCAGGCGAACTCTAAGCTGCCGATCATTTTGTCCCTCGCCACATTTCCGGCAATACGCGCGACAAAAGCATCTCCAAGCCCAAGATCAAAAATGTGTTCCACAGGGGCTCGGCTATCAATACACCCCAAAACGGCCGCAATGGGAAATTGCCCAGCCGCTGTCGCACCCGCTTGTCGCCTCAGATCCCGAACCAGAGGTCGCCCATCCAGGAAACGCTGATGTCCGGCCTTTAAGAGATCCAGAACCTCCCTTGGTTTGATCGAGTTCTGCAACTCCCTGCTCGAATAGTCAGCAAAGGGAACCTGCTCATCAAATCGGCTGTACTTCTCCTTAAGTCCGACCGTTTTAAACTCCACCCCGTGTGCCTTCGCCGTCACATTTTTGAAATCGGCAAGGAGGTCTAAGATATCCGGATCGATATAATCGGCATTACGAGCATCGATCAAAATGGATCCACCTGTAGGGATCGCATAAAGAGATTTTTGCATGGCGGCGCGATTCAGAAAGCTTACTTGGGGCGGAAGCTCAATCCGCATCACATTTCCAGAAATGTGCTTTTCAAGTACCTGATGAATCGGCCTACGAAAGTTGCTGTAGAGAATGAAAAGCAAGCTCACACCCAACCCGATCAGAATTCCCGTAAGAAGATTGGTAAACACAATCGCAATGACCGTGATGGCAAACGGGAGGAACTGATATTTTCCCTCTTTCCACATTTGGCCAATGATCTTCGGACTCGCTAATTTGTAACCCGTTACAATCAGGATGGCCGCGAGGGCACAAAGCGGGATCTGATTCAGCCAGCGCGGCAGCAGCGCGACACAGCCAAGAAGCAAGACCCCGTGAAAGATGGCAGAGATCTTCGTCTGCGCTCCTGCATTCAAATTTGCTCCCGAACGAACGATCACGCTGGTCATCGGCAACCCGCCCAAAAAGCCCGACACCATATTCCCCGCACCCTGAGCCAATAGTTCCCGATTCGCCGGACTCTTCCGCTGCTGAGGATCGATCTTATCCACCGCCTCGATCGTCAAAAGGGTCTCCAAACTGGCAATCACCGCTAAGGTAACTGCAGATCCGTACAGCGCGGGTTTGGCCAATACGGAAAAATCGGGAAAGGAAAACAGCTGCAGAAAACCCGAGGCTCCCTCGGCGACGGGCACCTGAACTAAGTGAGTGGGAGCTATGGCCCAAGGATGACCCATTTGAATCAGGACAAGATTCACTGCCGTTCCAAATAATACCGCCACCAAAGGCCCAGGGATGGGAGATTTCTGCAGCCAGGGTACCTTTCCCCAAAAGATGAGAAGCCCGACCGACAGCAACCCGATCACTGCCGCCCCTGGAAGAAACATTTGCAATGCAGCAGGCAGTTCCGTGAAGGTGTTTTTCTGATCCGTCTGGCAAAAATCGGTTTCTCCCACCGGGTCGGCATCGTATCCCACCAGGTGGGGAAGCTGCTTTAAGATGATAATGATCCCAATTGCTGCTAGCAGCCCTTTTACAACACTGGATGGGAAAAAGGAGGCGAGGAATCCTCCTTTAAGGAGTCCAAACACGATCTGCAAAGCGCCGGCTACGATGACCGCTACAAGAAATGCCTGAAAGGAGCCAAGGTCCGCAATCTGTGTTGCCACCACAGCAGTTAACCCGGCCGCAGGACCCGTAACGCTGGTACTGGAACCACTCAACGCACCCACCACCAAACCACCTACAATTCCGGCAATGATTCCTGCAGCTAGCGGGGCGTTGGAAGCTAAAGAAATGCCAAGACAGAGAGGAAGTGCGACAAGAAAGACAACCAATCCAGCAGGAATATCCTTTGCAAGGTTCGAGGGCTTAAAGAGCGATAGTGTGGTCATCAAATGTTTTTAGATGAGACAAAGTTTTACGTCTAGGGAATGCTCAAAGATTTAGCAGCTGTATGGGGCTGTAAGGATGACAGCCTGAAAAACCATGTAGGGCGGGCATCTTGCCCGCCTTGACCCCGGCGACCACGAATGGTCGCCCTACATTCCCCTTTAAGCCTCAAGCCCATGCATTTCTCCCCGCCTCGTACCCAGCGACCACGAATGGTCGCCCTACAAAAAAACCCCTCGGACGAGCAATCGCTCTCGTCCGAGGGGTTTCTAAACTAACTGTGCTCTAAATAATCTTTAGAAGCTGTAGACAACTTCAGCACCAGCATAGTGAGCTGGGCCGCTGCTGTTCAGCTGACCAGCATTTGCACCGGTATTGGTCCCGGAAATGTTGTCACCCCAATCCAAACGGTACTCAGCGCGGATCAGAACGTTATCGATCACATTGAAACCGGCAGTGATCGTATATTCCCACCAGCTAAGACCTGCAGCCTGATTATTATTGCCTAGGTCATTGCTGATTTTGTTTAAGTTATCACCACCGAAGTATTCACCACGGCTGCAGAGCGAGAACCAGTCGTTAAACTGATACTTCGCATAGGCCGAAGCACCCCACCAAGTGGTGTTGTTTGCACCAGTCGCGCCACCGTTTGTTCCATTCGCTCCAGCGGTGTTACCGAGGACGCTATCGAAGGCAAGAAGGAGCTTATCATTCGCAAACTTAGGAGCCCAATTGCCCCAAGAGTTATAGATGATGGTCCATGCACCACCAGCAGCGGTCGTTGAACCTACATTGGATGGCAACGCGTTTTGAGTTGTGCTGTTCGCGGTGCTGTTTTCACTCGCAGTGCTGTACTCGAAGTTATGGCTCCAGTTCGCGTTTCCACCAGGGGCGGTCACGTTCAACGCGGCCAATAGAGCCACGCCGTCGCTACCACCCGAAGTGGTTGTGTTATTGTCACTGTTCGCACCGTTCGCAACACCCAGCTTGCCATCGAGGTACTCGTCAAACTTGTAGGACGAGAGGACACCCGTGTACCAGAAGGGGAACTGGTTATAGAGCAAGCCATAGGTGATGTTCATGTTAGCGGGACGTTCCATTACCTCGTAGCCGAGGATGGAGGCAAACTTACCGACTTTGAAGTCCCAACCGTTACCCACAGGGGCTCGGAGTTGAACATAAGCCTGTTCGAGGAACAGGTAATTTGAATCTTGGCTAGCATTGTACTGTGTGCCGGTTGTTGTGGGCTGAGGATTTGCCGGGTTGGCCAAGTACTTGGCGTCTTCACCGATCATCACATCAACGCGGAATCCAGCCTGAGCTTTGTTCTCGGAGGTCATTGCCTTTTCGAGAGCGAGTTTCACCGCGTACAGGTTAAAGTCACCCTGCTGAGCGGAATCGCTTTGAACACGGCTGTTAACCTGTGAATTTCCGCCTTGGCCGGTAAAGTTGTAGCTGTAACCGGTGTCGACGTATCCGCTGAGCTTGATGCCCTTTTGGGCGGTCTCAACGAAGTTATTTTGAACCATCTTTTTGGTATCTTGAGCGGAAGCCTCCGGAGCGCTGTCCGCGAGGGACAAGCTGGCCACGGCCGCAAGTACGCCAAGAATCGCTGTGATATTCTTGATCATTTTTTTCGTATCTCCTGTTTGTGTTTGTTTGTGTTTTGCTTAAGACGAAGCCATGTACTGGCCAAAACCTCGTCTGAAGGTGCCAAATGTTTTAAAGAATAAGGAATACAGGTCAAGTATTTCTCCATTCATACCAAGAACATAATTGGCAGATGTTCTAGGCACTCTATTAAAATAGCATAATCCGTGCCAACTATTTTGAATCTTATAATATTCTGCATCTAATTGTGTGTCACATGTTTGCATTGTTAGATAATTCCATTACAAAACACGAATACCACTTTTTTGGTAATTTTTAGCCACTTGTAGGTCGGGCATCTTGCCCGCCTCATCCCTAGCGACCACGAATGGACGCCTTACATAAAAACAAAAACCCCCGGGATCCATTGCAGATGTGCATAGCACACCATCCAACCCACCCGGAGGGGTAACCGCAAAGGCCAGGGGCGGGTGTGCGGGGGCCAACTCACTAAAAAAGAAAACCCCCCGGACGAGCAATCACTCTCGTCCGAGGGGTTTCTAAACTAACTGTGCTCTAAATATTCTTTAGAAGCTATAGACAACTTCAGCACCAGCATAGTGAGCCGGGCCAGAGCTGGTCGCAGCTGTACCTGTGCTACCAGTGTTCAGGTTATTGACTGAATTGGTGCCCCAATCCAAGCGGTATTCCGCGCGGATCAAGAGGTTATCGATCACGTTGAATCCTGCTGTGAGGGTGTATTCCCACAAAGATAGGTTCTGGTTATTGTAGCTCTCAGATACTTTAGCAGGGTTGTTGCCACCGAGATATTCACCACGGCTGCAGAGCGAGAACCAGTCGTTGAACTGATACTTCGCATAGGCGCCTGCACCGAACCAGGTCGTGCCAGGCTGCGAATTTGAGTTCGTAATATCGCCATTGGTGCTGGATGTTCCCAAGAGCGCATTGAACGCAAACAAGAGTTTGTCGTTGGCGAACTTAGGTGCCCAGTTACCCCAAGAGTTATAGATGAAGGTATAACCAGTGCCGCTGGAGCCGTTTTCGACGCCGGTGCTGGTCGAGCTAACGCCCGTGCCGGAAATACCTGTGTTATTGTCATTGTTGGAGCTGTACTGGAAGTTGTTACTCCAGTTCGCGTTGCCGCCAGGAGCGGTAACGTTCAAAGCTGCAAGAACCGCACAACCGTCGCCGCCACCGGAAGTGGAGGTGTTGTTGTCGGTCTGTGAACCGTTAACTACGCCCAATTTAGCATCGAGGTAATCGTCGAACTTATAGGACGAGAGTACACCGGTGTAGTAGAGGGGCATTTGCTGCCAGAGCAATCCGTAAGTCACATTCATGTTGGCAGGACGCTCGATCACTTCGTATCCGAGGATCGAAACGAACTTACCAACCTTGAAGTCCCAGCCGTTACCCACAGGGGCGCGGATCGAGACGTAGGCCTGTTCGAGGAACAGGGCGTTCGAATCCTGGTCGTTGTTCGTCTGATTACTGAAGGTGTCACGGTTGATCAGGTAGTTCGCGTCTTCACCGATCATCACATCGGTGCGGAACCCGGCCTGAGCCTTGTTTTCGGAGGTCAACGCCTTTTCGAGGGCGATTTTGACCGCGTACAAGTTGAAGTCACCTTTAGCGGCGGTGTCGGAACCGAAACGGCCCGAAACATCAGAGGTGCCGTTGGCGGCGCCTGTGAAGTTGTAGCTGTAACCGGCATCGACGTATCCGCTGAGCTTGATGCCCTTCTGGGCGGTCTCAACGAAGTTATTTTGAACCATCTTTTTGGTGTCTTGAGCGGATGCTTCCGGGGCGCTGTCCGCGAGGGACAAGCTGGCCACGGCCGCAAGCACGCCAAGAATCGCTGTAATATTCTTGATCATTTTGTTTAGTATCTCCTTTGGTTTGTGTTTGTTTTGTTTGTATCCACGAAACGCCGTGATTGTTGGCCAAAGCGCCTCGTGAATCTGCTAAACGTATCAAATCTGCCGATGGCGTCAACAAATATTTTTTGAACGTTTTAATAACTCACCTGTCTATCCCAATTGCATTACGAATGTCTCTGAGGGTGTTCGTCAAGAAACGCAGGCCGCCAAAGCCTGCGTTTTTTGCATAAATACCTAATTGACAACTTTTTAAGTCTTTTTTATTTCTCTGAATACTTTATTTGAAGGGGATTTTATCGATATATTTATCTGATAGCAAGTTATTTATGACTATTATCGGATGGGCTGGACTTCAATCCCGAAGCTAAATTGCCCCACCTTCACCCCTCTCCACTCTAATTTACTCTTTATTCTACCCCTCCAAGCCTCTTCCTTCTCCTGCCATTCGAGAAGAATCCTAGGGCCCTCCTCCTCCCCACCCCCTTTTTGCCCCTTGGGAAGAAGAATAAGAAATCCCTCCATCGAGAACAGGGAGAACCGTCCCTCCGATATCTCCGCCAGCAATGCACTGAGCGATGGCACCGCTTTCCTCAAATAGGGAGCCACGTCCGCGATCAACTTCTTTCCCTCCTTATCGTCTCCACCCTCTAGCAACCCCTCGACCAACTCCACCCCTGCCGAGGCCACCCCCGTTAACCCACCCAGCTCGAGCCGCCCTGGCGACATAGAGAAAGAAAGCGTCAGCGGCAGGGTGTGGCGATCCGACTTCAACTTCGGAGCCACCGCCAAAAAAAGCTCCGCCTCATCCCACGTCAGCACCTGGGCCGACTCTGCCACCTTCGTCTCATAACGAAATCTCCCAACCCCACTAGCCGCCTCGCACCCGAACCACTTCATTCTCCGGAAATATTCGCCCGACTTCACTCCGCTCAATCCCGCATCCGGTCGACTCATCCACCCCTCCCTCTTCCCACGAACCGATCCCTTTCGAACTCCGATCTCCACATCTTCGAAAACAATCTCAGGCTGCGACACTCTCACGCTGAAGCCACCTGTCTGATTCGTGGGTTCGCCCAGATCCTCCGCCTCCAACTCCACCGCAAACACCTCTTTCCCTTTTCTCTTCAACTCCACGATAATCCGATCCCCGTGCGATAATCCCTTCTCCACCGCTCCGAAAAAGCGAGCCTCCTCATCATCATCCACGCCACCACGCACAAACTTCAGAATAGCCGCCACCAGTCCGAAGGCTGGTGCGACTGGTCCCAATAGCAGTCCCCACACCGTTCCAGGACCTGGAATTGCTCCCGAGAGTGCTTCTGTCACCCCTGCCGCTTTATCTAAAGCACGACGCGACTCCTCGTCTGACTCGGTTACCCCGACGGAGACTCCAACACTTCCAGGGTTACGTCCAAGATAGGCAACCCGGCGCAAATACTTCTGATTCACAGGACCTGCCCCGCTGAAAGGGATCACGGTGGACTGACCAGACAACGTTAGTTCGATTACCCCTTCTCGATTCGGGCCGAGGTCACGTGAAATGAAAGTGCGAGGATCAACCCGGATCTCCTTAATGAAAATGGCCAAAAGATTTTTATCGGGGATGGGTCCGCCTTTCCCCTTCACAACACGCAACGTGGCCCCCGCACGAAAGAGGATCCGATCCAGAGCCATGCAACTATGGTTCTCTTATCCCCTAAAAAATCAATTTCGTTTTGATGGGGGCTATCACAGGCCAAGCCCCGACCCGGGTCGGGGTAAAGACGCGAAGGATTTTGGGATAAAGGGATTAAGGGGTTAAGATAGTTATCAGCGGTAGGGCGCATCATCCCTGATGCGCCGGTTCAAGGTTATAACTTTCAGCTTATCAACCGGCGACCCGATGCGTAGATCGGGCCCTACCTAAGCGATGTCGTTTTAAGCTTTTGGTCATTCCCACAAAAAACAAAGGGCGGATCCCGAAGGATCCGCCCTTTGCCAACAAGAAAGGTTACCGAACTAACTTAGCTTTTCCGACGAGCACGCAAGGCAACCAACCCAGCCACACCGAGGGCCAAGAGAGATGCCGAGGAAGGCTCGGGGATCATTGCTACTGTTCCATTGGCAGAGGAAACGAGGGTACCGATCAATACATCATCTGAGGTAAGAGCAGCACCCTTAAAATTCCTAGCCATTGTGCCACCGTCAGCGGGCGACAAAAAGTTTTGGGCCGCAGTCGCATGACCAAACGCACTGACTGCTCCGAACTGAGTGGCCGAACCGAATGTCGCGGTTTTGGCGGTGTTGTCCCATGAGCCTGCATTAAACCCTAGAACATACATCCTTGTATTGGCTGGAAGACTCGCGAACGGAATATTTTGTATTGTCATCCCTATGTTGGTAGTTGGCGTACCCGTAGAGCTAAATGATGGATCGAATCCTGCTCCTAAGGTAGCACCAGTCACTGATCGAACATCAGTGTAACCTAGTGTAAGTAGGTTGGACCACGCGTTGGAAACGCCGCCTGACAGGATATTCGCCCAATCGGTAGACGTCGGGGCAAAAAAACCGCCAATGTTTTTGAAAAAACCAACCGAGACTTCGCCCGTGGATACAAAAGCGGTCGTGCTTCCGTTCACAAGAAAGCCCCCTGTGGCTGCATTTCCTACGTATCCAATCGTTACTGCTGCCTTGGAGGTGGCGCTAGAAGCCAGCGCAAGGATTGCAACGCTGCAGATCCGAAGCCCGATACTTGTTAATAGTATAGTTTTTTTCATCATTATGTTCCTTTTTTGTTGGTTTATGTCTTTGTTTGTTTCAATTATATATGTTTTTTAAGCTTACCTAGTAAGTGGGCTAGGCATGATCCAGTAACCGTCCGCCCCGGCAGATAAAGCGAAACCGGTATTGATTGCAATACTGTCCGTCGCGTTACTGGGTAGCGGACTAAAACCGGCGTCTAGGACGTCAGTTCCATCGCTATAGAAGGTTCCAATCGTAGTCATCGTCCCATCGGTTGTAAATTGATTAAATCCATCGGAATAAACAGCCAAGGAGGGAGCGATCTGAAGTTGTACTACTTTTGTGTCCCCGCTTGGGCTCAAAGGGCCTACGTAGTTAACCGCGGCAGCGTAAAGCGGGACTGCTGTTTTAGTAGTTTTGACAACCCCAGTAGTTATAATTTCAACTCCACCTGAGGATAAGAGTACAGCTTGACCCGGGTAGATAACTGTGTGTCCAGCCGCGGTAGAAAAATCCTCGGCTATCCAGCTGCCCGCTGCATAGTAACGTGTTGTAGTTGAGCCATCGGGGTTAATCAGATTAACCGCATCACTATAATCAGCCATTGATGCTGTAGCTATGTCGTCAAGCGTAACATGAGGGCGGATAACAACTGAAACAGTTTGTCCGTCGATTGCCGAGGGAACATTCGCTGCGGTCACACTGGTGCCCGTATTTGCTACAATATCATAAGAGTAACCTTCATAAGCACCTGCGGTAATTTCAACGTAATGAGTAGGATAGTTAGGCTTATCGCTAAAGTTGGATTGATCTAGTTCTCCAACTGATAAACCACTTACCCCAAAGGATTGCCCTGAAACTGTTGCATTGCCGGTGAACTTGGCAGCCTTCACAAAACCAGGGACTATTGCGACTGTTCCCGATGGTGCGCTGATTTTGCTATACCCTACGATATCGCTCGTGACACTTGTCTGAGCGTTCCCCGCCATGACAGCGGCTGCAAGGATTGCGAGAGTGACATTGAGTTTTTTCATATTCATAATCTCCTTCACAAGAGACAGTCTAAACCACGTTGTGTTCAAAATCAAGGGGAAATTTTTGCTTGTAACACAATCGTCACAATTGGTTTTGCAATATCTAAGTATTGCTTAAAGCATTGTAATTGAACGTTTTATAGTAAATAAAAATGGCTTTCGATGGATTTGCGTGACTTGTGGCATAAACAAATTTTTGTTGTTTTGTGACGAAAGAGCGATTTTCTCACGCAAAGGATGCGAAGGATTTTGGGATAAAGGGATCGAGGGGTTAAGGGATTTATCAGCGGTAGGGCGCATCATCCCTGATGCGCCGGTTTAAGATTGCAACTTTCAGCTTATCCACCGGCGGACCAGGGATGGTCCGCCCTACCGACTGGGAAATAAGAAGCTCGAGCATTTGGTAGGGCTGGGTCTATGACCCGGCCTCAGTTGTGCGATGGGCGCTGGAAACCGACAACGGCGGCCGCCTACGTAGAGGCGGCCCTACCTAAGCCGTGTATGGAAAAAATTCTCCTTCCGCTTGGAGCCTGTTTCACGCCACACTCGGTCGTGCCCTCCCGTCGTCCCCAAAAAAAATCCCCCGCAAAATCCTCTCGCCCCTCTTCCGTCCCTCGTAGCCCGACTGAAAATCTTTCTCACCGACAAGAATCCGATTCCTTCTCGCCCGCCCACTCGCACAAAACACGCCGTCTCCTCCTCAAACTTTCCGGCGAAACATTGGGCGACTCCTCCAACCACCTCTCTCACCCCATCATCCAACGCCTAGCTCACCAGATCAAAGGCATCCTCTCTCCTTCTCTTCAACTCGGTATCGTGATCGGAGGTGGCAATATTTGGCGAGGTGCTCCCGCGGCCGACGAAGGTCAGATGGACCGCAACACAGCCGACTACATGGGCATGCTGGCGACCGTAATTAACTCACTCGCCCTCCAAGACGCCCTCGAACACGCAGGAGTCGAGACCCGAGTCCTCACCGCCATCGAGATGAAGAATGTTGCCGAACCGTTTATTCGACGCCGTGCCCTACGTCACCTGGAGAAAGGAAGAGTCGTTATCTTTGCCGCCGGCACGGGACATCCCTTCTTCTCCACCGACACCACGGCCGCCCTCCGAGCCAGCGAAATCGGTGCGGACGCTCTCCTCAAAGCCACCAAGGTGGACGGCATTTACGATTCGGATCCCCGGATTAACCCTCGCGCCCAACGATTCCAAACCATCACGTACGGGGACGCACTACGTCGCCGATTACAGGTCATGGATTCGACCGCGTTCTCTCTCTGCATGGATAATAAGATCCCGATCGTAGTGTTCGATGTGTTTCGAGAGGGAAATTTGAGAGCCGCGGCCGAAGGCCGGCCTGTTGGGACAAGGGTGATTGCTGGGGAGTGAAAACGGCGGCTTCGCCGCCGTGATGTTAAATTCTTAATTTTGGATTTTGGATTCAAGGGGGTGCTACCTGACTTAAAACTACTTTCGCACTTTCTAACATTCTGACTTTCGCACATCCCTGCCCGCCCCCTCTTTCTTTCTTCCGAATCGCTTTCTTTCTTCCTACTCTTTGGGTCATATGTCCGCTCCGAAGCTGAATGTTGCCGATGTGGCTGGGTTAGCCCGTTTATCCCTGACTCCTAACGAAACCGCCAAGTTCACCGCTCAACTGACCCAGATCCTCGCCCACATGGAAACTTTGGGTCAAATCCCCACAGGCGATGTTCCTGAAGTGGTTCCCCCTGCCCAACCCATCCTTCGCAAAGACATCCCCACACCGAGCCTTTCGGTTGAAGCCGCGCTGGCCAACGCCCCCGCCCAAAGCAACGATCTCATCCTCGTACCCAAAATCGTCGAATGAGCCTCGCCCACGAAACTCTGGCCTCGCTGCGACGTCGTCTCTCCTCCAAAGAGATTCACTCCCGCGATATTGTAAAAGATCTCCTTACCGAAATCGGGGCCAGGGAAAAAACCGTCCACGCCTTCACCCACATCGACGAAAAGGCCGCCCTCGCCGCCGCCGAAAAAGCTGATTCCTCTCTCCCACTGGGAGGGATCCCGATCGCCCTCAAAGACAACCTCAACGCTCTAGGCGATCCCTGCACCTGCTCCTCGAAAATTCTAGAAGGCTACCGAGCCCCATACGATGCCACCGCCGTAGCCCGACTCCGCCACGCGGGTGCCATTTTCCTCGGACGAACCAATATGGACGAGTTTGCGATGGGTTCCTCCACAGAAAATTCCGCCCTCGGTGTCACCCGCAATCCGTGGGATCCAACCCGGATCCCCGGAGGTTCCTCGGGTGGCTCGGCTGCGGCTGTGGCGGGACGCCTCGCGATTGCCGCTCTCGGATCCGACACCGGCGGCTCGATCCGCCAACCTGCGGCGTTGTGCGGTTGTGTGGGACTCAAACCCACCTACGGACGAATCTCCCGATACGGCCTCGTTGCGTTCGCCTCCTCTCTGGATCAGATCGGGCCCCTCACCCGCACGGTAGAAGATTCGGCGATTCTTCTCTCCGCTCTGGCAGGACACGACCCGCGCGACAACACCACCGACCTTCGCAAACCTGAAACTTTCCTCGCGAAGCCAACCGGGTCGGTCAAAGGCCTGCGCGTCGGCTTGCCCAAGGAGTACTTTCTTCCCGGAATGAATGCGGAGACCGAAGCCGCAATCCGAAGTGCCTCCCAATGGTTTGAAAAAAATGGAGCCACGCTGGTTGAGGTGTCCCTCCCCCACACTCCTGCCGCAATTGCCGTATACTACATTTTGGCCACAGCGGAGGCCTCGGCCAATCTCGCCCGCTTTGACGGAGTCCGTTACGGACGGCGGGCTGTGGATCCGAAGGATCTTCTGGATCTTTATCAACGAACCCGTTCGGAAGGATTTGGGCCGGAGGTGAAGCGCCGAATCATTCTCGGCACCTTCGTCCTCAGCCAAGGGTATACGGACGCCTACTATCGCAAGGCGCAGAAGGTGCGGGGTCTGTTGCGTCAGGATTTTGAATCGGCATTCACGAAGTGTGATCTCCTGCTAACCCCGACCAGTCCAGAACCCGCATTCCCCCTGGGAGAACGGACGCAGGATCCTCTCAAAATGTATCTGGCAGACGTTTTCACCATTTCCACCAATCTGGCAGGCAACGGGGCAATCTCCCTACCGTGCGGTTTCACAAAATCGAATCTGCCGATCGGTCTGCAGCTGATCGGCCCCCGATTCGGCGAAGAAAAAATGCTGCAAGCGGCGAATGCGTATGAGCAGTCACACGATTTCTGGAAACGGATGCCACCCGTATGAGCTCCTCTGCAAATTGGGAAGCGGTGATCGGCTTGGAGGTGCACGTTCAGCTTCACACGCAGACGAAGATGTTTTGTGGCTGTATCAATCAGTACGGAGGTGCCGCCAACAGCCAAGTTTGTCCGGTGTGTTTGGGAATGCCCGGCAGTCTTCCCGTACCGAATGAGGAGGCGATCCGCAAAACGATTCTGACAGGTCTGATGTTTGGATGTCGGATTGCGCCCGTGGCTCGGTTTGATCGAAAGAACTATTTTTACCCCGACATGCCGAAAAATTATCAGATCAGCCAGTTTGAGGACCCGCTCTGTGCAGGGGGCACGGTCGGGCTAGATCCATTTCTGTTTCCCAAAGATCTCCAGGAAACGGACGAGGCCAAGGCGAAGAGATCCATTCGGCTCACGCGCATTCATCTGGAAGAGGATGTGGCCAAATCTTTTCACTATGAGGAGCGAAGCGGGATTGATTTTAACCGAGCGGGCACTCCCCTGATGGAGATTGTTTCGGAGGCGGATCTGCGGACTCCAGGAGAGGCATTCGCCTTTTTAGGATCGTTGCGGCAGGTGCTACTTTCGGGAAATGTGAGCAGCGCGGACATGGAGAAGGGACAGATGCGGTGTGACGTGAACGTGTCGGTCCGGCCCCTGGGGCAAAAAGAGTTTGGAACGAAGGTGGAGTTGAAGAATTTAAATTCGATCAGCGGTGTGCGACGGGCGCTGGTGTATGAGATCGCACGACAGATTGCGGCAGTGGAGAAGGGAGAGGCGATCCAGCACGAGACACGGCGGTGGGATGACGAGGCGGGGGCAACCTTCACCATGCGTACGAAGGAAAAAGCCCATGACTACCGATACTTTCCCGAGCCGGATCTTCTACCCGTACGGACGGATCAAGGTCTGCGGGCGGCGGCCGAAACAGGCCTGCCTGAGTTACCCACAGCCCTGCAGGATCGGCTGATGAAGGAGAACGGAGTCACAGCCTATCAGGCGAGTGTTCTGGCAGCGGACCGTGCTTTATGCGCGTACTACGAAAAGGCGGCGGCAGGGACAAAGCACAAGGCGGGGGCGGCCAACTGGATTTTGAACGATTTTCTGGCGACGCAACCGGATCCTGCGACAACCCCGGTGCGGCCTGAATATTTCGGAGAGTTGGCGACTTTAGTGGCGGAGGGGGGCATTAATAGCGCGCAGGCAAAAAAGGTTTTTGCAGAGCTGATGGCGAATCCTTCTTCTCCCAAAGCGCTGGTGGAGAAGTTGGGGTTGGCACAGATTTCGGATGTGGGCGCACTGGAGGCCTTTTGTGACGAGGCGATTGCGGCGAATCCGAGGAGTGTGGAGGATTATCGATCGGGCAAAAGCAACGCGATCAACGCGCTGAAAGGTTTTGTGATGAAAAAGAGCCAAGGCAAAGCCAACCCCACGCAGGTGGACGAAATTTTAAAGGCAAAACTTTCTGCGTAGACGGTTGCCCTTACCCCCTACCTAGGCGATGTTTTCCCTGAAGCCATGATCTCAAACGAAGCCTACGTGCTGGAGCTCCTTCAGACCTCCGGGGTGGTGAGTCTGGAGGATATGACCGCTTGCCAGGAAGAAGCGGCGATGCAGGGACACTCGACGTTGGAGGGGATCAGTAAGCGGGGATTGCTGACGCCAGATCAGATTTTGGAAATTGTAGCCAAGGATTGCGGCATGGAGTTCCAAGCGGTGATTGCGCATGTGGACGAGGATGTGCTGGCCACAATCCCACCAGCCGAAAGCCGGCGGTACCATGCCTTGCCCCTGAAACGCCTGCCGTCGGGATTACAAGTGGCGATTGCGGACCCGTTGGATTTCGAAACATTGGATGCATTACGCTATCTATTGAAAACGGATCTGGAGCCAGTGGTGGTTCCTCTAGCCAAGCTGGATGATGCGATTGTGCGGTTTTTCGGAAAAACGGATGAGTCCTTGGCCTCGCTGATGGCAAACATGGATGGAAGCGAACTGGAACAAAAAAAAGCTGGAACGGAGGGAGGAGACGAAACGGCAGAGGGAGACGCACCGATTATCCGGTTAGTGTACGGCTTAATTTTGGAAGCGCACCGATTGCGAGCCAGCGACATTCACATTGAACCGCTGGAGAAGAGATTGCGTCTTCGATATCGGATCGACGGAAACATGCAGGAGATGAAAGACCCACCCAAGCGACTCCAATCCAGTATCATCAGCCGAATCAAGATCATGTCGAACATCAGCATTGCGGAGAAGCGGTTGCCGTTGGACGGGCGTATTGCCTTGGCCACTGTGGATGGGCCGACGTTGGATCTGCGAGTTTCAACCGTTCCCACGATTCACGGTGAATCGGTCGTCATGCGTATCTTAGACAAAAAGAATCTGATGCTGGGCCTGCCTGAGCTAGGATTTTTTGCAGATGATCAGGCGATTCTCGAGCGGGTCATCAACTACGCGGACGGAATTTTCCTGGTCACGGGTCCGACGGGTTCGGGCAAGTCGACGACGTTGTACGCCTGCTTGAACACGATCAACAAGCCCGATCGAAAGTTGATCACGGTCGAGGATCCTGTGGAGTACCAATTGCCTGGAGTCAATCAGGTCGCGGTGAATACGGAGATTGGCATGACCTTTGCAGCGGCGTTGCGGGCGATGTTGCGGCAGGCGCCGAACATTATCATGGTAGGAGAGATTCGTGACGTGGAGACAGCCTCGATCGCGATCAACGCGTCGTTGACAGGGCACTTGGTGTTTTCGACCCTGCACACCAATGATGCTCCGAGTGCAATCACCCGCTTGGTGGATATGGGGGTGAAGCCGTTTTTGGTTTCCTCCTCAATTCGGGCGGTGCTAGCCCAGCGTCTGATCCGCAAGATTTGTCCTGACTGCAAGCAACCCTATACACCGACGGAAGCGGAGTTGCGGGCGTTGAACCTCCTTTCGGCCAATTTGTCCGAGGCGCGCTTTTCGAAAGGTCACGGATGCGACAGATGTCGAGGAACAGGATATCGAGGACGAGCGGGAATTTTCGAGATTTTCGTCGTGGACGATGAGATTCGACACTTAATCAATGAAGGCGTGCCTGTGTCGAAGATTCGACAACGTGCGCGAGACTTGGGCATGCGAGTGTTGCGGGAGGACGGAATCCGTAAAGTGGTTTCGGGCATGACAACTCCGGAAGAGGTGATCTCAGCCACGATGGGAGATAAGGATTAATCATGGACGCACGTCACTTACTTCCCTTTTTGCAGGAGCAGAATGTTTTATCGGAAGACCAGGCCAGGGAGATTACGGATGAGCTGAACCGAACCGGAAAACCTGTAGAGACAATTTTAGGGAATTTCGGAATCATCCAGATGCCTCAGATTTTGGAAAAGATCTCGGATAGTCTGGGCCTTCCTCTTTTGGCGGATTTGACCGGACTGGATTTGAGTCCCGAACTTTTAGCGAGGATTCCTCCTCACACAGCACGGAATTTGGGGGCGTTGCCTGTGGCGGGAGACGAGACAACATTGACGGTGGCTCTCGCCGATCCGTTGGCCGCCCAGGCGTTGGAGGATCTGCGGTTTGCGACGGGTCGGGAGATCGCGCAGGTGGTGGCTCCACCCGAACAGGTTCAGGCCCTTCTCGACAAACATTATGGATCGGCCGAGGTGAACATCGATGATGTGCTCAAGGAGCTGGAAAATGCGCCCGAGGCCAGCCTGGCCTCCGAAGGGGTAGATTTAAACGAAGCGGGCAGTGCTCCGATCATCAAGTATGTGAACACGATCATCGCACGGGCGATCCATGCGAAGGCGAGTGACATTCATCTCGAGCCGTTTGAGAAGGAGTTCAAGATTCGATATCGGGTGGACGGGGCTTTGTATGAGATGGCTCCCCCACCCCGTCGTTTGGCTATTCCGTTAACTTCACGAGTGAAGGTGATGGCGAATCTCAATATTGCGGAGCGAAGAGTTCCTCAGGACGGCCGAATTCAGACTTTGTTGGCGGGGCGGCAGGTCGATTTGCGTGTCTCTACCCTACCCACTCAGTACGGCGAAAGCGTCGTGATGCGGGTGTTGGATCGATCTGTGGTGAATTTGGATTTGGAAAAGCTGGGAATTCCGAAACACATTTACGACTACATTTGTGAAACGATTGAGAAGCCGAACGGCATTTTCATCGTCACGGGGCCAACGGGATCGGGAAAGACGACGACTCTTTACTCCTGCCTGGGTCGGGTGAATCAGATTGATACGAAAATTTTGACGGTGGAGGATCCTGTGGAGTACGAGTTGGAGGGCATCATTCAGGTGCCTGCGAATGAGTCCATCGGCCTGACTTTTGCCCGGGCGTTGCGGGCGTTTCTGCGACAAGACCCAGACAAGATTTTGGTGGGAGAAACGCGGGATTTGGAGACGGCACAGATTGCAATTCAGGCGAGTTTGACGGGGCATTTGGTCATGACCAGTTTGCACACGAACGATGCGGCGGGTGCCGTGACGCGGTTGTTGGACATGGGGGTAGAGCCGTTTTTGATGTCGGCCACGATGGAGGGAGTTTTAGCGCAACGACTGTTGCGGCGCGTGTGTAAGGAGTGCCGGACTCCGTTTCGGCCCAAGGAGGAGGTGCTTGGTCAGTTAGGAATGACGCCTTCGGAAGTGGGAGACCAGCCGTTTTATTTTGGCAAGGGATGTGAGGTGTGTAACGGCACGGGGTACAAGGGACGAGTGGGCATTTATGAGCTTTTGGATGTGAGGGAGCCCATCCGGCTGTTGATCAATGAGCGGGCCCCATCGGTGGTCATACGGCAGAAGGGAATTGAGCTCGGCATGACCACCCTGCGGCAAGACGGTATACGGAATCTCCTTGAGGGACACACCACCATCGAGGAAGTTCTTAAGTACACCTAACCCCCCATGCCCCTCTTTGCCTACAGTGCGGTAGACGCCCAAGGAAAAACCCATCAGGGCACCTTGGAGGCAAACAACGCTTCGGACGCAGCAGCGGCGGTTAAAAAGAAGGGGCAATTTCCAACCAACATTTCGGAAACGACTGCTGACGCCTCAGGCAAAGGAAAAAAGAAGGGGTTTTCGCTTAGTTTTTCAATGGGTGGAGGAGGCGGTACGGGCAAGGTTCCTGCCAAGGTTCTCACCATCTTTACACGTCAGCTCTCGACCCTGATCAGTGCGGGTCTGCCCCTGTTGCGAAGCCTTCGCACCTTGGGGAAACAGGAAAAGAATCCGAATTTAAAGAAGATCATGACAGGGTTGGCTGAATCTGTGGAGGGTGGCACAACTTTTTCCGAGGCTCTTTCGCAACATCCCAAGGCCTTCAACAAATTATATGTGAACATGGTCAAGGCAGGAGAGTTGGGTGGCGTGCTGGAGGTGGTTCTGACGCGGCTAGCTGAGTTTGCGGAAAAGAGCCAAAGGATCAAAGGAAAGGTTACCTCGGCGATGGTGTATCCGCTGGTTGTGTTAACGATTGCGGTCGGCATCGTGACCTTCCTGATGCTTTTCATTGTCCCGAAGTTCGAAGCGATCTTTAAAGATATGTTGGGGGGACGTCCCCTGCCCTTCATTACGCAGGCGGTGATGGATTTGAGCCGTTTTATTCAAGGGAACTTCATCCTGATTGCCATTGGTATTACCGCTCTAGTTTTTGCCCTACGCTTTTCCATGAAGTTACCGGGAGTGGCGGCCACGCTGGACACCTACACATTAAAAATTCCGCTCTTCGGGGATATGTTGACCAAAACTTCAGTGGCACGCTTTAGCCGAACTCTGGGGACTCTGGTTTCGTCTGGAGTCCCTATTTTGCAAGCCTTGCAGATCACAAGAGATACAGCGGGAAATCTTCGCGTGAGTAGTGCCGTGGAAAACATTCACGACAATGTGAAGGAAGGGGAATCGATGGTCAGTCCGATGGAGGCGAGCGGAATCTTTCCTCCGATGGTGGTCTCGATGGTTCAGGTGGGTGAGGAGACGGGGCAACTGCCCGACATGTTGACCAAAGTGGCCGATGTATTTGAGGAGGAGGTGGACAATGCGGTTGCGGGGCTGACCTCAATGCTTGAGCCCGTGATGATCGTCATGCTCGCCTTGGTCGTGGGAACGATCGTGGTCGCCCTTTTCTTGCCCCTGATCACCATCATTCAAGATCTCACCGGCGGGAGCTAAGCCGATGGTGGAGGTGGTGGTCTGCCGTTATGGGGAGGACTTGGCTTGGACGCGAAATTTGCCCCGTGGAATTCGGCTCACCATTTACGATAAAAGCCCTGAATATCTGGCCCCGTGGCCCGGATCACATCCTTTAGCGAATCACAGTCGGGATGATTTTGCCTGCCTGCACCATCTGGTGGAGCGGTATGACGATTTGGCCGAGCTGACCGTATTTGCGCAAGGCCGCCCCTTCGATCATGCGCCCGACCTGCATCGAATCATTCGTGGCTATGCCCAAGGCGAGCAGGGCACGAGACCCGATTTTGCGTGGCTAGGTTTTCTTTGGGAGACGGATGATGCGCGAGGGCGCCCCTCTTTTGTCACCTGGTCCAAAAATCCCGAGCGTAGGGAGTTAAATCTGGAGGGGTTTTTTCAGACCCTTTGGGGAGAGTCAGCCCCTGAAAAAGTTCGGTATGTAGGGGGAAGCCAGTTTGCGTTATCAAAAACGGCCGCTCATCGGCGCTCCAAAGATTTTTATCATAAGGCGCGGGAAGTTTCACGCACGTTCCCCGACGCGGCTCATGCATTCGAGCGCACATGGGATCGCATTTTTATGGCTCCCCCGCTCGATGAAACTCTCTTCGGTCCTTCAGGAATGAGGCTCCTGAAACCGGTTCGACCCAAACCCGCAGGAGCGAACTCTCGCTAAGGCTGCATCGGATCTTTGGGGGGGACTTGCGTGCCAATTCTAGCCTGAAGCGTGGAGAGACGCTCTCGTAACGAAGAGGGCAGTTGCACGATACCTCCTTCAACCGACACTTCGCCGTCTGGCTTTCTTTGCAGGACAGGCTTTTCCGGTCCCTGCTGTCGGGTCTCTTCCCGTAGGATTTGACCATCTGGGTTCACCACCGAGAGGCGATAGTTTCCCGCGCTAATGGCATAGAGCAAATGGAGATTATTTTGCGGATCAAATTCAGCAGCGGGTTTTCCCAAAGGAAGGTAAGCCCCAAGCCGACGGGATGGATAGACCTGATTTTTTTCAGGAACTTCGACACGCAGGTAGAGCCCCATATTGGGGTCCTCGTAAAACTTGAGAAGGGAGTAGATCCGTCGCTCGTTGCCATCTCCCCGTGGCACACTCCAGATGACCTCCCCTCGCCCAATCAGAAAATCGAGCGAATCGGTCATCAATGCTTCTCCTGAAGGCAAACGCACACTCGCCCGAGCACGATACCCGCCTGTATCCCGAATCAAGTACTGGGGTGCAAGATCGACCGGAATAGCAACAGACTCGCCTGAGCGTAAGGTTTTATCGGGAGGCGTGAGTATCTTTTCGGGCGCGATGAGAAGGCCATCTCGTGACTGAACAATCATCTCAAGCCACGGCTTACCATTGTCACTGGTGAGTTTTAACTCACCTGCCCCTAAGTTTTTAATTCGGACGGTAAAAGGAATTGGGGAAAATTGAAGATAGGCTGTCTTGGGGGTCTCGATGCGCAGATCGATCTGAGCGCTGGCTGTATGAAATGCGGCGAGGACGAGGCAAAGCCCAACACTCGTGATTTTTAATCCCATCCTTATCTGCATGAGGGAAGAATATGGGCTCTTGGCCCAGCCTACGGCAAGAGGGAAGGAGCGGGAGGGTTAGGCGGAGAGCCCAGCAAGCTGGGTTTCCACAGCCTTCGCCTCGGGAGCCACCTCGGTCACGGATGCGACAGGCTCAACCTGAAGATTCTCTTTTTCAATACGGAGAGCGGCCCGAAGGGCTTTCTTCCAAGTTCCGAAAAAGTGTTTCTTGCAGGCAGCCGCAAAAAGCGAGGGGTTTGCACGTTTGACTTCAGGAGTGATCAGTTTCACGCCTTGCTTTTTGAGCTCCAAGATACCTTCCACAAGGTTTTCCCGTGTCCACCGCTTGCGACGACGTACGTCCGAGTAGTTGATTCCGGCCTTTTCCAAAGCACGACCCCAGTTGCCGAAACGGCGACGGGCAGTTGCGATGAGCTTGTTCGAGGATTCATCCATCGATTTGGAGCTGAGATCAGCACCTTCAGTCTGCAAGCGACGAATCTCCTCCAAAATCCCCTCTTCATCCCAACTGCGGTACCGATAGATTTCCTCGGAGGCTAATCCTGCAGCTTCCAAGGCAGCCCGCCAGTTACCAAAATACTTTGGGCGAATCGCCGCATAGACCATGGCGTTGTGCTGGCTGAGAGCCATGGAGCGGAAGGAAAGGTCAAACCCCTTCGAAGCCAAATCACGAATCTCTTCCACAATCACCTCTTTCGACCACTTCCTATACTTGCGTACGTCGACATAGGAAATTCCAGCCTGATCAAGGGCCGCCTGCCAGCTGCCAAAGTAACGAATCGATGCGGCAAGGAGCTCTTGGAAGTTCAGGCGAACATGGTTCGCATACAGGGGCTCCCCCTTATCCTTCCACTGATTTATTTCAGCTATAACGCGTTCTGTTGACCAACGAAGATTTTTGCGAGACCTTGTTTTCATACGTATAGGAATAGTGCCTATTGCTATTTTGTCAAGTTACAGAAAGTTTGCGTATATGTAAGCTACTGTCTATCAATGTTTTTTATTTATTCCCCTTGAAATAATCGGGCGGAAAGGGAATCCGGAAGTCCTGCTTTCACGATTTTCGATGCCGCCTTCTCTACCTCATATCCTACTCTCCTCAGATCAACGGTTTGTTCCTTGGAGTCGTAAATTGCATAACTGGCGCGCCAATCCCCGTCCCTAGGTTGACCCACGGACCCCACATTAAACATAAATTTCCTAGCCGTTTTAAGCCGTTCCGGATGAACATCCACTTTCCGAAACTCAATGGGCCGCACCTCCCTCTCTTTTAAGAAAGCGGCAGGACGATGTGTGTGCCCGATAAAACAGAGGTGCGTTTTTTGGTAAAAAAAACTGGTTTGAGCCTCGAGTTGGGTCGAGATGTAGGCCCAATTTTCAGGGCCATCCAGTGTGGCATGCGCAAGAGTGAACGCCTCGTCCACATAGGTGAGGGGCAGACGCCGCAAATAGTTCAATTGAGACGGGCTTAATTGATTTCTCGCAAAACTTAGCGCCGCCTGAGCGTCCCGCGAAAAGGCTTCCGGATTTTTCTTATGCGTAACCAACTCGTCATGATTTCCCCTTACGACAGGACAACCTAGAGCCCTCACAACCTCCACACACTCGCTTGGGTTGGCGTTGTAACCCACCAAATCTCCAATGCAAAGTGGATGCGAAACCTGCTGGTCCTCCATATCGGCCAAAACAGCTCCCAAAGCCTCCAAATTCCCGTGCACATCCCCAAAAATCCCGTATTTCATTTTTTCTTTGGGGAGGCTTGTCCCGCCAACTCTTTTTCTAATTTAAGAATTTCACGGTCAACCACCTCCGGCCTTCTCTCGGGGTTTGGGGGCGTACCCATCTGAGCCCGTAACTCGCGAAAATAAGCCAGAGCTCCACGCTTATCGCCCGCCTTATCCAAAGCATATCCAACAAAGCGTTCGAGATAAGGAGGCGCATCCCCTTTTGCAATAGCCTGGCGATAACAGTCCGCAGCTGCCTGATAATCCTCCAGCCTCTGCCAGTACAAATCTCCTAAACGCTGAAAAAGCAGCGCCCGCTCAGGAACCGCCTTGGTTCCCCTCTCCAAAAGACTCCGTCCTGCTTCCACCCAACGCCGTGCCTCAAGTCGTCGACGCGTTTCACTTGGCTCCCCACTATACCGTTCGGCCGCGACAGCCGCATTCCAAGCCAAATGCCAAGAGGCAGTATCCCAAAAAACAGCCACCCTCGGCTGAAGAAGAGTCGCCAACTCCAAGGAACTCCTCACCCTCACCCACTGCTGCTCTTCCCAAGCCCCATGAGCCTGAAGCATCAGCGCATTCGCCGCCAAACCACGAAATCCCCCCAACGCCGCCAAAGCTAGCCCCTGCCCCAGCTTCTCCCGAATCGCTACCGCCGTGGGCCCAGTAAACCCATAAGTCGCCTTTCTTTGAGACTGCGTCATCGCTTTTTCCCACGTGATCTTGACTCCACCCCAAAGCAGAAGAATTCCACAAGCCAACCCGCCGGCAACCCATGATTTCAAATATCCCGCCCTTCAAAAACAACCGACGCCGCAGTCAACAAAACAGAAATATAAACACCCGAATATCCCACGACCTCTAAAGTCGAACGCCACGAGACCGCATTTCCAGCCACAATTTCATCAATCAAGTTGTAGAGGTTGAAATCAGGAACCAGAAACGCCACTCCCGCCAAAAAAAACTTAGCCGCCCAACTCGCCACCTCCCCGGATTCCAGCCACTGCTCCCGTGCAACCGATTGGAGATGACCAATCAGATACACCATTAAAGTCATCGCCATCACAAAGGTCGTGGATGTGGCTACCGTGCTGAAAAAAACCGCAATCGCTGCCACCACCGCCAACTTCACCTCCAGCAAAACCACAGCCTGAATCAAGCGCGGATCTCTCGCCTCTGCCCGAATCAGAGCTGCCACCGCAGGATCCGATCCCTCGCGAGCAATGAGCTGCGCCTCCTTCCACCCTAATACCCCTGCGACCGCAACCGCCATCACACCAATCATCACGGCCAGTAAAATCGAAAGCCCCAGATATTTTCCCACAATAAACTCCCACCGCCGCAAGGGCCGACACAAAGCCGTCAAAATCGTCCTCCGCTCAATCTCCCCAGGAATTAACTGAGTCGCCCCCAACAAACCCACCAGAAGTCCTGTCAAACTTATCGCGGCGTATCCCAGATCTTTCAGAAACTTAAACTGCTCCTGAAAAGAGAACTCGGTGAAGTAGTTTGCCCCGTAAATCAGGACCAGACCAAAAACCAGCAAGACCGCAAATACCTTCTGACGAACTGCCTCCAAAAACGTATTTCCAGCCACCGCCCCAATCCGCCGCAACGACCCCATCATCGCTGCTTCTCCTCTGGCAAACTCCGCAGGAAATAATCCTCCAGCCGCTCCCGTGGCGCACCTTCGCGAACCACCTGAACGCCCCGCTTCTCCAGCCACCCACGCAGCTCCTTGCGATCCTCCTCTTTCAATCCCTGCACATTCACCTCCCACTCCTTCTTCCGCGTCAGCAAATCATCCAACCTTCCCTCCCTTAATTTTTGGCCCCGATGCAAAATAATCACCCGATCCGCCACGTCCTCCACCTGCTCAAGAAGATGACTCGAGAAAATCACCGTCTTTCCCCGTTGCCGTAATTCCAAAATCAGATCCCGTATCTCGCGCGACCCTGCGGGATCCACACCCGCCGTGGGTTCATCTAACATCAGGATTTCAGGATCTCCCACCATCGCCCCCGCCAAGCCCGCCCTCTGCAACATTCCCTTCGAATAGGTTCGCAAAGGCCGTTTTCCCGCCTCCCCACCGAGCCGCACCATCTCCAACAACTCCTGAATTCTCTTCTCCAATAGTCGCCCCCCCATTCCGCTCAATCTTCCGTAATACCGCACCAACTCCGCCCCACTCAAAAAATTGGGAAAGTAAGGATTTTCAGGCAGAAACCCGATCTGCCTCCGCGCCGCAATCGTTCCCGCACGATATCCACACACCTCCGCTCGACCCCGCGTCGGTCGCAACAACCCTAAAATCATCTTCATGGCAGTGCTCTTTCCACTCCCATTCGGACCCAGAAGCCCGAATACCTCGCCCCGGTGCACCTCCATGTCCAATCCCTCAAGAGCCAGCACCCGCCCCCGAAACCACCCCATCGAAAACTCCTTACGCAATCCCACCGTCTGCACCGCCGCACTCACTGGATTTGAAATCCCTTCACTCCGGATACCACCTCTACCTCACACCCCTTCGCCTCACGAATAAATCCGGCCAGATGACTCTCTCCTATCTCCTTTTCCATGGCCTCTACCTCTTCTCGATCCCCCTGGAGAAAAACCTCCACAGTGCCATCGGCCTGGTTGCTTGCATGACCCGAAACCGCAAAACCCTCCGCAATTTGCCGGACTCCATAACGGAAACCTACCCCTTGCACTTTGCCTCGATAGGAAATTCGTTTGGCCAGCATGCTAGGATTTTGCCTGCTTCCTTCCCAATCTTCAACCCCCCTCCCTGCCTGAAAATTCCCTTCGCCCCCCACCTATTTTTAGCGAAACTCAAACCCTATGCTTCCCCCCTCCCTCGCCCTCTCCACATGCTGGCATGCTGACCGCACGACCGACGGCGCTTCTCTTCTGCAGCAAGCCAAGTCTCTCGGTTTTGACCGCGTCGAGCTCAGCCATAATACACGCTTCAATCTCTGGCCAGGAATCCTTGCCGAATATAAATCCCCTACCGCACCCAAGATCGATGTTCTTCACAATTTTTGTCCCGTGCCCGTCGAACTGCTACGCCCCCACCCCAATGCCTACGAATTTTCCGATCCACGCCCTGCCACCCGCCGCCTGGCCGAACGCCACTCCCTCTCCACTCTCGAAGCCGCTGCTAGCGTTGGAGCTCGCTTCGTTGTTCTTCATCTCGGCTCTGCGGGGCCCCACCACCGGGCCGACTCGCTCGAATCCCTCGCCGCCGCGGGCGAAATGGGCTCCCGTAATTACGTGCGCCAAAAAATCGCCGCGATCCAATCGTGGGAAAAAGCCTTTCACGAAAGTTGGCCCCGCGTGGAAGAGATCCTTCTTCGTCTAGGGGAACGGGCCAAGGCTCTCGGCCTCCAACTGGGTCTGGAGTGCCGCGAAAATCCCCGGGAAATTCCCCCCGACGACTCCTGGGATATGCTCCTCTCCCGGCTTCCCGCTCCCACCTTCGGCTACTGGCACGACTTCGGCCACGCCGCAGCCAAAGAATCACTTGGCCTGATCGACCACGCCCAACATCTGCGCCGCCTTGCCCCTCGCCTCATCGGTGTTCACCTGCACGACTTCTCCCCCGAGCAAGGAGACCATCTCCCCCTCGGCCAAGGGTCGATTCCCTTTGCCCAACTCCTCCCCCTTATTCCCTCCAACACGCACTTCTCGCTCGAGCTATCTCCTGGTGTGTCCGCGGACGAAGTTCGTGCCAGCCTTCTATGGTGGAATCAAAACCAGCCCCCACGCTCCTAAGCCGGCTCGCCCCTTGGATCCGTATCGGCATCACAGCTGCCGTACTCGGCTTCCTCGCCACCAAGGTCAACTGGCCTAACCTCGCCCACCGATTCGCCTCCGCCCATCCAGTTTGGCTCACCGCCGCACTTTTTGTAACGCTGGGCTCGATTTGTCTTTGCGGAACCCGCTTCTATTTCCTTCTGCGCCTCCAAAACATCCATCTCTCCTATTTTCGCACTCTTCATCTCACCTTTGTGGGCTTTTTTTTTAATCTCTTTCTCATCGGATCCACAGGAGGCGATGCCGTACGTCTCTTCTACCTTCTTCGCTGGTTTCCTCACAAAAAAACCCGTGCCACCCTCTCGATCCTTCTGGATCGCGTCTTTGGCGTTGCTGCGCTTTTCGGTCTCGCCCTTCTCTTTCTCCCCGGGGCAACCGCCCGCCTTCAGGCTGATCCCACCTTTGCTCCCCTCGCCTCCGCCCTTCCTTGGCTTGGTCCTCTCGGGGCCTTCCTTCTCGTCCTTGGATTTCTTCTTCCTACTTTTCTTCCCAATATCCCCCTTCCTCAAAAACTCCCAGGTCGGGCTGTGCTAATCGACCTTCTCCATGGTCTTCGCGATACGATGCATGGAGGTTCGACCACCGTCGCGCTCATCCTCGTCTCGATCGGCGTTCACCTCCTCAGCTTTGCAGGAGCAACTCTCCTCGCCCGCGCCCTCGATCTTCCCATCAACTACTCTCTCGCCGGTCTTATTCTCGTCCTGATCTTCAGCGCCTCCGCACTTCCCATCAGTGTCAGTGGCCACGGCGTCCGGGAAGGAGTCATGGTCTTTCTCTTTCTCCATTTGGGTCTGGGGGCCGACCCTGAATCTGCAATTGCATACTCCGTTCTCATCTACGGGCTCGGACTCTTCTGGAGCCTGTGGGGTGGCCTCGCCTATCTTACTCTCCGTTCCCCGGACCCAGAAAAATGATTCGTCACCCTGCGGCAGAAAAGATTGTGCAACAGCTTGTTCAAGCTGGCCACGTGGCCGTCTATGCAGGCGGGTGCGTTCGCGATGCTCTCCTTCAACGTCCCTACCCGGACGTCGATATCGCCACCTCGGCCACGCCCGACCAAGTCCAATCTCTCTTCCCTAAAGCTTCTGATCCCCAAGGAAAAGCCTTCGGTGTCATTCGACTTCGCCTGGATGAACATGTTTTCGAAATCGCCACCTTCCGGGTCGACGGCCCCTACCACGATGGACGCCGACCCTCCTCCATCACATTCACCACCGCCGAAGAGGACGCAAAACGTCGCGACTTCACCGTCAACGGAATGTTCTTTGATCCCCTCAAAGATCAGCTTCTCGACTACGTCAAGGGACAAGCCGATCTCTCCGCAAAACTCATCCGCGCCATCGGCGACCCGGTCGCCCGTTTTACGGAGGATCGCCTTCGACTTTTCCGCGCCATCCGTTTCGCCGTCCAACTTGGATTCCAAATCGAACCTGAAACTTGGAAGGCCCTGATCCAACTCGCACCCTCATCCAAAGTCATCTCGCCCGAGCGTGTCCGGGACGAATTAACCAAGATCCTCACCAGCCCCGATCCCGCTCGGGGTTTCGACCTGCTGCACGAATCCGGACTGATCGCTGTCTGGATTCCCGAACTCTTGGAGATGCGCGGTTGTGAGCAGTCCCCTGAACATCACCCCGAGGGCGACGTCTGGGTCCACACCCGATTACTTCTGACTCACTTGAAAAAACCCTCTCCCGTACTGGCTCTGTCCGCTCTCCTTCACGACATCGGAAAACCCCGAACCTCAAAAACAGAGCCCAGCGGCAGAATTCGCTTCTTTGGACACGAAGGAGTCGGAGCCCGCATGGCCGAGGAAATCTTGCGTCGCCTTCGCTACTCCAATGATGAAGTCTCTGCCATCACTGCGTGTATCGCCAACCATATGGCCTTTAAAGACGCTCCGAACATGCGTGTCAGCACTCTCAAACGCCTTCTCGCACGCCCCACGTTTGTCGAAGAGCTGGAGCTACACCGGATTGATTGCTCCTCTTGCCATGGCCAGCTCGATATTCACTCATTCCTCACGGCAAAGTTGAGCGAGTTTTCTCAGGAAGAAATTAAACCAAAACCTCTCGTCACAGGCCACGACCTACAGCAACTCGGAGCTAAACCAGGTCCTTCAATGGGCAAACTCCTCCATCAACTGATGGACGAGCAACTGGAAGGAAAATTTACCGACCGCACGACCGCACTTGCCCGCGCCCAAGAACTTTTAAAGTAAACGAATTGGATTAAGCGTAGGCGACAAACGCCTCGTACACCTCATCAGGAATATCCAGTAACTTGTAGTCTCCCGAGGACACGAAAATGAGCTGCTGCTTGCCTTTGCCCAGCTGATTTCCGGCGGAATCAAAAATCTGATGCTCGAGGGTGACAAACTTGCGATTGTATTCACCCACTTTGATTTTCACGCTCACCCGCTCGAACTCTCGCGTTTCCCTAGTGAACTTATGCTCAAAGGAACGCGTCAAAATATAGTACGGGGTGGTTTTTAAATTAAATTTCGGCAAGCAGTGATTGAAGAAAAGTTCGCGCGTCTTTCCTACCCACATCGCATACATCCCAAAGTAAACATTCCCGACTGAGTTCGTGTCCGCATAGGTCGCTACAAAAGTGTGAACAAACCATTTTCCCTCAAAGTGGCCGAAGAGATCCGTCGGTTCACCACCCTGTCCTTTCGGAAAGGGCACGACTCTCCCGGGCTCAATTTTCTCATCCATGATAAACTTGGCCCCAGGACCCCCAGCCGAATCCTCCAACTCTTCCACCCCACCCACAAACTCGTGGGCCGACCCGGGCTTCAGCAAAAGCCAAACCACATAGCCCACAGGAACAATAGACCCCAATATCATTCCCAATGGATTCGCCAAAAAATACCCGTAGGCGAAGATCACGACTGCCACGCTTCCCACACAAAACATCTTTACCTGAGGCAACGCATTGCCTTGCCCCGTATGAAACGCTCTCAACAAAGCCAATCCCGCATAACCCACAAAGAATGTGGCGTAGAAAATCATGAAGTACTCCAGTTCCAACTTCAGCACCACAGCCACAATCGTGAAGAGACCTGACAAGATCAGAGCAGGCAGTGGCGAACCCAAAATTGCTTCGGGCAGTAGGGTCAATGGAAAAGCCCTGCCGGCTCCACCCGATTTACTCAAATACCAGCGCAGTGCGATATAACCGCTGTCCAAGGTCGTCAAAATCATGACGCACAAAATCACCACATAGGAACCAAACGCCCAAGGATGAGCAGCCGCCGCCGCCCACAAAAAGCGGGTTACCCCATCCTCCCCATACCCCAATCCGTCGATACCTTCCCGCATCAGAGTGCCCCCCGTTTGCCCTGCGACCCATAGGGCTAAACCTCCGTGCGCCAAAAGCAGAAGAAAGAAAAGGGCACCACCCAAAAGATAACTTACGGCAGGAGACTTTCCTTCTCGCTGAATCTGAATGACTCGTTGCCACTGCTGAAGATCCAGCCAAGGCCCCAGCGTCAATCCAACACAGATCGGAATCGCGTATCCCCAGAAATTAAAACCAAAGAAGGGATTGCTTCCCGTCGCAATCGGCTGCCCACTTCCCAAGGCAGGAAGTTGATAGAAAAGAATCAGCATCGCCCCAAACGCAATCAAACCCAGTACCGCATGACTGTACTTGATCCTGCGAATATCGAATTCCTCTCCAAATAAAGTCGCAGCGGCCAAAATCACCAATACCGTCAGTAAAAGGTAAAGGCCTGCAGGTTCCAGCCCTAGGGGTTGCCAGGCGTAACGTACGAGCGCGAAAACTGTCAGAGTGATCGCCAAAATCTGATAAAGGAAAAAGATAAGTCGGTAAGGTCTGGACCAGTTTGCAAAAAATGTTCCTAGCGCATCAGGACCGTTACCAGCACGCCGAGCAATCAACTGCGTAAGCCCGCCAAAAATCATCAATCCCAAGGCATTCGGAATTGCAAAGGTCAGCAATCCAAACAGTCCATACTGAAGGGAAAATTGAACGCTGAAAAATAGCCCCAACCCCCACATCCAGGATAAGGCGACCGAATTTCCCCAAAGAAAGTTCATGAAAATTTTTTTCTTGAGCGGGCGAAGGGATTCGAACCCTCGACATCAACCTTGGCAAGGTTGCACTCTACCAACTGAGTTACGCCCGCGATTAACTGAAATTATCTCCTCCCCACCTCTCCTGCGCAATCCTTTTCCCCAACCCCCTATGCCTCAATTTCTATCCTTTGACCCACGCGACCCGCACAGGTTTCGTGAACTCGCACTCCCTTCCTTCCCGCTTTTTCCAGAGCCCCCTCGATGGCTCGTCGCGCAATTTCCGGCCGGTTGCAATCCTCACTAATATGACCCAACAGAAGATCCCTTAATTCTGGGCCCGCCACCTCCTCTACAAGTTTGGCCGCCGCCCCATTCGATAAGTGCCCATGCCGGGCAGAAATTCTCTGCTTTACCGACCACGGCCTCTTTTCTTCCGTACGCAACATCGCTTCATCATAGTTGGCCTCCAGCACCAGTGCCGTGCACCCCTTCAATCTTTCGACAACCAACCGCGTCACGAACCCCAAATCGGAAATCAATCCCACCTTCGTTTTTCCTACTGTCACCCTCATTCCAATCGGCTCTGCCGCATCGTGTGGCACAGGAAAAGTCTCAATCGAGAAACACCCAACCTCCAGATGCTGGCCCGCTTCAAAACCGCGCCAATCGGCCGTAGCCACCTCCGCCTCCAATACATCTTTCGTTCCATGGGATGCGAAAATCGGACACTTCCTCTTTTTAACAAATGTTTTTAGCCCCGCTGTATGATCCCCGTGCTCATGTGTCAGGATAATCCCTAACAGCTCTGCCTGATGCGCCCCTGCCTCAGCCATTCTTGCTTCCAACTGCTTTGCACTCAGCCCCGCATCAACCAACAGGGCCTGCCCCCCGTGCTCCAAATGAAGAGAATTACCCCGACTCCCGCTTCCTAGAACGGTCAAAATCACTTTGCCCATATCACCTTTTGCCTTTTTCCAGAGAAAGCCCAATCTAAAAATCCAATCATGTCTCTGTCCCTTCAGCCTAGCCTCCGCCAGACGGTCTCGATCTCTCCCCAGATCCAGCAGTCTCTGCAACTTCTTCAAACCCCTGCTCTCGAACTGCAAAATCTTCTTCAAACGGAGCTTCAGACAAATCCCGTTCTTGAAGAGGAACTTCGTCCAACCGAAGCCTCAGATCCATCTGCCGAAGAAGAGGACGACTCTTCCGTCGACATTCGCGACTCAGATTGGCCCATCTCTTCCAGCAGAGCCGATCGGCCCAAGCTCGATCCCCGCCAAGCCCTCCTCGAATCCAAAGTCTTGCCCGAATCCTTGACCGACCACCTTACCTCACAACTCACCCTCACCCAGACCGACCCCGCAACACACACCGCCGCCACCGAAATTATCGGAAACCTGGACGAAGACGGTTTCCTTCAAGCCAACCTCTCAGAAATTGCCACTGCAACCCACACCTCTCTTCCTCAGGTCGAACATGCCCTCGCCCTTGTCCAGTCGTTTCACCCTCCAGGCATCGCCGCACGCACTCTTCCCGAAGCTCTTCTTCTCCAACTCCAATCTCACGGCCTGGAAGACTCCTTAGGAGCCCGCATCCTACGAGATCATTTTGACCTTCTCGGAAAACGTAAGTTTGCAGAAATCGCCAATGCCACATCCGCTCCTCTCGAATCCGTTCAAGCCGCTGCCGAGACCATCGCCCGACTCTCGCCTCGTCCAGGCTCCGCCTTTGCACCCGACCGACCTGACCTCGTGGTTCGACCCGAAGCTACCTTTGTGAAAGACGGGGATCGATGGGTGCCACAAATCGAAGGCGATCTTCTTCCACGACTCCGCATCAGCGATACCTACAAAGATATTCTGGGCGACAGCTCGTCCGACGAACAAACTCGCTCCTACCTAAAAGAGCGGATTCGCTCCGCTCGTTTTCTTCTTCAATCCCTAGAACGCCGGCAAGAAACAATTCAGAAACTTCTGGAGGTCATCGCTCATCGCCAAGCCGACTACTTTTCACAAGGCCCCTCCGCTCTTCACCCTCTCACAATGAGTGAAGTCGCCCAAAAAGTTGGCGTGCACGAAACCACCATCGGCCGTGCGGTTGCAAATAAATATGTCCGCACCCCCCATGGGGTTGTTCCATTACGCTTCTTTTTTGCCGCTGCCCTTGGTGGAGAAACTTCCACAGGTGCCGCCGTGGCCAATACTCAGGCAAAACAGATTTTGGCGAAAATTGTTGGAAGAGAAACGCCCCGCAAGCCCTACTCGGACGCCGCCCTGGAAGAAATGTTGCGAGAACGCGGAATCCCCATTGCCCGTCGCACCATCGCGAAATATCGGACCGAGCTCGGCATTCTGCCTGCTCATCTTCGTCGTCGCTCGTGATCGCCTCCCTCTCCGCACTTCCGACCGTCTTCTCGATTGGCCTTCAGCGTCAACTCGCATACCGCTGGAACTACCTTCTGCGCGCTCTCTTCAGTGCTATGCCTCTTCTCGTCTCTTGGGTCTTTTGGGGTGCCGTGTTTGAGGGCAAATCCACCGTCGGATCCTACACCCTGGCCAGCCTGCTGACCTACTACGCTGTTCTGCTCATCGTGGAATCGGTCAGCTCCCCTGCGGATGACGACTTTCAAATCTCACGCGAAATACGGGAGGGTACTCTCAACTCAATTCTTCTACGTCCTCTGCCTTACGGACTGTATCGGGCCGCTCTCTTCCTATCAGGAAGGTGCGCCTACCTCGTCGCTGCCGCGATCCCCGTTCTACTTTGCTTTTTTCTCCTTTCTCGTGGCGTCCCCCTTGAGCTCGGCTCGATTGATTTGGCACGGGGAATTCCCGCAATTCTCGGCTCTGCTCTTCTTCAATTCAGCCTAACGCTCTGCCTCTCCCTGACCTCCTTCTGGCTTCTGGATATCAGCGCCCTGATCTTTCTCGTCTACTCTCTCGAATTTTTAGCAGGCGGCCACGTATTCCCATTGGATCTTCTTCCTCCCGCTCTTTTCCGTTTCGCCCAGTGGCTTCCCTTCGCCTACGAGTACTGGTTTCCCACTGCGGCCCTGTGCGGAACTCTGTCTCCCTCCGCTTGGCTGACCGGAATGGCGATGCAGTTTGGCTGGGCTCTTTTTTTCATTCTCGTAGCTCAAGGCATGTGGAAAGCAGGCCTTAGAAAATACACAGCCGCAGGTGGATAAGATGAGACCCCTCTTTCATCTTTTCCGCCTTTGGCTGATCCAACTTCGGTATGCCACAACTCGCGAACTCGCCTTTCGGGCAAATTTTTTTATCTGGGTGATCGTGGAACTGGCCTGGTTCGTTCTTCAACTCGCTTTTGTCGATGTCGTTTACCAGCACGTCGACTCCATCGCGGGTTGGAGCCGCCCCCAAATGATCGTCCTTGTTGCGACCAATCAACTTATCCAACAAATCTTCACCGCTTTCTTGATGCCCGGCCTGGTGAAACTTCCCGAATCGGTTCGAGATGGAAAACTGGACTTTATTCTCCTCAAACCTGCCCCTCCCCAATTTCTTATTAGCACGTCGCACCTTGAAATTGGCCCTTTGGCAAACGCCCTGATTGCCGCGGTTGTCGTTGCCCTCGCTCTTCACGATCTCCACATCACTCCCTCCCTGAGCACCCTCCTTCTCTACGTCGTCCTCATCCTTGCCGGGCTTCTGACCCACTACGCCCTGCTTCTCTCCCTTGTATCTCTCACCTTTTGGATCGTTCAGGCCGAATCGGTTCTGCTTGGCTACTACAGCATCTTTCAGGTCGCACGACTTCCACGTGAGGCCGCCACCGGCTGGTTTCGTATTCTATTCACCTTCGCCCTTCCTCTTCTTCTGGTTGCCAATATTCCTGCCTCCACCCTCTTGCGCGGCTTTGAGCCTGCATCCCTTCTTCTGTTTCTCCTCACCTGCCTGACCGCCGCTATCTTTGCCTCCCTTTTCTTTCAACTCGGCCTACGTCGGTATCAAAGCGCTTCCAGTTGAGAATTACCCAAAACACAGGCTAGTATTGCCTGATGCTTGCCACCTCCATTCGCGTCACTCAGCCTCGCCTGCTTAAGGAAACCGCGCAAACCCTCCGCAAGCTCGGGCTATCTATATCCTCCTCATCTTCCCCTTCTCCCTTGTCCATCACCCCCTACCCCTCCTCCCAGTCCTCCCACTTTCCCGGGAAAGTGGGACAATCTCACCCGCCAGTCCCGCCACTCCTTGTCCCCAGTTCCGCCTCCCCCGCCCGTAATCTCTCTCTTCTGCGTAAACTTGCTGCCTCCGCCCCAGGCCCCTTCTTCGCCACCGGAAAAGCAGGGCAAATCAATGCCGCCCTCTTCGCTGCCGCCTGCCTCGCCCCCACCCACCCCAAAATCCGTCGCGCCCTCCATCTTTTCCGCTCCCGCCAAACCCAATCCGTCCCCCAAAAACCATGAGCCCCCAACCCAACCCCCACGTTGCCGACCTCCACCCTTACGAGCCTGGTCGGCCCATCACCGATGTCGCCCGCGAACATGGCCTCCAAACATCCCAAATCGCCAAACTCGCTTCCAACGAAAACCCGCTCGGCCCCTCCCCCCGCGCCCTTCAAGCCATTCGCGAATCGCTCGACCTTACTCACCTCTACCCCGACGGAGCCGGCGTCGATCTACGGCAAGCCATCGCGAAACTCCACGGCCTTACCCCCGACCACGTCGTCCTCGGATGCGGCTCAAACGAAATTATCGAATTCTGCTACCACGCCTACACCCTGCCCGGACAGGGCAAAGTCCTCGCCTCCGCCTACGCCTTCGCCGTTTACGGACTTATGGCTCGCCTCTTCGGTGTTCCTTTCGAGGAGGTTCCCGATCGTAATTTCCATCACGACCTCGCAGGCTTCTCGGCACGTCTCACCCCCGATGTCCGCCTCGTATTCATCGCCTCCCCCAATAACCCCACCGGCACCCGTATTTCGAATGCCGAACTCACCGCCTTCGTAGAAAATTTTCCTGCCGGCCCCCTTCTCGTCCTCGACGAAGCCTACTACGAATTCATCCCTGAACCTCCCCCCTCCGTCCAGTGGGTAAAGGAAGGTCGCCCCATCGTCGTTCTTCGCACCTTCTCCAAAGTCCAAGGCCTGGCCGCCCTTCGTATCGGCTATGGTCTCGCCCGCCCCGACATCGCTGCCGTTCTTCAAAAATCCCGCCAACCCTTCAACACCTCCGCTCCCGCCCAAGTCGCCGCACTCGCAGGCCTCGCCGACACGGATCACGTGAAAAAAACTGTCTCCATGACTGATGTAGGCCGAGATCGCCTCCACTCCTTTCTTAAGAAACTCAACCTTCGCTTTATTCCAGGCACCGCAAACTTTGTCATGGTCGAAGTCGGCGATGGAGACGCCGTCTTTCTCGCCTTACAAAAGAAAGGCATCATCGTCCGTCCTCTCCGCAGCTACCGCCTGCCCACATGGATTCGCATCTCGATCGGTACCCCCGAACAGATGGAACGCCTCGAAAAAGTTCTACCCGAAATTCTTGGCCAGAAAAAATGACCCTCTCCCGAATCGCCATTCTCGCCCCCGGTCTCATCGGCGGTTCTGTCGCCTTGGCCGCCACCCGCGCTTTTCCAAAAGCAAAAATCATCTTGTGGACCCGCCGCTCAGAATCCATCCCCGCTCTTCGCTCCGCTTTGCCTAAAGCAGAGATCGGGACCGAATCCTCCCTCATCGCTGGCTCCGACCTCGTCATCTTGGCCGCTCCACCCTCCGCCCTTGTCCCTCTCGCTCAAAACATCCTGCCCCACCTTGCTCCCACAACTCTCGTGACCGATGTCTCCAGCATCAAAGGATCCGTTGAAAAATCCCTGGCCCCACTCTTCCAAAAAAAGGCCCGTTGGATCGGATCCCACCCCATGGCAGGATCTGAAATCTCTGGCTTTGCTGCCGCACGGCATGACCTCTTTCAAAATGCCCCCGTCATACTCACCCCCACTCCCACTACATCTTCCGATACTCTTCAGGACGCCACCTCTTTCTGGAAATCCTTAGGCGCTCGCGTCCTGACCATGTCCCCCACAGAACACGACACCCAAGTCGCACAAATCAGTCACCTCCCCCACTGCGTTGCGACAGCTCTCGTCCTCACCGCAGGTACGCGCGCTCTTCCCTTGGCCGGCTCTGGCTACCGAGATACCACCCGAATCGCTGCAGGCCCAGCCGAACTCTGGTCAGAAATTCTGCTCGAAAATCGCGCGGATGTCCTCACGACCCTCAAAGAGTTTCAAGGCTCTATCACCCGCCTCGCTCATGCCATCGAGCAGAAAGATGCCGCCTCACTCAAAAATATTCTTCAGGAAGCAGCTCAAATTCGCCGCTCCCTCTCCCACTCATGAAGCAGATCGAAATTCGCCACCTACGTAAACTCGATGCAGAGTTTTCCGTCCCAGGAGACAAAAGCATCTCCCATCGGGGCATTCTCCTGGGAGGCATTGCGACGGGCACGACCCGGCTTCGCGGTTTTCTTCCTGGAGAAGACTGCCTCTCGACTCTCCACGCCATGCAAGCGCTGGGTTGCCGTATCGATCGTGTCGCACCAGACGAAGTCCTGATTGAAGGCAGGGGAGGAAAACTTCTCGCTCCAGCCGAACCCATTGATTGCGGAAACAGTGGAACCACGATCCGACTTCTCTCAGGAATTGTCGCAGGCTACCCCTTCACGACCCGCCTCTTTGGTGATGACTCCCTCTCCCGCCGCCCCATGGCCAGAATTGCCGATCCCCTGCGCAAATTCGGGGCCGAACTTATTTGCGAGGGCTCAGGAGACCGTCCTCCTCTGACCATTCACGGAAAACAACTTAAAGCCATCGATTTCTCCAGCTCCGTGGCCAGCGCCCAGGTCAAATCATGCTTCCTCCTCGCAGCCCTTCACGCCTCGGGAAAAAGCTCTTTTACTGAGCCCACTCTGTCCCGCGACCATACGGAGCGACTTCTCCCCGCATTTGGCGCCAGTTTTCGCACGGAGAAGAAGTCTATTATCCTTCACGGCCCGCAACGCCTCGAGGCCACGGAGTTAGATGTCCCGGGCGACTTCTCCTCTGCCGCGTTCTGGATGGTCCTCGCAGCAGGCTTACCCGGAGCAAAGCTCACTCTTCGCAAAGTCGGACTAAACCCCACCCGCACCGCTCTTATTTCCGCTCTTCTCCGCATGGGCGCAGGAATCATGGAGAAGGTCGAGCAACCCACACCCGAACCACTCGGCACAATCACAGTCACGGGAGGAGGCCGCCTCAAAGCTACGCAAGTCTCCGGGAAAGAAATTCCCAACCTGATTGATGAAATCCCAATTCTCGCCGTGGCCGCTGCGTTAGCAGAGGGCACAACAGAAATTAAGGATGCGAGCGAACTCCGACACAAGGAGAGCGACCGACTGGCCGTCATCACGAAAAATCTTCGCCTTTTCGGCGTCCCCGTGGAAGAAAAGCCCGACGGCCTTTTGATTGAAGGCGGTTGCCGAATTGTCGGAGCCGAAGTGGAAAGCCATGGAGACCATCGAATCGCAATGTCCGCCGCCATTTTGGGTTTCTTTGCAAAGGGCCGAACCCTTGTCAAAGACACGGCTTGTATCGAAACCAGCTACCCAGGCTTCGCAAAGCAGGTTGCTCTGATCCAAGAACTAGGACGCTAAGTTATGCTTCATCCTGTCATCTGCATTGATGGGCCTGCCGCATCTGGCAAAAGCACCGTAGCCCGACTCGTAGCCCACGATCTCGGCTATACGTACATCGATACGGGCGCCATGTACCGCGCCTTCACTTTTCTAACCCTCGAAGCGGGCCACGATCCCGCCTCCCGCCCCCGCATGAAACAGCTTCTCGAGAAGGTCGATTTTCATGCGGAGATCCAAAACAGGGAAATCACTTTGCGTGAAGCCAACCGTGATCTGGGTCCGCACACCCGTCTTCCTGAGGTCAACGCCGCTGTCTCCATCGTCTCCACTCTTCCCGAACTTCGCGAGCACCTCGTGAATCTTCAACGCAAGCTCCGCCTCTCTGCCCCACTTGTGATGGAGGGACGCGATATTGGCACGGTCGTCTGCTCCGATAGCCCATTCAAATATTTTATCGATGCGTGTCCAACCGTTCGGGCAGAACGCCGTCGCAAACAGGGAGAAAAAGACAACCTCGCCGCCCGGGACAAGATCGACTCCTCCCGCTCTGCCGCGCCTCTTCTCCGCGCTGCAGATGCCACTTTGTTGGACAGCGGAAAAAACGATGCTCGGTCCCTCGCTGACCAGATCGTTCAAGAGGTTCGCTCCCGTCAAAAACCTGGCCCTACTGTTCCATGAAGGTTTGCCCTGTTTGGTTTCACTTCATCCGCCTGGTCTGTCTTACCTTTTTTAAGATCTTTCACTCCTTCCGAACCTATGGGGCCAGCTCCCTACCCCCAGGCCCACTCATCCTCGCCCCCAATCACGCGAGCTATCTGGATCCACCCGCCGCAGGATGCGGCCTCTTTCGCGTCACCTACTACTTGGCACGCCACACTCTATTCACCCCCCCGATCTGCTCTTGGCTGCTGCCTTCGATCGGGTCGATTCCTGTCAATCAGAACTCCCCTGGCCCATCCTCACTCAAAAATATTTTTGAAGTTCTAAAAAGAAACGGGACTCTCGTTCTTTTCCCTGAAGGCCAACGCACCTTCGATGGCACTCTTGGAAAAGCGGAGCCTGGAATTGGTATGATCGCTGCCCGGGCGAATGTCCCCGTGGTTCCTGTCCACATTATCGGTAGCCACGAGGCCATGCCACGAAATGGAAATTGGCACCCCTTTCGCCCCATTCAGGTCGTGTATGGCCAACCCATGCGCTTTCAAGGCGACCCCAAGAACAGGGATGACTTTCAAAAATTCGCCGACCAAATCATGGCGGCAATCGCCTCTCTAAAGGCAAACTCCCATTAGGCCGCGTTACCTTGGTGAAACGGTTGGTCGCTCAACCTCTCTCGAGCATAAAACCAAAATCATTCTCCCCTTCTTCGCATCAGCACCAAGCCACCAAGACCGAGCAAGAGAAGGGAAACAACAGAGGGCTCAGGCACTCCGGTCACCGTAAAAATCCAATTCTCGAAACTCTGGACAGACACCACACCCGCTAAATCCCCGTAATCCGCATTGGCTCCCGTAGTGTCCAACGGGTAGGGCAACGACGCTAAAAACGAATTCACCCCAACAAGCTTGGTCGCTCCCCCCACATCGATAAACAGACCGCCCCCGCTGTCCCCACTTGCGATCAGATACTCCTTCGCGACTGGAGTTACAGAGCCCATCGTGCTCGCCACCAAATCGGTAGGATGATCAAAATCTTGAAAAAGAACGGTGGGAGAAATTCCATCCAGATCCAACAAAGTTCCACTTCCCATCGTAGTGACCATCCCTCCGCGAGCATCGATCATATTTTGCCCCGCCCGCTTGACCCCAGGGTCACTGCTCATCCCCAACGTGCCAGTGCCACTTCTTCCATACCCCACATTTGTGCCCAGCAATCCCAAAAGGGGTGTGCTGAAATCAAGCAGAGCAGGTGTCACGCTCGTGATCGGTTGACTCAAACGCACCAACCCCAAATCCACCCCTGCCCATACATCCCCATTGCTACTGCTCCAACCTGCATAGGGAATCCACTCCGTAGCAGCGATTCCCGTCCCGCTATAGACGCTACCCAACCCAAAAAACATTCCACTCACCCCAGCCCCATAGTTGTTCGTCCCCCCCACCACATGACCCGCCGTCAATACCCACTCAGGCGAAATCAGCGTTCCAGATGCGATGTAACCACTCGCTCCCTCATTCCAGCGTAAAAATCCCACGCTGTCGTAAACACTCTGTGCTGCTAAACTAGTATAAACAGAGTCGTTCACGTCATTTCGAATTACCCCCGCACGCCCTGCAGCCAAAAACACCAAAAGGACACATGCCACCCCTGCAGATATGGATCCGCACCTCATACCCAACACGCTACTCGCCAACCCCTTTTTATCAACCCACCCCCTTTGCCCAACTTTTCGATCTAATCGCCTTCACCTCCCGCCCCTCGCAGATTAGTCTTACCCCATGTCCCCTGAATCCCTTCTTTCTGGCCTGACCCACGTCCATACGCGTGAGGAGTTCGCGAAAAAAATCGCCTCAGGCCGGCCCCTACGCGTCAAACTTGGCTTCGACCCCTCCGCACCCGATCTCCACCTTGGCCACGCCCTCGTCTTAGCGAAAGTTCGCCAATTCCAAGAAGCAGGCCACCTCGCCGTCATCATCGTGGGCGACTACACCGCTCGAGTGGGCGACCCCACGGGTCGCTCCAAAACCCGCCCTGCCCTTGAACCTGAGGTCATCGAACAAAACGCCAAGACCTACACCGACCAGGTTTTCAAAATTATCGATCCTAAAAAAACAGAAGTCCGCAGGAACGGGGAGTGGCTAGCCAAACTCTCTTGTGCCGACCTTCTTCGACTTAACGGACAAGTCAACGTCGCCCGCATGCTTGAGCGGGATGATTTCTCCAAACGCCACAAAGAAGGTATCCCCATTAGCTTGGCCGAATTTCAGTACCCCGTCCTCCAAGGATACGATTCGGTCGCCGTGAAATCCGATATCGAACTCGGTGGTAACGATCAACTCTTCAACAATCTCGTCGGTCGCGACCTCCAGCGCCAAGCAGGACAAGAGCCTCAGGTTGTCCTCGTCACCGCTCTACTCACTGGAACAGATGGAAAACAGAAGATGAGCAAATCCCTCAACAATCACATCGGCATTACCGAACCCCCAACTGAGATTTTCGGAAAAGTGATGTCTATCCCTGACGAAACCTGTGCCCTTTGGCGTGATCTCCTCGGCTCTTTCCTCGGCCTGCCCAAGGAATCGCCGGCACACCCCATGGAATCCAAAAAGGAACTCGCCGCTGCCGCTGTACGTCGGTTCCACGGCGAGAGCGCAGCGACCTCAGCCCGATCCGACTTTGAAGCCAAATTTTCGAAAAAAGATCTTACCACGGCCGAGATGGATTCCTTTCGCCCCTCCTCCGCAACCCTCTCCGTTGCCAAACTGATTCAAGAAACCAAAGCCTTCCCCAGCAACTCGGAAGCCCGCCGACTCATCACCCAAGGCGGAGTCAAACTCGACGGCACCAAACTTGCCGATCCACAGGCAGAAATTTTCCTCAAATCAGGCCAAGTCCTCCAAGTCGGTAAGAAAACCTTCCTCCGCATCACCCTCTAGCCACAAACTTCGGTAGGGCTACCTGATTGGGATGCCGCAATTCCAGGGTCTTGAATCCAACAATCCCCTCTCAAGCCTAGTCTCACCCCCCCCCACAACTTATTCTTTCGCATCCACCCGATGTTCACATCTTTTGTGGATCAATTTCCCCCATCCCTCGACTCCCCTCCGCTTCCGTCCATTCCAGAGAGATGCCGATCCACACCCGTAAAGACTGGGAAAAAAGGGAATCTACCCTGCTCAGCCGCTACGCCTCAAAAAGCAGGGAAAGCCTCGGTCGCAAGCATCCTGAACAGTCCCACGATTTCCGCCCAGAATTTCAACGTGATCGCGAACGCATCGTTCACAGTGCCGCATTTCGCTCTCTCGAATATAAAACCCAGCTTCCCCTCAACGGCTCGGGCGATCATGTCCGTACCCGCCTCACCCACACCATCGAAGTCGCTTCCCTCTCCCGTTCCCTTTGTCGTTCCCTCGGCCTGAATGAGGACCTGGCCGAGGCCATTGCCCTCGCCCGCGACCTCGGTCACCCACCCTTCGGACACACGGTCGAACACACCCTGGACCAGCTGATGCAAGATTCAGGCGGCTTCGGTCGCCGACGCCAAAGCCTACGCGTGGTGGAACAGCTCGAAGTCAAATACCCAGAATTCAACGGACTCAACCTCACCCACGAAGTTCGTCAAGGCATTGACCCCCTTCCCCGTCCCGGCCTTCACCCCTCCCTTGAGGCCCAAGTCGTCGACCTCGCAGATGAGATTGCCCACTCCTGCCACGATCTGGAAGACGCCCTGGAAAGTGGCCTGATCGATCCCTCCGCTCTCCTAGCCATAGAACTTTGGAAAGAAACCGAATCTTCAATCCGCAAAAATTACGCTCGCTTGGATCCAGAACGCACACGCCGATACGTTGCCCGATGCTTGGCCGACCTGCTGGTCGAGGACGCCACCCGCTCCTCTGACGCTCACCTCTCGGAATCGAAGCCCGCTTCGGCGGCAGACGCCCAGTCCCACTCCCTCCGTCTGATCGCCTTTACTCTCCCAATGCGGGTTAAGATTCAAAACCTGAGGAATTTCCTAAACGAAAATCTTTACCATCATCCTGGAGTTCGCGAGGTCAACCAACGCTCCTGCCAAGTCCTTCAAGGTCTCTTCGAATTTTATCATCTTCATCCGCATCTCATCGCGGATCGGGCAGCCCTTCGCATCAAAAAGGAGGGCGTGAGTAGGGCCATCTGTGACTTTCTTTCAGGCCTAACCGATCGCACCGCCCTCCAACACTACGCCCGCCATGTCGGCACAGATGGTCTCCTCCGCGAACTCGCACCTCAGGCCCCCTCCTCCCAAGCCCACCTCTCTCTCGTTTAACTTTTTCTGCTCGACCGGATCCGGGCCAAAAAAGTCCGTATCTTTTCCTGAAACGAATCCTGAAACGTCCGGTTCTCGTGCCCCTCTCCCGGAATAACCCAAAACTCTTTTGGCCCCCCCGCCGCCTCATAAACCGTTCGCACCACGGCAGAATCCATACGAACATCCCTCTCTCCCGCCAAAACCAGCATCGGCGCGTGAATCTTTGCTGCGGCCCGTAAAGAATTCACGTCATCCATCCGGAAATGGGCACGCTCTTCAATCATCGGACACGCGAGGACAATCAGAGGAAACTCGGGGATCCCATACATCAACTTCGCATGATGACAGATGGTGTTTCGGTACGTATCAAACGGCGCATCCGCAATTAGCCCAGCAACCGAACCATCTCTCTCTGCCGCCAGCAGAGCCGATACCGCCCCCATCGACGTTCCCCATAAAACCGGATCACCCGAACCCGTCCCACGAATGTAGCGCATCCCAGCCTCCACATCCCGACTCTCGTGAAAACCAATACTCGTCAAACTCGCCTCACTTTCCCCATGCCCGCGAAAATCGATTGCCATCACGGGATACCCCTCCTTCTGCGCAAACAGTATGTAGTCCATCATATGCGCCTTGCTCGCACCCAACCCGTGCAGAACCAGCACAGGCGGCCTACCCTCCCGCCCATTGGGTAACCACCAAGCGGAGATTTTTTTTCCATCCTCCGACGTCAGTTCCACATTCTGACAAACTAAGCCCAAACGGGTCGGATGCATCGCAGGTCGTGCCGATGGCGGAATCATGGTGGCTAAAGTCGCAAGGAACCCTGCCGCCAACCAAAGCATTCCACCGACAAGGAGCGACAACCCACCTCCTACCCCCACAATCCACTTCCACTGCTTACGCCAAAAATCCATCCCCCTATTCTACTCATGGAGCGCCCTATAAAGGCACCCCTCATTTGCTTTCGCTTTTTGCAGGATTACGTTCCTCTTATGAATGCGATGATCATGGGACTAGGATGGATTCCTTGGTTTGTCCCTCGTGGAGCGGATCTAATAAACAACCTGCCAGGTGTGATTCTCACTCTCTGGATTGGGTTGGTCTTCGCCACGATGGTCTACTTTCACGGCAACGTGAAAGACTTGGAACCCAAACCCGGTTCGGTCTCACCGATCCAGAAAACGGCCGCGGGGCTGATGTTTCTTGTCGATGCGATCATGCTGGGACTCGCTCTTTATTTGATCCTTCGCTAACGCGAACGGATGGATAAGGATTAAGTCGCCCTACCCCTGTATCTGATTTGTTTTTTGTGTGCCCGCTGGTTCACTCCATACCCCGATCATCGCCGTGTGTCATCAGGGCGGAAAATAGTTGTTGACCCACGTTCACCCGTATTATATAACGACCATTCTAGTCGTATATGCAACTTTCTAAGAAAACCGATTATGCCTTGAGGGTTCTCTTCACCCTTGCCGAGCATTCTGGTCGCGGACCAATCCCCATTCGGGAACTGGCTCGCCGGAATGACGTGCCCAAACGCTTCCTTGAGCACATCCTTCTCGACTGCAAATCCCAAAACTGGGTGGATAGCTCGGCCGGTAAAGAGGGCGGTTATTTTCTTGCCAAGGATCCATCACAAATATCTATGGGAGAAGTTGTTAGATATTTTGACGGATTCCTTGCCCCGATTCCGTGTGTTTCGTTAAAGAACTATATCCCCTGCAGCCAGGAATCGGTCTGCCGCTTCCGCCGGCTCCTTTTAGAGATCCGGAATTATGTGGCCAAAGTCATGGACCAAGCATCCTTGGCCAAGGTCATGCTGAACGCCCCCGTACTCCCCAGAGAGCTATTTGCCCTTCAAGGAGTGAACGGCGAAGGCATCTAAAAATTAGGCCTTAATAACGACTATTTTAATCGTATATGAGTACACCAGAAAATACTTGGATCGACGTGGTCAAAGAGAACCTAAATGGGCTTCGATTTGGCCAAATCCTGATCACCGTGCACGAAGGTCGCCCTGTTCAGATTGAGCGAACAGAGAAGACCCGGCTCGAACCCTCTTCCAGCAAAACCCAACCCGCACGGGAGGATTAAAGAAACCCAACACACTCGAAACTAGCCCAAGCGGATCTGACCGGACCACCGGAGGAACCCTTTGCCCAAAACAAAAGGAAACCTCCATGAGCAATAACCTCATTCAACTGTTCGTCCGATTCATGATGCGCTTCGGCGTCTTCATCATCGTGACGACTCCCCTCCATATCCTCCACGCACAGAACTCGGCGAATGTCCAAGACCAGACGGTTCAGGAGCAACTCGAAGCCATGCGCAAAGAGATCGCCGATCTGAAGCGCAATGCGACTCGGACAAGAATAAATCCAGCAAGCCCGACTACGGAACAGCAAGGCACAGGTCAGAATATCGCGGGAACGACCACCCAGGAGAGTCTCCTCGGTGGGGATCGCAGAAACATCAAAACTCCTCGAGACGACCTGCAGGGTGTGGCGATCCAGGATGAGCGCATCGATTTGGATCATGAGAGCCGGCTCAGCGTAGTTGAGAGAAAGGAGGAGCTGATTGAGGAGGAACTGGCCAAAAAAGCGGCCACAACTCCATCGGTCTCTCTGAATGAAAGGGGGTTGGTTGTAAAATCTGCCGACGGCCAACATGCCTTGCGTGTTGGCGGGCTGTTACACTTCGATTGCCGCGAATTCTTGGGCAGCGACAACGATGCGAATAACGTGCTTCTCGTGCGTCGAGCACGAATCAACGCTGCAGGTACGATTTGGAAGTACATCGATTTTCGATATCAGCAGGATTTCGGATTAGTAGACGCGCAATTCATCCGCAACGTCGCGGTCCTTCTTGATGCCACCCTAAACTTTAACGTGCAAAAAGAATTTCAGGTTATGGTTGGAAAAATGAAGCCCCCGGGGGGCTTAGAGATGCTACAGGCAGTTCCAAATATTATGTTCATTGAGCGTGGCCCAGTCCAACAGCTTCAGCCCAACCGCCAGCTTGGTGTTATGCCCAATGGCCTGGTTTGTGATGATACCCTGAACTGGGCCGTTGGAGTTTTTGCTGCCGCTCCCAACAACTATGCCCAGACCACCGACATAGGAAACGGTTATGGAGTCATGGGCCGTCTTTTTGCCCGGCCTTTTTGCAATGATGCCGACGAGTTGTCAGGCCTCGGGTTCGGTGTATCGGTCGGGTACTCCAACCTCGATGACTACCAACCCAGCAACTCAAATGGACTTACCAACGGCCTCAACTCCTATGCCTCCGACCCAGGAGTCGTATTCTTCAACTGGAATTCCAACGCACAGCGGAATGGGGCCAGGTACCAAATTATTCCCCAAGCCTACTACTACGTAGGCCCTTGGGGAGTCATGACAGAGTACGCCCTCCAAAGTCAGGGTCTCTCTCTGGGCACCGGAAACGCTACTCAACAACGCCAGATTCGGGATGACAGCTGGGCCTGGCAGTTAGAGGTCACCTACAACATCACGGGTGAGGACAACACTTTTGACGCCGCGGTCCCTGCGAATAATTTCGATTTCTTCCAGACGGAGGATGAGGACGCCGTTGGACTTTGGCAGATCGGCTTCCGCATCGATCAAATCCAGTTGGATAGCGATCTCTTCAGACAACCCACTCCAGGAGGCTCAAATACCTTTGTTGGAACAGGAAATGCCTCCCAGTTTGCACGCGGCTTTCACTCCTACACATTAGGCGTGAGCTGGTGGTTAAACCCAAATGTCCGCTTGATGCTTAATGGGACTTATACCGCTTGGGATTACTCCAGTAACTATGGACCCAGCTCAACTGGCGGATCTGTGAATGGATCTGGAAGGAACGTTCCTGCACCAGGGGGCAACATCTCCAATAATGAGGTCGCTTTTGCAACTAGAGCCCAATTCTTCTTCTAAAAAACAACCGAAAGGAAAAATACACATGAAACATAAACTCACCCTACTTGCCGGACTTTTAGGCCTGGCTCTCACTGCTCAAGCAGGCACAGAACTCCTGAACGTCTCCTACGACCCCACCCGGAAGTTGTTTGAGCAGTACAACGATCTCTTCCGCGCCCACTGGAAGAAAAAAACAGGTCAGGATGTAAAGATCAACCAATCCCACGGTGGATCCGGCAAACAAGCCCGCTCCGTTATCGACGGAGTTCAGGCCGACGTGGTTACCCTGGCCCTTGCAGGTGACATCGACTCAATCGTCACCAAGGGCAAATCGGTGCCAAAGGATTGGCAGGAGCGGTTCCCGCACAACAGCACCCCCTACACCTCGACGATCGTCTTCGTGGTTCGTTCCGGAAACCCCAAGGGAATCAAGGATTGGGACGATATCGTGAAGGACGGGGTGACCATCGTGACCCCCAACCCGAAAACTTCGGGAGGTGCACGCTGGAACTACCTCGCCGCCTGGGCTTATGCCGAGAAAAAGTTCAACAACGATCTGGTCAAAATCAAGGAGTTCATCAAAAAGCTGTACCAGCACGCCCCTGTTCTCGATACCGGAGCCACTGGAGCCACCATCACCTTTGTGAAGCGGCATATCGGTGACGTCTACCTAGCTTGGGAAAATGAGGCCCACCTCATCCGAGAGGAGTTCCCCGGCGAGACTGAAATTGTGGTTCCCCCTTCCAGCATCCTGGCGGAACCCTCGGTCGCGGTCGTCAGCAAAAATGCGATCAAGCATGGGAACGAGGAGTTGGCCGAAGATTATCTAAAATACCTCTACTCTCCAGAGGCTCAGGACCTTGCCGGTAAAAACTTCTACCGGCCCCGCGACCCAAATGCCCTCGCCAAATATGCCGACCAGTTTCCCAAGCTCGATCTGGTCGACATCAAGCACTTTGGCGGTTGGCCCGCAGTACAGAAAAAACATTTCGACGACGGCGGAATCTACGACGAAGTTACCAAACGCTGAACCCGTCCACGGAAAACATTTATGCCCATCTACGAAAATGTCATCGCCACAGTCGGCCGAACCCCGCTCATTAAGCTCCTGCGGGTTACGGCCGGCCTGCCGGCTACCGTGGCCGTGAAAGCCGAATTTTTCAACCCTCTGGGTAGCGTGAAAGATCGGATCGGTGCAGCCATGATCGAAGCCGGCGAAAAAGACGGTCTCATCACTCCCAAGACCACCATCATCGAGCCGACTTCCGGTAACACCGGCATCGCTCTTGCGTTCGTCGCTGCTGCCAAGGGCTACAAGCTCATCCTCACCATGCCCGAAAGCATGAGTCTAGAACGTCGCACTCTGCTGGCTCTGCTGGGAGCCAAACTCGAACTTACCCCTGCTGCTGAAGGAATGAGGGGGGCCATCGCCCGTGCTGAAGCTTTGGCTAAGCAAATCTCCGGCTCCTTCATTCCCCAACAGTTCAAGAATCCGGCCAACCCGGCTATCCACCGCAAAACCACTGCGGAGGAAATCTGGACGGATACGGATGGGAAAGTGGATATCTTCATCTCCGCCGTTGGCACGGGCGGAACAATCACCGGCGTGTCCGAAGTGATCAAAACTCGGAAAAAGGGCTTTCAGGCAATTGCGGTGGAGCCGCGGGATTCCCCTGTAATTTCCCAGACCCGCTCCGGACAACCAGTAAAACCTGGCCCACATAAAATCCAAGGGACAGGGGCCGGCTTTGTGCCCGACAACCTCCACCTTGATATCGTGGATGAGGTCGTCACGGTCAGCAATGAAGAGGCTTTTGCCATGGCTCGGCGGATCTGTCAGGAGGAGGGCCTGCTGGTGGGCATCTCGACGGGGGCCAATGTCCATGTCGCCTTGGAAGTGGCTAAGCGCCCGGAAAATAAGGGGAAGCTGATTGTCACCGTCGGTTGCAGCACCGGGGAGCGGTATCTCTCCACCCCTCTGGCGGATGAAGCTCGCAAGGCCGTGGCAGGTTGAAATGGGGACTGCCCTTCATCCAGTTACGAGCACTTCCCTTCCTCGGGGGCCCAGCCTGCACTCCATGCTCGCACCTCTTGAGGAGCGGGTCGGAAAAGCTACACACCTCCACGGCCAAAAGCTGATCTACCGCAATCATCTCACCGACCCTCATTACCTTCATCGATTTCATTTTCTCGGGCCCGAGGGCGGCGACTCCTATCAACGGTTGGGCCTTTTTGCCGGAATTCATGGAGACGAGGTGGCCGGCTCCCTCGCCGCGGTCCGTTTTCTCACCGAATTAGTAGAACGACCAGAGCTTGCCCAGGGTTATGAATTCTTTGTCTATCCTGTCTGTAATCCAACCGGCTATGCCGATGGCACCCGTCACAGTCGCTCTGGCTTGGACCTAAACCGCGAATTCTGGAAAAACTCCAACCAGTTGGAAGTTCGCTTGCTGGAACAGGAGATCCTACAACTGAACTTTGACGGATTTCTCTCTCTTCACGCAGACGACACCAGTGACGGACTCTATGGCTTTGCGCTAGGCCATACGCACGCCGAGCACGTTCTTTCTCCAGCACTCGAAGTCGCCTCTCGAGTCCTTCCACGAAACCGTCGCCGCCGGATCGATAACCTACCCGCACGGAACAGCATCGTCCGCAAGCGTTACCCCGGGATGCTCGGTCCTCAACCCGATGCCCGGCCCCAGCCTTTTGAAATTGTCCTGGAGACTCCGGCCTTGGCCCCGATTCCTGATCAGATCGAATCCACCGTGCTCGCTCTCCATAAAATTCTTGAGGAGCACCGCAACCTTCTCTCGTTCAGTCCCAATCTCTAATCACTTGTCATCCATGTTCCGTTCCCGAACCCATGTCCTGCCAGGATTTCATCTTAGCCTGGGCTTTTCCCTGTTCTATTTCGGCCTTCTGATCCTTATTCCCATCGTCGCCCTAACGTTTCGGACATTTTCCGAAGGCTTCCCGACTTTTTGGAGTGCGGTTTTTGATGAGCGCTCCATTGCCAGCTACAAAAATAGTTTTGGCCTGTCCATTTTGGCCGGAGGATTTGATGGCATCGTCGGCCTGCTCATTGCCTGGGTTCTCACCCGATACGACTTCCCATTTCGCCGGGCATTGGACGCACTTATCGATCTTCCGTTTGCCCTGCCGACCGCCGTGGCCGGGATCGCCCTCACTGCTCTCTACAGCCCTCAAGGGTGGATCGGAAAATTTCTGCCCTTCAAAGTCGCCTACACCCCGCTCGGCATCTTTATAGCCCTCGCTTTTATCGGCCTCCCTTTCGTGGTTCGCACCATTCAACCGGTCCTGGCACAACTACCTGTAGAACTTGAGGAAGCGGCCGCCTGTCTTGGGGCCAACCGCTTTCTTATTTTCACAAAAGTTCTTTTTCCTGCTGTCCTGCCCGCCGTTCTCACCGGAATCACTCTGGCCTTTGGTCGTGCCGTGGGGGAATACGGCTCGGTCATCTTCATTGCCGGCAACATTGCCTACTACACCGAAATCACTCCTTTGCTCATCGTGATGAAGCTTGAGCAGTTCCACTATTCCGCTGCCGCGGGGCTGGGCTTCTTCATGATTATCGTCTCTTTTTTTATCCTTTTCCTGATTCAGATTCTCCAAACATGGAGCGCACGCCGTTCTGGCGGTCGGGTTTAAACTATGAGCGCCTTTTCCATCACCTCCCACACCCCCAATCACGACCCCAAACCTATCGTCTACGCTTTAACGTTTCTCGCCTTTTTGTCCGTGGGGTTTCTTCTTCTCCTCCCCCTTGTGGCAGTCTTTGGCGAGGCGTTTTCAAAAGGTCCTGCTGTTTATTTCGAAACCTTCCGCGACCCGGTCACTCAGAACTCCATCTTCCTAACTCTTCGCGTCGCGGCCCTGGCCGTTCCACTGAACACGATTTTTGGCGTGGCAGCCGCATGGGCGGTCACCCGCTTCACCTTTCCTGGGCGTCGCTTCCTCATCAGTTTAATCGAACTCCCCTTATGGGTCTCGCCCGTCATAGGGGGCATGGTCTACACCATGATCTTTGGACTCCAAGGATGGTTGGGCGGTTGGCTGGAAGAACGTAACATCCAAGTGATCTTCGCCTACCCCGGCTTGGTTCTTGCGACCATTTTCGTCACGTTTCCTTTTGTCGCTCGCGTCCTTATTCCCTTAATGGAATCGTTGGGCCAAACCGAGGAGGAAGCCGCCGTCACTCTTGGTGCCCATGGTTGGCAGGTTTTTTGGCGGATCACCGTTCCCAGGATCAAGATGGGTCTTCTCTACGGCATCATCCTCTGCAATGCGCGAGCCATGGGGGAATTCGGCGCCGTCTCCGTCGTTTCAGGTCATATTCGCAACCAAACCTGCACCATGCCCCTCCAAATCGAGATCCTGCATTCAGAATACCAGTTCGCCCATGCCTTTGCTTTGGCGTCCGTCCTCTCCCTGCTTGGAATCATCACTCTGATGTTAAAAGTTTACCTCGAAGGCCAAACCACCCAACGGCTCCCAGCCGAAGTGCCTGAACGGCGCCGCCACCGTGATCCGGCGACCCCCAATCCATGAGCATCCGCGTCGAAAATATCTCCAAGGTCTTCGAGCGCTTCCCCGCTCTGAATGGCGTTTCTTTGGAAGTGAAGGAGGGCGACCTTCTCGCACTCCTCGGACCCAGTGGATCCGGCAAGACCACCCTTCTTCGAATCATCGCCGGCCTTGAATTCCCCGGACGGGACGGTGGCAAAATTTTTCTCGATGGTCGGGATGTGACATGGGATAGCGCCTACGCTCGTCGCGCCGGTTTTGTCTTTCAACACTACGCACTCTTCAACCACATGACGGTAGGGGAAAACATCGCCTTTGGCCTACGGGTGCGTCCAAAAAAGACCCGCCCCTCTGAACAGGAAATCCAGAAGAAGATCCACGAACTGCTAGCCATGGTTCAATTGCCGGGATTAGAAAAGCGATTTCCGACCCAACTTTCGGGGGGTCAACGCCAACGCATCGCCTTGGCCCGAGCTCTAGCCGTCGAACCCAAGATCCTTCTTCTCGATGAGCCCTTCGGAGCACTCGATGCTAAAGTCCGCAAAGACCTTCGTAAATGGCTACGGGAATTCCACGATCGGACCGGACTCACAACTATTTTCGTCACCCACGATCAGGATGAAGCGTTTGAACTGGCTGACCACGTCGTCATTCTTCATGAGGGAAAAATCCAACAGTCAGGAACGCCGAAAGAAATCCAATCTCGCCCGGCAACCCCGTTTGTATCTGATTTTCTTGGCTTAAGTAAACACGGGCCGACCAATTCTATTTAGTTTTTCAGAACCTCTCAGAGGTTCTGATTGGAAATTTGGAGGCGAGGGTCGGAATCGAACCGACGAATACAGCTTTTGCAGAGCCGTGCCTTACCACTTGGCTACCCCGCCCAAAATTTTATCTTAGCCCGTCTAGTATTCTCCGCCTACACCCCTTCGTCAAACTCACCCATCAACCCTGAACCGGAGTCACCAGAATCTTGTCCAGCCGATGCCGATCCATATCCACCACCTCGTACCGATGACCCCGATATTGAAAGATATCCCCCTCATGCGGAACCCGAGCCAAGTGATGCACAATAAATCCACCCAGCGTCTGATAATCCCCATCCAACTGATAGTGATCCGCCCCCTTTCCGATCTCCTTCGCAAAATCTTCCACCGGCAAAGTCGCATCCACCAGCCACGATCCATCCTCACGCTTCACCACCCGCGCCCGTTGACGATCTTCGTGCGACGGAAGATCTCCCACAATCGCCTCTAGAAGATCCAATAAACTCAAAATTCCCGTGATGCTTCCAAACTCATCGCTCACCAGCGCCACCCTCTGCTTCGCTTTCTGCAACTGCTCCAACGCACGCAGGGCAGGAATCGTCTCCGGAATGATCAGCGCAGGAGTCGCCAAATCCGCAGGCTTCGCAGGTAATCCAGCCGCTGTATTTGCCCACAACGCCTTAACCGAAACCACTCCCACCACATTTTCCCGACTCCCCCGATATACGGGAAAATGTGAATGCCCACTCGCCACCAGTGCTCGCCAAGTCACATCCGCCTCCTCATCCGCATTGATCCAAACAATTTTCACGCTGGGAGTCATCAGCTCCTCCACCCGCAACTCGTCCAATCGCAAGACCCGCTCCACCATTCCCTGCTCAGTCGAACTAAACACCCCCGCCCGCTTTCCCTGCTCCAACAAATACCGCAGCTCCTCGTCACTCACAGGAATTGTCTCGTTACTCTCCTTCACTCCAAACAGGGCCGCTAAGGTGTTGGTTGTCCCACTCAGAAGTTTCACAATCGGCCCCAGCCCAATGGCCACCGCCTGAATCGGTCTGGCCAAGCGCGCCGCAATCGCCTCACTGTGCGCCAGTGCCAAGCGCTTCGGCAACAACTCTCCAAAAATGATGGATGCCACGGTAATGATCAAAACCACCAACCCCAACGCCAATGGTTCCGCAATCCCCGCAGGAATCAGCCACGATTGCAGCAAAGTCGCCACAGGCTTTGCCAAAACCGCTCCTCCCATCGCTCCAGAAAGAATCGCAATCATCGTTATCACCACGCTTACGGTCGAAAGGAACTCGCTAGGCGATGCCGCCAAATCATAAGCCGCCTTCGCCCCCGCATCCCCAGCCTCCGCTTTCTGCCGTAACTTACTGCGTCGACTCGAAACCACGGCCAGCTCCGCCATTGCGAAAAGCCCATTCGCAAGGATCAGAATACTCAATATAAAGCCTTCCATGATAATTATTTACAAGTGTTTTGGTTGTTTAATGACTCTTCCCTAACCCGAAATGATAGGGGTAATTAGAGAAAAAGGAAAGCCTACGACCTACGCACAAAAGTGGCATATCCACGCCCACAACCCCTTAACCGCTTTGGGTCCATAGAGGAAGAGTGCCGTGAAAAAGACCCCGCAGGGAATCGCCGCCAAATAGCCTGCGATTAAAAAGAATCCGTCATCTTCCAAAAGAGCCAACGAGATCAGCAGGATCGGAATCGCCGCCAGAAGGTTGCTGAACGGAACCGGCAAAGGCAGAGCCAAAAGAATGGCCAGAAACGCCACCAACAATCCGTGCACACGGTGGAGGGTGGGGTTGCGACAAAGCACGTGAAGGCGCGGATGCAAAATCTTCTCCGCGGGCACCGCAATCCATCGTAAGCCGTGCAGCAGGGCCAAAGCCGATTTTTTTGGAATCTCCCGAACCAGAAGCCATCCCGGCAACCAGGGAACCTGACCAAAAGAGATTCGGAGCCCACTGAAAATTAAAATAATCCCAAACGGGGTCGAGAGACCCGGCAACTGAATCGGGAAACAGAATGGAATGGATAAAACCGCCATAATCGCGGCGTGCCCTTTCCCCTCCAACGCATGCACTAACTGAGCAACCGTCAGCCCCTTATCATCCAATGTTTTTGCGAGCCGATCCGCGACAGTCGAGATCGCCCCCACCCTCGGGCCCACACCCCCCGCACCGTGGCTCACAAAGAACCTGCTGCCACACGACCAAACAGCTGAGTCAAATACATCCCATATCCAACCAGCAAGGCCACCCCGATCGCTTGTCGCCGCTTCTCACCGGCACTCCCCATAGGAAGAACTGCCATCGCTGCAATTAACATCACGCCTAAATCAAAGTTGCTGATGCCAGGCGCAAATACTGTCCGATACAGTGCGGATATTCCCAAAACTCCTAAGCAGTTAAAAATACAGCTCCCCAACACCACTCCTCCTGCCAAATCCTTTTCCTTCTTCCAAATCGCGAGTACAGTACCAAAAATATGCGGCGAAGAAACGGCTAGGGGAATAAAACCCAAATCTGTGACCGCAGGCGATAACCCGATCATCTCCGATGCAGTCACCGCCGATTTGACCAAGTATCGAGACCCCGCCACGAGTAGCACCAGACCCCCCAAACATTGGGCTAACTCGACTCGTTTGGCAGCACCTGCAGGGGGAAGATCCCGCTCCATATCGGAAATGACCCTCGTATCCGCCTCCACTCCCGCAGAAAACCACAGAAAAATCATATAAGACGCGAGACAGAAAATGAGGAGGGTCGCCTCAAATTTTCCAAGAACTCCATTTCGGAGCAGGTAACCGGCCAATGCTGCCGAAGCAACTAGGATGGGCACATCTGCCTGAAACAGTTGTGGCCGAAAACGCAGGGGTCGTGTGATGGCGGAAATTCCCAAAATCAGCCCCAGATTCAAAATCACGCAGCCCACGGCGTTGCCCACCGCAATGTCTCCCTGGCCCTTACCTGCCGCCCACGCGCTCACAAAAAGAGCAGGGGCAGAAAGTCCGAAAGCCACGACGGTAGATCCGATGATCAGGGGCGGAATGCTAAACCTTCTGGCCAACCCACTGCCTCCGCCCACCAGTAGTTTCACTCCATACACCTGTAAAAGAATTCCCACCACCAGAACCACTCCGACTTGGAGTGGGTCTCTCGTATCCAACCCGATCTGCTGGGCGACATCGCTTACAACGGAAAACATCTCAACCCTTTGTAGCCCCTCCAGCCCTTTAGGCCAAGACCGCCCATACCGCCCCTAAAAGAAACCCCGCCCCCAGTGCCCTCATTCCCAACACCCTCCGAGGCAACCCCGCCTCCCGATTCCCCACCCATCCCCCCACCCAAGCCACCAAACCTACCGACCAGAGCCCTCTCAACGCATACACCACGTTCACCCCAATCGGATCTCCTGAAAGAACAATTCCCCCCAACACCCCCATAGATTGCACGCCAATCAGTGCCACTCCCCAGCCCAACCAACCCCGACCCACACCACTTCCCAAACCACCCCACGCCCAAACAGGCAAAACCAGAACCGACAACATCGCCACTCCACCCATCATCCACGGCCCAAATAAGGCCAACCCAATGTGCGGCGCCGTTTTTGCTACTAACACATCCGTAAGTGAGAAACTGGCGGCCGCACCCAACCCCCATCCCACGGCTCGCCATGCTCCATTCTTCCCTTTTTCTCCTCCCCCACCCCCCAACAAAGCCACCCCCAGAGAACATAACGCCGCACCCACCCAAAACTTCTCGGGCACACGCCCAGGCAAAAGCCACGCACTTCCCACCGCCGTCAAAACCACTTTACTGCCCAAAACCGGCGTTGCCACAGAGACATCTCCACCCGCCAGCGCCCGAAACGTCCCCACTTGACCAAGAAAAAAAAGTACCGCGCAGAATGATGGCCCCAGCCACATCCATTGTGGAAAATCTCCTTTCGGCCACTCCGCCCAAAAAAGCAGCGGCGCAAAAGCCAACCCCATCGCCAAGTTCGACCCCACCAGAACTCGCCGGGGCGGCTGCCCCAACTCCAGTGCCCGCTTGAGAAAAATCATGCCTCCTGCGTAGACCACGGAGGAAAAAAGAGGCAGGATCAGATACCGATGGTCCGTCATTCCAAGAAACTGCCTCAAACTGCCCCCCCTGCCAAAGAAAGGATATGGACTGGCGTGACTACCCCGCTCGATCAGCACGACCGCGCAGATGTAGCCCTGGCACGCCTGAGTGGTGAATCCCGATCCCGAATCCAACAGTGGATGAAGGAGGACCGGATAACCCTGGCAGGAAAACCCGTCCGTCCGCGGGATCCCCTTCCCCCTGAGGCCACCATCACGATCCGAATTCCTCTCGATCTCCCACGTGAAGTCACGGCCGAGGACCTACCGCTCGAAATCCTGCACGAGGACGAAGATATTCTGGTAATCAACAAAGCCTCTGGAATGCATGTCCATCCAGGGGCAGGTCGGCCAACGGGCTCTTTGGCCGCAGCCCTCCTCCACCACTGCGCAGGCCAACTCGCCCCTGGCGGAGCCCCCGATCGCCCTGGAATTGTTCATCGTCTGGATCGTGAAACCACAGGTCTTCTCGTCGCGGCAAAAAACGATGCCGCTCACCGCGAACTCAGCCGCCAATTTCGAGATCGTGAAACAGAAAAAACCTATCTCGCGTACGTTCTGGGTCGACCTCGCGGGAATGCAGGCACTTGGGAAGGCCCCATCGGCCGTCACCCCGTTTCCCGCCAACGCATGGCTATCCGAAGTCGCGGCCGCCCAGCGAAAACAGACTGGAAAGTCGTGGGCTCCTGGCCAGGTGCGAGCCTGCTTGAACTCCGCCTGCACACGGGTCGAACCCACCAAATCCGCGTTCACGCCTCTGCCGCCAGTTGCCCCGTCGCCGGCGATGCGATCTACGGCGGGGTCAATTCACTAACCCGCGTCGCGAAAGTTTCTCGCCAACTCCTCCATGCGTACCAGTTATCCTTCACACATCCCAAGAGCGGAGAACAACTTTCCTTTACCGCTCCCCCTCCGCCCGATTTTACGGCATTCCAATCTTACCTCGATGAATCCTGAACTCCGCGAACATGCCAGTCGCTACGTAGAACTTCTCCGCCGTCACGGCCAACGAGATGTTTGGCTGCCCTCAGGTCTGGTCCGCCGTTTGCCCGCCAGCACCTCCCCCAAAACCCAATCTATTTCCACCCCCACCTTCCGCGCTGAACCCTCAACCCCCGCTCCCAAAAAACAGCAACCCATCGCCGCTCCTGCCATCGCCACCGCAGGAACAAAAGCGGAACGTCTGGCCGCTTTGCGCTCCGAAGCTCTCAAGTGCCAGATCTGCCCGCACCTCGCCAAAAGCCGTACGCAAGTTGTCTTCGGAGTAGGAGATCCTGAAGCTCGCCTGATGTTTGTAGGAGAAGCACCTGGGGCAGATGAGGACGAACAGGGCGAACCGTTTGTTGGCCGAGCGGGAAATCTTCTCACCAAAATGCTCACGGCGATGGAACTCACACGCGATAAGATTTATATCGCGAATGTTCTCAAATGCCGGCCTGACATGCCCGCCAACACCAGTGGCAATCGGAAGCCCACCCGACACGAAATGGAATCATGCCTTCCCTATCTTCGAGCCCAAATTTCGATCATTGCTCCGGGCGTCATCGTCGCACTCGGCGCCTCAGCCGTGGAGGGACTTTTTGGTCCGCAAAAAAACACCATCTCCCGCCTTCGGGGCACCTGGCTTGAGTTGGACGGGGTTCCCGTACTTCCGACCTTTCACCCCAGCTACCTTCTCCACAATCAGGACCTCGCCCTAAAACGACTCGTCTGGGTCGATCTCCTCGCTGTGATGGAACGCCTCGGCCTTCCCATCTCAAAAAAGCAGCAGGGATTCTTTCTGCCTCCCAAGGCATGACCCTCTCCCTCCTTCTCACCACCGTTGCAAAAAAGTCGGACGCCCGCCGACTCGCCACCGCCTCCCTCCACCACCGCACCGCGGCTTGTATCCAGATTATTTCCGGCATCGAATCCCATTTCGTCTGGAAAGGGAAAAAGAGCACCTGCCGTGAATTTATTGTTTTAGCCAAAACCACAACCCGCAAATTGAAATCGTTAGAAACACTCTGGAAAAAGTTACATCCCTACGACTGCCCCGAACTGATCACTCTCTCGGGTCGTGCCGCCACCTCGTACGCCCGCTGGGTCCAAGCTTCGGTTCCGTCCTAAGCTACCACCAACAACGGAATCTCGTCGGGCAACTGAGAGGAAACTTCGCGAACAGTATCTCCGCGCAGCAGGTTCACCAAAACACCTCGCCGCGTTCCGCCCAAGACAACCAGATCCGCTCCTAAGGTTGCTGCCAGCTCGACAATCATATCAGAGGCTTTATTCGCCGTGCAGTAGACGGGCGTCATGGCCACTTTTTCCGCAGATGCTGCCTGCTTGATCTCGTTGATGACGCTCAGTGCCTTCACGTCATCCGACAATCGCCCCACGACCTCGGCCGCCACTTGAACCTCCCTCACAAAAAGGAAATAAAGGCGGGCACCCCGCAACTTTGCCTCTTGTAACGCGAACTTTGCCGAAGAGGTTAAACCGTGCGCCGCTACCAGGATTCTGCCCCCGTCCTCTGCCAACTCTCCTTCAGGTTGCCGGACCTGCGTGCCAGATCCCACCGCCAGAACTTCCTGCTCCATTTCCCTCTCCCCAACTTTCCGTTGTACAGTCTCTCTCAAGAACAGCCCTACCCCGGCTAGGATGGCCGCAAAAAGCAGGGCGTGAGGCTTGTTGATCGCGATGGTGACCCAGATGGCCGCCATCAAAAGAGCGGTTCCCATCATCACAACCCTTTGCCATCCCCGCATGGCCAACGTTTTATCCAAACCACACGACCCCAGATTCAGGCAGATCGCTCCTGTCACTCCGATTGCATACAAAGAGGCCAAAGCCTCCAAACCGCGGGTCGATTCCAATACAATGACTGGCAGAACCACGGAAACAATTAGAGGAACCCAAGGCACACCTTGCCGATTCAACATTCGAAATACAGGTGGTAGGTCTCGATCCTGTGCCATGCTGAAAAGAAGCGCTACCGAAGCCACAATCGCCGTATTCACTGCCGAAAGAAGCAACAAACCTACCACCAAGCCCACCACCCAGCCATAGGTCGGGCTAATGTAGTGATTGGCCATCGTCCTTAAAAAGCTTTCGGGGTGAAGGAAAGACTCTTGCGGCATCCCCGCAATCATCAGCCCCAGAACCGCCGTAATCAGACACACCTCGATCATCACCAATCCAATCGCTTTTCTCGCTTGGTGATGTACCGAAGGTTTATCGGGCGAACTATCTGGATCTGCCTTCATCACCCCTGTCATGTTCGCCACGGCTTCGACTCCCGACAAAGCCAGCACCATGCCCGTAAAAATTGTCCATCCTTCCCAGGTTCCCTGCAGAGGTGCCTGGACAATTCTCTCCTGGCCCGAGAACAACCCTGCACCTGATAAACCCAACAGCACTAAAACTGCAGGCAACGCCAAGTACACCGCCACACTGCCCGCCAATCGCGGTCCGAACGCATTCATCACTCCTAAACCAAAAATTGTTAATGTTGCCCAGCGAGTCGCCTCCTCGTGTAATCCAAAATAGTTGTACGCTTCATATGCGCTGATGGCGGCGGTCACCACATAGCCCGCAAACAAAAGCAAAGCCCCCACAACCCCTAACCGCGGACTATGCCGCCGAGCAGCATGATAAACCCCGCCCCCTTCAGGAAAGAATTTACAAACCCACACGTAGTTACATCCCACGAGAAGAGTTAGTCCGATAATTCCAGCTAGATAGTAAGGCGCTGCATATCCCGCCAACAGCACGGCCAATCCGATGACATACGCCTTACTCGTTCCCCAGTCTCCATACAGAAGCGCCGCCGCCCGCAACCAACCCACATTGCGTGGGCGTGTCCCGCTAATGACCATTTCGCTCATTTTGTTTTCAGAAACTCCTTCACAATCGGTGCGGTCATCCCCGAACGCACCATCGGTGTGATCAGATAAATTCCGCGAAAGTGTTCCGCTACCTCTCTGGCCAACTCTGCCGCCACCTCTCGACCATACTCCGCCTGGGCCGGCCCCTCAGGCAACGACCGGATCTTTTCCCGTACAGCATCGGGAATCGAAATTCCAGGCACCTCATGGTGCAGAAACTCAGCGTTCCGTGAACTCACCACGGGCATCACCCCCACAAGCACTGGAATCCCCAAAGGCCCTAATGCGTCTTTCATCTTACGAACCATGGACTTCTCATACACAGGCTGAGTCATGACAAAGTGCGCCCCCTTCTCCATTTTTCTTTCCAGCTTTTTGACCTGAGCATCAAAGTTTTTCGAATTTGGGTTGAAAGCAACCCCAATGACAAACTCAGCCCCTTTTCCCACATCCCGACCTGCCGAATTTCTTCCCTCGTTCAGCTGCCGGATCAGATCGATCAATCCCAGACTGTTCACGTCGTACACCGAAGTCGCCCCAGGATGATCCCCAAATTTGGACGGATCCCCCGTGAGCGCGAGCACATGTCGATGACCCAAGGCCGCCAACCCCATCAGCTCACTCTGCAACCCAATCAGATTTTTATCGCGACAAGCCAAGTGAATCAGGCTGGTCGTTCCAAATTTTTCCCGAAGCAAGGTTGCCGCGGCCGTGTTGGCCACACGCAAAATAGCCAAGGAGTTATCAGCCAACGTGAGCGCAGTCGCCCCCGCCTTCACGAGCTCTTCTGCCGCCTTGAGAAAGGGCCCCATATCCAACCCGCGCGGACTATCCAACTCCACCACCGCGATTCTCTCCTTCTTCAATCGATCGAGAATCGACTCCTCTTTTTTTCTCTCCCCAGCCCCAGAGGAGATATGAATCGCCTCCCTTTTTGGTTCCACAGCGGCTCGGACCTGTGTCGCTGGCTTGAGTCCTTCCACCTTAGCCTTCAGTGCGCGAATGTGTGAGGGGCTCACACCCGATCCCCCGCCCAACAAGCTGACACCTAGCGCGGGGAGCTCCGCCATCCGTTCAGCAAAATATTGCGGATGATTGGCGTAAAGATAGCGCCCTTCAGAAAATTCTGGCTGACCCGCATCTGGATACGCCGCCAAAATTTTTCCAGGACCTGAAGAAATTCGTTTCAAAAGGCTCACACACGCACTCGGTCCAAACGCGGGCGCTACTCCAATTCCCTCAGCCCCTGCTTGGCGCAACTTCTCCGTTGTCTCCTCCCAGCTTTTTCCGCCGGGCAAAGTTCCCTCTCTTCCCGCCGCCAAGAGGGCAAAGATCGGAAGATGGTGAAGTTCTCTCACCGCCTCCATGGCCAAGATCAACTCTCGGGAATCTGAAAATGATTGGAGAAGGATTGCGTGGACACCTCCATCCAGCAACGCCCCAGCCTGTTGACGAAAAAGAGCCTCCAACTCTTTCGCGTCCCCCCACTCCGCTTCGGGAATTCCACTCGGGCCAATACAACCGAGCACCCACGCCCCACTTTTTCCCACCTCCCCCAACGCCAGCTTAGCGGCTTTCCAGTTAATCTCGTTTACCTTGTCCTCCAACCCGTGTCGCCGCAGAGCCGATCGATTCGCCGCAAAGCTGTTCGTTGCAATCACCTCCGACCCCGCCTCTAAATAGGCCCGATGCGCCGCACTCACACGATCTGGATCCGTTAGGTTCAATCCCTCAAAACTTCTACCCAGAGGCACACCTTCGGCATAAAGATACGCGGCAACGGCTCCGTCTCCTACGACGACCCGCGCGCCAACTGCCTCTAAAAGATTTGCCATAGCCTATCCTCCCAGTCAGCATTTCTAATGTGAAATCCAAGGCTGTCATTAAGAAACGGGAAAATGTGCCTAACCCGTTGGACATCAACATTGATCAACTAATCGATGCCGCTGGGATTAAGGAGCAACGGCAACAGTTTAAGGAGATGATTTCCATAGTTCTAGGGCTCGACCCCACTCCTACGGGTTTGGGCGACCTGAAGCAGTTTAAGCGAGTCATGCGCGAAATTCGGGATGCGAACAAGGTCTTCGCGCCATACCACGGCACAAAAAAGATATCGGTTTTCGGGTCGGCTCGTACCCATCCCTCCGCTCCAACCTATAAAGCCGCCCACAAATTCGGCCAGTTGATGCAGGAGGCGGGCTACATGGTCATCACAGGCGGGGGCGAAGGCATCATGGGCGCCGCTCAAGCAGGGGCAGGTCGCCAACACGGCTTTGCCCTCAACATCGAACTTCCTTTTGAACAGGAACCCAACGAAACCATTCGCGGAGACAGCAAGCTTTTCACATTTAAATACTTCTTCACCCGCAAACTGAACTTCGTAAAACACTCGGACGCCATCGCTCTCTTCCCCGGAGGTTTCGGCACCATGGATGAAGCCTTCGAATCATTCACCCTGATGCAAACAGGAAAAACAAACATCATTCCTTTGATCATGGTGGACGCGCCCCGCGGCAACTTTTGGAAGACCTTTGAAAAATATCTACGGGAACACTTGCTGGGAGATAAGCTGATCTCGGACGAGGACTTTGCTCTCTTCAAAGTCACGGATGATTTGGAATTTGCCCGTCGCGAGGTGGTGAACTTTTACTACAACTTTCACTCCTACCGCTACATCGGAGATGTGATGGTTATCCGTCTCCAGCGTCAGATCCCTGCTGGGGCCCTGATCCGTCTCAATGAAGATTTTCAGGACATTCTTCGCTCCGAAACTCTGATTACCACTTGCCCACCTTATCCAGAGGAAGTGAACGAACCTGCTCTCGCCTCTTTAGCCCGACTTTGCGTTCCCTTTAACCGACGCAATCTGGGCAGACTCCGCGCCCTTCTCGATCGCCTCAATCAGTTTTAACCACCTGCCGCTTGGGCTCGTCGCGTTTGCCACTTCGGCTTCTGCACTTCGATCGCCTGTACCGCTAACTTCACTCGGTCTGGCCCCAACACCTCCCGTAATTTTCCAATCCCTGCCAACGTTGGCCGAATTCGCATCTGCGCCCCTGCCTCCATTAAAACTTTCTTCCCCTCAACCTCCAGCTCAAGTCTCACAGGCACGTCTCCCGAATGCGCCTCCACAATCTCCTTAACCTTTGCCATCTTTTCCCCCGCCAGATCCTCTTTCGTGGGGAGCAAATACACATGCGTGACAAGTTTTGCCATCGCAGCCTCCAAAGTAATGCACTCGGATGTCCTCAATCTCACTCTCTCCTCCGCATCCGTATCCACAGAGCCCCCAACCACCAGCGGACTTCCCACTTTTAACGATGTTCCTGCCTCCCGGTACAGGTCTGGAAAAATCATCACCTCCATCCTCCCGGTTTTGTCCTCTAACATCACCCTCGCATAGGGCTTCTTATCTTTCTGCGTCAATCTCACCTCCATCGCCGTTACGACTCCGGCTAACCGAGCCACGGTTCCACTCTGCATCTCATCTGGCTCCCCTAGGTTCAAAGTCCGAAATGCCCGCAGATCCGCTTCAAACTCATCTGCCGGATGACCCGTTACATAAAATCCCAATAGCTCCTTCTCCGCCTTTAACTTGTCCCGCTTCGGCCAATCGGGAAAATCTTTCGGAGCCTTCTCTGTGCCTTTCTTTTCTCCAGGTGCCGACTCCTCCATCAGACCAAAAAGCGTTCCCTGCCCCCTCTCCTTATCCCGTGAAGCCGATGCAGCTAAAGCCAATGCCCCTTCCACTTTCGTCGCCAACCAGGCCCGGTTCGAACTGATCTCATCGAACGCCCCACACCGGATCAAACTCTCCACCGCCTTCTTGTTCATCGCCTTGTAATCCACCCGTGAACAAAAGTCCTCGATCGAAACAAATTTCCCACTCTCCTTTCTCGCCGCCAGAATCGCCTCCACACAAGCCGCCCCCACGTTCTTGATCGCCCCCAAACCGAAAAGAATCCGGTTCGGCTCCACCGTGAACTTGTTCTCGCTCTCGTTCACGCTCGGTGGCCGGATCTCGATTCCCATGTTCTGTGCTTCCGCCGTGAAGAGCGCGATCTTGTCCGTGTTGTCCAACTCATGGGACAACAGGGAAGCCATGTATTCCGTCGGATAGTTGGCCTTAAGGTAAGCCGTCTGACAGGACAGCACCGCATATGCAGCGCTGTGGCTTTTGTTGAAGCCATACCCGGCAAACTTCTCCAACAAATCAAAGATTCGCACGGCCTGGGACCTCGGAATCTGATTCGTCTGGGCACATCCCAACACAAAGGTCTCCTTCTGCTTGGCCATCTCCTCGGGCTTCTTTTTGCCCATCGCCCGCCGCAATAAATCCGCCTGACCCAAACTATATCCTGCCAAGACCCGTGCCGCTGCCATGACCTGTTCCTGATAAATCAAAACTCCGTACGTCTCCGCACTGATTTTTTCTAACAACGGATGCTCGTAGGTGAACTGACTTTTCCCCTTCTTCCTCTTCACATACTCGTCAATCAGATCCATCGGACCCGGTCGATAGAGAGCAATCAACGCAATCAGATCCCCAATCCCCTTCAAATCAAAGATCGCACACGTTCTCCGCATCCCGGGCGACTCAACCTGAAACACCCCCACGTTTTCCGCTCGATTTAACAGAGCAAATGTCTTTGGATCATCCAAGGGTATCTCTTCCGGAGCCATTTTCTTCCCCGTTGTTTTTTCTACCAAAGCCAAACAGTCCTGAATCACTGTCAAAGTCTTCAATCCTAAGAAATCCATTTTCAACAATCCGATATCTCCGACCGCCCCCATCGAGAATTGCGTCATCACCGCACCCGTGTCGTCCCGCGTCAACGGCAGATAGTCCGTCAAATCCCGATCCGCAATCACCACACCCGCCGCGTGAGTCCCGCTTTGCCGCACCATTCCCTCTAACTGAAGTGCCGCCTCAATCACAGGCTTCACAGAATCCTCCTGCGCCAGATTCTTCAGTTCAGGCACCTGCTTCAACGCATCCGCCAGTTTTGCCCCAGGCACTTTGGGAATTAGATCCGCAATTCGGGATGTCTCCCCAAAGCTCATTCCCATCACCCGCCCCACATCCCGCACCGCCATCTTTGCCCCCATCGTCCCAAAGGTGATGATCTGCGCCACCGCCCGCTCCCCGTACTTATTGCGCACATACGCGATCACTTCCTCTCGGCGATCGGGACAAAAATCCACGTCAATGTCGGGGGGTGAAACCCGCTCTGGATTCAAAAACCGTTCAAACAGCAATCCGTACCGAATCGGGCAGAGGTCCGTAATCCCCAGCACATAAGAAACCAAACTGCCAGCCGCACTCCCTCGCCCTGGCCCCACGGGAATCCCTTTCTTTTTTGCATGATCGATAAAATCCCAGACGATCAGAAAATAACTCACGAATCCTGTCTTCTCGATAACCCCCATCTCAAACTCCAGCCTCTCCGCGAGCTCCTTGTCGGAACCCGCTCTTTCTCCATACCTTTTTCGAAGTCCCTCTTGGCAAAGTTTTCTGAAGTAGCTCTCTCGTGTCATCCCTTCGGGAACGGGAAAGGCAGGAAACTTATTTCCGCCCAGCTCAAACTCCAGTTTACACCTATCCGCCACCGCTAAGGTCTGCTCGCAGGCCCCGGGAAAATCCGCAAACAGCTTGGCCATCGCTTCGCTCTCTTTGAGATAAAACTCCGGACCATACGATTTCATTTTTCGCTCCGGATCATTCAATTTTCCGTTTGTCGAAATACACACAAGGATCTCCTGCGTGACCGACTGCTCCTTGCGGACGTAGTGAACATCATTCGCTGCCACCAGAGGAGTTTTCGTCTCCTTGCTCAAGGTCCTGTAGAACTCCCGAATCTTCGCCTGTTCAGGCAACCCGTGGTTATGAATTTCCAAAAGAAAATCACCCGCCGGAAATATTTCGCGATACTCGTGAAAGATCTTTCGCGCGTCCGCTTCTCTTCCCTCCAGATACGCCGCGGCAATCTCCCCCTTCAAACAAGCACTTGTGCAGATTAAACCTGCCGAGTGTTTCGCCAACAGAGCCTTATCGATCCGTGGCTTGTAATACACGCTCTCCAGATGAGCCGCCGTAACCAGATGAATCAGGTTTCGGTACCCCTCCAAATTCCTCGCCAGCAGAATCAGATGAAAATTCGCATCCTTACCCCCCGCCGAGGCCTTTTTCTCAAAGCGATCCCCAGGCGCGATGTAGACCTCACACCCCACGATCGGCTGAATGCCCTCTTCTTTTGCCGCCTCGTAAAACTCAATCGCCCCGTACAGATTCCCATGGTCCGTCAAAGCCAACGCAGGCTGCCCCAATTCCTTCGCCCGGGCCGCCAACTCAGGCATCCGACAGGCCCCATCCAATAGGGAGTACTCCGAGTGACAGTGTAGATGGACGAAGGAAGAGCTCACCATCCACCAATCTGATTCCTCTTTCTCCTTCTTCCAGAGAAATCCTCCCGCTTTCCCCAACCCAACCAGAAAAAGCGGTAAAAATCCCGACTTCCCCTCGCCCCGACTTTCAGATACGATTTCTTCTCATGGTTGAAATTCGACTCAAACGCGGAGAATCGGTCGACAAGGCCCTTCGCCGCTTGAAAAAGAAGCTCGATCGCGAGGGTACCCTTCGCGATGCGCGTTCGCGTCGCTCTTATGAGAAGCCCAGCGTCCGTCGCCGCCGCAAGCTCAAAGAGCCGAAGATTAACTTCTACGGCAATTTCTCCCTCTAAATCCGCTCCCCTCTCCGATCCTTTCGAGGTCGCTCACGTCGACCTCCTTCTTTCGCCGAAATCCCCCTTCCATCGCCGCACCACGATCCTCAAAACCTGCACCTCTACGCAGGAGATTCTCCGCACCCAACTTCCACCCGCACCTGCAGTCCTCGCTACCGAGGTCCAAACCAGAGGCCACGGACGACCCGGAAAACCGTGGCTGTCTGAAAACCCACTTGGACTTTGGGTCTCCATTCTTCTGGAAGTGCCCTCTTCGCAACTTCCCCTTCTTTCTCTACTCGCCTCCCTCGCCGCCGCAGACGCGGTGCGCGCCCTGACTCAACTCGAGCCAGCGCTGAAGTGGCCCAACGATCTTCTACTTAAAAATCGCAAGCTCGCCGGCATTCTTGTTGAAACGATTTCTCGGGTGAATCAACCCCCGCTCGCCCTTCTCGGACTCGGCCTCAATCTTCACCAGCAAACAGCCGACTTTCCACCTGAACTCAAAGACTCTGCCATCTCCCTCTTGCAAGCATCCCGCCAAAGGATTCCGCGCAGCCAGATGCTTGCCGCATTTCTCGAAAACTTAACCCGCCGTCTTGATCAGCCTACCCCTGAAGCGATGGAAGATTGGCGCCAAGCCTGCTTTCAACTCGGTCGAACTCTCTCCATTCGGGTTGGCACTACCACTCTGACGGGAACTGCCGAGTCGCTGGACGACTCAGGCCACCTCCACCTCCGACTTCCCGATGGGTCACTGCAAAAGATTACCTCGGGCGAAACCGATTTTCCCGCGTGAAGCTTGGCCTATCTCTGGCACAATCCTTTCCAAGATGAGTTCCCCCCAACGGATCGACGACCTTTTTGCCCGTCTCAAAAAAGAGAAGCGAAAAGCCCTTGTCGCCTACCTCGTAGCCGGTGATCCCGATCTCGCCACCACCGCACGTCTGGTCCCTGCCCTCGTTGATGCAGGAGCAGATATCATCGAACTTGGCATTCCCTTCTCCGATCCCCTTGCCGATGGTATCGTGAATCAACTTGGATGCCAGCGCGCCATCGAGGCAGGCACCACATTGCCCAAAGTTCTTCAACTCATCGCCCAGCTACGAAAAGAAAAGTGTCATGTCCCCCTCGTGCTTTTCACCTACTACAATCCCGTTTTCGCATATGGGCGGGAAAAGTTTGAGTCGGATGCCGTCCAAGTTGGGGCGGATGGCCTTCTCCTTCTCGACCTCCCCCCCGAGGAGGCTGCGCGCGACCTTCCACCCGGGGGCGACCTGCGTCGCATCGTTCTGGTCGCACCAACCACACCCGAAGCCCGTGTTCGTTCGCTCGTCTCCGCCGCTTCTGGCTTTGTCTACTATGTTTCCCGTGAAGGTGTGACCGGGATGCAGCAAAGCCTCCCGACCACCCTCGGTGAAAAAGTTTCCTTCCTCAAAAAATCGACCTCCCTTCCCGTCTGTGTTGGCTTCGGCATCTCCACACCCGAACAAGCCGGCCAGGTCGCCGCCCTTGCCGACGGCGTTGTCGTCGGCAGTGCCATCGTCGATCGGATCGCCAAGCTAGGTCGCTTGCCACAGCTCATCCCGGAAATCACCGCCTTTCTCCGACCGATCGCACAGGCCGTTCACTCCGCGTGAGCCGTCTCCTTGGCATCGACTACGGAACCGTCCGCATCGGCCTCGCCCTCTCCGACCCGATAGGAGTTCTCGCCACCCCGCTCCCTTTTTTAGATAACAACTCCCCCTCACAGGTCATCTCCGCCATTACCGCGCTAATCGAGACCCACCAGATTACAGGTCTAGTTATCGGGATGCCCCGAAATATGGACGGCACATACGGACCCTCTGCCCAAAAAGTCAGGGATTTTATCGCCCAAATACAGAAGTCCATTTCTCTTCCTATCACCCCTATCGATGAGCGACTCACCACCGCCCAAGCCTCTAAACAGCTCTCTAGTATAGGTTTGAATCAGAAGCAGTTGCGTAAAAAAGTCGATAGCTCCTCTGCCTCTCTTATTCTCCAACAATACCTTGACCGAAACACCCCCCTTCTCTAGTCAAGAAAGGTGCACCTCAGTTACAAAATAATGAAGCCCAGTCGTATTTTGAGCAAAACTCACTGCTTATTCTCCATTTTATTCGCAATTGCTGCCCCTCTCTTTGCCCAAATGGAGCAGAGCAGCCCTACTTCCGTGCCCAAGGAAGTCCTAACCGCCACGAATGCCCCGACCCGGCTCTCCCCCATGGAGGACACTGGCGACGCCGTTTCCAAAATCTTTGTCGAAGACCGAATCACCCTCGAATTCATGGCAGGCGCCCTGTTCTCTCCCTGCGGACTAGGTCCCACCGCTCCAGTTTTCAACTACCAACAGAATAACATCCGCCTCGGTTGGATGCTCGACTCCCCCAACTCTTGGGGTCCCTGCGCCGATATCGATAGTCCCCTCCGTGGAAATTTTGAAGGTATCTTCGAAACCACAGGCTCCTATATTTGGCACAGCTTTGGAACCTACATGGTCGGAATCACAGGACTCGTCCGCTACAACTTCGTTCAGCCAAACTGGATCGTGGTTCCCTACGTTCAGGGCGGGGCGGGTATCGTCTACACGAACGCCAGAAACTGGTCGAACCAGGATGCCATTGGTGGCAATTGGGAGTTCACCCCGCAATTCTCAGGCGGTTTGAAATTCCTCATCGACGACAACTTTAGCTTTAATATCGAAGGAGCCTTCCAGCACATCTCGAACGCCAACACCTCTGCCCGCAACGAAGGGGTGAACGCTTACGGTGGCTTTGCCGGCTTCACCTACTACTTCGATAATCTTTGGCTCGAAGACGGCCACCATTAATCTTTGAATGAAGACGGTTCCGCACCGTCTCCTTCTCGCCTACCGCGGAGAAGATTTCTTCGGTTGGCAACGCCAAGATCCCGATCCCACTGTCCAACTCGCACTCGAGAAAGCCCTGCAGAAAATCTTCAACCGCCCAGTCGCCGTTGCAGGATCCGGCCGAACTGATCGGGGCGTTCACGCACTCGGTCAAGTCGCCTCCTGCGAAATCCCCCCACTTCATCCTCCCGCAACTCTCGCGAAAGCACTCAACTTTCATCTCCCTGCAGGGGTCCGTGTCCTCTCCGTTCGACGTGAAAAACCGGGCTTTCACGCCCGCTTTTCTGCCAAAGGAAAAGCCTACCTATACCGAATCGCCAATACTGATCCTCTTCACCCGCTAGAAATCGGACGGGCTTTGCACGTCCCACGCCCCCTCGATCTTCCCTCGTTGCGCAAAGCAGCCAAGATTCTGACTGGGAAACACGACTTTGCTGCGTTCACCTCCAACCCGGGATACGAACGAAAATCCACCATTCGCAATATTCGCTCCATTCGGATCGTCAAAAAAAAGAGCGGCGTTTTGGAACTGACCTTTGAGGGGGACGGCTTTCTTTACAGGATGGTCCGGAATCTTGTCGGAGCCCTCGTCAAGGTCGGCCAAGGTCGACTCACCCCCATCGAACTCAAAAAGATTCTCCACTCCCGCTCCCGCTCAACTGCCCCGCCCACTGCGCCTGCAGAGGGCCTGTATCTCGCCTCGGTGAAATACTAGCTTAAGACCTTCCCCAATCTCTTTGTCGTCTCCTCCCGGTTGATCCGACTCGCGGCTACATCCAGAACCAGCTGTTCCCAAGCATCCACATCCAGCTTCTCTTGGCTCAAGCATCCGTTTTCAGATAGGAAAACCAGGCAGGTGGCCAGTGCCGTACGTTTGTTGCCATCAATGAAGGGATGATTGCGGCAAAGGTAGAACAGATATGCTGCGGCTACCTCCACAGGTTCACTGAACATCGGTTTTCCCATCATGGTGGCTTGTGGCGCAGCCACTGCCGAATCCAAGAGGCCTTCGTCCCGAATTCCCGCCGATCCGCCATGCGCCTGCAACACTTCCCGGTGAATGGCTTTCACCGCCTCGACCGTGGGATGGAGAAGATCCTTTTTCAAGAGAGCCGACGGAAAAGCTCCTCATTCTTCCCGATGATACGCTTGGCCGACTTGGCGGCCTGTTCCGGGTCGATGAGAGGCTTGGTCGGCGTCAAAATAATCGATCCTCCGTCATGACAAGTCACACTCATCTCATCCCCCACTTTGAGATGGGCCAACTCCATTAGGGCTGAATCAAAAATGATCCCCTGCGAGTTTCCAATTTTTGTAATCGCCTTGATCATGCTGTAATACTATGTTTTACAGCTCATTTGTCAAATCTGCTCTGCCCTCTTTGGGGCCGGCTCTCTAATTCTTGCCCGCTGCCGTTGAGATCTGCTCGATTTTTGGGGATGTGTAGGAGTAGTTTTCCGCTTTCTTCATCCAGGTCCAACCTGCGATTCCCAAAAACAGGGCAATCAGAAGGAAAAATACCGCCCGTACTTCAAGCAGCCTGCCACTTGGCACTCCAGAGCCCTTATGTCTGACTGCTCTCGACCCAAAGAAAAACTTTAAAAATTCCATCTTCTAATTTTGGTTGCCTCCAAACCATCTCTCAATCCCTTTATTGTAACCTTTTTGTGTCAATTTACCGTGATCAATGCTTGAGAAATTCAGGCCTTAAAGTGTGTTTGGTTTAAAAAGAGGGAGTCCTCGGATCAGTGCTTCACGAACTTTGGCTTCTTCGACTGGATTCCCACCACATTCTAGAAACTCCCCCCATTTTTCAGGTTTTGCCAACGGCCATTCGTCGATTGCGATCGAGAGTCCATTTTTTTGTCCTGCGCTGGACCAGTCCCAGCTGTAGGGAGATTCCGTTAGCCCAGCTCGGACTGGGTTGCGCTCGATGTAACGGGCCACGACCCAGAAAACCTGGTTGGGTTTGACTCGATGGCAACGATAACGGCTCTGATAAACAGCTCCTTTGCCGACACTGTCCGCTCTCTTTCTCCAGCGGATTGCGTGAGTGGCGCCGAGCCACTGCATCGCTTTGGTAAAAGTCGGCCCAGATGGAGAACTTGCAAGCATATGCCAATGATTTGGCATTACGCAAAAAGCATGGATCTTGAGTGGAAATATTTTTAGAGCTTCGCGCAGTGTCTTTACCCAAAGATCGAAATCTGAAGGGGTCTGAAACAACACCCTTTTTTCCGTTGCCCGATTGCAAACGTGATAATACGCCCCCGGAAGAATGCATCTGCGCTTTCTCGCCATATAGTATTAAACTTCGAAAATCAGAAAAGGATGCGGTCATTCCAAACTTTTTTTTCCACCCTCAAAAACAGTCCCCTAAATTACTTTCCACCAACCACTTATATGGGGTCAGAGGTCTTGTAAATTGTTAATTTTCAATGACTTAAAAGGCCTTTTTTGAAATGTGTGGTCAGAGGTCTATGTCAGAAACCACGCTTGTAAGAACATGACTTGCAAGGGTTTATATGGGGTCAGAGGTCATGTAATTCGTTGAAAGACAATAACTTGAAAGGGCGTTTTTTGAATTGGGGGTCAGAGGTGGTGGTAGGTAGGGAATGGTTAAGAGGAGGCAGTCTCTTGGTCCAAGTTATGAGTTATGAGGGGATGTTGGGGGTTTGCTGACAGATTGTTGTATTGACGCGAGGTTGTGCCTACCGCTGGTAGTAGCCCGAATCAGAATTGGTGGGTGCAGAGGTTTCAGCCTAGCAACATAGACTTCAGACCCGTCTGGAATCTTGGAGCAAAAATTTCCAAGTCGTTCGCGTTGTGCATCAAAGAGAGTTTTTGTTCCCCTCTCCGTACGATGAGTAAAAGTGCCATCAAACTTACATTTCTTAGCCTTACTTTGTGCGCCTCTGGCTACAGCCAGCAGTTCGGGGGAATTCGAGGTCAAGTGGTCGATTCCGACTTTGGGCAACCGATTGCCAAAGCTTCCGTAACGATCATGGGCTCACCCTTTGGTGCGGTCACTGATGATCAGGGAAATTTTACCATCTCCGGTATTCCTCCAGGGGTTTATACGGTGCAGACGAGGGCCTCCAGTTATATTCCAAAAACAGTTCCAGATATTTCAGTCGCGGCCGGCTCCTTCAACGAAATGCGGTTTGAGTCTGTAGCAGAGATCGAAGAGATGGAGGAGCTGGTGGTTCCAGGCGAAATTGAAAAAGCATCCGAAACCGGTCTCTTAGCCGAACGACAAAATGCGTCGGCCGTGATGGACATGATCGGCCAAGATTTCATCTCCCGCCTTGGTGCAGCCAATGCGGGGGACGCAATGAAACGTATGGTTGGCACATCGGTAGTAGATGGCAAATACGTGGCTGTTCGAGGCATGCCGGATCGTTACGTCAACACCCTACTGAACGGCGGTCGGCTACCATCTACCGACCCCGACAAGCGGGCGATCAACGTCGACCTTTTCCCTGGGAGCATCCTCGAGAGCATTAACACCTACAAGACTTTCACCCCAGACCAACCTGCCGACTTCACCGGCGGTAGCGTCGATATCCGTACACGAACCTTCCCAGACAAACCCTCTTTCGGCACGGGTTTGACGATGGAGTACAATTCCCAAACTACCTTCAACCCTAAATTCCTTACCTATAACGGAGGTGGAACCGGTATTTTTGGAGGTAAGGCAAATGGCCTTATGATTCCTCAAAGCGTAATTAACACTCCCACGCCTCTCCCAGATACTCTTACAGGCGGGGATCCCACAAAACTCGCGCAGGCTGATGCAGTCAATTCAGCCATGCGACAAATGAACCCCGTAATCGGTCTTACCAACAAAACTCCACCCCCCAACATGTCATTCAACTTGCAAGGGGGTGATTCGATCGAATTTGGCCAAGACGAACAAGTCGGCGTCATTGGCGCGTTTAGCTATCGGAATAAATACTCTTACTACGATAACGGTAAACGGGGCAACCTATTCTTAGACCCGAATGCGTCCGGCGGTTTTAATCCCATTTATAATGAGGATAATCAGGCGCAAGGAAGACAAGAGGTTCTATGGGGAGGTCTGGTCGGGCTCTCTGGTCAATGGGATAAGGATAACAAAGCGTCCATCAACGTTATGTACAACCTAGGTGCGGACGATAACGCCACCCAGAGAGAAGCCCCCAGTGATGCTGGCACAGAAACTGCTTACCAACAGATTATCGATTATGGCGAGAGATCTCTCGCCTACCTTCAGGTAGTTGGAGAAAATCGAGTCGAAGACTTGCGAAATTTAAAGATCAACTGGAATGGTGGCTTGGGGCAAGCGCAACTCCAAGAGCCCGACCAAAGACAATTCAGTTTTGTACTTAAAGACGGCACGTATTACGACCCCTCCCAACAGACTGTCGATCCTGGCCCACCCGATCCTACCAGCCCTAACAACACTGTTCTTCAACGTTTCCAACGGGAACTCACGGAGAACAGTTATTACGGAATAGTTGATTTCACAGTTCCGATGATGGAAGAAAAAGAACGAACAGATGCTTTTAAAACAGGTTTTTATCAGGATTACAGCCAGCGAAACTATACCCAAGCTAGTTTTAACTATCCGTACGGTGGCTACAACAACGGCGGCGCTTCTAATCCCAATGGAGTTTATACAAGCTACACTCCCACCGATGGCTCGACTTGGGGTGATGTATTTTTGAATCCTGATCGAAGCGGACTAGTAGACCCTGCAGCTGCACCAGGAGATCCGTTGATGAGCTATTCGCTTTATAACCAGCAAGGGACACCGGCTACTGCAACAGGAACATTCTATAACGCCTCTCAAGCTGTAACAGCATCTTATCTTATGGCTGATTTCAACCTATTTCCCCAATTGCGTTTAAATGGAGGAACTCGTTTTGAAAATACAAATATTAAGGTGAATGGCGGGGTTCCCTTACCCCCAGCCCTCTTTCCTCCTCAGCAGTATCCAAATTTTGCCGAGGGAGGCAATGGCCTAGCTAAGATTCAGCAGCTGGATTTACTTCCAGCTGTAGGGGCGACTTATACTTTAACAGAGAATGTAAACTTCCGACTCGCTTGGTCGCAAACCCTCGCTCGCCCCTCCTTCAAGGAGATGGGACCGGTTCTAACCAAAGACTTCACTGCTGATGAGTACTTTCTAGGGAATCCTAACCTTCAACTTTCTAAGGCTAATAATTACGACTTTCGTGTGGAATGGTTTCCCCGCGCAGGGGAAGTCCTCGCCGTCAGCCTTTTCTACAAAGACTTGAACAAACCCATGGAGCAACAGGCGAAGTTCAATCAGACTTTGGGAGTTCCATTTCTTCAGTATGAAAACTCCCCTAACGGAACAATCTATGGATTAGAAATTGAAGCCCGGAAACGTCTTGATCAGGTTGCCAGTTGCCTAAAGAACTTCTCGCTCTATTTTAATTATAGTCAGATCCAAAGCTCTGTCCCTTTATCGTCTGAAACTGCTGATGTTCTTGAGGCCAGAGGCCAGCCTGCCTCGAATCGCCCACTCCAAGGGCAGCCTGAGTATATTATTAACGCAGGGGTTAATTATGATAATGACGAATACAGGTTTTATGCTGGTCTTTATTATAACGTTACGGGGCCATTTCTTTACGCCGTTGGATCTCCACAGGATGTGGGGACGGCGGATGAAACCTATTATCCCGACATTTACGAGCAACCCGCCCCCTCCTTAGACTTCAATATTACCCAAGGAATCACCGACAATTGGAAGTTTACTTTTCGGGGCAAAAATCTCCTTAACCCGTTTTTTAATCGCACCCAGACTTATAACGGAACGGAATATACCTACAGCTCTTTCACCAAAGGCTGGGATATCAGTCTCAATACAACTTACAGTTTCTAATTCGAAACCTGAAAATCCTCCACACAGAGTGGGACATCTTTAAACGCCAAACAATCAGTTAAAAATGAACCTTAGAGTAAGCCTCAGATAGTTTCTTTTCGATTTTAAGCAGTATTGATTCTGTTTCTTTGTCCGGCCAAACATTGGCACGTGCAAAACTCATCCAAAGTCGCGTTAAACCGATCGACTGACTTTCCGGATTTTGATTTTGGGCGCATAGTTTTGCAGATATTAACCATAGATCCTTTGCACTTTCTCTCTTTCCCAGGGACTGTAAACCCTCTGCCAAAAGAGGAAGTTGCAATAGTTGTTCGTAAGGGTCTAAATGATCGCACAAGATTTTGGCCCTCTTCATAAGGCGTTCGCTGGCAACGTTCAACCGATCGGCTGCATCTGGTATTTGAGCTAACGTAAGGGCTAAGTCCCGTTCAATTCTATAGACGCCCGACATGTTCGGTCCCCAGCCGCTGACGAGCTCCCAAGTCTGTTCGACATATTTCAAGGCAGACTTCATCTGGCCCTGTAATAAGGCAATCTTGGCCATCTCCACACTCAACCCAGCTGGACGTGTATTGATTGCTGGGGCGCGTATGCCCGCCTCGACAAAACGTAACCAGTGTGAGGGATAACTTTTATTTGAACGAATCCTAGCCTGGGCCTCTTTCAGGAAAATCATGGCGGTATAAAAGTCCACTGCACGTTCTGCTTTCCAGGCTAATTCTACGTCGCGGGCAGAGTTTTTCTTCAACTCCTGCCAGCTTCGATCTGGGAACATAACGTCCAGAATCCGATCCCACCAAGCCGGCTGCCAATTTTGAATAAAAGCATTATAGGCTGGCCTTAAATCGGAATGGGTTATTTTGTCAGCGTCCCATGCACGTTGAATGACCTGAGCGTCCCCTGTTACGGTAGCCACTCGGAGTATTTGAAACTGAACAAGTTCAGCCCCTCTTCCCGAAGCGTAAGAAAGCACGTCCAGTCCTAAGTCGAGAAAGATATGGACTGCCTCACGGTCGTTATTACCCAAGGCTGCGACCGCAGTATCCACACAACCGGATGGAACACGATAGTGCGGGGCACTACCACGCAAAACGGATATTCCAACTTGGTGATCCCCAAAATAAACAAGATTTTCAGCCACCCAATTTCGAGTGCTAGCAATTCGCTCATCGTCCCCTCGTATTGTTTCAAGACATCGAAGCGAATATTCTAATGCCCTTTTTTCGTAAGGAATTTCAGGACGTTCTGCAGCCTCTGGAGACGCAAAAGACCAGAGAGAGGATAAAATGATGATTCGGATAGTCATTGGTAACGGAAAAGGGCGAGCTGGTTAACCCAGCCCGCCCTTTCACAAATTTAAACTAATCGATCGAAATCAGAGGGCATAAACTCGGTAGAACAATGGAGTGGACCCAACCAACCCGTTCGGGTCCGTCACATTGTTATTACCTGCTACCGCCGTTACTGTTGCAACCTTGGAATAGGCTTTGTTGTCCCTTGAGACTTCAACAACATACCGTACGCCTACCTCACCGCCAAAGGTCACAACTGCTTGGTTGAGACCGTTAGCAGACACGCTTACGTCAGGAACAATCAATGATCCACTATACACGCCAAGTTGATCTCCACGTGTCCAACCACGCATCCACATGTTGTCGCGTACTGCCCCGACAAATGTTGCATCGTTGTTTAAACCCCGATAGGAGGGCAGCGAAGAGTTTGGAAGATTCCGTGCAGCACTATCCGTCACACGCAAATCGATCCCACTTAGACGATGATATGGGTTAACCGAAACGCCAGGGTTTTGGTCAAACACGTTGTAGTTCGCGGCCTTTGTAATTTCAGCCTGAACTGCGGCAGTGTTCGCACGACCCGTTATTCCGTTAGCGCTTGTACCACGTCCGCTTCTATCTGTGCTATCGGGGAATCGGTTTGCTGCGGTTGAGGCTGGCAGGCTTGCAACTGCAGCATCAAACTCAGCCTTGGTGGCAAACCTTCCATTTACACCCACCGCGGTGGAATCTGCATACCCGTTACGGAAGAACCACACGTTGTTGTAGAGGCCATCAGGGCCGGATGCGGCACCGTTATCCGCAGTAACCAGATCGGATGCTCTTCCTGCTGCGTCAAATCCTCCGCTGGTGCGTGTGCCTGCATACCGATTGATGGACGAATTGCCTGTGCTGGAGAATGAGTTGTCCGTTACGGTTGTTACGCGATCCATGATCAAAACGGCTCCGTGAGGATTGTCCATGATCAGGGAGTTGTATGTCCTACAACCTGCATTGTCCTTGAAGTTGGGACCGGCAAAAGGTCCACCTGAATAACTGACCGCACCATATCCACGACCGATCAGTGTCGCGTTCGCCAAGGTGTAGGTGCTGTACGGAACAGCCGAATTATTACTTTCAGGACCGTCGTTTTCGGTCAAGGCATCACCATAATTGGATGTCGATCGACCAGAAACAGATACCCCATCTGTTCCAATCGCATTATTCTGAAGCTGACAGGCATACTGAATATTCCCCAGGTACCCCTGATCGGTATCAATGCCGTCGTCACCGCAAAATGCTGAAATGATATGGAATAGATTCACATCACCACCCCAGAGCTCGAAATCATCGTCTGCATTGTTGATGGCTTCACAGAATTCAACCGTTGTGTTACGTCCCACCCCGTAAAAGGAGAAGGCATTGAGCTCTGTATCCAAAGCAATCACGAACCCACCACCATAATTCACAATAAACTTCAGAACGCCTGAATCGTCATTTTCTTCATCACCGCCACCCCAACTGTAGGACGAAAATCCAGCCATACCTTCAATCAGCTGGACACCCGCTTGTGTGCCGGTCAAAGCACCAGTTGATGTGTTGATCGTAGGTTCGCTAATCGCAGTTGTGCGTGCATTGACCCCAGAACCATAACCGCGATTAATCGTGGATTTTCCGGCCATAACCAAACCACCCCACATGCCGTCGTGCCTCCAGGCAGAATCACTGGTAGACGACCAAGTCGTAGAATACCCTTTTGCAGCGGCAGTCAACGTACCACCTGTAATCGTGTAACTGCCAACACCCGCAACGCCTGAATTGACAGTATATCCCGTCTTAAGAATGCGCTCACCATTAACAATCGTTGTCCCATCCGCGACGACTCCCTTGTTTTCGATCGGGGGAACTGTGGCTTCACCACCAGGGACAAGGGTATCATCAATGGATGTAAATATGATTGGGGCCTCTGCTGTCCCAATAGCATTGATTTTTCCACCACGGGCTACGACAAGTGCACCCGGATCAGCTGGCGTAACAGCTGCTTCCGCACCTACCCCCTGGCCACGGGTGTGTCTTTCGAACCGAACGAGGGTGCCAGCTTCAATAGTCAAGGTGATGCCGTTCGGAACAATGACATTGTTGCCGACAATATAAACCTGATCCCTTGTCCATCGTTGGTTCTTCGTCAAAACAGTTGCGTTGACTTTGGTCGTACCAGAGGAAGTCGCAACCGAAACTCCATCACCAAGGGTGGCGACATCGACGAACTTTGTCTGAGCGTTAGCCCCATCAACAGAGGCCAACCCCAAAGCTACGAGCAAACTGAGAATAATTTTGTTTTTCATGATTTTATTTTTTTTCTTGGGTTTAGTTGTTTTTCTCGTTTCAGACGCTCTTGCGAAACCGACGGACTGCTACAATCGCTAGACCACCCAGCAGCAGCAAGGAGGCAGAGGATGGCTCAGGAACAGACGAAGTCGTCAGAGTTCCGAAATCCCCCTGGGAAGGGTTCACAGTACCGTAGATTGCAGTGGCATCCGTGTTCAGGTTAATGAAATCGTAGAGGCCCAGCGGGAACTGCTCGGTGTCTGCACCATTTCCCCAATCGAACCCAAGATCAAACAACCCGATCTCGGTTATTCCGGCACCCGGCGCAAATTCGTACGATACGAAAGCTAGAGCGCGGTTATCCTGAGCAGGATTAAAGATGCTGGTTAATGCACCCCCCGCACGATTTTCAACCGATGCGTCTGGGCCGTAGTAACGAATAAACGCGTCGGAATCTGTGATGTCAGAACCGATCACACCATTCCAGTTCACAAAAGTCCGCGAGTTAGCTGCGTACCAAGCTGCAAATGCACCAGCACCATCTGCCGTTGTGGGCTTGTTGGCCAAAGCAATCAGACCCTGATTCAATGATCCGAATGAGACATTAAATGTGGAAACCCCTCCTTGGGCCTGGCTTGAAAGCTTCGACTGGAGGGCAAGAGCTACTTCGCTGGTTGCAGATATTGCGGGCTGAATGAGGGCGATACAGAGGGCGACTCCTGCTAAGGTTAATTTTAATACTGTTTTCATCTTAATTTATCTCCTTTTTTCTTAATTGAATTAATTCTTAACAACCGAGTTCCTCCGACGCAGGAGGGAAAGGAATGAAATTCCGAGTAGAGACATTGCAGTTACGCTTGGCTCAGGAACAACAGCAACCAGCTGAACGCCAGTGTCATCTAGCAGCAAAGTTCCTACAAGTGCTGTGGCATTTGAGGCAATGACATCGAAGCCATAGTCATTGTCAGGAAATGTCCCCGTCGGGAAGGCAACGTTAGCCTGGTACAGACCGAACTCAGACCGATCGACTGTTTCGATCCAGACAAACGGCTTATACCCAACCAAGTTAATTCCACTCAAACTAGGGCTGGTCACAGCGGGGCTTAGAGCAAAAAACCTCTGAAATGCAACGTCCGGCTGAACATCCGGATCGGGCGAGTACAGAATCTGGAACTCAGAACCATTCCCGTTGGCACTGGTCGTTGTTGTCGAAGCAAACGAGTAGAAGTTGTCATCAAATGTCGACAATCTCGACTCCATACTTCCTGAAAGTGCAGCCCAGCTTGCCGATACATCTGCTGTCGGGGTAAAGGCACTGTTGTTATAGAACATGCCCAACTTAACAATAGTTCCGTCAGCCAGATTTGCACCTGTAGACGATAGATTACTTCCGAAGTACCCGTTCACCGACATGGTGATGCTAATCTGAGCCTGACTTGTCTGCTCGACCGCAACAAATGCGAGCAAAGCAAGGACAGCCGCCTTAAATATTGATTTTTCTTGGATTTTCATGGGCCTCTCTTTTCTTTTTTGATTTATCAGAGGTTAGGAGCAACGGTTACAACCACATTCCCCGTGCCATGGGGCTTTACGGCTACAGCTTTGAAGGCAGGAATCGTCGGATTGACGCGAGACGAACCTAAGTACATCGAGGGGCCGCTTGCATGCGACGTTCCACCAACCTTATAGGTCGTGAAACTACGTGTTGTCGCGTTCCACATCTGCCACTGGTCAGCATTTCCAGGAACCCCAGTAGTGCGTGTCGGAGAGGTGGCAGGGATGGTGGCAGTATCAAATGTGACATCAGTCGGCCCAGGATTCGCCACAAAGGTGGTGAAACCGGCGGGCACGCTCAAGCGCGTCCGCGAAATGCGGTATTCTCCTGCAGCCGTAAAGGTGAGAGCGCTGGCCGAATTGTTAACCAAAACGATTCCACGACCCATTCGAAGAGGAACATGGTTTCGAGCTGTGGTGGAAGTGGAAAGAGCCCAGTTATACGATTTGGTGGTAGTGCCGGATTCCCTGATGTAGTAAGTGGCCAAGCTGCCCAAGAGTGTGTTGTAAACCTGAACTCTGCCCTTCACAGTTGCGGCAGTGCTGGATGTTCCATATCCGAACGCATTCGAATTCGATGCGACACCAAAAAGAGTCGCTAGCGTCCATTCCTTACGAAGAACAAATTTCGTTCCAGCAGAAACCGGAACGGTGCCCGTGTCGCCCTGGACCGTGATCGAGGTGCTACCCGTGTTTCCGGTGCAAGGTAGAAGGAAGCCGATGGCAGGGCCATCGACAATTTCCAAAACGTACCAAGCATCAACGTTTTGGTCTGTGTTACTCAAGCTTGGGAGCGAGGACTGGCCTGCATCTAAGGCAACAGTGAAGGTGGCGTTTCCGCCAGTGGTGGAAACTGAGGAAATGGTACCGCTACGCTCGACAGGACGAGCAAAGGGCATCCCAAAAAACTCGGTGCGGCCCACTCCACCCGGAACGGTCACCTTCGCGATGCCAGAGGGTGTCGCGAGACCGGCGAAAGTACTTTGTGCAAGAACAAGGGCAAGCGCGAGAGCGGCCCCAAATAGTTTGAAACGATTGCTGTGCATATTTTTAATTTCTCCTTGGTTGGTTGTTGCCAGAAATATTTCTGTCACTCAAAAAAGATGCATCTTGTTCTGTTTTTTTTCCACCGGTTTATTGTGACATTTTCGTTACAGATAAAGAGGATGCCGCTTGATTACCAATCTTTTACGATTTTAGCGCCCCTTTTGTCATCATTTTGCCACAATTCAAAATCTGAAAAAAAGTTTTTTACCGCCTTTCATCTAATCTTCGGTGCCCACCCTCTTTTCTGACCTGGAACAACACAAACCAACCGAAAAGCAAAGCCGGTTTGGCGAAACGAATCTTTGTGACAATTCAATGGCAGTTCAGCTCTACACTAGTTTTTTTAAAAAGTTGGTGTTTCTTTCTTCTATGCGTTTTTTTAATCGCCACAGCTTGCACCAGGAAAGGGGTGTCAGGACCTCATCGTTTTGCCCCAAGCTAGGTCTCTCTTCCTTTTGCCTTTTCGTGGCGCTGTCTTTTCCATGCCTTTTTCCACAGAAGGCTACTGCTGATGCGGTATTCATTAATTTCCCCGCATTCTTTGGTGAAAACAGTGGTTTCAGCTCCAGCAATGCGGATGGATCAGCCTCTGGAAGCTCCTTCTCTGGCAATTTGATCCGGATCGGCGCCTTTAGCGATAATCCCACCACCCTAATCGGGGGTCTTACAGCCATCACTACCCCATCGGCAATTTTAGCGAACCTTGAGAGCAAATTTACTCAATACACATCCTTTACATTTTCGGACACACTTTTATCTCCTGATACCCCCATCTACCCCACGACAGACCCAGATACTGGAGTCCCTTTAGTCGCTCAACCCTCCATTAGTGCCAGTTTAAGGGGCCAAGACATTTACCTTCTCTTTTATAATGCGGCTACGACTGGTGCGGCCGACCAACTGGCCATATTTAGAATGAAGGACTCCTCGATGAATGGCCCAACCGGGAGCGATCTGGCTGGAATTTTCAGCACGGCAGCTGGAGCGGATGGACAATACACATCTTCTTTTAATCTTTATACCAGCGAAGCTGACATGCTCTTTGGCCAATACGTTTCTTCCGAGGATACCTTCGTCCTAGGCAAACTTTCCGGTGGGGTAGGGCAGGTCACGAGCGCCACAACGCTGACCATGAACGCTGGGGCGCCCCCCCGAACCTACCAGATCCTCAGCAATAATGGGGCGGATACCTACGCCCTCACCTCGAAACCCAGTTGGGCTTCGATTGACGAGGATACCGGCATCATCACCCTCTCTCCAGCATCAAACATCAGTGGGTCCTTTACTTTGACATTTAGCGCGAACAATTCAGTTACAGCAAACACAGCAACGGGAAGTTTAACAGTAACTGTTGTCGCCCCACCCATCATCACCTCCACCTTAACTGCTGCAGCGACTCGTGGCTCTGCCTTCACCTATCAAATCGCCGCTGGCAATTTTCCCACCTCTTTCAACGCCACAGGCCTGCCAGGCGGTCTTTCCATTAACCCAACAACCGGCCTCATATCCGGAACTCCCAACGTTGCGGCTGGCACTTTTAACGTCACCATTTCCGCCACCAACACTACCGGCACAGGCACTGCCACTCTTGTCCTTACCCTCCGGGCAGCACCCGTCATCACCTCAACTCTAACTAGTACAGCCACTCGCGGAACCCCCTTCACCTATCAAATCGCCGCCGATAGTTCTCCCACCTCCTTCAACGCCACAGGCCTGCCAGGCGGTCTTTCCATTAACCCAACAACCGGCCTCATATCCGGAACTCCCAACGTTGCGGCTGGCACTTTTAACGTCACCATTTCCGCCACCAACACTACCGGCACAGGCACTGCCACTCTTGTCCTTACCCTCCGGGCAGCCCCCGTCATCACCTCAACTCTAACTAGTACAGCCACTCGCGGAACCCCCTTCACCTATCAAATCGCCGCCGATAGTTCTCCCACCTCCTTCAACGCCACAGGCCTTCCAGGTGGACTTTCCATTAACCCAACAACCGGCCTCATATCCGGAACTCCCAATGTCGCGGCTAGTACTTTTAACGTCACCATTTCCGCCACCAACACTGCCGGCACAGGCACTGCCACCCTGACTATTAATTTATCCGAGCCGATTGCTGGCGCCCCCGTCATCACCTCAACTCTAACTAGTACAGCCACTCGCGGAACCGCCTTTACCTATCAAATCACTGCCGATAGTTCTCCCACCTCCTTCAACGCCACAGGCCTGCCAGGCGGTCTTTCCATTAACCCAACAACCGGTTTTATCTCCGGAACTCCCAACGTTGCAGCCGGCACTTTTAACGTCACCCTTTCCGCCACCAACTCCACCGGCACAGGAACCACCACCCTCATCATTACTCTCAATGCCGCCCCCGTCATGACTTCGACCTTAACTGCGACAGCCACTCGCGGAACCGCCTTTACCTATCAAATCACTGCCGATAGTTCTCCCACCTCCTTCAACGCCGCAGGCCTTCCCGGTGGTCTTTCCATTAACACAACAACCGGTTTTATCTCCGGAACTCCCAACGTTGCAGCCGGCACTTTTAACGTTACCCTTTCCGCCACCAACTCCACCGGCACAGGCACTGCCACCCTTGTCCTTACCCTCCGGGCAGCCCCCGTCATCACCTCCACCTTAACTGCCACAGCCACTCGCGGAACCGCCTTTACCTATCAAATGACCGCCGATAGCTCTCCCACCTCCTTCAACGCCTCAGGCCTTCCTGGTGGCCTCTCCATTAACACATCAACCGGCTTTATCTCAGGAACTCCCAACGTTGCAGCCGGCACTTTTAACGTT
>JBIKNP010000010.1:0-76644 GCA_044358595.1 Methylacidiphilales bacterium
ATGAGCCGCAGGTGTTTGTGGCTTTGGGCCACGGGGCGGGATTTCATGCGCCTGGCGAAAAGTATTCCATGGCGGATCAGTTAAAAATTGTCCGGCATGTCCAGTTGGCTCATGGGTTGGGGGTGCAGGCGCTGCGAGCGATTGGGGGAAAGCGGTTTCGGATCGGCTGGGCTCCCGTTGGCACCGTTCAATATCCTGCGACCTCCAATCCTGCGGATATTGAGATAGCTCAGAAATCCACCTATGGGTGCAGTGCTGGGAATCTTTTCAACAATACCCTGTGGAACGATCCAGTGATTTTCGGAAAAGTTCCCGATGCCGCCCGTGAGGCGTTTGGGAAAGATTTACCTCCGTACACCGATGCGGACCTCAAGACGATGTGCCAACCGATGGATTTCTTTGGGCTCAACCTTTATCAAGGCACTCCAGTCATTCGTGGGCCGGGAGGTAAGGAGAAAGCGGTCCCTTTTCCGCCTGGAAGTCCCCGCACCACTTTTCAATGGCCTGTGACCCCTGAAAGTCTCTACTGGGTCGTTCGCTTTCTATATGAGAGGTATCATTTGCCCGTGGTCATCACGGAAAATGGAATGAGTATTTCCGATTGGATTGCAGAGGATGGAAAAGTTCATGACCCGCAGCGGATCGACTTCCTCAGCCGATACATTAAGCAGTTAAAGCGTGCCGTGACCGATGGGTATCCTGTCATCGGCTACTATCACTGGACCCTATTGGATAATTTCGAGTGGGCGGAGGGGTATCGTCAAAGGTTCGGTTTAATTTATGTGGATTTCGAGACACAGGTGCGTACGCCCAAAGACTCGTACTACTGGTATCAAGAACTGATCCGTACGAACGGCGATCACTTGTAGTCCGCCTTCGCGATCTCCAACCTGAGCGATTCGGAGGGGGAAGGGTCTACTCGGGCAAGCGAATGATTCCGCGGCGCAGACCAACGGTGACAGCCTCGGTGCGATCCCGAACCTTGAGTTTTGCAATGATGCTTTTCAAGTGAGCTTTGACTGTGTGTTCGGTGACCCCCATTTTATCGGCTAACTCCTTGTTGCTATCCCCGCCTACCAGGCGTTGTAAAACATCCAGCTCACGCTCCGTGAGCTTATCTTTTCCAGCGTGAGCTTCCAGTTTTTTGGCAATGTCGTCTGGAATCCAGATTTTTCCGCTGGCGACGGCCCGAAGTGCGGCGGCGAGGTCGTCTCCCGGGCTATTTTTCAAAATATATCCCACCGCGCCTGCCTCGAGAGCGGCATGAATCTCCTCGTCTCCTTGATGTGTGGTTAAGATGACTATGCGGGCTTGCGGGTCGATTTGGCGAATGGCACGGGTGGCCTCCACACCGTCTTGGATGGGCATTCGTAAATCCATCAGGACAATCTGGGGCTGAAGTTGACGATACATTTCGACTGACTTTTGACCGTTCTCACTTTCGCCTACGACTTTGAATCCTGCGTCCGTACCTAAAAGAGCGCGAATTCCTGCACGGACAACGGAGTGGTCATCCACAATGAGGATCGTGATTCGTCGCGACGCATCGGTGCCAGCAGGAGGCTTCTTTTGAAGTAGGTTGACTTTCATGAGGTTGAGGAGAGTTGATGCGAAATCTTAGGTGAAATCGCAAGAGTGATGCGGACGATCGTGCCACGCGGGATCCCTTTTTCAATCTGCAAAACCGCGCCAATGCGTTTGGCGCGTTCTTGCATTCCGCGAATACCAAAACCGTGGTGTGGGTCGGGCTGGCGGGCAGCCTCGGACATTCCAACGCCATCATCCGTCACGCTTAGAATAAGCTTTTCGGGCGACCGGATCATTTGTAGCCCGAGTTGGGAAGCAGAGGCGTGTTTCACTGCATTGGTACCGGCCTCTTGGACGATCCGTAAAAGATTCTGTTTGAGAAAAGCCTCCAGCGGGGGCAAATCTCCCTGAACGTTGGCATAAAAATCTAAGCCGGCCGAATCGGCGCACTGTTTAAGAGCCCGGGTCATGGCCTCAATCAGGTCGAAGCTTTCCAGTGCTTGGGGAGTAAGATCCCAGATCGACCGGCGTAATTCGGCATGAGTCTGGGTAATACCCTCCTTGGCAACCTCCAGATGATGCTTCGCTCGCTCTCCGCCTGGGGGAATTAGAGCAAGAGCGGTTTTACATTGGAGCGAAAGACCCACCAGCGACTGTTCTAAAGTGTCGTGCAAATCCGCCGCCAAACGTGCCCGCTCGTTCAGAACCGCGTTGCGTTCCCGAATGTCACCTTGAAGGCCTAAATTTTTGGTCAAGAGATAGCGACCCCAGAGAGAGACACCCAAAAGGACTAGAAGGGCAACCGCGAGGGCAATGGCAAGTCGGCGTGCGGTAAAGGGGCTGGCAGAGCGCAGGAGCGTGACGTACTCCAAAGAAGGAACCAGGAGGAAAAAACCTTGGAAGGAGCCCTCGTGATCAGTCTGGGTGTAGCAGATTCCCTGAACTGCGATCTGGCTTCCGATTTCGAAGAGGTCGGCACGTTTCTCGGGGTAGATTTGTGTAAACTCTGCCGTGACTACGCCCTCCGATGTTTTGACCGCCAAGGTCAACGTGGTGAAGGAAGGGTTGAGCACGCTTGGCTTTTCCAGGATATTGACAAGTTGACCCTCGATCCGCGTCAAGTCGCCGTGAAGATATCCATCCCGCAACTGTTGAACCGATTGGATGCTCTTCGGCACGACTTTCCCTTGGTTTCCTGTGGGAGAAAAAATCGCATCGACAAGGATCGGTAAACCCCGTTCGACAATTGGAAATCCGACCACCTCAATCTCATCCCCGATTTTCGGGGCAATTTCCTCGGCTAAGCGCACCTCGAGGCCGCCCGTGGCATCGCTCAAATACAGCGTGTCACCAGAGTGGAAAGTCACGATGCCCTTGATCAAAAACCGCCGGCCGGGTGAGTTGTCGATCGAGTATTGGGTGATCGATCGGATCTGGGTGGGGGGCGAGCCCCGCGGATCAGGGGTGGCCGGTTGGATAAGACGTAGGTCGTTGGAGGAGGAAAGCCAAAGTTGAACGGAAACAAGACGCCGCAGGTTGTAGTTCATGCGTTTGGGAGTTGGCACTCCCGCGGTACTTATCTTGGCACCTAGAAATTTACTTAAGGGTGGCTCAAAGTTACGGGGAAGCATGAGATCGACGCGGCTCGACCCCTCCACGAGGGCCAAAATCCACTGGTCGGCCTCTTTTCGGGCGGAGTGAACCCATCCCTGCACCTGAACCCTTTGGCCGTCCTCCGATCCTGTCACGAGCTGCTCAATCGATACGCTTTTGGCAGGAGGCAGGGAAGAGGAACCCACTGCTTTCCAGAGGGGTCGTCCCACGATGGGGGCAAAAGCCCCAGGCTCGGTTACCCCCGTGACACGGACGAGGGTTCCAGGGGTTGGAATGGGCTGAACGCGGGAGTCGACAAATACACCTGCGGATGAATCTTGAATAAAAAATTGACCATTCCATGAGGGGTCGGCTGCCGTGACGACACCCTGAATTTGAATCGGGAGATGCTGTTGGGCTTCCTCCTCTGTGAGAGAGAGGATCTGCTGGGCCTGCGTGATGGGGGGAGGCGGTGTTGCGAAAATTGCCAAAGGGAAAAAAAGCAAGGCCAAGTAAGAAAGGGCACAAAAGAAAATTTGCCTTTCCAAAGAAGAAAAAAAAGCGCCGAAAGATAATGTGGGGAAAAGCAACATTCGAGACTATGGGTAGGGAAAAACCTCAGGCAAGCCGATTGCTGGATGGGGTAAGAGCGGATGCAACGGTTGCGCCAATGAGACAAAAGGAATTGGAGATTCCATCGTTTCGTAATTCTTGCCAAGGTGCGCGGTTTCAACTCAAAACCTATATGATGCGATTACTCGTTTTTGTGACTTGGGCAGGTCTCGGTTCCCTCTGGGCGGCCCCGCCCGCATTACCACCCCCCAGCCTGAAAGTGTCTGGAACCCATATCCTCAATGAGCAGGGGAATCCGATCGCATTGCGGGGGGTGAATTTCGGTAGTTGGCTGGTGGAGGAGATCTGGATGATGCCGGTGGAGGGAGTTCCTCCCGCTGGCTCCTCTTTTTCCAAAGTGATCGATCACTCGACTCTGTGGGATACATTTCGTCAACGGTTTGGGGATGAGGGGGTTCTCCAGATTCGAAAAGCGTGGCGGGATTGCTGGATTACGCGCGAGGATTTTGTCCGCGTCAAGGAGCTTGGGCTGAATTGCGTCCGCCTACCTTTCTTACACGACTCCTTGGATGCGCCCGACGGCCTTTTCCCGCGAATTGATCAGGCCGTGACTTGGGCGAGGGAAACTGGGGTCTATCTGATTTTGGATCTGCATGGGACTCCGGGTCGTCAAAGTGGCCAGCACCACACGGGAAGATCGGATGAGGATCAACTTTTTAAGGATTCAAAAAAGGTCACAGAGTGTGAGCTGGTTTGGAAAAAAGTTGCCTCTCGTTACGGGAACGCACCTGAGGTGGCGGCGTTCGACCTGATGAATGAGCCGATGGGGGCTCCGAATGAGTCGACTCTCTATCTGGTCTATGATCGGCTCTTGCGGGCGGTGAGGGAGGCTGCTCCAGCGAAACCGGTGATTATTGCGGATGGGTACAAGGGGATTGCGGGAATGCCCTATCCGGAAGTTGCGGGTTGGAAGCAGGTGATCTTTTCCCAGCACCACTACAACTTTGGGGCCAAGCATGTGCGAGATCACTGGGGTTCGGCGGAAAATCTGATTGCAAAAATCGGATACGCCCGTTCGCGTAGAAACGTTCCCTATTTTGTGGGGGAGTTAAATATTGAGCCCCACTCCAGTCAGGAAATGATGACGCGGGTTTTGGATGCCTTGGATGATAAGGAAATTTCGTGGACTGTGTGGAGTTATAAAGTCGCGATGAGGGGCCAAGGTGGGATGTGGGGGCTGTATCGGAGTAAAAAAGATCTGCCCGTTCTTAATCCTTTTACCGACTCGATATCGGAAATCTTAAAAAAGATTCAGGCGTATAAAACTGAAAATTTTGAAGCCTCGGCCATGAAACCTGCGTTACAGCAAACACGCCTCTATCAGAAGTCCATCAACCCTGCCCAGTAGACCCAAAGGTTGTGGACAGGGGTGGATTTGATTGGAATTAAGCCATAATATTTTATAAGCCGTTGTTGAGTAATTATATATAGAATATTAATCTCAATAACATAATTGTACCCGAAAGAGCAATAGCGGAAGATAGGGAGATGTGAGAAGTTCTTGGCATGAATATAAATTTAAAGAAATTTACAACGCACATTCTCACTGCCTTGGTCGCCTCGTTCGGCCTCTCCGCTGCCAACGCCGCCGACTGGACTGGCACCACCAGCACCGATTGGAATACGGGGAGTAACTGGTCCGGCGGCGCAGTACCCACGGGGCAAAATGCAGTTATCAATAACTCGTCCGGAAATACTGCCACCATTTCTGGGAATATCTCGGTAACCCCCAATGACATCGAGGTGCGGAATGGCAGTCGCTTGGATCACACGGCAGGAACAGCAGGAACGTCTGGGGGCGCTTGGATGTTCGTGGGCAAAGACAATTCCGCGGGAACGTACAATCTGGCGAACACCGGTTCGGCGGGTGTTGGTATCACGGGTTTCGCACAAGGATCGGGCTCACTCAACGCCACGGGCAACCTGCTCGTCGGGGCCTTTGGTGACAATCGGACCGGAACCGTGCGGGTCAATACCGCTGGAACGCTTGCCGTCTCCGGCGAACTCTTCATCGGTGATTCATCAGGCAGCGCGGGCACCTTCAGCCTCGAAACTGGCACCATGACGGTGAACAACAAGATCTTCGTCGGCAACAATCGCGGCACCGGCACGATGACCATGTCCGGAGGCACGCTGACCAAGACCGGTGGGGATCAGACGTTTGTCGGTCGTGACAATGGCACTGGCACTCTCACCCAGAGCGGAGGGACGGTCTCACTCAATCACGACTTCTACGTGGGACAAGGCGGTGGAGGAAACGGGACTCTCAACCTAAGCGGTAGCGCGGTACTCAACACCGGGCGTGATTTTGTCATCGGTCGGGAAAGTGGCACGGGCTCGCTCAATATGACGGGCGGCACGATCACCAAAACTGGGGCTGAGAGATTCATCATCGGTCACAACAATGGCGTGGGTACCGTGGTGCAAAGCGGCGGCACGATCAGTGCGAACAACGAGCTCTACATCGGCAATGAAAATTCCGGTGCTCGAGGAACTTACACTCTCAGTGGAGCGGGAGCGCTCAACGTGGCGAACGAAGTCGTCGTGGGTCGGGAAAGCGGCACGGGTATTCTGAATGTGGATGGCGGAACCATGACCACCACCGGTAACGGCAATATGTATATTGGACGCCGTAATGGAACTGGAACATTGAATCAGACGGCTGGTGTGATCAGTGTGATCAAGGAGTTCGGTGTGGGAACGCGGGACGACAACAAAATTGGAACCGGCACCTACAATCTGAGCGGCGGTTCTTTGTCGGCGGCCAACAACATCTTCATCGGCAAGGAACAGGGGTCATCGGGTACCTTGAACATGACCGGTGGCACCATGAGCACGAGCGACAAACTGCAGATCGGCCACAACCAAGCGACGGGAGTCCTCACCCAAAGCGGCGGCACGCTGAACGTGCAAAACGAGGTCTACATCGGCAACGAGAATAATGCCTCCTCAGTAGGAACCTATACCCTCAGCGGGACGGGCGCCTTGAACGTGGGCAATGAGGTCATCGTCGGCCGGGACAATGGCACAGGCACCTTCAATCTCAATGGCGGCACCGTGAACGCGAACAAGATCTCGGGTGGAACCGGCAGTGCTACGGTGAACTTCAACGGCGGCGTCTTGAAAGCAAAAAAGGATGAGAGCAACCTCATCGAAAACCTCGACGTGGCTAATGTCCAAAGCGGCGGGATCAAGATCAATAGCAATGGATTCAACGTGGCCACCAGCCAAGCTCTCACGGGCACGGGCACGGGTGGTTTGGAGAAATTGGGTGCGGGCAGCTTAACCCTTTCGGCCAACAATACCTATGCTGGAACGACCACGGTGACGGGAGGCTTATTAAAGGTGAACGGAAGTGTGGGAAGTGTGGCGGTCAGCAGCGGGGGAAGCTTGGGAGGATCGGGTACGGTTGGGAGCTTGTCATTGAGTAGTGGCTCATTCCTTACCCCGGGGAACAGCCCTGGGACATTGACGGCCTCCTCGGCCACGATTTCTGGAGGGTCAACCTACAACTGGCAAATCACCTCCTTGACAGGGAGTGCCGGAACAAATTGGGATTTACTTAATGTAACAGGTGAAATGAATCTGTCGGACATCAGCAGTTCTAATAAGTGGAATTTAGTAATTACAGCGGATGGTGATTTTACGGGTTGGACTGGTGGTTATTACGACTATGTTTTTGCCCAAGCGGCCAGCACGACTGGTTTTTCTGCGGCAGCGGGAACTGATGTCACCGACCTGTTTAATATCACCTCATCAGGAATTACAAGCTTCCCTGAAACTAATGTTGTCGATTCCTTCCGTGTGGTTGTGGGCAGCGCTGGCGGGTTGACCAACTTTACACTCAAGGCCGTACCCGAGCCCTCTTCGGCGGCGCTGACCCTCCTCGGCTTGGTTTCCACCTTGGCTCTGGCCAGGAGACGCCGCTGAGGGAGCTTTGAAATAGGAGACTTGTGAGCCAAGCTTAAAAATATGAAGCGCTGCTGGATCGCTGGGTGGGTGCTCTGCCTGAGCCTGGCTACTTCATACTCGGCGGATAATCTCTGGACTGGCGCTGTCAGCTCCGATTGGAATGTGAAGGAGAACTGGGCTGATGGAAACGTGCCTGATGCCGTCTGGTTTTCTCTTGACGGTACCAATGGCGACAACGCGGTTGTTTCAACGACGACTCCCAATATTGCCACGATCACCGCCGATATTTTATCTACCCCAAATGACATTAACGTAACTGGAGGCGGACGAATCGATCAACGTGCAGGAACCGCCGGCACATACAACGGAGCATGGATGGCCGTTGGGATGGACGGCACGCCAAGTTTCTATAACCTCGCGGACACCTCGACCGTAGGCACTGGAATCAGCGGCTACGGACAAGGGACGGGAACGCTGAATGCCACCGGAAACCTCAACTTGGCCGCATGGGGTGGGAACCGCAACGGGACCATGAACATCAACACCACGGGGGCCCTGAATGTCACGGGTACACTACGCATCGGCAATGACGGCGGCTCAGTCGGCGTGATGAATTTGGAGTCGGGTTCGGTGATTCTTTCGCACACTGGTTGGGGAGCAGACGAAACTCACATTGGCCATGGTGGAGGCATCGCAACATTGAATATTGCAGGGGGTTCTTTCAGCGCATCGAGAAATTTCCGACTGGGCAATGACCGTGGCACTGGAACGGTGAATATCACAGGTGGTTCGCTTACCGTCGCGGGAACCGATGATGTCTTCATCGGTCGTGACAAAGGCACTGCTATCGTTAATCAATCAGGCGGTGTGGTCGAATTCAACCACAACACCTTTATTGCCAATGGAAATAACCAGAACGACCCCACGACTGGCACATACAATCTCAGCGCCGGCGTGGTGAATGTGAAGCGCGAGTTTGTGATCGGCCGTGAGGGTGCAAACGCCACCGGAACCCTCAATATGACAGGCGGTACGATCACCAAGACTGGGGATGAGAGGATGATTGTTGGCCACAACAACGGAAAAGGATTTGTCGTACACAGTGGTGGAACGATCAGCGCGAACAACGAGCTCTACATCGGCAATGAAAATTCCGGTGCTCAAGGAACTTACACTCTCAGTGGCACAGGAGCGCTCAACGTGGCGAACGAAGTCGTCGTGGGTCGGGAGAGTGGCACTGGAACGTTGAACGTCAACGGGGGATCGATCACCACCACCGGCAACGGCAATATGTATATTGGACGCCGTAATGGAACTGGAACATTGAATCAGACGGCTGGTGTGATCAGTGTGATCAAGGAGTTCGGCGTGGGAACGCGAGACGACGGCAAAATTGGAACCGGCACCTACAACTTGAGCGGAGGCTCGATCGCGGTTGCCAACAACTTCTTCGTCGGCAAAGAACAGGGGGCGTCCGGAACCATGGAAATGACCGGTGGCACCATGACCACGAGCGATAAGTTACAGATCGGGCACAACCAAGCCACTGGTGTGGTGACACAGAGTGGTGGCACGGTGAATGTGCAAAACGAAGTCTTTGTCGGCAATGAAAACAGTGCTTCATCGGTGGGCACCTACACCCTAAGTGGGGCCGGTGTACTCAATGTGGGCAATGAGGTCATCGTGGGTCGTGACAACGGCGCAGGTACTTTCAACCTGAATGGCGGAACCGTGAATGTGGCTAAGATCTCGGGCGGAACCGGCAGCGCGACCGTCAACTTCAACGGCGGCGTCCTCAAGGCCAGACGGGACGAAAGCAACCTTATCGAAAACCTCGACGTGGCTAATGTCCAAAGCGGCGGACTCAAGATTGACAGCAACGGATTCAATGTAACCACTAGCCAAGTGCTCACCGGAACTGGTGGTCTGGAGAAATCGGGGGAGGGTCAACTCACCTTGAGCGGCGCCAATACCTATGCAGGAACCACGACGGTGGCCGCAGGGGCGTTACGGATCGAGAAAACCGGGCTAGTTGCCATTGTCGATGCCACCACCAACGCTATTGAGGCTCAATTCGATCCCCAGCCTGCCCCCGGAGACTATCCAATCCTCCCGGGATCTCTTGCCGGCACCCAGACATTCAGTGCTACCGGTTTGGGTGCAAATCAGCAGGCCACATTCGATAGGTCAACCAGCACCGTGACGGTAACCGGGGAATTAGTCACAGGGTCGACATTTGCCTCTCTTTACCCTGCCGGGAGTGAGGCCACCGTGGGCATCAATGGGATTAAAAACCTCATGAACTATGCCTTGGGTGGCACAGGGGAAAGTTCAACTCCTGCTCTGCCTGCACTAACAACGGGGGTAGATGGTTTGACCCTCACCGCTAATATTCGATCTGACGACACGACTTTGAGCGTAAAGGGGCAGTATGCCACGGATCTGAGTGGCCCTTGGACCGATGTCACCTTGCCGGAGGGCACAACATCCTCCGTCGCAAATACGAAAATCAAGAGCTTCACGATTGCGATTGACCCCGCTCAGCCCAAAAAGTTCCTTCGCTTTACGGTGACAAAGTAGTCACTGATTTCAACCAACGAAAACGAGTTGAGTGGTTTCTTAATGAAGCAGATTGTGCCGAGTGTAGCTGTAAGTTAAGACTGTAAGGATGTCCTATCTCCTGATCTGTTTTGGCCTGCTCTGCTTGGGGCTGCGGGGGCCAGCATACGCACAGGTACTACTGAACGCGTCTTTTGATGAGGCGGGCAGCACCAGTGAGGAGCCTGTCTCTTGGGTCCGTTGGGGAGATGGTTTTAAGCGTGTCACCGATTGGCAACCGATTCATTCGGGGTTGGGTCAGCTTGGTTACGACCATGGGGCTGTGACCCAAGGCGGGAACTGCGGGATTTGGCAGGACGTGGTCGGTGTCCAAGCGGGGAAGAAGTACAAAATTTCGCTCTATGTCATGGCGGATAAGGTGGTGGGGGCGAGATTACCTCCCAACACCTTGGAGTTGAGGTTGGAGCATGCGGATAATGGGCAGCAGTCGTTGCTGGAAAGTAAGATGATTCCTATGATCACCCTACCTACCGATGGGACATGGCAGGAGATATCGATTGAGGGCACAACCCCGAGCGATAGTTTGAGGTTTCTGATGGTGATGACCCCCCTTGATGGTGAAAACCGCGGGGGAAAATTTAAGTTCGATGATGTGAAGGTGGAGTTAGTGCCGTAAAATTCACTCTTTTGAGTAATGGTGATCCCTGTCCTATCAGGCGATCATGAAACTACTATATGTCCCTGATTCATCATAAGAACCCTTGGCAAGATCTGGTTACCCCTATCGCGAATGTTTTTGGGGATTCTCATGGAAAGCCAACGTGCGGAAAGAGGGATTTGGGATTTACCCTGGTGGAACTTCTGGTGGTGATTTCCATTATTGGGCTCCTAGCGGCACTGGCCATACCGGCGATTTCTGGGGCAAGAGCCAGTGCGGATAAGGCAAAGTGCATTGGAAATCTAAAACAAATGGTTGGAGTTACTCTAGCGATGGTTCCTGAAAACAACGGGAAATTTCCTGACTGGAAAGAAACTAGTCCACCATACCATTGGACATACATAGAAACTTGGCTCGGCACTCCGACTAATTCCCCTTTAAAAGGGAGTATTTTCCAGTGCCCAGCAACATGTCGAAATAATCAACTGCGTAAGTTATACAAATTGGATGAAATAGATTCCGAGTTTCCAAAAGGCAGAGGCCACTACAAGTTTAATAAATATGGTGCTGCTGGAAATTATCCTCTTTTTAAGGTTAGCGAAGCGGTTGTTTTCTATGATTTTATTGATTCGTCGACACCAGACCTTATTTGGTCTCACTATCGGGGGAGTTCCAACACGGTCATCAATGTTGCTTATGCGGATGGGCATGTGTCCACGATGAGAGCACTGGACTTGCGTAAAGCAGATAAAGCCAATAAAAAACCTGCCTTACTAGGTTTAACCAGATCCGGAGACAATTATGATGCAGACTTTTATCGCCTTGGATGGTCGACAAATTACTAACTCCTTGAAACTAGTATACTGCACTGCTCTCACTTTTTGTGTGTTTTTGTTCTGCTCTTGGGCCCAGGCAGCCCCTGAGTTGATTAACGGTTCTTTTGAGCAAGGGGGCACACCTTCGGATACGGCGGTGGGTTGGACCCGGTGGGGAGAGTGGATCAATCGCGAGACGGATTGGAAACCTGTGCGAACGGGCCAAGCGGTCTTAGGGTATCACCACTGGCAAATTCCATCGGAGGCGGACTCGGGCGTTTGGCAGGAGGTGAAAGGATTGAAAGTGGGGCAGAGGGTAAAATTTTCGATTTTTATGATGGTTGATTCTGTTTCAGGCAATCAGGCAAGGGCGGAGTATGTGGAGTTGCGCTTGGAGTATAGTAAAAATGGGTGGCAGGAGATTTTGGCGCAGAAGAGGGTGCCACTCAAAGATTTTCCTACCGACGAAGCTTGGCACGCCGTTGAGGTGGAGGGAGTCGCGTCTACAGAGGAACTTCGAGTAGTGTTATCCATCACCCCAAGTTTGGATGAAATTCCAAAGGCAGGAGCCGTCAAATTTGACGATGCCAAACTTGAAGTTAATTAGGGGTCTAATTTTCGATCTCTGACCCGATTCAAGATTGTGTGGGGCAGGGGTTTATGGGGGCGATTTTCGTAAGTGACCCACCACCCCAAGATTACAGCTTGGCTATTTTCTTTTACGGGAAAGAAAGAGCATCGTTAGGCCAAAGAGAAGTTGAACGAATCCCCAAGTCAGCGTGACATTTTGTCCTAAGGTTTGACGAATCATTTCGGGAGAAGAGAGAAGACCCGTGCCGACGAGAATGATTCCGTAGAGGGTGAAAATCAGGCCAAGGGGGAGGCGAAGATCGAAGTTCATCAGAGAAAGAGGAGGTTGAGGATGATCACGGCTACCATAACAAGAACGCCAACGAGGACGGGCCGTTTGTACCACGCCTCATTCTCCGATTTCGGTTGTGGGGTGAGCGAGTAGACGAGGCCTTTCAAGTCCTCATCGGTTTTGGTTCGGCGGGTGAGTAGGGAAATAAGTATGGTCAGGCCGAAACAGGCTGACCAAGCGACAATGGCCATCCAGAAGTTTTGGCCCATTTCGCTCTGGAAGGAGAGCATAGGATGAATCCACCCGCCCTTGATGCCGGGGAGGCAGCCTTTGCTCAAAGCCAGACCATGAAAGAGAATGGCCGCAAGGGTGCCACTGACCAGACCATAAAAGGCGCCGTGCCCCGTCGCACGCTTCCAGAACATCCCTAAAAGGAAAGTAGCGAAGAGTGGGGCGTTCACAAAGCCGAAGACGAGCTGCAGCATGTCCATGATGTTGTTGAACTGGGAGGCGAGGAAAGCGGCGCCGACGCTAACCAGAATTCCGAATACCGTAGCGAAGCGTCCCATCCAAAGGTAGTGGGAGTCGGATTTATTGGGGGCGAAATAGCTTTGGTAAATGTCGTAGGTCCAGACGGTGTTGAAGGCGGTGACATTGCCTGCCATGCCGGACATGAAAGAGGCCATGAGAGCGGTGAAGCCAATTCCGAGTAAGCCGGTGGGCAGGTATTTGGCCAAGAGGGTGGGGATGACCATGTTGTAGTCGGGGGTTCCGTCGGCTGCGGTGGGGAGAAACATGCCGCCGCTTTGCTGGTGCATGGCGATGGCGATCATGCCTGGGAGAATGACAAGGGCGGGGAATAGCATTTTGGGAATGGCGGCGATGAGAGGAGTACGACGAGCGGCGGACATGGAGTCGGCCGCCATAGCTCGTTGTACGACGAGAAAGTCGGTGCACCAATAACCGAAGGAGAGAACGAAACCAAGACCCATGACCATACCGAACCAGCCGATGCCCATCGGGTTTTCGAGGGGTTGGCCGAGATGTGCCCACGACTGGGACCACGTTCCTGCAGCGTATCCCTGCGAGGTGGCCACGGGGATGAGTTTTTCTTTGAGAGCTGTCCAGCCACCCGCATCTTGTAGGGCGAGATAGACGAGTGGGGCAAACCCCATCACGATCATGAAGAATTGGAGAACCTCGTTGTAGATGGCGGAGGTGAGGCCCCCAAGGAAGATATAAACGAGGACGATCAGAGCGGAGATGGTGATGCAGGTCCAGTAGTTCCAGTGGACGAGAGTTTCGAGCAGTTTGGCTAGGGCGTGTAGGGAGATGCCAGAGGAGAAGATCGTCATGGCGGCAAAGGAGATGGCGTTGAAGCCGCGAGTTTTTTCGTCGAAGCGGAGTTTGAGGTATTCGGGAACGGATCGGGCCTTCGAGCCGTAGTAAAAGGGCATCATAAAGATGGCGAGAAAGACCATGGCAGGAATAGCGCCGACCCAGTAGAAGTGACTGGTCATAAGCCCGTATTTGGCTCCAGAGGCGGCCATGCCGATGACTTCTTGGGCTCCGAGATTGGCGGAGAGGAAGGCGAGACCAGTGACCCAAGCGGGGATGGAGCGGCCCGACTGGAAGAACTCTTTGCTCCCGATCATCGAGCGTTTCAGGGCAAAGCCAATGCCGAGGACAAAGGCGAAGTAGAGAATCAGGATTCCATAGTCAACCAGGCCGAGGTGAATGGAAGGGATAGGGTTCATCCAGGAAGTTTTTGATCCAGACTCGAGAAACCCTGCCTTGAGGAAGTGAAGGCGTCTATCCCTCTTTCGGGGAAAGAAGAAATAGGGCTAATTGAATCGCGCTGAGACGAAGAGTTTACCTTTGAAAATAAAGGCAGCGACTCTGCGGGAGAATGTATTTCGGGTTTGAGAGGATGCGCTGCTGAGTGGCTCAGCTGTACTACGAAAACTCTTCATCTAAGCCGGTGGCTTGATGAACTAAAAGAAGGGGTTAAGGGGGTAGAGGATCGCGGATCGGCCAAAAAACGCCCAGTTACACCACTTCTTGGAGGCAATTACCCCTAGTTTAAGGTTAGAATAGAGGCCGGAACTACGTTCAATAGGCCGTCAACACCATGGTCAACGCCACAAGCCACCACAGTCATCCACGGTCAATCCATAGTCAATCCACGGTCAACGCCATAACCATCCAGAAACAACGCAAAACAACGCCATAACTGGACCGGAAGGGGGTTTCAAGGGGTGTCAAAGTGGGGTTAAGGTCAAAAGAGGCCATTCCAGACCGAGAACCTGACCGAGAAAATACCGAGAATCTACCGGGAGCATGACCGGGAATATGACCGGGAACTGAAATTAAATACCCCGAAAATACCGCTAAAATAGGCCGAAAATACCCCGAAATTCGAATTAAATGGGAAATAGTCGCCTAAACGCATAGAGCCCTTGCCATCGGGTTAGGCTAATGCCCAGAATAGCTGAATGAAACAAACCCTAGCATTCTTTCTTGCGGGAATAATCACTGTTAGCGGGTGGGCGGAAGAGGCTTCCGAACCATATGTGGCTTCCGAACCATATTCGAGAAAGCAAAGCACTTCTCAGTTTCAAGGGCATTCTTACCTTCTGTCGCCGAAAAAAAAGAATTGGCAGATGGCTAAAAGGGACGCGGAAAGCCAAGGCGGGTATTTAGTTGTTATCAACTCATCCGAGGAGCAAGCCTTTATTGAGAAAATTCTTTTAGAAGCATCCCGAAAAGAAAACTACAAGGAACCCGTATGGATCGGCCTGACCGATGAGGAGGAAGAGGGGAATTGGAAGTGGGTTAATGGGGACCTCCTGAAATTTACCTATTGGCAAAGGTCTCAGCCATCAAATGCCAATGGGATTACACCTGAAAACTATTGCGTAATATGGAACGCAGTGAGTAATGGAGCAAAAAAAGGTCAATGGAACGATATAGCAGGTGACGCTAATAAGCGTTACTTAATCGAATGGGACTCTCCCAAAAATAAAGATAACTAAAACTAGTATGCATCTTAATCTGGGGGGTGGTGCTGGTTTGTCCTTTGTTCCGATTAAACCCCCGCCTTGAGTAAAGCTTTGGCGATAGAGGCTTTGTATGCGGGGGCATTGGGTGCGGCGAAGGCTTCTTGTGGCCACTTTTCACCACGTTGCTCTAGTTCGCGTTTGAGAGAAGCCAGGGGCTTGGTGAGATTATAGTGCTTTACCGTTTTGAGGATGAACTGACGGAACTCGTGCTCCCAGAGGACGCCCTTTTGTTCCCGCTCCATCAGAGTGCCGATTATCTCTAGAGCTTTAACACGGTCGTTTAGGACGCGTTTAGGGGCATCCTCGTTTTCATTTTGGCGAACCATCTGCCAAAGAGAGTAAGTTTTGTCGTCGAAGGGTTTTCCAAGAGTTGATTGGAGCTTCTTCTTGGACCAGGAGAGGGGATCGATCCCGGTGAAGAGGTGGATGGCGTCCTTGGTACGGGGGGTGAGGGGACGCCGGGACTGTTCGATCAGTTTGAGCAGGATCGTGGAAATACCGATCTTCTTGGCGAAGTCGGCCTGGGTGAGGCCGGTGATCTGCCTGACGTAGTGAAGGGGATGCGGGTTTTTAGGGAATGTAGTTGCCGGCTTTATCTTTTTCACTTGACGAGATTACGTGTATCCACCATACTGTCAATCACGATGACCATGCAGGTGAACAGCAATCCAAAGACCCGAACTGAAAATTCCGGTGAGTGGCGGGATCAGCAGTATATGACTCGGGAGCAGGTGGCGGAGCTGTTTCAGATATCGACAAGAACCGTGAGCGAGTTGACGGCGAGGGGTGTGATCATTGCGGTGAAGTTGGGTGGTGGGAGGAACGCTCCGGTGAGGTACAGGCGGGAGACGCTGGAGGAGACGGCGAAGAAACTCGAACGAAGGTAAGAAGGTAAGGAGAGAAACGGGGTGGGGTGCCCACTTACCCCTTGGTGACTCCTAATTAAGAGCTTTGCTTTTTTAAGATGCTTCTCGTGACAGCGCCGTGACAGGGATTGCCGATAAGAGCGGTCTTGACGGAAAACCTTTAGCAAGTACGTTATAGCGTACGCTATGACAACCCTCACAGCCACCCAAGCCAGAAAAAACATCTACTCTTTAGTGGATGAGGTTAACGAATCTCACGAGGCCATCCAAATCCAAGGGAAACGGGGATCAGCCGTTTTGATCTCAGGGGATGACTGGAGGTCCTTGCAGGAGACACTTTATCTCAGTTCACTTCCCGGCATGAAGAAATCCATCCTCAAGGGAATGAAGACGCCGGTGCGGAAGTGTTCCAAGAAGCTGGTCTGGTAAGATGATCTGGACGCTGGTCTACACCCAGCAGGCCCACAAAGATGCCAAGAAATTGGCATCGACCCATCTGAAGCCTAAAGCGCTAAAGCTTTTGGATATTATTGCCAAGAATCCGTATCAGAGTCCTCCGCCCTACGAGAAGTTGCTGGGTGATTTGGCGGGCGCCTATTCCCGTAGAATCAACATTCAGCATCGGTTGGTTTATCAGGTGTTGGATTCTATGAAGACTGTCAAAGTTTTGAGAATGTGGACTCACTACGAGTGAACCAGCGTTTCCTGAGCAATTGGAATTAGCGAAATGTGATTGGGCCAAGGGTGATAGCAATTCTCTCTGTAAAAGCCCTAGTTGAGCCCTATTGAAAAGGGATGTGCAGCCGATACTCGCGGACCAAGGGGCAAGTGAAGGTTGGTAAGACTAAAGTTGCGATTAAAGCCCCGTCCCAAGCGCTTATACGCCCCACAGACAAAGCTTCCGTAGTCCGCAAGGGATCGGGAGGGCTAGAGGTGGCAGATCTTCGCTGGGGGCTGATTCCCTCCTGGGCCAAGGATCCGAAGATCGGGGTTCAGTGCATCAACGCCCGGGCGGAAACCATCTCGGAGAAGCCGTCGTTCCGGGAAGCTTTTCAGAAAAGGCGGTGTCTGATTCCTGCCGACGGTTTTTGGGAATGGGAGACGATTGGTAAAAAGAAAATCCCTTGGAAATTTGCCCGACCGGATAATGAAGAGTTCTGCATGGCTGGACTTTGGGAAGCTTGGAATAGTCCCGAAGGTATTTTGGAAACTTTTACCATCATCACCACATCACCCAATGAACTCGTTAGGTCGGTCCATGACCGTATGCCCGTGATCTTATCCCCAGACGAGGGAGAGGTCTGGCTCGAGGTGGGTAGGCAGGATTTACTGAGGGCGGCCCCTGACGATTTTCTGGTGAAAAATGCAGAGCCCAATCAAGTGACAGAGGGCTGTTTTGATTTTATGGGTAGTGTGTGAACCGTATGAAGACTCAAGTCGTCTGGTTTAAGCGTGATCTGCGGTTATCCGATCACGTGGCACTGGCAGAGGCCGCAAAGCTAGGACCCGTCCTCCCTTTGATCATGGTGGAGCCTGAATATTGGCAATTGCCGGATACCTCGGCCCGGCAGTGGGAATTCTGGCGCGGCTGTATGGTTGAGCTGGGCAGAGAGATTGCTGCATTAGGGGGTCGGTTAATGATCCGCAAAGGAACGGCCACGGATATTTTAGAAGATTTGCAAAGCCGTATCGGATCTTTCGACCTTTGGTCTCATGAGGAGACAGGGAACGCCTGGACCTACCGTCGGGACCTTGCCGTCAAAGCTTGGGCGAGGGGTCATGCCATCTCTTGGAGAGAGCGCCGACAGTTCGGGGTTACGCGTGGACGAACGCAGAATCGCGATCATTGGGCCAAGCGCTGGGATCAAATGATGCGGCAGCCCATCACGGCAACACCTGTCATCGAGTGGGCCAAGACCGCGCCATCGGACGACCTGCCGACTGCGGATGAACTTAACCTTGCCCCTGATGTTTTACTCCATCCTCAGCTGCCAGGCCGGTCGGCAGGCCTCGCTTTACTGAAAACATTCCTTCATGAGCGCGGGATGGCGTACTCCCGTGAAATGTCATCCCCAGTCACTGCGGATAGCGCTTGCTCACGACTTTCGCCTTATCTTGCCTACGGGGCTCTTTCGATGCGGGAAGTGTATCAAGCGGCTGAGGAGCGGGCCTCGCAACTCTCAAGAGAACGGACCGCCGGCCACACTGTTTGGTCTCGCTCCATCCGTTCCTTTACGGCGCGACTCCATTGGCACTGTCACTTCATGCAAAAACTGGAGAGTGAACCTGAAATCGAATGGGAGCCGTTTGCTAAAATCTATATCGGGATGCGACCGCGACCTGGAAATCCAGAGTATCTCCAGGCCTGGAGTGAGGGCCGCACTGGCTATCCTTTTATTGATGCTGCCATGCGGTACCTCAATGCTCATGGGTGGATTAACTTCCGGATGCGGGCGATGTTAATGTCGTTTGCCACCTACGACCTGTGGTTGCCTTGGCAGGAGGCGGGATTGGTTCTGGCCCGTAAATTTGTCGATTTCGAGCCTGGTATTCATTGGTCGCAGTGCCAGATGCAAGCAGGTGAAACGGGGATCAACACCATCCGCGTTTACTCGCCGATTAAGCAAAGTCACGATCAAGACCCCAGCGGCGACTTTATTCGTGCTTGGGTGCCAGAGCTAGCGGGCGTTGCTGGGTCGATGGTGCACGAGCCATGGCAGATGCAGGTATTACGCCTGACCTTATGCCCCGATTACCCTCTCCCCTTAGTCGATCACAAGACAGCGAGTAAGCAGGCCAAAGACGAGATTTTTGGCCGGCGAAAATTGGCCGTGGCCCGAGCGGAGGCCCAGGGAGTTTATTTGCGGCACGGCTCGAGATCAGGCCCGCGTAGGCGGCAGATTTCTAAAAAACGCCCCACCCAACCCAAAGAGGACGCACCACAGCTCTTGTTGGATTTATGAACACGACGGGGATAGGAAGGGGAGGGGGTGATTTTTAATTTCGGATTCTTAATGTTGGATTATTGGAGATTGCGAAGGTGAGATTGTTTGAAAGTGCCAAGGCAAATTGGAGACTTGGGTAGGGCGACATCTCCGAGGCCGCCTAGCTGGGCGATTGGGCATACATAACTGACCGCCTAATTTGGGGTTTGACGGTCTTGCTTTACTTTAAATACCGCATATTGCTTATATACATATAACTAAGCTCCCATTAAATTGGGCTGTGGATTTGATCTCGGCTCGGCTGGCCGGGAAGCAGGAAAGAAAAACCTATGAGGAGAAAACAAAATGAGAAAAAACTATAACTTTAGCAACGCTCGTCAGAATCCCTACGCCAAGCGGCTGAAAAAACCTGTTACGATCCGGCTACAGTCCGACATCATCGATTATTTCAAATCGATGGCTGCGGATACTGGGATTCCTTATCAGAACCTTATCAACCTGTACTTGTCCGACTGTGCAGTGGAGGGTCGACGATTGGCGGTGGGCTGGAAGAAGTAATCAAAGTTGCGGGGACTGCTGACGCTAAGGACACCGAGGACGTTCCCACATTCCCAGGAATGTGGGAATGTGTGATGGGATAGGTAGCCCTGTAAATGTCCTATGGGGTGGTAGAGGATTAAGGCATGCAAAGAGCAGAACTAGATAGCCGATCTGGTGGTGGTTTGGGTGGTGGTCGTGCTCGAGAAGCTGGGGATGGAGGAGGCGATGGAAACGAAGGGGAGAAGGTTTTCTTTGATGATGGGCAGGTGAGGGTTACGGAGTCGCTGGTGACAATTGGGCATCCTTGGAACAAGGCGTTTGCCGTTCGAGAAATTACCTCGGTGACGTATGGTAAAAATAAGTCCAACGATCTGGGTGCATCTATATTGCGAACTGTGGGTTGGTTGGCCTTGGGATTTGGGCTGCTGATGGGATTGGCCGGCTTCTGGCCCGGAATGGTTTTTGGGCTTTTTATGGGAGTAGGGCTGCTGTTTGGAGGTCATAAAAAAGATGCGGCCTATAGTGTGACACTGAGTACCGGGGGCTTTTGGGAGACGGAGTATCTGAGTAGTAAATCGCTGGCTTGGTGCGAGGCAGTTGCCTCTGCTGTTCAGCAGGCGATTGCCTACAAACCGGAGCCGCCTTCGAACGATGGGGGGCAGTTCATCCCAGCTCCGCAAAGCACATTAAGGAATTAGGAGATGGGCGATGGTTTGACTATGGAGAGATATGACCCAAAGTTGAGGTATGGGATCAGAAATTATCTTTGAGGTCACTGAAGACGTCGACGGTGGCTTTTGCGCTGTGGCGTTGGGGCATGCCATCGCCACCCAAGGGGACACGATGGAGGAGTTGCGGGAAATGGTTCGGGACGCGGTGAAGTGTCACTTTGGTGACGGGCAGGCGGGGACCCTGCCCAAGATCATCCGACTGCATTTTGTGCGGGACGAGGCTTTGGCCGTTTAAAGATCTGTTTTTGGTAGGCGGAGATGTCAAAAGAAAGATCCTCCGGCGGCAAAATTCCCCGCAATGTTTCCGGGTCTGATTTGGTTGCTGCCTTAAAAGTTTTGGGATACCAAACCGTTCGACAAGCTGGATCCCATCTCCGTTTAACAACCCAACTGAATGGCACACATCACGTGACCGTTCCGGCCCATCGCCCGATCAAAACCGGCACTCTCATGGGAGGGATTCTGAAACCCGTGGCGGCCCATCATAAAATTTCGGTGGATGAACTACTCCAAAAACTGGATCTCTAAAGCCTTCGTCAGGGCATAGCTATGGGTAGGCCGCCAGAAAGCGTTTGCAGGGATCCCGAACCGGTTTAAATTACAAATATGAAGTTAATGACTGCGCCTGAAGTGGTGACCCGCAAAGGAAAACCGGTTTCGGTGATTCTGCCGATCCGAGATTATCTTGATTTGGTGGAGCGATCGGAGGACGCAGTGGATGTTGCCTGGTTAAAGAAGTCTCGGCAGCGGTCGACCAGCTTCCGACCCTTAGTGGCATACTTAAGAAAATGAGTGTTACCGAAGTACTCCACGAGCTGCCGAGCTGGAAGCCGCAAGACCGGCAGGCGTTAGTTCGCCGGGTGATGGAACTGGATGACAAAGGGCTAACTACTGAGGAATTGAAGCTGGCAGAAACTCGCTTGGAAGCCCACCGAAAGGATCCGTCCTCGTCGCTCTCGCCTAATGAAGTGCTTGGCCGCCTGAAAAAACTGATCACTCGGTGAGTTGGCGGCTGGAAATCCGGCATGAGGTCGAAACGGACCTTGCAGCAGCGACCCTGTGGTACGAGATGCAACAACCCGGTTTGGGGGTTCGGTTTCTGGATGAAGTGGAAACGGCGTGGCGTCGCCTGGAGCAAAATCCGTTATTAAGCGCGGTCAAACCCATGAAGCAGGGTATTCGTTGGTGTTATCCCGATCACTTCCCGTACCGGATTATATACCATGCGGATGAAAAAGGACGTACGGTGCTAATTTTGGCGGTCCTCCATGGCGCCCGGCGGGATTCGGAAACAGTCAGGCGAGCAGGCAAAAACCCCGCTTAAGCTTTTCTTCAACCCAAGCTTGTCGCCTTACACCAAGCAGGGCATAGCCATGCGGATCTCGCCAGAAACACTCGCAGGGCCCCTGGAGCGATGAGCTGGAAAATCATGGGGTCAGGAGTGCAGGGAGGAAGGAGAGGACGCGTTGGCCGAGAGGGGTGAGGGTATGTTGGACCTGCCGACCACTGTAACGTTTGCGAATTAGTCTGGCGAGGGCCAGACGGCGGGTATGTTCGCTGATGGTGGGGAGGCTGGAGCCGGCGAGGGCACAGATTTTCTCGAGGGATAAGCAGCGGTGCTGGTGAACGACTAGGAGAATGCGCAGGCGGCGGTGATTCCCTGCCCCTTTGAAGATACCGGCCAAGCGACGTATGTCAGAATCTCCCATAATGGATTAAACCGGGTTTTCGGAAAAAGGGTTCGGTCAAAATCAAGAAAAGTGATATTTCGACATTCTGCAGAATGTCGAAATGTTCGGGGTGAGGGGGGTGAGTGGATGGTTGGGGATGAGGAAAGTGGGATTAGGGGTAGGGCGGTATTTGTCCTAGGGGGGATGAGATGATTTCGCCCAATGAATCAAAATAATAAATACAAAAAGAGTGCATGTGGAAACAGGAGCAACGAAGCAGAGATGAGAAAGGCTCTACAGGAGATTATCCGGCTGGTGGAAGGCTGGGTGGATTCGGATGAAAGAAAGGCCGAAGCCACAATGCTTAAGATCCTTAACAAGGCGCTAGAGGTTGTATGAGAGATGAGAAGGGATTAGGGGGTTATGGGATTAAGGGGTTAAGGAAGAGTTTGCTTACGCTGGCGGTTGTGATGGCACTGGTGTTGATGGTGGGTTTGGAGGTTACGGTGTGGGCGGATGAGGATGATGATGAGAAGGCAGAGATGAGGGATTTTGTGGCGGCGGTGTATCGGGGGCGGGGGCAGTACACGATGGCAGGATCGATCGCGACGGGTGAGGGTGGGGTGATTATGAAGAGGGGTAGCGTTTGGCTGACCCCACGTGGTCAGTATCAGAAGGTGGGAAGTGTCTACTTAACACAGGATGGAGGTGTGGTGACCCGTGCAGGCAGTACCTTTATCGATGAGGACGAGGTGATCACAAAGGCTGGCAGTACCTACTCGGGAGGTGGCCAGACGACAACGACGGCCGGTAATGTGGTGCTCAAGCCCGGATGGTCGACGAGGTAGGGGTTGTGAAGGGATTAAGGGGTTATGGGATTAAGGAAGAATTTGCTCACGCGAGTTCCGCAAAGGTCGCGGAGGACGTTTCGACGTTGGCCCCCTTAGACCTACCCCCGCCCAAGCAGGGATGCTGCTCCGCAGGGGGTGGTTTGGTCGCTTACGCGAAGGCTTTGTGCCAAATGTCGAAATGTGGGGAAGGGGAAGAGCTGGTATTTATCAGAGGACTTTACGACGTTGTGCCAAATGTCGAAATGTGTGAGCTGGAAAAAGAAATGGATAAGGATGAAAGCGTGGTGTTTAGAGTTGGATGGACGACAAGATAAGGATGAATTTGCAAAACCCATCGTTGGTCGCGTTACTGGCCCTGCAGTCGATCCTGTTGCTGTATTTTCTCTGGTACGTTTTCAAGAAAAAGAAATGAGAAAGGCCCTGCAGGTAAAAAGACCGCTATGTATGTGGTGCGAGGTGGCCGGGTTTGCGGTTCAGCAGGCGATTGCCTACAAACCGGAACCGCCTTCGAATGATGGGGGGCAATTCATCCCAGCTCCGCAAAGCAGGTTAAGGAACTAGAATTGACGTCAAAATGAACTATTACATAGTTTACTTATCGTGACTGAAAAGAAGCAGTTTAGTGTCTGGGACTTTGTCATCTTGATCTTCTCGATTTTCTCTTTGGCCCTCTTGCCGATCCAAATGCTCTACAAGGGCAGTGAAGATATCCAGCAGATCGTTGACTCTGCCGATCATTTGCTCTGTTTGTTCTTCTTTGCGGACTTCTTGAAGCAACTCATCCAAGCCAAGGGAGCAAGGTTGGCTTACATGAAGTACGGCTGGATTGATTTGCTATCCAGTATTCCAATCATTCCTGGTGCTGCACTGGGTCGTGTCTTCCGCATTCTCCGAATTCTGAAGGTCCTTCGGCAGGTATCCAAATTAAGCGATATCACCGAAGGTTTGTTCCGCAATCCCACGGCAGGTGCTTTTGCTGTCACTTTGGTTGTGGCGGTTTCAACAATCTTTATGTCCGCTTTCCTGGTGCTGGAAGCTGAAGCCAACGTAGCAGGTGCTAAGATTATTAACGCAGGTGATGCCCTATGGTGGGCGGTAACCACGGTGACAACGGTCGGTTATGGCGATGTATATCCAATCACTACGGCAGGACGGTATGTAGGGGTTATTACGATGTTTGTAGGGATATCTGTTGCGGGGTCGCTCACAGCAAGCATGGCCTCGCTTCTTATTCGAAAGAGGTAAGTTCTATGGTTACTCTGAACCTGATTAATGTTACAAACCGAGTAGGGATGCAAATTAATATTAAAAAGTGGTTTATTGTTAAATAAACAGAAAACCATGTATAAATAAACTCAATGAACTACTTTTTATCAGATTATAATCAGATAATAGGCCCCCTTATTCCGGAAGAAGTGATAAGTGTAATAAATTCTAGAAATCTAAATATCAATGAATGGCAAATATGTGATTCGAGTCATGTTTGGAAGCCACTAGCCCCTGAAGTAACAAAGCTAGCAGGCATAATAATTTCTACCGATATACCGGAAAAACCAGACGATGGTCCCGGAGAAGGCGATGAGCAGGTACCAGGTAGCGTCAAGTTCCCTCACTATCAGAAAGAAAAATACGATCGAAATGGAGGTTTCGAGGATATAGCAAAAATAAGAGGTGTTCTTGACGTTCTTTGGGCAAAGCAAAGAGAACGTATTATTTCAAAAATTAAGAACAAAAAAATAAAATGTGATTATGTCTTGTCTTCTAAAGAGGCAGAACAGCACATTGATCAGACATCAACGGAAATAATACAATATTGGAGAAAGACTGGGGTAATAGTCGATTGGATAAAATCTATTACGTGGGGTAAAGATGATGAGCTAAAAGACTTTTATTTTGAGTTTAAAAAACAAGACCCCTCTGAACGTGAAGAAGAAGCTGCGAAAAAAATCGAAGAGTATGACCTAAAAATACCCGGTTGTTATTGCTTCATGAAACAAGATAAGTACGTGTATATTGGCATGACTGAAGATTGTTTATACAAGAGGCTTAAATTTGGTCACAAAGGAAAAAGATATTGGGTGGATGCCGATTCGTTGAGAATACTGGTTCCAAGATATGCGAAGCAGGTCAAGAGATTGGAGAGGCTTTTAATATTGAATTACGATCCTGTTGAAAACGATTCTCCCGGTCATAAATGTTCTGCAGCGGACGACGTTCTTGAAATAATTCAAGGTGAAGTTGCTGAACTCATATCTGATTAGTCTCTCAGTTGCCTTCCAATACCCAACAAAATCGATTTTCCCCGATTGCCGTAGCGAACTGGATTCGGGACAGGGGCAGATAACTCCTTTCGATTGAACAGCCACCATCCCGCTAAAACGGAAGGTGTATAGGGGTCCCGGGTTCAAATCCCGGCGGCCCGATAATTTTCCGAAGGAAAATTGAGGGGCGCCAATCTAATACAGCCGGAGGCGAAGGAGGATTGGGCCAGGGGTGGGTGTTCGGGGGCCAATATCCCGGCGGCCCGATGAACTAAAAGGCATTCTTACCGCTTCAGATTGACGCCATTAATCGAATCAGTGGTGAGATCCAAATATCCAATCAGCTACAAATCAGCGATGGGTAGTCGGGTATGGAACCCGACTTTTCTGAAGGGTTTAGAAGGGCTATAAAGTGTTGGAGAGGAGGTTGTTAAAGGGAGTATTGGATGAGGTACAGAGATTGGAAAACGCTATGGAAAAGCGAAGTGTAAAAAGAGGGGTAGAAAATTTACAGAGTGGTGAGTAGTTTTAATAAAGTGAAAATCCGAAGGTGGATTCTTTTGCTCGCAATATGTACTAATCCATATGGATTCGCGCAAACCTGGTCAATTCTTGACCCATTTCCCAATTCAGACCCATATACGACAATTTATACTGGATTAAGCGGAAACAACTTTGTCGGATACTATTCTTTCAATGGATCTGTAAGAGGATTTCTAAAAAATAACAATACCTGGTTAAATATAATAACTCCCGAGGGAAGCAACTTCCTTCCAGAAGGAATCGACGGGAGTAATATAATTGGAAGTGTGAGCACAGCAAATGGAACTCAAAGTTATGTATTTAACCTTGCCAATAATTCTTGGAGTCAACTTGTTAATACAAATGCACAGGGGGTATTCGCATATGGAATATCTGGAAATAAAATCGTGGGTGAACTTTCATTTCAAGTTGGCTCGAATAAAGGTTTTATATTTGATGGTAATTCATGGACAATTTTAAGCCCGCCAGTTGGGTTAAATCAAGGTGACTATTCCAAAGCAAATGACATAGACGGTGATTCTGTAGTAGGTTTCTATGGAAACGGAACATTTATATACAATAATGGCGCTTATCAAAAAATTGGAAATATTGCAAACGCGACTTGGAATACTCAAAAGGTAGACGGAATATTTAACAGTAAAATTATAGGGAGTTATATTGATTCAAGTGGAGGAAATGAGCGAGGCTATATTTTTGAAGGAAGTACCTTTCTGAATATTGACGCATTTGATAACAATCAAAATGCGACGAAGTTGCGAGATATCTCAGATGATAAAATCCTAGGTTACTACTGGGATGTAAATAGTTCAGGAAACTTTCTATACATAATCCCCGAACCATCCGCTCTTTCGCTCATCACCGTTAGTTTAGGTGCATTGGCGTTAGTGCGTCGTCGTCGGTCGTAACGCTCTCAATCCTCCACCAATCCCCAACAGAACCCGTAACACCCGATTCCCGTAGCGCACTGCTTTCGGGGCAGTGGGGTGATAACTCATTCGCAGCGAACAGCCATCAATTCGCTAAAAGTCTCGCTGTATGGGGGTCCCGGGTTCAAATCCCGGCGGCCCGATGAATTTCCTGTTAGTGGAAATACTTCCGACTGACCCCATTAAACGGATTGGTGGAGAGCTCCGAATATTCAGTCGGCTACAAATCAGCGATGTTTAACTTTGGATATTGCGGAATTATGGTTGAAGTGAGGCACAAGGTTTTTTTAAAAATAGTGCTTTCCAAAGTTTCTCCTTTGGAGGCGGTGCGCCAATCTTAATAATATCGATAAATCCCGCACTCTTTGCTTTAGTATCTGAGATCGGACCAGAATAAAATATTGAGTGTGTTAGCTCAATAATTTGTTGTTGATGCGTTTTTGTATCGGCTTTAGATCCATATCCAAAAGCTAAAATATTAACTTCGTTCGGTTGTTCGCTTACATAACGCTCTAAATTTAATGCAGTACTTTGAGAAATGTAGTTTGCCAAAACATCTTGTAAAAGCCATATAGTCTTTCCCTTCCATGCCATACCAACTTGTGACTTTACAATAAGCTGACTAACCATTCTAGCCCAGACCTGTCGGTAGTTAATTCCCGGACCATTGTGTTCAGATCCCTTTTTTATTGCATCCTCAAATGCCATAGCAATTTGAGTTCTTTTTTTCTTGTCGCCGCCAGAAGTACTTGAGGTCATTATCTCGACAATTGTAATGGGATCGCTTGGAAAATCATCAACCCATAAGACGCCGTCTCTTCGGGCGAGGGTAAAACCGTTTTTTTCTGCAATATCTTGTGTAATACGCTCTGACTTTTCAATTAAGGCGGCAATTTGTGCTAATGGCTTGCGAGTGAGCCCAGTTAAAATATAATCAAATGTATAGTCGAACGACTTTGCTTCCTCTTCCTCGTTCGCAGTTTCTACTTTCATTTTAACTTCAGACCAAGCACGAAAAACAGCGTCCTTCTGAAGTCCAGATATATGAATCAATTTACTTAATGTCGTTGACTGAAAGTTAGCTTTCCCATTTCGTAAGGATAATAGGCGACGTGGACAAACAATCCATGGCTGCTCATCTACTTTGGGCCTAAGGGAACAAACACCAGCCTGTACAAGTTTTAGACCTGGGAAATACTTCTGTAAATCAGTGCGCTGCTCGAGATTTATGCCGGACAAGTACCTATTCCCTCCACCATCGCATTGTGCACCCATAAAGGGGCAAAATGCTTTCTTTGCGTTAATCTTTGCTCGACTGTTCCATGTCTCAAGAGGGAAGCCAAATAATTCAAATATCTTACTCATTGATATATCTTTTGATAGAAACACCTAGCACATGAGCTAAAGGAGGAGGAACTGAATTTGCAACTTGCCTGTGCTGATCTAAATTATTTACTGTTCCTGTTCTTGATCTGATTGGCCCTTTCAATTCATAGTCATCAGGATACCCATGAATGCGCATGTATTCACGGGGAGTTAAATACCTGTCTTCAGTCGGATGATAAAATATCTCTCCACAACGAAGTGTGTTTGAGGGACGTTTGCGGTGCAATCTGAGATACTTGGTTGTGTCTTTAGATGTGAGACCTCTCCTTAATTCCGAACCGAGATGAGTCTGAGCCGCTAAATAACAGCCTTCTGGTACTTGTGAAATGCGCTCTCTATCCCTCGCTGGAGTGACATCAACGTGGCTGTCTGTTCTATTAAAAACGTTCTGTCCTTTTACTTTAATTTCTGGTTTTCCAATTCCGTTAATGGCTGAGCCTACAGTTTTATAAGGTTGCAGTGGAAAAAGGTTTTTACATTCATCGATTGAAGCATGAGTTCTGTCCGGAAATAAAAATCCATTGTGGCCTAGTGTCGCTACAACAAAAAGTCTTTCTCGAAGTTGGGACACCCCAAAGTCGGCAGCTAGCATGATCTGCCATTTAGGAATATATCCAGCGCCTTCAAGTTGATTAAGAAAACCTGTGAAAACTCTGCCCTTCTTTCCTGCAGAATCCTTTGCTGAAAGCAGTCCCTTAACCTGCTCAAGTAAAATCACCTTTGGCTTAAAAAACTTAGCAAACCGAATAATCTCAAATAATAAAGGTCCTCTTGGATCCGACAGACCAAGCTGCTTTCCCGCTAGAGAAAAAGACTGACAAGGTGGACCAGCAAAAAGAAGGGATAGTCCCCCTTTATTAATTTGAATGTCATCAGCTAAGGTCTGAGGATCGACTCTTGTGATGTCTGCGTGAATAACCTTGGAGGAATTCTTTTTTATTTCATTATTCCAGCGGAGAGATTCACAAGCAAAGCGGTCCACCTCTATGCAAGCGGCAACATTAAAGCCGGCTTTTCTGATTCCGATGTCCATTCCGCCGCAACCAGAAAAAAGGCTTAAAGCTCGAAAGGAATCCTTTTTTCGCGTATTAAATCTTGATAAGACTTTTTTTGGCATATTTTTCATTTTACAGACTTTTCTGATTCCAATTTGGCTCCTCTTCCAGAAGAGGCAACTGAAAAGGCCGCTGTAATCTATTTTGCCTTAACTGTTTGTGAACAAAGGAGATCATCGTCACTTTCTCCCTATCGCTACCAAAAACACCATAAAGATCAGCACATTGGCTAATACGTATTGGAGAGTTTTACAGCCTAGTTCTAAGCCAGATGGCGAAGGCGATGCCGCTGACCCTCCGTCGCTCCTAACCCGCTTCGCGGAGGAGCTTTGGAGGGTTTAAGGTGGAAGTTTACAGTCTTGATCGCAGCCATATGGCAAAAGCTATTCCGCTGAATAAGCCGACGATGTAGACGAAGACTTTATACAAAGTAAGAATGATGAAGGCGGGGGTCATGGGGATATTAGGGATTAAGGGGTTAGGGGGTTAGGGGGTTAAGGCCCTCCGTCGCTCCGAACCTCGCCGACTCGGGAGGAGCTATGGAGGGTTTAAGGGGGCAGAGGACAGCTGGAAGGGGAATCATCGTGAGCGCCAGGTGGAGGTGTTGCGGCAGTTGGGGCCGACGATGTAGCCAGGTTCTCCCTCGCTAAAGTAGGCGCCACCTGCCTGGATTGTTGTGCCGTTGTTTCCGAAGAAGAGGTTGTCTGTTTGGGTGGTTATGCCGTCCGGTCCGGCATAGATGTCCCTATCCTTGCTGTAGATTCCGCGCGGGGTGATAAAGTTGTCGCCACTACGGAATATATATCCCTCGCTGGTAATCGCTGAGTTGCGACCTGTGGTGGCGCCAAACTTGGCTTTGAAGACGCCCCCCACAAATTCAGCCATCTCACACTCCTCTTGATCCATCTCGTCATAGATCTCCTGCTGTTTGGCCATCTGAGCACGGCTCTTTTCCTGATCCGCTTCTTGTTTCTCGAAGCGGCGTTGGGACTCGGCCATCATCTCCTTTGATTCGCGATCCCGTAGAGCGACTGATTCCTGAACTGAGGGAACCCGAATTGAGCTGGCTCGGTCTGCTTCGTACTGCTGTTGAGGTGAGATGAGACGTTTGGGGGCTGTGTAGTCGTCATCTTGAGCCAATCTTTTCGGTCCGCCATAATCGATGAAGGAAGTTCGGTGGGATGGGTTGGCCTGATATGTGTTTTTGTATCCGTAATCAATTACCGAGGTTCGTTGGTTGAGGTTCGATTGATGAAAGGGCTTGGATTCGAACTCTTCGTCGTCCCAGGCGCTAGCGGTGAAGGAGCAGAGTAGAGACAGGGAGAGGAGGAGCGGTAAGGGATTAAGGGATGAAGGGGTTAAGGGGTTATGGAAGAACTTGCTCACGCAAAGGACGCAAAGGTCGGAAAGAACGGACGCCGGCCCCGACTGAGTCGGGGCCGGTCGGGGCGCAGACGCGGGACTACAAAGGGTTTTTGAGATGAAGTATTTCCAGTTCATGGGTGAAATAGTGACAGATGGGGTAGGACATTTGCGGACCTATGGTCCGCGGGGGCAGGTAAAAGGCGGGAGGTGGAAAAAAGGGGTTAAGGGATTAGGGGGTTAAGGGAGTTAAAAAATGAGCAAACCCTTTTGGGGTTTGAGTGGTTTAATCATGTATGAAGATGTTGATGGAAAAGGGAGCGGAGGCGTTGGCTGGGTTAGTTCGCTGGGTGCGGGGTGAGCGGGTGATGCTGGATGCAGATTTGGCGCGGCTTTATGGTGTGACGACGAGAGCTCTGAACCAGGCGGTGCGCAGGAATCCTAGGAGGTTTCCGCCCGCCTTTATCTTACATATTGCCAATGAGGATCTTGCAAACTTGAAGTCACAAAATGTGACATCAAGTTTGGCTTGGGGAGGGCGGAGGAAGCCGGCCTTTGCATTTACAGAACATGGGGCGTTGATGGTTGCATCGGTGCTGAATAGTGATCGGGCGATCGCGATGTCGATCTATGTGATCAAGGCGTTTGTAAAGATGCGGGAGGAGTTGATGGCTAATGAGACGGTCTTAAGGCGGTTGGCAGAAATTGACCAAACTCTCCTACTGCACGATGAGGGGTTGAGGGATCTGTATCAGAAACTGAAGCCGTTGTTGGAGCCGGGGCCGGAACCGGTAAGAAGGAAGATCGGGTTTTGAGTGGGAAGAGAGAGGCGAAATTTGGAGCGGGGGTAGGATCAGTTTGTGGATTTTTTCTGAGGCAGCATGAGGGAGAGGGCAATGGAGCCGCCCACCAGCCCGGTGATGATGACCAGGGACCAGGCGATCGGGAACTTCCCACCAAACAGATCGTTTAGCCAAGCCATCTTCAGACCGACGAACATCAGAACCAAACCGAGCCCAAACTTGAGGAAGTGGAACTTGTCCACCACACCGGCGAGCAGAAAGTAGAGCGCCCGCAGACCGAGGATAGCGAAGACATTTGAGGTTAGGACGATGAGGGGTTCCTTGGTGATGGCGAAGATGGCGGGGACGGAATCGATCGCGAAGACGATGTCGCAGAATTCGATGAAGATCAGGCAGATCATTAGTGGGGTAACCTTCCATGCGGATCCCACTTTAAGGAAAAACTTCCCCTCGTCGGTCTTGTGGGTAACCGGAAGCACTCGCTGGAGGAAGCGGAGGAAGGGGTTGGTTTCGGGGTTAATGGCGTGACCCGGGGAGAAAAAGATCTTTAAGCCGGTGAGAACGAGAAAAACTCCCAGAAGCAGATTGATCCAGTGGATTTGTAGGAGGACGGCGCCGAGGGCGATGAAGATGATGCGGAAGAAAATGGCTCCAAGAATGCCCCAAAAGAGGATCTTGTGCTGCGATTTGGCGGGGATGCTAAAGAAGCGGAACAGCACGACGAAGATGAAGAGGTTGTCGACCGCCAGTGACTTTTCGACGATGAAGCCGGTGAGGAATTCCAAGGCTGAGTAACGGGCCTGGCGATCCGGATCAAAGCCGGATAGGGCCATGAGTTGCGGATTTTGCGAAAACTCATGTTTGCAGAGCAGATAGAACCCAAAATTGAATAACAGGGCCAAGGTGATCCAAAAGATGCTTAACCCCATGGCCTCCCGCATCCCGATAACGTGGGCCTTGCGATGAAACACTCCCAAATCGATGGCTAGGACCGAGAGAACAAAGAGGAGAAAGCCCGCGTAGAACCATATATATTCGCGGAAAGGAAAAAGAACCATGTCGACGGGCACGGGCATGACGATAGCGGGCAGAGGATTTGAATGCCAAGCATCGAGGCGAGACAGGGAGGGTTTAGCGATGGAGGTTGCCGGTGCTTGTCATAAAGCGGCGGGAACGTTGACATGGGGAGGTGGCGGTCTTTGAATGCCTTTAAGTTTCGGTCGGAGGATGGAACTCATTCTGACCGAAACCCAACTGTGGAAGGAGCTATCCCATGAGCAAAAGTCAGATTGTCCAAGAAGTAGAAACAGCCAACGCGAAGTACGTCGCCTCGTTCGGTGAGAAGGGAAAGCTTGCTTTGCCGCCCGGCCGGCGGTTTGCGGTGCTGACCTGTATGGATGCCCGGTTGGATCCGGCCAAGTACGCTGGATTGGCCGAGGGGGACGCGCACGTGATCCGCAACGCGGGGGGACGGGCCAGCGACGACGCGATCCGCTCCCTGGTGATCTCCTACAAGCTGCTGGGAACTAAAGAGTTTTTCGTCGTTCACCACACGGACTGCGGAATGGTGCTGTTCAACAGCGAGATCATGGGCGGACTGCTCGAGAAAAGCTTGGAGACGGCGGTGCACGACGGAAAGGGGTGGAAGGATGTGGGGAAGGGGCCGGGCTCGAAGGAAGGGCAGAAGGTGGACTGGTTGACCTTCACCGATGATGAGAAAGCGGTGGTGGAAGATGTGAAGCGGATCCGAAACCATCCGCTGGTGCCGAAGTCGATTCCCGTGTACGGCTACCTTTACGATGTGAAGACGGGAAAGCTGAAAGAGATTAGCGAAGCCACCACTGTGGGACGGGCGGTAGCTTAGGCGCGGAGTGTGTAATCTTGAGGTCACAAGGTGTGGCCTCAAGTTCGGGTTGTGTTGAAAAACTGAGTGGGGGGAGGTGGTCACAAATTGTGACCGCCTCGGCAAATCTATCTACTCCAAGAGTTTGAGAACTTGATCTGCCAAATTGGCATATCAAGTTTGGGGTGGGGAGGGGAGCGGAGCGGAATGAGAGAAAATTTTATAGGAGCGAACCCTTTTGAGTTTTGATTGGTTTAATCACGGATGGGGGAGCGGAATTACTGGACGTGGCTGGTGCCAGGGGTGCGGCTGGCAACGGAGTACATGACCCGTAAGGGCCAGATGGTTTCTTTTGTGATTCGGCTTGAAAAGCTGAGGGAGGACGGCGAGTGGAGGCTGGCGGTCCGATATGACACGTGTCACGGCTGGCCGCATCTGGACGTGGTGAATGGCAGAGGGGAGTTGGTGTTGAAGCGGTGGATGGAGGAGAGGGATATCGGGGAGGCCTTTCAACAGGCACTTCTTGACTTTAAGAAGAACCATGAAAAATATAAATAATATGGATTTGAAAACTTTCCGCAAAATCCTGATGCGCCCGATGAAAACGGTGCCGATGCCGCCATGTCGTAATCGGCGCTACTTCAAGACAACGGTGCTGGAGAAGGATCTCCATCAGCTGATGATGGATCTGGGGTTTAAGGAGACGACGGGGAGATCAAAAAAAATTCGGAGATAAGACTCGGCGGTAAAGCCAAGTAGACCCCGGAGAGGTTTTGGTAAGATTAGAGTGGGGTAGTATCCTGAAAAAGGTTGGGACAAAGTATCAACTATGGGTTACATGGGTTTTCTGATGCTCTCTTTTCTGGTCGCGACCGGATATGCGAAGCCGCAGGCGGTCTGCGATCTAGAAATTTCTAAGAGTGGGGTGAAGGCATGAGGAGCTGGAAGCGGCGGTCGTTTTTGAAGTTGGGGGGTGGGGCGATGGCTTCCTTCTTTTTGCCCCGCGTCCGAGGGGCAATGGGATCAACGGATTGCATTATCATCGGGGCTGGCATTGCGGGCCTGGCGGCTGGGGATTACCTGCGAAAGAAGGGTTGGGGTGTGACGATTCTGGAGGCAAGGGAGAGAGTGGGAGGGCGGGTGTGGTCGAGAGCGGATTGGAAGGGCAAAAACCCGATGGATATGGGGGCGAGCTGGATTCATGGAATCTCCAAAAATCCGATGGCGGAACAGGCGCAGAGGGAGGGAATCCGTACGGCACCTTTTGATTATGAAAAAAAGGCGGTGTACCACGCAGGTGGCTCTCGAATTTCGCCAGAGAAGGAGAAGAGGATCGAAAAGAATTTTCGAAAGACTCTGAAGCTTGCGAATGGCACGGCTGAGGAGTTGTCGCGAGATGTGTCGTTAAGGGAAACTTTTACCGGGGCGGAAAAGAAGTTGGGATGGGCGCCGGAGGAGTTGGCCCAGCTAGATTTTAAGGCGCACACGGAAATCGAGCATGAGTTTGCGGCCAGCTTGGAGGAGTTGTCGGCGCAGTACTGGGATGAGGGTGAGGAGTTGTCTGGAGGTGATGTGATCGTTCCTGGTGGATTGGGTGCGATCGTGGAGCCGTGGGCGCGTGAGCAGGATATTCGATTTGGCCAGGTGGTGGAGCGGGTCAGCTATGATCGTGACGGGGTGCGAGTGAAGACATCCCAGGGGTTGGAGATAAGGGCGAAGAAGCTGATTGTGACGGTGCCTTTGGGGATTTTGAAAAAGGGAACGATTATTTTTGATCCGCCTCTGCCCAAGGAAAAGATGGAGGCAATCGGGCGGATTGGGTTTGGGCATTATCAAAAGACGGCTCTTTTGTATGACGAGATCTTTTGGGATCCAGAGCTACATCTGTTTGATTGGGATGGCGGGGCGACAGGCAGGGAGTGGGCGGAGTGGGTGAATCTGTACCCCTTCACGGGCGAACCCACCCTGATTGCCTTTCATACGGCCAAAGCGGCTTTTGGGATCGAGTCGATGAAAGATCGTGAGATCGCTGACGCTGCGACGGAGGCTTTGGCATCGGCTTTGGGGAAGAAGGTGCCTCGGCCCAAAGATATGATCGTTTCCAAGTGGGGACATGACCCGTACTCGCTGGGGGCTTACTCTTTCATGGGAGTGGGTGCGACCCCTGCGGATCGGATGATGTTGGGGAAGCCTGTTGCGGGGTCGCTATACTTCGCTGGGGAAGCGGTCTCGGAAAATTATGCTGCGACGATGCATGGGGCTTATGAGAGCGGCTTGGCGGCGGCGAAGGAGTGTTTGGGGGGTGGATGAATTTGGATGTTTGATGTCGGATTCTTGGAAGGTGTGAATGTTGTCCTACTACGCTCTGTCACGGTAAAAATCGCTCAGCTATGGAGGGCCACCTCCCGTGACAATTGATTGAAAGGGATTAGCTTTAAAAAGCGTCGGGTTGCGAGCCCGACTTATTTGGCATCATCGTCTGAGGGAGAGGGTCCAAATCCCCAAAGCGAAAAATCCAAATCGTTCTCTCTTCGCGTCTGAAAATCAGACGGCTGGCCCTCCATCCAAAGATTTCGGATTTTGGTCATTCGAGGGGACTGAATCAGCAAAGCTGGTGAATACTTGCCTTTACCCATCAACATCTCTTCCCCGTTGGCTCCCTGAAAGATTAAGAGATTCTCCTCTTCCGTTATTTTGTTGGGTAGATCCCCAAACTGTTCCCGCCAGACAGCTTGAGCCCTAGCCTCGGTCCAAGGACTCTTTCCACTGAAATATCGGATCTGCACACACTCTCCTAACAGAAAGAGGTACTGTGCCTGGCGTCCAGCCGTAGCTTTGTCCTCCGCCACGGCTAAAACAAAGGTCCGATTGTACAGAAGGGTTTCTCGGACAACCGCGAGGTTCTTTAGAATCTTAAGATCCGTCAGTGATTTACCTAATTCGGCCAAGGCTAACCCCGTCCCTAGGACGCAAATGCCTGCAAGCAACAAGCCTTTCTTCATCACTCTTTTATATTCCGTTCTGTCCACTTCGTCGAATCGCGCATGAAGGCGCCATCAATCTGTTTTAAGGGATGACTTACATATTTTACCTTTTGCCTACACAGTGCGTCGAACGCACTGCCTTTGAAGGGCAATGTTGAGGCATTTCTTGTCAAAAGTGCGCAATTTAAAGTTGGGTATTGAGTCGAAGAAAAAAAAGGGGGTTAGGCGCCCTATTTAGAAGGACTTCAGTGCATTCTCAGGTATCCTCTAAGGATGTGCCCTTCTAGGCTAAAAAAAGGGCGAGGGCAGTTGAGGCATCCCAAAAAGACCAAAGGGACAAAGGCAATCTCGTTGAATGGATTTAGGCGGCTCAAAAGCGTTTCTCAATCGACAAAGAAAACAAAGCAGAAAGCAGGCTCTAAGGGGACAACCGGTGTCGATATCTCTGTGGCACCGCAACGGATTGCATTTTTGGGGGATTATTTGCCGAGACTTTGTGGGATTGCGACGTTTACGAGCGATTTATGCGAAGCGGTGGCAGGCGCGACATTAGGATCGGACTGTTACGTCGGGGCGGTGAATGACCGGGCGGAAGGCTATGAATATCCTTCCCGGGTCCGTTTTGAAATCGCGGAGAAACAGCTGGATTCGTATCGTCGGGCAGCCGACTTTTTAAACTTTCAGAATGCCGATGTGCTCAGTGTGCAGCACGAATTTGGAATCTATGGAGGGACAGCAGGAAGTCATCTTCTGGCTTTGTTGAAAGAGGTGCGGATGCCGGTCGTGACTACCTTGCACACCGTATTAATGAAGCCGAATGATGCCCAGCGAGAGGTAATGCAGGAGCTGATTAAGCGGAGCGACCGATTGATCGTCATGGCGCGTAAGGGGGCAGAGATCCTGAAGGAGGTATATGGGGTGCCGAAGGAAAAGGTGGATATTATTCCGCACGGAATTCCGAATACGAAGTTCCTAGATTCAGATTTATTTAAGGCACGATTAGGGGTTGAGGGTCGAAAAGTCCTCTTCACCTTTGGTCTTATTGGACCGGGGAAAGGAATCGAGCATGTGATTGAGGCGTTGCCCAAGATCGTCCAGCAGCACCCCGAGGTGGTCTATTTGGTCTTAGGGGTGACACACCCACATCTTTTGGCGCAAGAGGGAGAGAGTTATCGCTTGAGCTTGGCGCGATTGGCGGAGGATTGCGGGGTGAAGGAGCATATTATTTTCTACAATCGTTTCTTGGAGTTGGAGGATTTGCAGGAGTTTATTGGGGCGACCGATATTTATCTGACTCCTTATCTTGTCGAGAGCCAGATTACCTCGGGCACGCTGGCCTATCTTTTCGGTGCTGGCAAAGCGGTGGTTTCCACTCCGTATTGGCATGCGGAGGAGCTACTCGGGGATGGGCGGGGGATCATCGTTCCGTTTCGAGATGCTTCGGCAATTGCGAAAAGTGTTTGTTCCCTCCTGGACGATCCTGTCCATCTGAATCAGATGCGCCGTAACGCCTATGCCATGGGTCGGGAGATGATCTGGCCTGCGGTGGGAAAGCGTTATCTGGAGTCCTTTCAACGGGCCCGAGCCGATCGCAAAGCGAATCCTCGCGCGGCTTTTGAGGGGTGGACGATTGACCATCGGCCATATGACTTGCCATCAAGTCGCTTGGATCACCTGATTCGGATGAGCGACGGCACGGGGATTTTCCAGCATGCGACCTTTACGGTGCCAAACTTTAGCGAAGGCTACTGCACGGATGACAACGCAAGAGCGTTGATTCTTTGTCATGCTCTCGAAGAGCTTGGTCATCCCATTCCAGAGGGAGTCTTAGAGGAATTGGCGACGAGGTATTTAGCGTTTTTAAGTGCAGCCTGGGATGCTGACCGATGTCGGTTTCGAAACTTTATGAGTCACGGGAGGGAGTGGTTAGAGCCGTGTGGCAGCGAGGATAGTCAAGGGCGTGCTTTGTGGGCATTGGGTTCAGGGGTTGGACGCTCTAAGTATCAAGGGCATCGACGGTTGGCGGCTCGATTATTCGAAGCGGGGCTACCCATCGTGGAAACATTTTCTTCCCCGCGGGCTTGGAGTTTTGCCCTAGTGGGGATTCATGAATATCTGCGAACATTTCCCGACGATTTAAAGATGAAGGGGATCCGGGAAGTTTTAACCGAAAAGCTGATGCAGCGTTGGCGAGATAGCCAATCGAAGGAGTGGCCTTGGTTTGAATCGAAGGTGACGTATGAAAATGCGCGACTTTGCCAAGCGCTCATACTGAGTGGGCAGTGGATGCCGTGTGGGGAAGCTTTAGAGGTGGGATTAGCTTCGTTACGTTGGTTGGTATCGATCCAGAAAACCCAGGCTGGCTGTTTTCGGCCGATTGGATCGAATGGTTTCTATGAGAAAGATGGGGCACGAGCAGACTTTGATCAGCAACCGGTGGAAGCTCAGGCTATGGTAGCCGCTTGCCATGCAGCGTTTCGGGCGACCCAAGACCCTCAGTGGACAAAAGAGGCGAAAAGATCCTTTGAGTGGTTTTTGGGAAGAAACGATCTGGGATTAGCGTTGTATGACTCATCGACGGGTGGTTGTAGCGATGGGTTACATATCGATCGAGTGAACGAGAATCAGGGGGCGGAGTCTACTTTGGCCTTCCATCTTTCTTTGGCAGAAATGAACTATGCGGAACAGTTGATCGATCGGCCCCCGAGTCCTGCCCGATGAACGCGGTTCGATTGCGTCGCCACGATTTCTGGATTGCACCTCAGAACAGTAGGGTTCTACTTCGGCCATTTATTCCCGCTGAGGTCCACCGAATCACCTCGACCTTAGGGCGGGTCCTGGGCTTAACGGAGGAGGAGGTGGCGCAGGAGCTGGCGCAGGTCTTGAAGGATTTCGAATTTAGGCATCGCAACTTAGGAGCGCTGCTTCTGGCAAACTTTCAGCGTGTGCAGGGGCGGGTTCTTTCCCAGACCGCGCTGTCTGAAAAGAGAAAGCTACTTCTCGGGGCACTCTTTTCTGGGGAGTATGCGCTTGAATCGGCAGCGATCTTTAATCCGTCGATTGTGCCGCATCCTGATCAAAGTGGGGTAGCCAAAGGAGCTGTACGATTCCTGATGAGCCTGCGTGCCACAGGCGAAGGGCATATCTCATCGATCGAGTTTCGTACAGGGATCATTTCACCGTCGGGGGAGTTATCGATGGATCCTATTTCTCATTATGTGACAGCGCCTGAGATCGTGGCGAATCCCAGTTATAAAAAGAAACTCTTCAGTATTAAGTTGGCGGAAATGGGGTTTGATCTTACCGATGCCAGCGCAGTGATGGCGCCATTGGGTGAGATCTTCACACTGGTTGAATTAACGAAAGTGCTAAGGGTAGTTCGTGAGGAAACTAAGCCCGAGACTCACGAATTGAAACGCATGTTAGAATGCATTCAGTGGTTGGCTGATTCTAACTACGAACTTCATTTTTCAGAAACGTTGCCTTTGAGCGAACAAATTATTTATCCGGTATCTTCGAACGAGACCAATGGGATGGAGGACGCGCGTTTTGTCCGTTTTACGGAGGACGACGGCTCGGTGATGTATTATGCGACGTACACCGCGTACAATGGTCGGTCGATTTTGCCTCAGTTCATCGAGACATTGGATTTCATCAACTTTCGGATTCTCACGCTGAATGGGGCAAGGGTGCAAAATAAAGGGATGGCACTTTTCCCGCGTCGGATCGGTGGACGTTATGCCATGTTGTCTCGGCATGACGACGAGAACCTGTTTCTGATGTATTCTGATAGCCCGTATTATTGGGCCGATCCCCAGCTTATCTTAAGACCTGCTGCCACGTGGGAATCGGTTAAGATTGGAAATTGTGGATCTCCGATTGAGACAGAAGAGGGTTGGCTGGTGATTACCCATGGGGTTGGTCCAATGCGAAGATACTGTATTGGGGCGGCGCTGTTGGATCTGGATGACCCCAGCCGAGTGATTGGGCGTTTGCGAGAACCTTTATTGTCTCCTGGGGGGGCGGAGCGGGAGGGCTATGTGCCGAACGTGGTTTATAGCTGTGGTTCGATGATACATGGGCGGGAATTAATTTTACCCTTCGCGGTCAGTGATTTGGCTTCGACCATCGTCAGCGTCTCGCTGGATGAATTATTGGCGACGTTAAAGGGTGAAGGGAGCTGAGATTTAATCTAACCGTAGGCTCATCGAGGATTGAGGGTCATGGCGACTCCTGTAGCGTATCAGTTTGGTTAAGGGGTTGAGACTGGATTGGCAGGGAATGTAGTGTGAATGGACGCAAGTTAGTGCACGGATCTTGTGTAGAACCGAAAACCTATCAGGATGTGGAAATGGAAAGAGTCGAGTGTGCTGATGAGTCGAAGTTTACAAGGGAGCAGAGAGAGCAGTTCGACCGATTGCCGATCAATCTCACGCGGATGCTTCTGCACTGTCCCGTCGCGATGGTTAAGTCCTTCCTGGATTTCGGCTTGTCGTTCCGAACGGGAAGTCTTGAGCCCGAAATAAGGGAACTAGTAATTCTGAGGATGGCCACCTTGCGTAGCTGTTCCTACGAACTTATGCATCATCTTCCGGCTGCTAAGATAGCCGGTTTGAGTGAGATGGAAATATCCGCCATCACCTCGGCTCAACCTTCTGGGCTTGATCAAAAACACTCCGTCATGATTCAGCTGGTGGATGATTGTTCTCAACTAGGAAAGGTGTCCGACCCCACCTTTGAGAAGGCGGCAGAGTTCTTTTCAGTAGCACAGATTGCGGAGGCTACGCTTCTTGTGGGGCTTTACGAAATGTTGGCCTGCTTTCTGAAAACCATGGGCGTGGGGCTGGATCAACATCCATTAAGTTGGAGTGAAGTGGACGCACGTATTAGAAGATAAAAATATACCCTTGTGAGAAGGATGAACATCGAGCAGGGTAAGTTTATGAGATTCATTTATGTTTTTTTGGGATTGGCTGGTTCAGCTTTTGCGCAGACACAAGCCCCGGCACCAGCACCTGAACAGGCGCCCGCTCCTCGGCAAGGACCGATTATTACTTGGGAGGATGCGAATGATCAGGATTATTACGGATACAATGGTTACTACTATGGAGGCGGTTATTATGGTTATGGTGGCGGTTATGGGGGAAGAGGGAGGGATTGGAACAACTACTCAGATGGTCGTTATGAGGATCGTGGCAACCACCGTGGGGCAGATCGCGCTCGGGGAGGTGGGGGCCGAGGTGGCGGGCGTCGCTAGTTTGCTTATTCTCTGACCCGAAACTCTTTTTCTAGAATTTGCTGAAGTTCGCTCATCGCGGTCTCTAATTCCGTACGTTCTGGGGAGGGAGCCGTGTTGGCAATGACTACCGAGAATCGTTGGGTAAGGCCTTGGTTTGGGTTTGTTTCGGTCAGTCGCTCAATCTTCTCAACGACCTGGTTTATTTTCTTTCGAGTCGAGGCAATTGTTTCTTGAGCCGCGGATTGGGTGATTTCCCCTGAGGCAACGCGGAGTAGCTGCTGGCAATTGAAAAGCCGACACCGCTGGGGGCGGTTTTCATAAATGGTGCACTGATTATTTTGGTGGGCTGAGCAGGGTTGGCGAAAGGTAGTAACCCCTGGTTTTCGTTTTAGCGTAAGCCCCAAAGAAGAGAGAGTGCGAGCCGAGTCGGTGGGTTGGAGGACAACAGAGTGGAAAAGAGTGCCGTCGCAGCACATTCCGCAATCCGCGCACAGGGATCTGGTAATTTCAGGAGAAGCAGGGTTCACCAGGAAAAGTTAAAACAAAAAGCCGGTGCTGACGATGAAAGGTCAGCACCGGCTGGTTGATCACTTCTAAACGAAGTGGACTTGCGTAAGAGTTAGTTCTTTTCCGCAGGCGGCTTAACCTTCGACGGCTTGTTTGTGGATGTGTGGTTGGTTGAATCGCTACCACAGCTGCCGCAGTGGGCAAAGGTAGGTGATAGGCTAAGGCTGAGGAGGGTTAGGGTTAGTAGGATGTATTTTATATAGTTATGCCTACTTGCTGATTCTTAAGAGTCAACCACCTCTGACCCCACAATTTAAAAAGTGCCATTCAAGGCATTGATTATAAGCAGCTTACAACACCTCTGACCCCATATAAGATATTGCAAATAAGGGAGTTAAGATGGCTATTTTCGCGATTGGCGGAGTTGGTCTCCAAGAAAATTGAGAAGGAGAAGCGTAGTAGCAAGAACGAGAGCTGGAAAAAGCACGCACCACCATGGGGACTGGATGGGATTGAGGAGCGCTGTTCCATCTGCAAGCAAGGTTCCCCAACTAGCTAAGGGAGCTTGAACTCCTAGTCCGAGGAAGCTCAAGAATGACTCTTCAAGGATCACAGCCGGAAGCGCAAGTGTAAGGTAGGTCAAAACGGTGGGAAGGACTTGAGGTAAGATTTGGCGAAAGAGGATGGTCGGTGTCGTTTGCCCAATCAATCTTGCCGAAAGAACGAATGGTCTCTCTTTGATTGAGAGAACTTGGGCTCGGACGATTCGAGCAAGCGTTAGCCATTCGACCAGTCCCAATCCCATAAAAAGAAGTAGTAGGCGAGCATGGGGTGCAAGTGAGGCAAACCATGTGTGATCGAGGAGAGCTTTTAATTTAAGATCAAATAGACTGATCAGTACGATCACGAGGACGATGCGAGGCAGGGCGTAGAGAATATCTACAAGGCGCATCATGGCGTTGTCGATTCGTCCCCCCAGATAGCCAGCGACGAGACCATAGGTTACTCCAACAAAAAGAGAGACCGTGGCTCCTACGAAACCCACGAGAAGAGATATTCGGCCACCATAAAGGAGCCGAGTGAGCAGGTCGCGTCCGTGCAGATCGGTGCCAAACCAGTGGGTCTTGCTTGGTGAATCGAGTCGAAGGTTGGAAACATCGGACAGATCATACGGACTCAGCCAAGGTCCCACGATCGATGCGACCAAAACGGTGATGAGGAAAAAAAGAATAAGACGGGTTTTCATGATTGGGCGCGAATTCTGGGGTCCAAGATTGCCGTGAGCCAATCGGTCACCAGGTTGAAGAAAAGAAGAAGGACGCAGTAGATGAGGACAACTCCAGAAACCAGAAAAACGTCGCGATTCATCACTCCACTGACAAAGAACTGTCCGATCCCGGGGATGGCGAAAATCTCCTCAATGACCAGGCTTCCCGTCAGAATGCTCGCAGCCAAAGGACCTGCATATGCCACGAGTGGGAGCACCGCAGGGCGAAGTGCGTGAATGAGGATAAGAGTCTTTTCAGTAACGCCCTTGGCGCGGGCTGTTCGGATGAAGTCGGCACCTGTGGTTTCGATTAATCCGGAGCGTGTAAGCCGAGCACAAACCCCCACAAAGGGGAGAGCCAGGCAGAGGGACGGAAGTACAAGTTGGGGTAGGGTGCCCCATCCCGCGGGTGGAAAAAGTGGAATTCCAAAGGAGAAAAAAAGAACCGCAACAGGTGCCAGTACAAAGGTTGGAATGGAAAGAGTGAGAAGGGCGATACTGTTTAGCCAGTGATCGGGGGTTTTGTTGTGGCGAGCAGCGGCCCAAGCGCCCATCGGGATTCCCAGCCCGAGGGCCAATGTAAAAGCGATTGAGCCCAGAAGAAGCGAGCGGGGTAGGGATTGGGCGATAATTTCTACGACTGTGCGACCCCGAAACTTAAGAGAGTCGCCGAGATCACCATGAAGCACGTTACTCCCATATCGAATGATCTGTTGAGGCAAGGATCCTGACAGGCCGTACTTTTCTTCGAGGTACGCTTTGGTTTTGGGATCTAGCGCTCGTTCCGTGGCGAAAGGAGATCCAGGTGCAATCCTAACCAGAAGAAAGCAGAGTGCTAGAACGGTCAGGACGACGGGGATCGACGACATCAGGCGGCGGGTGAGGAAGGTGAGCATCAGATTTATCTAGTGCTGATTTCGGATTGCGGATTTTGGATTGTGGAAAGGGGGAGGTGGAAGGTGGAGGAAGGATAATGGCGGGAAACGCTAGGCATCGTCTATTTTCCTTTCGGGCCGATTTCCGAGAATGGGTGTTCATCGAGAAGATTTGGGTAGAGGCCTTCCCATTGATTCGGATCAAACATTAGGCATCCGACGAAATGGTAGAGGGGGATGATCGGAAGAGCCTGCGACACAAGAATCGTTTCCGCGTTGGCTAGAAGTTGCAGGCGTTTGGTGGGGTTCGGTTCGGCCAAGGCCTGATTCAGAAGAGAGTCATAGGTGGGGTCGGACCAGCCTGTCCGATTATTCCCGCGACCTGTTACAAAACAGTCCAGAAAAGTGTTTGGGTCGTCGTAATCCCCAACCCAACTTGAGCGGGCGATATCGAAGTCCAGTTCATCCAAGGAGCGCAAGTAGGTGGCCCACTCCTGATTTCGAAGTTCGACTTCCACGCCAAGGACCCGCTTCCATTGAGCCTGGATTTCGACAGCAATTTGCTCATTCAGCTCAGACTTATTATAGAGAAGGGAAACGCGGGGGAAGCCGCGGCCTTCGGGAAAGCCCGCTAACTTAAGAAGACCTTGTGCCGTGGTGGGGTCGGAAGGCAGGCCCTCTGGGGGATGATAGTCAGCGATTCCGCGGGGAGTTAAAGATTGGGCGATCGGTTCGTTTCCTCGGGTGATTCTTTCCACGATTGTCTCTTTATCAATCGCAAGGGCGAAGGCGCGTCGAACCCGAACATCTTGAAAAGGCGGGCGGGTGACATTGAAACGATAGAAGTAGGTGGCAAAAAGCGGGCCGGGATGAAAGTCGGGTCGACCTCGTAACTGAGGCAGCATGAGGGATGGAATTAGACCTTTATCGAGAAGCAGATCGGCTTGGCCTGAGGAGTACAAATTGAAGGCAGTGCTGGCTCGGGTCACGGCAAGTGCATCGATCCGCTGAAGTCGGATCCGTTCCGGGCTATGGTAGAGAGGGTTTTTTTCTAGGGACACACGATCGTTGATCTTCCAATCAAAAAGGCGATAGGGGCCATTTCCAACCCATGTTCCTGGTTGAGCCCAGCGATCGCCATATTTTGTGACGGTGGCTTGGTGAACTGGAAGGTAGGTGGTGAAAGAGGTGAGGGAGGGAAAGTAGGGCAGGGGATGAGTCAATTGGACGCGGAGGGTAAGCGGGTCGAGAGCCTGTAAACCGACTGATTCTGCTGGGGATTTGCCCTGATTGAACTCCTGAGCATTGGAAATTCCAAAAAAGATTTCAGCATAAGGGGAGGCCGTGTTGGGGTGAAGAGCCCGGAGCCAGCTTTCCCGATAATCACTTGAGGTGACTGGATCCCCGTTCGACCAGCGGAGGTCGGGGCGAAGATGGAAGGTGTATGTTTTTCCATCTGGAGAGATATCCCAGGACTTGGCTGCTGCGGGAATCGATTTGCCCCGAGAATCGCGTCGTGTCAGGCCCTCGTACAAGGCGCTGCAGAGACGTCCTTCGAGCTGACCTGAAACAAGAGCAGGGTCGAGGGTTTGCGGCTCCGCACCGTTGCAAAGAACCAGATCAGCACGAGGGCGAGTTTGGCAGGAGGAGAGGGAAAGGCAGGCGAGAAGAAGGCCAGTCAGGCCGGGTATACCCCGGCGGAGCGTCATTACGGTTTGGCGGGCGCTGGTGCGGGTTCCGCTTTATTGGAAGCAGGCTGAGGGGTGGGAGAAGTTGGGGTAATCGCACCATTTGTCAGAGTGACTGTGTTGGTGATTGTGGTCGAGGCGGGTGCTGTAAGAGGGGCTACGGGTTTTGTCAGCTCTTCTTGAAGCTTTGTGTTGCCGGCTTGGCGATGACTGTAGAGAAGGCCGAGAACGAGAGTCAGGGCCATAAAGATCCCACCCAACCAGATGGTTCCTTTGGTTAGAACATCGGATGTTTGAGCGCCAAAAAGCGAGTCGGTAAAGTTGCCGCCAAAGGCAGCACCGAGACCTTCGGAACGGGGCTTTTGCATGAGGACAAGGAGGGTAAGGAGAATGCAAACCAGGAGGTTGATTCCCAAGAGAACGTAGATGGCTATGTTAATCATGTTTGGTATCCCGTTTTGGGCGGGCAGCTTCAATAATATCGAAAAAAGCCCGCGCGTCGAGACTTGCTCCGCCGACCAGGGCGCCGTCGATATCGGGCTGCGACATTAGGTCGACTGCATTATCGGGTTTCACACTTCCGCCGTATAGGATTCGGATGTCGGCACCCTTGGGTCCAAATAGTTTTACCAGGAGTTTGCGGATTTGGTGGTGAACGTCATTCGCCTGCTCTGGGGTAGCTACTTTGCCTGTTCCGATTGCCCAAACGGGTTCGTATGCGATGACGAGCTCTTCGATCTGTTCTGGGGGAAAGCCTGCCAAGGATGCGTGGATTTGCGAATCGATCACTGCCTCCGTCTCTCCGGATTCCCTTTGAGAAAGGGTTTCCCCCACACAAACAATCGGTCGAAGGTGGTACCCTGCTGCGGCGATTGCTTTGGCGGCGACTTTCTCGTTTGTCTCATTGTCGTACTGGCGCCGTTCGGAGTGGCCAAGAATGACGTATCGCACGCCGAATTCGCGAAGCATCGGGCCTGAAATCTCGCCTGTAAAAGCCCCTTCCTTTTCTTGATGCATTGTTTGTGCGCCCAATGCGAGAATGCTGTGGCGCCCAAGAGTCTCGTGAGCTGCAGGAATGGAGGTAAAGGGTGGGCAAACAACGAGGTCAATATTGGCGATGCGTTCCACTCTTTTGACAATATCCTCGATGAGAACACGAGTATCGGATGCTGTTCGGTGCATCTTCCAGTTTCCTGCGACCAAGGGGCGGCGTAGGTTTGATTTGGTCTTACGGGTCATTTTGCCTCCTGAAGAGCCGATACGCCTGGGAGAACTTTTCCTTCGAGAAACTCCAGAGAGGCGCCTCCGCCTGTTGAAATAAAGGTAACTTTGTCACCCACTCCAGCCTGTTTGATTGCTGTGACAGAGTCGCCGCCTCCGATGATCGAGACGGCCTTGGAGTTGCCCGCCACTGCCTGTGCGATGGCAAAAGTTCCCTTTGCACATGCTGGAATTTCAAAAACTCCCATCGGTCCATTCCAGAGAATGGTTGAAGCTGTGGCAATCTCTTGGGCGTAGGTTTTCGAAGCTTGGGGACCAATATCAACGCCCTCCCAGCCTTCAGGGATGTCTTCACCTGGATTGGTAAATTTTCCTGGAGAAACTTGGCGACCGGCAAAATCGAGCTTCTCCACGATAAAAGTGTCCTCGGGGAGAAGGAGTTTTACGCCCCGTTTCTCCGCCTCAGACAGAATCGATTTGGCCAGTTCGACCTTGTCGGGTTCGCAGAGGGATTTTCCTATTTTGCGGCCTTGGGCGAGCCGGAAGGTGTAGCTCATACCTCCACCAATGAGGATGGTGTTGGCCTTCTGAAGAAGGGCGCGGAGAACACCGATCTTATCACCCACCTTGGCTCCGCCGAGAATGACCAGAAAGGGGCGCTTGGGATTGGAAAGTTCCGTACCTAAGTACCGAAGTTCTTTTTCCATGAGAAGGCCAGCCACGGCATGGGTGGCGAGGCGGGCACATCCTTCCGTCGATGCGTGAGCACGGTGGGCAGAGCCGAAGGCGTCGTTGACATAAAACTTAGCTTTGCCGAGAAGCTGTTTTGCAAAAGCGGGTTCGTTTTTCTCTTCTTCGGCATGAAAGCGCACATTTTCCAGAAGTAGAATTTCACCAGCCTTGAGTTTGTCTCTGGCTTGATCGGCGATGGGGCCGACACAATCCGAGGCAAAAAGAACGGGGCGACCTAAAAGTTTGCTGAGGTATGCGGCTACGGGACGGAGCGAGTACTTTTCGACGGGTTGTCCCTTTGGCCTGCCAAGGTGACTGCAGAGAACAAGTGAGGCGCCCTTTTCGAGAAGAAGTTTGAGAGTCGGGAGAGTTTCCTGAATCCGGGTGTCATCAGAGACTTTGGGGCCTTCAGGAGAGGGTTCGAAAGGGACGTTGAAATCGACCCGTACGAAAACCTGTTCCCCTTTGGGGGAGAGATTTTGAACCGTTAGTTTTGCCACGGGAAATTAGCCCGCAATATGTCGCAGGAGATCGACGCAACGATTGCTGTAGCCCCACTCGTTGTCGTACCAGCTGACCAGCTTGAAAAACCTTTTATTGAGGCCGATCCCGGAGCTGGCATCAAAAATACTCGAAGATTGGCTATGAATGAAATCCGAGGAGACCACCTCATCTGTGGTGTACTCCAAAATTCCCTTTAGATAGGTTTCCGAGGCTTTTTTCATTGCCTGGCAAATTTCCTCGTAGGAGGTGTCTTTGGTTGTTCGAACGGTTAAATCGACCACACTGACCGTCGGGGTGGGGACACGGAAGGACATACCGGTCAATTTTCCCTGAACTTCCGGGCAAACGAGACCGACCGCTTTGGCGGCACCGGTGGTAGAGGGGATGATGTTAATGGCGGCTGAGCGGCCACCTTTCCAATCTTTCCGCGAAGGGCCATCGACAGTTTTTTGTGTGGCTGTGTAGCTGTGAACCGTGGTCATCAGGCCTTCTTCAACCCCGAAACCTTCTTTCAGGAGAACATGAACGAGTGGGGCTAGGCAGTTGGTCGTGCAGGAGGCATTGGAAATAATGTGGTGCTTCGCGTTGTCGTACTTGGTGTGGTTCACGCCCATTACGACGGTGATATCCTCGCCTTTTGCGGGGGCGGAGATGATGACTTTCTTGCAACCCGCGGTGATATGCCCCTTGGCTTTATCCGCCTCGGTAAAGAGACCTGTAGATTCAATTACGTAGTCGATCCCGAGGTCTTTCCAGGGAAGTGCAGTAGGACCCTCTTTGACTGCGAGACATTTGATTTTGTGTCCATCCACGATGAGAAGATCATCTTCGGCGACGGAGGGGGAAGATTTCGCGCTGGAGACATCGAGGTGAAAGCGTCCTTGGGTGGAGTCGTATTTGACGAGGTAGGCCAGATTGTCGGCAGGTACCAAGTCGTTAATCGCCACCACATCAAATTTCTTTCCTAGAAGCCCTTGTTGGCAGAGAGCCCTAAAAACGAGGCGGCCGATCCGACCGAACCCATTGATTGCAATTTTTTTATTCGCCATGAGGCGTCGAAAGTAGCGAAGGGAGGGTGGAGCGTCAACGAGCGTCTGAAGCAGCTAGGAATGAGACCGTGCTCCGACCGTAGGTTCGGCGCCAAACCTCGCGTAGAGGCTCTTGTGGGGACCAAACTGAGGAGGTGTGGTGTTCCCAAATGATGCGGCCTGAGGGAGCGAGAAGGCGTTCGAGTCCTTGGATTACCTTCCAGCGAGATAGCTCTGCTCCGGTCTGGTCGTAGGGTGGATCGAGAAAAATAAGGTCGTACTGATCTTTGGCTTGGGGCAACCAGTTTTCAACGGGTGAGGTGAGCACGGGAAAGGAGTATTCGAGAGAGCTGAGATTTTGCTGCAAAGCTTCTGCGGTGCGGGAATTCTGCTCGATGAATAGGGCTGATTTCGCGCCCCGGCTCAAAGCCTCGATTCCGTAGGCACCCGTCCCTGCAAAGAGGTCTAGGACTCGGGCATCCGGCACAAGGGCTCCTAAGGCGGAGAAAACAGCGGCACGAACTCGGTCTTGGGCAGGGCGTAAACCGGGTAAGGGGGGAACAGCAAGGCGGCGGCTTCTATGGATTCCTGCAGTAATCCTGAGAAAACCACCCCCTCGGCGAGAATGACACGGGGCTTTTTCTTCCCTATCACCTAAAGATGGCTTCCGGCTCACACCCTAAGTTATGCATCATCTTGAACCCTGCCGCCAAGGGGGATCAGGCGAGAAAAACATTAAGCCAAATGGTCAAACTGGTGCCCGAGGCCAAAGTGTATCTGACCGAAGGTCCTGGGCATGGTGAAAAACTGGCGCGGGAGGTGGTTGGAAAAGGATATCGAACCATTGTGGCTGCGGGAGGGGACGGAACGGTGAATGAGGTTTTGAACGGGATTGATCCAAAAATCTGCACGTTGGGGGTTTTGCCCGTGGGAACGATGAATGTTTTGGCCCTCGAGCTCGGGATTCCGCCCAACTTAGAGAAGGCGCTTGAGGTGATTCGGGCGGGAAAAAGGAAGCGGTTGGATATGGGGTTGGCGAATCGAAGACGTTTTATTCAGTTGGCTGGAGTTGGGTTGGATGCGGAGACAGTCCGGAGGACTCATCCCAATGCGAAAAAAGCCTGGGGTCCATGGAGTTATCTTTTGACGGCCGCGCAGTTGATGGTGGCACCTGCACCCGTCTTACGAGTGAAAGTTCCGGGAAAAAAGGAGATCCGTGGGGCGATGGTTCTGATTGGAAATGGCAGGCACTATGGTGGACCGTTTCAATTCTTTCCCAAGGCTGAAATGGCGGATGGGAAGTTAGATGTTTGTGTTTTCCCTAAATCCGGGCCCTTGGATCTTCTGTGGTATTTGCAGGCGGTTTTATTGGGAGGGCCAAACTCTTTGCCTGAGGTGACCTACTGGCAGGTTCCCGCCTTAAGAGTCGAGGCGGAGAAGTCGGTAGCGTTGGAGGTGGATGGGGAGTATTGCGGGAAAACTCCTGTGGATTTCCAGATTGTTCCGAAGGGTCTTGAGGTAATTGTTCCGTGAAGAGTGCGGGGGAGGTATTTCGCCTAGAAAAAACGGATGGGGACGCGAGAGCGGGAGTCGTTTTCACGGAGCATGGAGAGGTACAAACTCCTGTTTTTATGCCTGTGGGGACTCAGGCATCCGTGAAGGGGGTGAGTCCGGATGAACTTCTGGAGATGCGGGCACAAATCATTTTAGGAAATACCTACCATCTGGTTGTTAGGCCGGGTTTGGAGGTTATGGAGCAGATGGGGGGGCTGCATAAGTTCATGCGATGGCAGGGGCCGATTTTGACGGATAGCGGTGGGTTTCAGGTTTTTAGTTTAGCGAAGATTCGAGAGGTGCGTGAGGAGGGAGTCTGGTTTTCGAGTCATGTGGATGGAAAGAAGTTGTTTCTGGGGCCCAAGGAGGCGGTTCGTGCACAGGTGACGCTTGGGTCGGACATCATGATGGCTTTTGACGAGTGTCCGCCTTGGCCGTGTTCGCGGGATGTTCTCGAAAAGAGTCTGGAGCGGACTTTGCGGTGGGCAAAGATTTGTCGAGAAGAGCAGCTGGCAACGAAGACCAAGAACCTGCTGTTTGGAATCGTGCAGGGAGGGGATCAGGCAGATTTAAGGAAAAAAAGCTGTCTAGCTTTGCGGGAGATCGGGTTTGATGGATATGCAATCGGCGGGGTGAGCGTGGGAGAACCCGAAAAGGAGATGATGGCCGCAATTGATTCAAGTGCCCCACATCTGCCCGTGGATCGCCCCCGTTATGTCATGGGGCTGGGGCACCCCGACCAGATGGTGCGAATGATAGGGAAGGGGGTGGATATGTTTGATTGTGTTCTTCCCACTCGGGTGGCTCGCAATGGAACGGCATGCACCACGACAGGGCCTGTGTCTGTGAGGAAGTCGACATGGACCCGCGATGAGGGTCCGATTGTGGAGGGTTGTGGCTGTTATACTTGTCTGCGCTTCAGTCGTGCCTATATCCAACATTTGATCAAGGCGGAAGAACTGCTGGGATTACGATTGATTTCCCTGCATAATCTCTTCTTCAATCTTGAGACACTCCGGCAAGCTCGGAGGGCGATCCTAGAGGGTCGTTGGCAAAGTTGGTCCCGCGAATTCTTGGAGCGGTATCAGCGGGGTGGAGCATCCAAGGAAGAGGAGAGTACCGATGATGTTTGATTTGAATTGGGTGGGGCAGATCCCCCTTATGATGGCGCCACCTCCTGCGGATGGCAGTGGCCCGCCTGCTTGGGTGCAAATCCTGCCCTTGGGAATCCTTTTTGTTTTGATGTACTTTGTTTTGCTCCGTCCCCAGATGAAGAGACAGAAGGAGACCGAAAAGCTCATTCAGTCGGTGAAGACGGGGGATCGGGTACTGGCTGCAGGCGGAATCTATGGGACGGTGGCCAACTTGAAGGACAACATGGTGATTCTTAAGGTTGCGGACAATGTGAAGCTTGAAGTCCTGCGTTCGAGCATTACCTCGGTGGAAAAAGCTTCGGAGGAGAAACCGGCCAGTTAGGCCACCTTGGTTATGATCGGCATTCAGTTTGGCTTAAGTCTGGTTTTCTTTGTTCTCTTTATCGGGTACTTCCTGACCACGGAGAATCGGAAACGCATGCGGCTGAGCGTTTTTCTAACCCTCACTCTTACGGCGTTGTGCCTGACCTCGCTCTTTGCAAAGGATGAAACAGGCGCGTGGAAGGTTAAGATTAAGCCCGGATTGGATCTCCGAGGTGGAACGCAGTTTCTCTTGGAGCTGGCAGGTAGTACAGGCCAGGGGACACTGGATCAGGCTGTTGAAGTAATACGGAAGCGCGTCGATTCGGTCGGCGTGGCAGAGCCTGTCATTCAGCCTGTGGGGCAAAATCGAATCATCGTTCAGATTCCAGGCGTGAGTGAGGCGGATAAGGCATCGTATCGCCGACAACTCGAGCGAGTCGCAAAGCTGGAATTTACTTTGGTTCACGAAAGGAGCGATGAGCTTGTTGGAGATGGAAAAACCAAACCACAAATTCCGATTGATAGTCAGCTTCTCATGCTTCGGGATCGTCAACCCAATGGAACCGTCAAAGAGTTTCCTATTATCGTAAAGCGGCGGACCGAAATTTCGGGTAAGAGCGTTGCCAATGCATTTCGAAGTGTCGATCAGTTGGGGCGCGCGGTTGTTATTATTGAATTCAATCCTGAGGGACGGAAGAAGTTCGGGAATCTGACCGAGCAGAATATTGGTCGGCGTCTTGCAGTGATTTTGGATGGTGAGGTGTACTCCGCTCCTGTGATTCGGAGTGCGATTTACGGGAGTTGCGAGATCTCTGGTGGCAATATGTCCTCTGTCGAGGCGGAAGAACTGGCCAGCGTTCTTAAGAATCCCCTTGAGAATCCTGTGTCGATTATTGATGAACGTGGGGTAGATCCGAGCCTTGGGGCGAGTTCCGTCCAGAGCGGGTTTCGGGCGGGTTGGGTTAGTCTTGTTGCTGTTGGTCTTTTCGTTCTTCTGTACTACCGATGGCTGGGGCTTGTTTCGGTATTTGGGTTGGCCTTGAATATTTTGATTCTCTTGGGTCTGTTGGCTCAATTTGGTTTTACCCTGACCTTGCCTGGTTTGGCTGGTTTGATTTTGACGATTGGTATTGGGGTGGACGCAAACGTTCTAGTCTTTGAGCGAATTCGGGAAGAGTTGGCGCATCATCGCACGGCGCTGGAAGCTGTGGGATCTGGGTTCCAGCGTGCGTTCAGCTCTATTTTGGACGCGAATGTTACAACAGTTATTGCGGCCGCGATCCTCTTTTGGCAGGGGTCGGGCCCTGTTCAGGGGTTTGCAACGGTCCTTTGCCTAGGAATCTTCTCCAGTATGTTTGCCGCTTTGATCATTAGCCGCACAGGGGCGGAGTGGTTGGCGGAAAAAGGAGGAAGAGGATCGCTGCATATGATGCGGCTTTTCGAAAACTGTAAGATCAATTTTCTAGGTCTTCGCGGGCCGGCTTTTATTCTGTCGGGTCTTCTGCTTGGAGCGGGGTTGGTGACGGTTGCTATCAAGGGTGAAAAAGTGTTGGGAGTCGATTTTACAGGCGGTGATCTTGTGACATTTAGTTTCCAGGAAAAAGTGGATGATGGAAAAATTCGCTCTTCTTTAGGTTCAATGGCTGAGGTGGTTCAGTATCAGCGTAGTCCTGTGGGTGGTCAGGAAGTACTCTCCTTGCGGACCGCATTCGGTATGGGGGAGAAAGCGGGTGAGACCCTCGCGAAGGACTTCCCACAGGCCAAGTTCCAGCAGTTGCAGTTGGATAAGGTGGCTGGAGTGGTCGGGAATGAGTTAAAACAGAAAGCTCTGATCGCTCTTATTTTAGGAATGATTGCGATCTTCTTTTACACCACTTGGAGGTTTGAGACCTCCTTTGCGATCGGAGCCATCGTGGCTCTCTTGCACGACGTCCTGATTAGCTTGGGAATCTTCGCCTTACTGGGTAGAGAACTTTCCCTGCCGATGGTGGGCGCTATCTTGGCGGTTGCGGGATACTCGATCAACGACACGATTGTTATCTTTGATCGTATCCGCGAGTTTTTCCGTGGAGGAGTCGGTGCGGATCGTGCGGGCGTGATGAATCTGGCGATCAATCAGACCTTAAGTAGGACGCTTTTAACTTCGGGAACAACTTTCTTGGCCGTTCTTGTGCTCTTTTTACTGGGGGGAAGGGTGATTAATGATTTCTCGCTCATCCTGCTGATTGGGATTGTAGTAGGAACTTACAGTTCGATTTTTATCGCCAGTCCGATCGTTCTCCTTTTTGGTCGAAAACGGGGTTAGACGGACTTGCTAACGGTCTGTGAGACCGTATTGCAATAGGATGCGTTGGTCTGATTCCCATTTAGTCCTGCCATCCGATTGTGGAGGGGAGGAGCTGATCTCCCGCTTTCTTTCCTTCCGGGGTTTCTCAGTCGGTGCAGATCAGGAAAACTTTTTGCGTCCGCGCCTTGCGAGTTTAGCGGCGCCCGAGGAATTGCCTGGGATTTCGGACGGGGTGGAGTTTTTGTCGGAAGCGATTCAGGCGAAAAAGAGGATTCTTATTTTTTCCGACTACGATGTGGATGGAATTGTGAGCGCCACACTGATGAAATTATTCTTGCGGTCCCAAGGGGCAGGGGAGATTCAGACCTTTATGCCTGACCGGCAAAAAGAGGGCTATGGATTAACGATGGGAGCGTTGGATCGTGCCTTGGATCAAGGATTTATCCCAGAGGTGTTCCTTGCCCTGGATTGCGGGACAAACAGTTTTCATGAAGTTGAGAAACTAAAGCAAGCCGGAGTACGCGTTTTAATCGTAGATCATCATCAACTCAGTGATCCTCAACCGAAAGCGGACGTGATGGTGAATCCGCAGCGAGGGCCGGTGGGGCATCACTTTTGTACGGCAGGGTTAGTTTTCAAACTTTGTCATGCCTACCAAAGGGCAAAAGGTGGTCGGGAGAAGTTTGATTTACGGGATGTTATGGATCTTGTGGCACTGGCTACAGTGGCTGACCTCGTGCCACTTCTGAATGATAATCGAATCTTTGTACAGGAGGGGTTGAGGCGGTTGGCAAAAACAGTGCATCCGGGATTAAAGAGATTGATGGAGGTAAGTGGAGTGGGGCAGAGGGTTCCTACCTCTTTTACGCTTGGATTCCAGCTGGGCCCGAGAATCAATGCGGGGGGTCGCGTGGGAGACGCGAGTTCTGGATTAGAGCTCCTGCTTAGTCATGATCCCACCGAGACAGCGCGTTTAGCGCGTGAGTTGGATCTGCAGAATCGTCGAAGACAGGAGCTGGAGGCAGTTGCTTTAGGGGAGGCAGAGGAGCAGGTGGAATCTCTGCCCAAAGGATTAGCGAATGTGGTGGCGAGTGATCGTTGGCATCCTGGGGTTGTCGGAATTGTTGCGGCTCGTCTTGTCCGCAAGTTTCATCGACCCAGCTTTACGATCGCACTTAATTCGGATGGGGAGGGGAGGGGGAGTGGTCGGGGTTTGCCTGGTTTGTCCTTAATGGATGCGTTGCGTGCCTGCTCGTCGTGTCTCAAGGGTTTTGGGGGGCATGATGCAGCTGCGGGAATTGTGATTGAAGCAGGACATGTTGCTGAGTTTAGAAAACTGCTTCAGGCATGGCTTGAGACTCACGTAGCCCCCGAAATCTTTGAGAAAACCCTTCCGATTGATATTCAATTGTGTCCTTCTCATTTAACGCCTGAGATGGCGCGGTCTTTAGCTGAGCTGGCTCCATTTGGAAAAGGCAATCCCGAACCCACTTTGCGAGTCGACGGGGTTCAAGTCGTCGGAACTCCAAGAATCTTTGCTGAGCGACATCTTAAGTTTCGTGCTCAAGCAGGGGACAAGAAGTTTGAAGTAATCGGCTTTGATTTTGCAAAGAGAGTTCCAACCCAAAAAGTGTTCGATTTGGCGGGAATTTGGGAGTGGGATGACTATACGGATGGACCCCGGTGGCGAATGACGGACTGGCAGTAAGTTCCGAGGTCGCTCGCGCGACACGAGCTGCGACCCTTCTGGCCACGAAACTTGGGTTTGATCGACCTGAGGAGTTAGTGGGTTATCTGCCTAGGAGACACGAAGATCGGCGCCAAGGTTGGGCACCGTCGATGGGATTGCCTGATGGCCCAGTTCACTTTCAAGGGGTTGTTATTCGTTCGAAACTCAATCGTTGGAGGGGACGACGCTGCAGTGTGGAGGTGGATCTGAATGTATTGGCGCACGGTCTCGAAACTGGAGATCGGGTGCGATTGATTTACTATCACCTACCTTTTCTGGCACGAGCATTCCCTGAGGGGAAACGAGTGGCTGTCTACGGCAGGCTTGAGGAGAAAGCGGGAGTATTGAGAATCACCCATCCCGAGACTGAGACGATTGAAGAGGGTAAGGAGGAGAGTATTCATTTGGATCGGGTAGTTCCTGTTTACCCACTGATTGCCGGGCTGAATCAGAGACGAGTTCGTTCTACGATTTACCACTATCTAAAAAACTGTTGGCCTAAGGTGGTGGAAGCATTTCCACAATGCGAAGGGATGCCCAATCGAGAGGAGTCTTTTCGTGCTTACCATTTTCCATCTTCCTTGCGGGAGGTGGAGATTTCACGACGACGGTTGGCTTGGGAGGAGCTTGTAGCGGCGCAGTTCGGAGTTCGTGTCAGGAGAGCGGCTCGGGAGGCAATTCAGGTGGAGAGGCCCGAGAAGGTTCGAGATCTAATCGGGCCTTGGTACGAGAAGTTGCCTTTTCAGATGACGCAGGGTCAGAAAGATGTCTGCAAAGAAATTGATAAGGATTTGAGTCTGGGTCGGCCGATGCATCGCCTTCTCCAGGGTGATGTCGGCTCTGGCAAGACTCTTGTGGCAGCCCATGCTTTACTGCGGGCACTGGAGCATGGCTCGCACGTTGCGCTCATGGCGCCGACCACCTTGCTAGTCGAGCAGCACGCGGTGGCACTACGAAAACTACTCCCGCCCCGCCTTGTAGAGATTGTGACATGGACTTCCGCTTCCAAGCCTGGCCCCGTTGGGCTTTTTCCAAGAATTACCGTTGGAACTCATGCGCTTTTTGCAGCGAAAACAAAATTAGCCCGCCTTTCCCTTTGTGTGATCGATGAGCAGCAGCGCTTTGGGGTAAAGCAGAGGGCTGCTTTCTTGGCTAAAGGGGAGCGACCTGACCTGCTCGTGCTTACGGCAACCCCCATTCCAAGGACCTACGACTTGCTGATCCACGGCGATTTAGACATCTCTTACTTGCGCGAGATGCCACCTGGGCGAGGGGAGGTGAGAACTTTTGTCAGAGATGGCACTGCCGAGGAAAAGATCTGGGCTCATATCAAGGATCGGGTTCAGGCTGGGGAAAGGGCGTATGTGGTAGTGCCAAGATTGGGGGACGAGGTGGAAGACCCATCCGAGGAGGCTTCCGTGCGAAAGACCTACGAGCATTTATCAAAACGATTTGGACACAAAAAAGTTGCTCTTTTACACGGAAAAATGAGAGAGGCTGAGAAGGTGGAAATTCTGGACCAGTTTCGAAAAGGCGCGATTTCTGTTTTGGTGGCCACGACTGTTGTTGAGGTGGGGGTGGATGTTCCGGAGGCCAGCTTAATGGTAATTGATCATGCGGATCGTTTGGGATTATCGCAGCTGCATCAGTTGAGAGGAAGGATTGGGCGGGGAGGGAAAAGCGGGATGTGCATTCTGATTCAGAGGGGTGGGGGTGTAGAAGCGAAAGAGAGGTTGGATTTTCTGGCTGAGAATCGAGATGGCTTTTTGGTAGCGGAGAAGGATTTCGAGATTCGTGGCCCCGGGGACACCCTCGGGGATGAACAGAGCGGAGCTCCACGGTATCGACATGCTCGACTTCCTTCCGACTTGCCGTTGCTGTCTGTGGCGACCCAAGAGGCGGAGGGGCTTTGGGCGGGGGGGTGGGAGAGGTGGTCGGGGTTAGTGGAGGCAGAGAAAAAAGCACGGGCAGATTTTGCTGCCAATTAGTTTGTCTCTTACGCGGACTGGAATCGGGGAGTGTGTGGGTTTACCATTATTGGATGAGCCAAGGGGGTGGAAAAAATTCGCAGGAGTTATTTCAAAAAGCCAAAAAGGTAACCCCTGGTGGTGTGCACTCTCCTGTGAGGGCTTTTCGTGCGGTCGGCGGTGAGCCTTTCTTTGTCGCCTCTGCGAGGGGCCCACTCCTTCGTGATGTGGATGGGAGGGAGTATGTGGATTATGTTGGAAGTTGGGGACCTGCGATTTTAGGGCATGCGCATCCAGAGGTTGTGGATGCGATTCGAAATGCGGCTGGTAAGGGCATCAGTTATGGCACTCCTCATGAGGGAGAGGTGATTTTAGCTTCAAAAATCTGTCGCCATATTCCGAGCGTCGAGAAAGTGCGGTTTTGTAGTAGTGGAACTGAGGCGACGATGTCGTGTGTTCGATTGGCAAGGGGGTTCACGGGGCGCAAGAAGATCATTAAGTTTTCGGGGTGCTATCATGGTCATAGTGATGCGCTCCTCGTGGCTGCGGGCTCGGGTCCCTTGACCCTAGGGCGACCCGATAGCGCGGGAGTTACCCCTGGGGCAGTTCAAGACACTTTGATTTTGCCTTTCCATGATCGTGAGGCTGTCAGTGCATGCATCGAAAAGTATGGGGACGACTTGGCGGCTATTTTGCTTGAGCCGATTCCTGCAAATGTGGGGCTCATTATGCCTGAAAAGGGTTATTTGGAGTTTCTTCGGGAGAGTACAAAAAAGTGTGGAGCTCTGCTTATCTTTGACGAGGTGATGACTGGATTTCGCTTGGGTCTAGGGGGAGCTCAAGGATTGCTGGGGATACGCCCTGATCTATCGGCTTTCGGGAAAGTGATCGGCGGAGGAATGCCTGTAGGAGCCTTTGGTGGACGTGCTGAAATTATGGATCAACTAGCTCCAGACGGACCCGTGTATCAGGCTGGGACCTTATCGGGGCATCCTCTTGCTATGGCTGCTGGTATCGCTCAACTCGAAGTTCTCGAGAGAGGCGGTATTTATGAGAAGTTGGAGCAGATTGGGATGTCGATCGAAGGTATCGTCAAGGACGCGTTGGATCATGCGGGGCTGAACTACCCTTGGGCACGAATCGGATCGATGACTTGCCTGTTCTTTCGAGACGGCGGTGGAAAAGTTCGGGATTTAAAAGCTGCACAGGAGTGCGATCGAGATGCTTACGCCTCCTTTTTTCATGCCTGCCTAGAAAAAGGGGTTTACTTCCCGCCCTCTCAATTTGAGAGCTGGTTTATCTCTGCTTCGCATGGGGATCATGAGTTGGAGAAAACGCGTGTAGCGATGCAGAATGCGCTTCATCGGAAGGCTTGAGGGGGAGCTTGGGCTAAGGCAGGGTGATTGGGATGAGAGAGTTAGGCACATCTCTGACTGACTTTTTTGACCTTACAGGACAGGGGCATGAGGAGCTGTTCGCATCCGCTAAGGACGCTTGGGATATTCTGCCTAAAATTGCTGCTTACTTAAAAAAGAACCTGCCCAAGGGGACCAAGGGCAAACTTGTGGGGGCACCGATTCTTGGAAAAGATGTCTATTTGGGGGAGGGGACAGTTGTTGAGCCTGGGGCCTATATTCGAGGACCTGCATGGATTGGTAAAAATTGTGAAATCAGACATGGAGCCTATCTGCGGGAAAACGTGATTGCTGGGGACGGATGTGTTTTAGGGAATAGCTCCGAGTTCAAGAACTGTGTTCTTCTGGCAGGTGCCCATGCCCCGCACTTCAACTACGTGGGAGATTCCATTCTGGGGAGGGACGTAAATCTTGGAGCTGGAGTTATTTTGTCCAACTACCGTCTAGATGGTCAGGTCATTCGTGTTCAAAAAGAGGGGCATCTGATCGAAACGGGATTGCGAAAGTTTGGTGCGATTGTGGGAGATCGTGCCTCAGTCGGTTGCAATGCTGTGCTTAATCCAGGCAGTTTGGTTGCTCCTGACGCTAAAATCTTGCCGGGAACAATTTGGACAGGATCGAAAAAGTAAAAGGTAGGTTAGGCGTAAGGGGCGCCGACGAAGCTGTGGAAGGGGGCTGCTGAAAAAGAGCGTTCGATCAATCCGTCAAAAATTGCGGGAACAGCATCCGCGGTTTGCGGGTGCAGATCGTGAAGAAGAATGATGGAGCCTGCTTGACTGGCAGAAAGAACCCGCTGGGCAATCGCCGAGCTACCGGGTTGAGACCAATCCTTGGGGTCCACCGACCAGTAGGCCACGCCGAGTCCTAGTTTCGAGGCGATCGAGCCTTGCTCTCTACGGAACGCTCCGTACGGGGGGCGAAACCAAACGGGCGTAACGCCTGTAGTACGAGTGATCGATTCCTGGGTTCGTGCGAGCTGCTGCTCCACGGCGGAATCGGACATGCCAGCAAGACGGGGGTGAGTATAGGAGTGGTTTGCTACATCATGGCCCTCGTCCACAATACGGCGTGCGAGTTGTGGATATGCGTCAACTTTTGCCCCGATCAAAAAGAATGTGGCGTGCAGATTCCGTTTTGAAAGTTCCGTCAGAACACGTTCCGTAACACCCGGACTAGGACCATCATCAAATGTTAGCGCGACGCGGTTGCCGAACCCAGGACCGCTATTGATAAAGGCAGGGTTTACTTCACATTCGCCCGGCTGAACAGGAATGCCTCCCTGTGAGAAAGCAGGCGTAGCATAAGCTGCCCCTGCAAGCCCGAGCAGGCGTAAGAATTCGGTGCGCCTCATTGAGTTTCACTTTAGCACGAAGAAAGGCATCATCCAAGGCAGTTTCCATGAAGATCTGTGATTTGACTCAAATGTACTCCTCTCAAGGAGGTGGGGTGCGTTCTTATCTTTTAGCGAAGCGTAAGTTTCTAAGGGAAAACACTCCGCACGATCACATTATGATTGTGCCAGGGAGCAGGACTGAACAGGTAGAAGGGGGGAGGAGCCAAGTTTGGACTGTTCGGGGGCCCCTCGTGAATCAAACTTCGCGGTATCGGTGGATGCTCGACCTGCCTGCTCTATTAAAGATTCTTTATGCGCAGCGGCCGGATGTTGTTGAGGCAGGTGATCCGTATCATGCCGCCATGGTTGCCCGAAACTGGGCAAACCGACGTGGTTCTAAGTTTTACATGTTCTATCACTCCCACTTTCCGGATGCGATTCTTCGTACGGTTCTGAAGTTTGCGGGTACTTGGGCTCGTTCTGTTACAGAGCAGTTGGCTGGGGATTATCTTCGTCACCTTGCCACAGGCGGCCGAGGAGTATTTGTGGGAAGTCAGAACCTGATTCAGATTTTGAGGGGGTGGGGAGTTCCTAGGTTGATCCACCTCCCGTTGGGGGTGGATACAAAAACCTTTCATCCTGTTTCATTGGAGAAGAAGCAGGAGTTAAGGAGGAAACTGGGATTACCTTCGAACTCCAAGGTGCTTCTCTATGTGGGACGTTTTTCTCCAGATAAAGACACAGCACTGTTGCTCAGAATGTGGAAAAGAGTTGAGGAGCTTGAGGGTGGCGATTGGGTGGGGGTGATGGTGGGAGACGGACAAATGAAGCCTGAGGCTGAAGATTATGGGAGGAAGCATCCGCGAATCCGAATTGTGCCATTCCTTAGGGAGTCCGCAGAGTTGGCTGAGTGGTATCAGGCGTCAGATCTTCTGATTCACCCTGGACGATGGGAAACGTTTGGTCTGGTTCTTTTGGAGGCTCAAGCCTGTGCGCTTCCGGTGATTGCCTTTCGGGGTGGACCCATGGATGAGCAGGCTTATCAACTCAAGGATTGGGTTATCGACAGGAGTTCTAATTCGCTGGCTTTGGGGGTCGTCAAGAGGATGCACTCTTTACCTGATATTGATCGCCACTCCCTGAGCGGGTTTATTCAGGGAAAGTTCAGTTGGGAGAAAACCTTTACTCAACAATTGTCCGAATACGAGGCCAGGGGGTGAGTATGTTGATTCGCTACTATCGGGCCGAAGATCGAGATCAGGTCCGCCATATTTGTGCGGAGACAGGATTCTTAGGGGACCCCATCGATCCTCTTTTTCAGGATCGGGAGCTATTCGCTGATTTCCTGACCGCCCCGTACACGGATGCAGAGCCTGAGAACTGTTTGGTTTTGGAAGGGGATGGAGGTCGTCTCCTCGGCTACATCATGGGTTCCAGAAGCTCGTTCAAACATCTCGGGTACTTGGGAATCCGGCTCCCTGGGTGGATCATGAGGGTGATTTTCCGCTACTTCTTCGTGTATGGGAATCCCAGCCGGAAATATATTCGATGGCTTTTATTTCAAGGAAGAAAAGAAACCCCGCCGACCCCTGCGCGTGGTGTTCACTTCCACATTAATCTTCTTCCAGAGGCTCGTGGGATGAGTGTGGGGAAAAGATTGTTCGACACTTTTCTGGATCGAATGGGGGAGTTAGGTGAAAAAAATGTTTTTGGTCAGGTTGTGGTCAAGGATGAGCGAAGAAGCGCCCGAATGTTTGCCTACTATGGGTTCAAACTTGCGGATAGGAAGGAAGTCACAAAATTCAAAGATCAGCGGAAGGAGCCTGTTTATCTTTGTAATTTAGTTCAGGAGCGGGATCGAACTCCTCCGCCTCGTGCTCATAGGCTTCTTCTCTCTCTGCATGACTGCCATCCGGGATCCATTCATCAGATTCAGGAGCAACTTGAGTTTTGTCTTTCAAGGTGTCCAGGGCATGCGTCCATCTTGGTCGTTCCGCAGTATCATCACGGGGTTCGGGTGGAAGATTCGAATGAGACTCTTGCCTTGCTGAATCGCTGGAATCAGGAGGGGCATGATTTAGCGATCCACGGTCACTATCACGACCGCAAAGACCTTCCCAACAGCTCCTGGTTGTGGACGAAGTTTTACTCCGAAAACGAGGCTGAGTTCTTTGACTTACCGATGCAAGAGGCGATCCAACGACTGAGTAAGGCCCGCGCTATTTGGGAGCGTCAGGGGTGGAGGGCTAGTGGTTTTGTCGCTCCAGGATGGCTTTACTCTGCATCCCTTGAGAGAGAGTTGGCCAAGATGGGATTTACCTATACCTGCACGCTACGAGATTTGATCTTTCTGCCGTCTGGAAAGAGGGAGAGGGCGTGGGCGGGTACCTACAGCCTTCGATCAGGATGGAGACGTGCTCTGGCAAAGGGGTGGCATCCGCTTTGGAAGCAGGTGTGGGGTGGGAGTCCTGTTGTCCGACTCAGCCTTCATCCTCGCGATCTGGAGGTGCCCTTCGTGCGAAAACAGTTGGCCGTTTTTCTCGATGAGTTAGCCGCGCGTGGGTATGGTAGCTATTCCTACGCCGACCATGTCCAAAGCTGATCTTCATCTTCACTCTCGATTTTCAGACCGCCCTTCGGAGTGGATTCTGCGGAAGTTGGGAATTCCAGACAGCTTGTCTGACCCTAAAAAGCTTTACGAAAAGCTGCGTTCTTCAGGTTTCGATTATTTTACCCTTACGGATCACAACACCTTAGGTGCAGCCAAAGAGTTGCGGGGTTTAGAGGGCTTTATTCCTGGCATGGAGATTACGACCTATTTTCCTGAGGACCGTTGCAAAGTGCATCTTCTGGCTTGGAACCTGAATGAGGCCCAGGCGGATCAGGTGGAAAAGCTGCGAGCCAATATCTTTGAGTTAAGCCTTTTTCTTCGAAAGGAGGGAATCGTGCATGCCGTTGCGCATCCTCTTTTGCATATGGATGGAAAGATGAGACCCGAACATTTTGAAAAACTGGTTTTACTATTTCAAGTTTTCGAGAAGACCAATGGCCTCCGAGCTTCGTTGGGGCAGGAAATCGCTTATGCCTGCTGTGAGTCTTTAACGGAGAGAAAAATTCAGGAGTTATCAAAACGACATAAGATTGAGCCTGTGGGTGTGAGCCCATGGAAAAAGTCCTGGATGGGTGGTTCCAATGATCACTGTGGTCTTTATGCGGGGCGAGTCTGGACAGAGATTTCGGGGGCTCGTGACGCTGACAGTTTCTTGCGGGCGGTGGCACGGGGCGAAGGGGTAGTTCATGGAGAGGGTGGAGATCCCGCTAGGTTTGTGAATGGCCTCTTTCACGTGATCTTTGATTTCTTGCGCGAAAAGGTGGGGCACCAAGCCCCGCGCGGCTCCGAGCTTTTGCTTCGTATCGTGAATCGCTTTTTAGCGGGTGAAAATCCCTTGGAGATGAGTTTTCTGGATAAAGCGAGGTATGCGGTGGAAATGGTGACTAGTGGGAAAATCTTAGAGTTTTGGAAGTCGCCTAAGGGAGGTTTGAGTAAAGAAGTGTCCGCGTATCTGACCCGGCCGGAGACACGGGAAGAGTTACAGAGGGTTTTGGAATCGGAAAAAGTTCCTGAGCGACGAAGCTTTCGATTGGCCTCAAAAGTTATGAATGATGTGGGGTTTCGAGTCGTTACTCGTTTTCTGGAAAAAGCTGAGAAAGGTGATTTCTTGGGTGGTTTGGAGCCTTTGGCGGGAGTTCTGCCTCTAGGTTTGGCCACGGCCCCATATCTTTACTCCTTTCATGCCTTGCGAAGTGATCGAAAGATGTGGGGCGAAGTGTCGGAACGCTTTCTTGGGAAACGACCCGAGATTTTGACGAATCACCGGAAAGGATGGTTCACAGATACTTTAGAGGATGTGAATGGGGTCGCGAGGACGATTCGGACAATGGCAGAAGCGGGCCGTGAGATAGGTGCAGACATTACGATCCTGACGAGCCGGCCTGGGTTCACTCCAGAGGCAGGGGTGGTTAATTTTCAACCCGTTGGGGTTTTCACGATTCCTGAGTACGACCTCCAGAAGCTAAGTTTTCCGCCAATTTTGGAGATTGTGGATCATGTGGCTCAGCGAGGATATACGGAGCTTATTTTAAGCACGCCGGGCCCCATGGGCCTGGCGGGATTAATGGCGGCAAATATCTTGGGGTTACGGACGAGCGCGATTTATCACACGGACTTTCCGCAGTATGCGCGTTTTCTGAGCGAGGATGATCCGTTGGTTGAAGGGATTGCGTGGAACTATATGCACTGGTTCTACAGTCAGATGGATCGGGTCTATGTGAATTCGCAGACTTATCTGGATCGTTGGGTGGAGAAAGGGTTGCCACGGAGCAAGCTGGCGATTCTTCCAAGGGGCTTAGACACAAAGTTGTTTTCTACCGATCACCGTAAAAGTGATTTCTGGGTTCAACGTGGGGCAAAAGGAAAAGTGGCCCTGTATGTCGGCAGGATTTCAAAGGAGAAGGAGTTGGAATTTTTGTCGAGGGTAGCTGTGGAGGTCGAAAAGAACGGGGGCATCACCTTTGCCTTCGTCGGGGAGGGGCCTTTCCTTGCTGAGTTGAAGCAAAAGATACCTCAAGGCATCTTCACTGGAGTTCTTCATAATGAGGAATTGGGGCAGGCGTATGCATCGGCTGATCTTTTTGTTTTTCCCAGCACGACCGACACCTATGGAAACGTGGTGGTGGAGGCGATGGCGTCTGGCTTGCCTGTGGTTGTATCGGATCAAGGGGGACCTGGGGAGTTGTTGAGGGACCCGCGAGATGGGGAGAAAGTTGTAACGGGGGACGTTACCAAGTGGGTCTCGGCGATCTCAAGAGTTGCCGGAAATGTGAATAACACGGAAATCAGGCAGGCTAGAAGAGACCGCACCATCGCGGGAAGAAGCTGGCACGATGCATTTCAAAGTTTTTGGAGAGATGCACTTTTGTGAACAACTCCATGGGCAAATGAATTGACCCTAAGTGCTTTCGGTAGTTTTATTGTTCGATGCCCGATCCTCTTCCGAAGCCCCCTACGCCTCCTCTTCCTCCGGGGGTTACGGTGTCCGGCGGTACTCCTAAACCGCCCATTCCGGGTGCTCCAGGCTTACCGAAGCCGCCTCTTGCTCCACCAAGTGTTGGGTTGAAGCCTCCCTCACCTTCTTTGCCTAAACCTCCTGGACCGCCTCTTGCACCTGCACCTGCAGCACCTGGCTTAAAGAAGGAAACGATGCGTCTCACTCCGCCCGCGGCACCAAAACCACCCGTTCCTGGTGTGCCTGCCGCAGCTACGCCTCCTGCACCTCCTGTGCCGGGCATGCCCCCTAAACCTGCTGGTGTGACTCCTCCTCCAGTTCCAGGAGTTGCAAAACCGCCCGCTGATTTACGAAAAGAGACAATGCGGATATCCTTACCTCCTCGCCCTGGTGTTCCAGGGGCGGCGGTTCCAGCCAAACCTGCGGGCGCACCATCTCCTGCGGCAACACAGGTCGCTAAACCGATCACGCCTGCAGCGGGTGCTGGTGGGGTCATGCAAAAGCCTGGGGTTCCCACTCAACCTGCTCCAAATGTTACGCCACGTGCTGGGGGAGTGGCTGTAGCTCGCACCGTTGTGGATAATGATAGCGGGGGCACTGCGCTGGCCATCGCCGCTCTATTGGCCTCACTGGTAGCCTTTGGCATTGTGTTGATGAGTTTCCTCGGTAAATAAGAATTTATGGCCGACGGATCCACCCTTACCCTTACTCAGTCTAATTTCGAGGCAGCGGTTTTGAAGTCTACCGTTCCGGTCCTTGTGGATTTTTGGGCTGAGTGGTGTGGACCTTGCAGAATGATTTCACCCCTTCTTGAGCAAATCGCGAAGGATCACGCAGGGAAGGTGGTCGTGGGCAAAGTGAACGTCGACCAGGAGCAGGCTCTCGCGGCAAAATATGGAATTCAATCCATCCCCGCTTTTTTTATTTTTAAGAGTGGTGAGATTGCGGAGCAGTTTATCGGTGCTCAACACTCCCGCCAGAGCATTGAAGCAAAGCTAGGGTTGTAAAAGCAGGGCAGGGCGCCAGGTGGGCGCGAATTTCAACCGAAAGATGATTTAGGCAGGGCCTACTGTTGTGTAGGTACAACGATAGAGACCAGCAATCCGCTCTTCGTCCCGTTTCATCTTGGTCCGAAGAACTTTCTCAAAGAGTTGACGCTCGTAGTCACGAATCATGGGAAAACTGTCGAGGCAGTCGAGGATGGCGGAGTTGAACTCCGTGATCCGGTGGGTACGGGAGGAATTATCAAAAGAGTACTCTGCCATATAACCGTCTTCTTCGCGGAGTTGGGCGAGGCCACGATAGCGAGACTCTCCTTCTAATTTCTGAAGCTTGATTTCGTAGCGCTGAGTCTCCGCCTTGTAGATGTTATGAAGAATCTTTTCGGGTCCAAGGGAGCCGTAAATCTCTTTTACCGACTCCAAAATCTGGAGGCTAAATTGAGGATAGCGGCTCGGGAAGAATTCACGTGCTCCATCGGTCAAACGGTAGGCTTTTTCGGGGCGACCCATACCTTTGGGGCGGCGCCATGTATCCAGGTAACCGTCTCTTTCGAGACCAATACAGTGTTGTTTGACCCCCATATAGGAGAGTCCGACCCTTTGACATAGTTCTGCAACGGAAAGACCTTGGCTCCTCTTAATTTCCCGAAGAATGGAGAGCTTCGGGTTGTGGTTGCTTTTGGAAAGTAGCTTTGTCTTCATCCGTGAGGCTCAATCATCACCAACCCTGCATTCCAAATCAACTCCTGAATTAAAATTATTCACTAGCCCTAACGGGACTCGAACCCGTGCACCGGCCTTGAGAGGGCCGTGTCCTAACCAGCTAGACGATAGGGCCTCAATCATCCGAAAATAGCGTGTTCGGTCGAGGGAGCAACCTCGGAGAAGCATGTCGCGCAGGATTATTCGACTGTGACTGACTTTGCGAGATTCCGGGGCTTGTCCACGTCCCGACCTAAGGCGACAGCGGTATGGTAGGAGAATAGCTGTAGCGGAATGACATTAAGAATGGGTTGAAGGAGTTCATGGGTCTTGGGCACCTCAAGAACGGCATCCGCCAAGCCCTTGACCTTTACGTCGCCCTCGTGAGTAACCGCAATGACAGGGCCTCCGCGGGCCTTAATTTCCTGCAAACTACCAAGATTTTTATCATACACCCCGTCCGCAGTCGCGATCAGGACAGTAGGAATTTCCCGATCGATCAAGGCAATCACCCCATGCTTGAGTTCCGCGCTGGGATAGCCCTCTGCATGGATGTACGTGATCTCCTTCATTTTTAAAGCGCCCTCAAGTGCGATTGGGAAATTGGCCAAACGGCCCAGAAAAAGCATTGAGCGGGAGTGGGCAAAGGTTTTCGCAACTTTTGCAATCGAATCGGAGTGACGCAACGCTTGCTGAATCTTTTCAGGAAGCTGGGTAATCGCCTCAAGAATTTCTGCGCCGTGAGCGGCAGAGAGTTGGTGTAACCGTCCCAACAGAAGCCCGAGCAGAGTAAAGACCATGACTTGGGAGGTGAATGATTTAGTCGCCGCTACGCCGATCTCTGGTCCTGCATGCATATATACACCGCCATCACTCTCTCGAGCAATAGAGCTGGCCACGTTATTGCAAATTCCAAGGCATGAATACCCGCGACGCTTGGCTTCACGAAGGGCTCCCAATGTATCTGCGGTTTCACCTGATTGACTGACTGCTAAAAAAAGTGTTTTTGGCGAGATGGGGGAGTCGCTGTATCGAAACTCGCTGGCATGTTGAGTCTCGACGGGGATCTTTGCCAAGGTTTCGATCAGATATTTTCCGACCATTCCCGAGTGAAGTGCTGTGCCGCATCCGATGACTGAAATTCGCTCTACTTGCCGAAGCTGATCAGAGCTCATGTTCAAGCCGCCCAACTTGGCGGTAGCTCCGTCTCGGTCCAGTCTTCCACGGAAAGCGTTTTCGATGGAGCGGGGTTGCTCCATGATTTCCTTAAGCATGAAGTGGGCGTGAGGACCCTTGTCGGAGTGGATCACACCGTTTTCTATTTGCTCAACTTTGACATGGGTATGTGCGCCTAAAGGGGAGGAGACGTCAAAATGGTCCGCATGAAGTGCGACAATCTCCTGATCCTGTAAAATGACGACGCGGTTGGTGTAAGGGGCAAGGGCTTGAGTGTCGCTGGCTAGAAAGTTCTCACCTTGCCCGACTCCGATTACCAGCGGGCTTCCCCGGCGCGCTCCGACAATCATTTTGGGAAAGTCACTGTGGATGACTGCGATTCCTAAAGTCCCTTGGATTTGTGAAAGTGTGGTTCGGACGGCTTCAAGAAGACGAGCTTCGCCTGTGGCTTTGCTTTTTGCATACGAGTCACCCAAGCAGTGAGCAAAAACCTCCGTATCGGTTTCCGATTGAAACTTGTGTCCTGCTTGAGTCAGCTTCTCCTTCAGTTCGAGAAAGTTTTCAATCACGCCGTTGTGGACAAGGGCCAGTTTCCCCGAAGCGTCCAAATGAGGGTGGGCATTCGCATCCGTGGGTGCGCCATGAGTTGCCCAACGAGTATGACTGATTCCAATTTCACCTTGGATGGGTTTCGCCATGCAGGCTTTGGCAAGGTTTTCAATCCGACCGCTTTTTTTACGAACCTCTATTCCATGCCCGTTTAGGATCGCCAGACCGGCCGAGTCGTATCCCCTATATTCCAGTCGGCTCAAGGCTTCCAGAAGAATAGGCTGAGCCTTACGAGGCCCCACATAGGCTACAATTCCGCACATCGTAAACTTGTTCTAGCGGCTGGGGGAGATAGGGTCAATTGATGAGCCAGCGCAGTGCAATCAGTACAGATCAGGTGGTCAGTGTAATCTTGGGGGGCGGGGAGGGGAACCGCTTGTTCCCGTTAACTCAGGAGCGTGCCAAACCTGCAGTTCCCATCGCAGGAAAGTATCGTCTAGTCGATATTCCGATCAGTTTGAGCCTGAACTCTGGCATCAAGCGGATTTTTCTTCTTACACAATACCTCAGTTCTTCTCTGCATCGTCATGTTCAGCAGAGCTACCGGTTTGATGATTTTATTCCTCGCGGATTCATTGAAATTGTAGCTGCCCAAAAGACACGGGAGGGGACCGAATGGTATCAGGGGACGGCAGATGCGGTACGGCAAGGGTTGATTCATTTTGACAATCATCCGCATGAATACGTTTTGATTCTTTCGGGGGATCAGCTCTACCGAATGGATTTCCGGGAAATGCTCGAACAGCACGTCTCAACCGGGTCGGACATCACCATCGCCACTTTGCCCGTGGACAAGAAGAGCGCGCCCAGTTTGGGGATCTTGAAGGCGGATGCGGAACGGCGAATCACCGAGTTTGTCGAGAAACCGAAGGATCCTGCCGTGTTGGCTTCGATGGAGAGCGGGTCTGCCATGCCCAAGGGCCGTCCCTACCTCGCCTCGATGGGGATTTATATCTTTAATCGGGAGACCTTGCGCGATTGTTTGGATGGAAATGATGGAAAGGATTTCGGAAAAAATATTCTTCCTGCTGCCATCGGAAGCAAGAAGGTGTCCGCATTCATTCATGACGGGTATTGGGAGGACATTGGTACGATTGGGGCATTCTATCGGGCCAACCTGGATCTGCTGGCCCAGGAGCCGAAGTTTGATTTCGGATTAAGCACAGCCCCCATTTACACGAGAGCGCGGTTTCTGCCGGGTTCGGTGGTGGAAGATTGTCAGGTGATTCAGGCAATTGTTTCGGATGGCTGCATGATTCGGAAAAGCATTCTAGATCAAGCGGTGATTGGAATTCGCTCACGGATTGGTTCGGGGTGTCAGATTCGTCGCTCTATCCTGATGGGAGCGGACTATTACGAAACCCCTATCCAGCAGGAGGACAATCGAAAGAGGCAGCGGCCAGCCATCGGCATTGGGGAAGGGACAGTGATTGAGGATGCAATTATTGATAAGAACGTGAGGATAGGACGGAACGTCGTGATCCGAGCGGCTGGAAAGGATCGGGATATGGATGGGCAGAACTTCTATGTTCGGGATGGTGTGGTGATTATTCCGAAGGGAAGTACGATTTCTGACGGGACTGTGATCTAGAAAACCGTTGCGCTACGAAGAAATAAGAACGATAATTTATAAACGTCAGCGGGCGTAATGTAATGGTAGCCTGCGAGCTTCCCAAGCTTGATGTGAGAGTTCGATTCTCTCCGCCCGCAGATTTATTTTCACCAAGCTACTTGATCTGACGCGCAGGGTGACAAAGACAGGGTTTCAGCCAAGAATGGGGGGATGAAGATTCATGATCCAATGCTCCACCGAATTGCGGTGGGTGTGGCACTCGTTTTTTTGGGATTGGCCTGTTTAAACATTCTCCGTCCCTTCTTTGGGCCTTTGCTTTGGGCGGTCATTTTGACGGTGGCTACCTGGCCGGTTTTTCTTTGGATTAAAAACCGCATGCCTTCGCGCCCGATTCTCGCTTCGGTGTTGACCAGTCTTCTTATCGCCGTTTTCTGCATGATACCGATTACCTATGGGGTGGCGGTGGCGGCTCAATCGGTGAAGCCACTGTCGCAACTGATGTTGGATTATTCCAAGGAGGGCCTACCTCAACCTCCCTTGTGGTTGCGTGAGTATCCTTATGGGCAGATGCTTTTCCAGAAGTGGGAAAACGCATCGCAGGATCGCACGCAACTTCTGCAGGACTTAAGTCCGTTACTTAAACAGGGGGCGACAAGGCTTGGGCAGATGGCGGGAAAGGTTGGGGTAGGGCTCCTTGAATTCGCATTCAGCCTGATCATTTGCGGATTCTTCTTTGCGTATGGGGAAACATTAACTCGGTCGAGTCTGCAGACGCTGGAAAAGCTTTTCGGGCCTCGCGGCGGGGAGTTGCTTGATCTTTCCGCCAGAACGATTCGAAGCGTGATGTTGGGGGTTCTGGGTACGGCGGCGCTGCAGGCGGCTCTGATGTGCATCGGCTTTTCGTTGGCAGGAGTTCCGCAGGTGGTACTGCTGGGTTTTGCTGGATTCTTTTTTGCCAGCCTTCAATTGTCCTGTGGGATCGTATGGATTCCTGTCGTGATCTGGCTTTTTATGGAGGGCAAGAATGGCTGGGCTATCTTCAACTTGGTTTGGGGTGTTGGGGTAGTGGGTCTCGTGGATAATTTTACAAAACCGTACCTCATTAGCCGCGGGAGTAACCTGCCATTTGGAATTATCTTCTTGGGGGTAATCGGCGGATTTCTGGCTTATGGCTTTCTAGGTATCTTTTTCGGAGCGACGCTGATGGCCGTAGCTTTTCGCTTGTTCAAAGAGTGGTTGGCGGGAGAAGAAGGGTAGACTGTAGACTTTTGGATTTGGAGGGACGGATCACTCTTTGACCCGCGGTTGAAGTCCTATCGTTTTAGCACTAAGGAGTTCGCAGTCCTGATTTAGATTGAGGAGTTGCCGGTGTAAGACGAATGGCGGGTTGTGCGGTTTCGAGTTGTGGTTCGGAGGGATTTTGTGTTTTGAGGTAGTAGTCCCGTGCTTCTGTGAAAAGTATTGGTTTCTCGGGGAGTAAGATATTTCCAGAGGACCAGGCCCCAGCCCCAGCAATTAGTCCCACCGGAGGAAAAATAAAGGTGAAAGCCTTGGTGATGTCATCCACTTCCGACATTTTCTTGTACCAGATCCGCACGGGGAGATTGTCCTGCGGTCTGATGCCGACATCGATTCCTCCGATTCTTTCTGTATCCCCGATTTTGAGTTTTGTATCGGAAAGGTAGCGGATGTATCCCAATCCATTGGCCTGTGGTCTAAGGGAAGTTCCTTCAGTGGCTTTTTTATCCTGCGGACCGTCGACGATTTTCACCTGTTTGTAGGTTCCTGGAGACAAGAGCACGGAGACGCTACCGCAATTGAGGGTCTGTTCATTTGATATTTCCAGTTGGCAGTTTTTCGGACGGGTGGGGTCCAGCAGGGGATCGATTGTGGTTTCGCTGGTTTGCGGGAGCGGTGGAGTTGGCTTTGACGGTGCGGGTGTAGGAGTGGGGACGGCGAGGCGGGCGGGGTTTTTGGGCTGGACGGTGGCTGCCTCGGATGAGACAGCAGCGGCCGATCCGGGGTTTTGTGCCCATAAGCATACGGGAAGGACGAGCAGAGCCTGAAATGCGAAAAGTTTTCTCATTAGAATTTGTAGATCATGTTGATCCCGGTTCCGGCGTTGTAAGCCTCGTAATCACCCGTCTCGGGTACAGAGACGCTGCTGTCGCTTTTGGTCCAGCTGACAAATGCGCGGAGCGAAACATATTCGATCGGCGTCCAGGTGAGGGAGGCTCCGTAGGTTTGCTGGAAATCGAGGCGGTCTGCGTTGTTGAACTGATCGGCCAACTGGGTATCGGTGTATTTGGCTAATCGGTAACTCGCAAAAATCTGGGTACTAATTTCCTTCGTAGGGTTGGTCGACCAGGCAAAGGTCATGTTGTTGTCGGTACGGGTGAAGTTAGATGGGTTGGCGATGACATAGGAGGCCCGACCTGTGATTGAGACGGAGTTCCAATCGGCCAAGGAGTGAAACCAACTCGCTGTCCAGGCTAGAGGATATTCATCGAGGAAGTTCACATACTGGGTGAGGGACTGGTCTCGACCGGAGCCCATGAAAATGTTCGCATCTGCGGAAAACGAGATGAAAAGATCTTCGGTAAAGGCCCAGCCTAAGGAGACAAATGGATCCATCACGGTGAAGTTGTTTTGAGAGATGCCGGTCTGGTTGTAGGGGGTGGAGCCTGGTTCGGCAGTGGCGTAGGTGAAGAACTGGTAGCGGAATCCCGCTCTGGGGAAAAACATCGCGTACTGTTCGTCCTGAATTTGTGGGGCGAAACCGATTTCGGGGGAAGTAATGATCTGCCACGCGGAAAACTTTTGGCCGCCGCTTTCGGCGTAAAGAACGTTGCTGTTGTAAAAAGCCTGGCAATCGACCGTTGTGTAGAACCAGGGTTTTTCTGTTGGCTTGGACATGATGCCGACTTCGCCCAAGTCTGTCGAAAGGGGTTTGGCGGTTACGGTTTCCTCTTCGAGGTTCTGGGACTTGCTCGAATCCGTTTCCTGTACCTGTTGTCGAAGTTGCATGTCTTGGCGGGTTTGTGATGAGACCGCCGAGGCCGATCCAGTTTGGGCTGGGACTGGATTGGATATGCCCAATAAGAGCACAAGAAAGAGGCAAAAAACTCTTCCCCAAAAGGATGAAAATAGGGGGGGTAGGGTAAATCGGAAAAGTCTCAGATAAGCCATCTAAATGCCCTTTTAGGCAATTGCACGAGAAGCACAACATATAGATAAATATTACTATATTTAGCCTAAATATAGTATTCTGCGTAAAAATTGTGAATAAAATTTATCTGTCAGAACGATTTTAAAAAATAGCAATTTTTTATATGTTGTAGTGACAGTTACTTACAAAAAATTAAAATTCTATCTATTGAAAAATCTCGAATTATATACTTAGTTGTAGATGTATGTCTCATAGGCTTTTAGGTGGAATTTATAATTTCATGATTTGGAGCATTTCTTTGTGAGCTTTTTTCAAAAAAAGTTGGAAAACTATTTCGACGTTTTCCATATGCTCGTAGTTAAGTGTACTGGTCTAATCTTGGTATTTGGAAGTTTTGCCTAATGGAAATAGGGTTTTGATTTATGCCGATTTTAGCATTTTCACCTAGATGGCTGCTTTTTGGTGGCTGGTTTTGCAGCCACCTCTTATTGGGCACGGTCTGGAGTGCAGAACTTGGGCAGGCCAAGGTTTCGGCGATTTTGCGGGATGTGCAGAAAACCGAAGGTAGCAAAACCGAGCCTGCTGCGGTGGGTGATGTGATTGCAGGTGGGGGCAAAATCACCACCCAGGGGCAATCGTTAGCTGAACTTAAATTTCCCGACGGCAGCGTGATCCGAATCGGCAATAATTCGACCTTCTCATTTGATCCCAACGACCGGACCGTTCGCCTCGACCGGGGTACGGCTCTTGTGAGCACTCCTCCGAAAGCAGAAGGCATTAACATCGTTTCCAGCGGAGTCTCTGGAACGGTTGGTGGAGACCCAGCGGGAAAGACTTTTCTGGTTACCGCCTACCCTGCGGAAAGCGGTGGGGCCAAAGGGGCTCCCACAGGTGGGTTCGGGCTGATGGTTTTGCAGGGAAGTTCGGCGACCACGGTCAGTGCTCCTTCGGGTTCGGTCAACATCGCTCCAGGACAGTTTGCGTTGGTCGGGGGCAAGATGGATGGAGCGCCTAAAGTTTTGACAGTGGATGTGGGCCAGGTCTTTCGCTCGAGTCCTCTGGTAAACTCATTTCCGGAACCGCTTCCCACCAAGGGTGCGATTTTGAGCACGGCAATTCAGCAGCAAGGCAGCCAAAGCTCGGGAGGACTTCGCTCGACCGGAACAACGGGGGTGGCGCTTACTTCGGGCGGGGATCTTCTCACGGGTGGATCCAAGCCGCCAAAATCTGGGGGCTATACCTTTGAAATTGCCTCGAACACTCCTGGAACAGGCCGTCAGGAAAAGCAGGCGACGGCTACCGAAAAAAATGCATTGGATATTGCCACCGCTGCCGGTGGTCCGACGGGCGGTGGGGGTATTGTTGGAGCTGTGACGGGTTCGACGGGTAGCGGTGGTGGTGGGGGAGGAGGTGTTAATGTTCCTTCGATTCCGAGCACCCCAGCAAACACGGGTCAAAGCGGTATCACGGCTAATCCGAATAATCCAAATAACCAGAATAATCAGAACAACCTGCCTGCGACTGTGGTGAATGCTCAGGTTCAATCCAAGACTTATGACGGGCTGGTTTCCGCTATGATCCAGAATGCGCTTTTGTCCGGCATCCAATCGGGCGACAGCGTATCCCTGCAGAACGACACCACCGGAATCTTTGCCAACAAGAATGTGGGAACCTGGAGCGTCTCCACAACCATGGGATTAGTTGGCACCGATGCGAGTAGGTACCTACTGACTCAGCCATCTTTAACTGGAATCATCACAGCCAAGTCGTTAACGATCTCGGTTGCGACTCCATCGACGGTTACCAGCAAGGTCTACAATGGAACTCGGGATGCGGCGGTGACGGCGGGCGCGTTGGATGGAGTGGTTGCAGGTGAGGCCTTGGGAGCGACAACGGTAGTCGGAACGTTTGCGGATAAGAATATTGGGACCAAGAACGTGGCGGCGGTTTACACACTGGTGAACGGCTCCAATGGGGAGTTGGCCGGCAACTACTCGTTAGCCGATGAAATGCTGACTGGAACCATTACGGCCAAGGATCTGAGTGTGTTTAGTGCGGCAGTGACCACAAAAGTTTATGACGGTAATGACACAGCAGTAGTGACGGGGGCGGTGTTGGTAGGCAACTCAACGACTGATATTGATGGAAAGTTTATCGG
>JBIKNP010000011.1:0-73668 GCA_044358595.1 Methylacidiphilales bacterium
CGCGGGCGGAGGCGCGGGCGCCACGGTGGAATTGAATGGCAAAACCCTAGGGGTCGACACCTGGGCGAATCTGATCGGGAGTGGGACCAATGCGGTGCTCAAAAACAGCAGTGCCACAGCGGCCTCCATCGCCGCTGGCAACACCATCTGGATCTGGGACGGCGGACAAAACCTGACCATCGATGCCAGCGGGGGCGACATTCAGATCGATTCTTGGATCACCAGTTATGGCCAAACCACCCAGACAGGCATTATCAAGACGGGCCCCAAGAATCTGATCCTCACCTATGCGGGCAACGACTACACCGGCACCACCGCTATCAATGAAGGCCGCGTCGCGCTGGTAAACGGAAACGCGCTCGGAAGCACTGCGGGGGGAACTGTGGTGGCCAGTGGCGCGCAGTTGCTTCTTACCAACGTCGTGGTTGTTGCAGAGCCACTGACGATCAGCGGAAACGGACTGCCTTCGGGATCGGCCATAGCTGGTGCCCTGCGCTCGCTCGGCACGAACACTTGGCAGGGCAAAGTAACGCTGGCGGCTAATGCCAAGATATTTTCCGGAAGCGAAACTTCTCTAACGCTGGATGTCGCTTCAGGTCCGGCCATTGACCTCTCCGGTTTCACGCTGACCATTGACGGCGCGGGCACCTACAGCATCAACGATGGCATCATCGGAACGGGCGCAATCGTCAAAACCGGAAGCGGAATCACAACCCTTTCCGGAAGCAACAGCTATAGTGGCACCACGACAGTCGACAACGGGACGTTGGTGGTCTCCAATGCTTTACTCTCCGCAACCATTCGCTCCAATAGTGTTGCAGTGGCATTTTCTTCCGTACCATCTGCGGGTACTACTTATTCAATTTTGCCCGGCGCCTTGGCTGCCAATTCCCTCGTCTCCCAATCGGTCACCGGCCTAGGTAGCGGACAAACCGCCACTGTGAGCAATGATCCCAACCTAGTGGTAGAGGTTACCAGCACCGTTCCTGCAGGCCCCACCGTTGATAGCGCTTACCCTGGAACCACCATGACCGATGTGGCCCCGAATGGGCTGACCTACCTCATGAACTACGCGCTTGGAGGCAGTTCCACCACATCTGCCACCATGCCCTCCCAGGATACCGGCGACCCGACGAAGCTCACTTTGGTGGCCTACGTTCGAACCGACAACGCGGTCGGCACCCTTTCGGTCGTGGGTGAAAAGGGTGATTCGTTATCGAATTTTGATACTGCCAACCCGATTCCCGGAGAGGTTCCCAATGATCAGTCCACTGCGCCAGCCGGAACCCAGAAGCGAATCTTCAGTGTGCCCGCGAATGGTGATCGTCTTTTCCTCCGCCTGAAGGCCACCCTTACCCCTTAGTTATATCCTTACGGGTTTCATCCAGTTGGGAGCATGGGTTCAATTTTGAAGTTAATCCTTCATCCTACTTTTTCCTTTTGAATGCTTCATAGCCCAATCAACTTGCGGCTAAGGTAACGTTCCCTTACGCTAAAATTTCCACTGTGAATAGTTTAAGATTTTTATCGGTCTGGCTAACCGGATTTGCCCTGTCCGCTTCTGCTTTCGCTGTAGTTCCGTCCGATTTTGACGCATTGGCCGCAAGTGGTGCGTTGAGATGGATCTGGCACAAGGAACCAGGAGAGATCCAGACCAGTGACGCACCCCAGGAAAAGGTCTGGCTCCGCCGTACCTTCGAACTTCCCGCCGACAAGGTTCCCTCCAAAGCCGAACTAATCCTGGCTGTGGACAACCGGGCCGGAGTCATCGTGAACGGCAAGCCCTTGGGTATTTTTGAGGGTTGGAGTCCCCTCACCCGCAAAGAGATCGGTTCGTTTCTCCGGCCAGGCCGAAACGTGATTGCCGTTGAGGCAAACAATCCGGAGGCATCCCCTGCCGGATTCCTCGGCCTGATCGAAATTCCGGGTGTTCCCCCGATCCTTTTTGATGCGCAGACCAAGTCCGCCAAGGCAACGAAGGAAGTGAAGGACTGGATGGATCCCGACTTCAACGACTCCTCCTGGAAAACGGCCACTTTGCTGGTGCCTGCCGACTGGGGTCCCTGGGGTAAAATTTCTGCTCCGGTAAAAAATCCCACCGCCCAGGTCATTTCAGAAAACTTTCCCACCTTCATCGTGCCCGGCTTTGAAAAGCAGATGGAGCAGATGCGGCAGATCCTCTTCGGCCACTACCGGATGGATCTCTCCATCCTTCCGGCCTTCAACATCCAATGGATTGCCCCGGCGGCTATCTGGGCCGGCCTAGACGACCGTCCCTCGGACAGTTACACCCGCGCGAGCTTGCGCACCCGACTGTTGACCATGCGCACAACTAAGGACGGCTACGTCTCCTGTCACCAACACGAGGGTCTGGGTTACAGCGAAGGCTGGCCATTCCCCATGTACACTCAATCCGGCGGAGCTGGATGGATCTTCAGCACCACGGGCCTTCCTTATGGTGCCGAGTTTAATGTGCATCCGACCAAAAGTATGGCGGGGTGGACCTTAGGCAGTGCAGAGGTTGTCAGCCTAGATTCGGCGAACGGCCTGCGTCTCTCGCTGAAAGGTCCGGATGCCACCATGACATCCCCTTCCTTTACTGTGGCCGCACCCGTGGCTACCTGGATTCGCCTCAAGTTCATCCCCGGCAAACAGCCTCTTCGGCCTTACCTCCAGTGGACCACAGCAGAGTATCCGGAATTCTCGGACGAGCGAAAGGTGGCCTTCGAAGTCCCGACCGCATCCGCACCGAACCAACCGGTCGACGCCGATATACCAATCCATCCAGTCACCCACAGCGAAGGTACCCTCACCCGGCTAAGAATCGGCTTCGGAAACACGGAAAAGGATCAGGTCACACTCCTCCGGCTCTTTACCTCCGTGGACACGCGGCATAACTGGAACAACGCTAACTTTACGATTGCGGCCGTGACCTATTTCAACTGGACCGGGGATGTGGATTTCCTTCGCGATTTTATCGGTAAGCTTCGGCAAATCTTTCGTTATTCCATGGAGGAATTTTCCGTCCGACAAAACGGGGTGGTCGTCACACCTTGGGCGGGCAAGGATGGACGGCCGGGCCTGACCAAGAACGAAAAAGGAGAAAAGGTCCTTCGCTACGGTCTGGGCGTCGGTTGCAACTACTGGGACCTTATGCCGTTCGGTGGCAAAGACGCCTATGCAACGATCTACCATTTTGCGGCGGTGCGGGCGATGGAGGAACTGGAGTCCGCCATCGCCGCCCATCCCGAATGGAAAATCCCAGCCCCGCCCAAGGAGTACAACGCGGCACACCTGCGCGAAGACATGGAACGGATACGAAAGGCGTACACCAAGACTTTCTGGATCCCCGAAAAGGGCCGGTTCGCCGGGGCTGTGGACTCCACCGGCAAGGTTTGGGACTACGGCTTTACCTTCCTCAACAACGAGGCGATGTACTACGGCCTGACCACTCCGGAACAGAACCGGAAGATTGTCGACTGGATCTCCGGAGCTCGGGAAATTAAGGGTGAAACCTCAGTGGGCAAAGACATTTACCGGTTCCGCTTCGGACCAAGGTCAACCACGGAGCGCAACGAGGACTACTACACCTACGTATGGTCCGCACCGGAAAAGATCCTTTTTGGTGGGCAGGTACAGGACGGCGGCTCGGTGTTTGGCTTCACTTTTCACGACCTGATGGGACGGCTTCGCACCAACGGACCCGACGACGCTTGGAAACGACTGCAGGAAATCCTCATCTGGTTTGGGGAAGTCCAGCAAGAGGGCGGATATCGAAGCTACTACTCCGCCGATAAGGCCGCCGAGCGGGGCACCATGCAGGGAGGCGGCCCACCAGGAGGCCTAGGAATTGACCAGGAGTTTTACGAAACCCTCCTCGTTCCCCTCATCATGACCGAAGGATTCCTGGGTATGTCGGTCTCTCCCGACCGAATCCGCTTTGCCCCCCAACTGCCAAAGGATTGGCCGTCGCTCGAAGTCGGTCGCATCCAGTACCATGATTGGCTTATCAAGGCCAAGGCGACCCATGATTCCCTCACCCTTGATTTGAAAGCGGATCTGAAGGCTCGTCCTATCCGAGTGGAGCTGGGGCCAGGTCCATGGCAGGTAAAAATCCTAGATGGCCAAGACCAGGTGTTTCATGAGCAGACCATAGAGAAGAAACAACAGCCGACGGTCACCATCGACAACCCCGCCAGCAGGAAGCTCGTCGCCACCCGTTCGCCAAAGCTTTGACGACGCATTCGCACATTCCGGCAGTGCCGGGGCGCAAGCACGTGCCGCTCCGCACCAAAGTCATGAGGGGCTTTAGAGGATTGGCGGCACGTGAGTCGGGTCTGGAGGCTCCGGAACTCCCCACGGGTAAAGCAACCTCATGAAAAAGATTCGTAAAGCATTCGTGATGTCGGTGAACCCCGGCCAGGAAAAAGAGTACGAAAACCGCCACCGTCCGATCTGGCCGGAGTTAGAGGCCGTTCTAAAAAAACACGGGGTCCACAACTACTCCATCTTTCTTCATGCCGAAACCCGCCAACTCTTCGCCTATGCAGAGATTGAGGACGAGGCGCGGTGGCAGGCCATTGCCCAAACCCCCGAATGCAAAAAGTGGTGGCGCCATATGAGTGATGTCATGCCCTCGAATTCCGATCACTCCCCAAAGGCCATCGCTCTAGGGGAAGTGTTCCACCTCGACTGATTGGTATAAGCCGATTCGGCCTTTACGGGCAGTTCAGCTTCTAAAGAACCTTGGCCTTGGAGGTAGCTTGTTTGATTTTGATCTGGCGTGAAGTATTCGCGGAAGCCCCGAAAACTTTTGCAATCGCTTCCAGATATCCCATTCCCGTCATCTGGTCCGGTTCGATATAACTGCCTTCGGTCCATTCGTTCCACGCGTTGATGCTAAAAAGAGTCGGTCCATCGCGCTGGCTCAGGCGCTTGCGGTAAATCTCTAAAGCCTCCTGGAAGGCTTCCGGGGTATTTCCACCAATACAGTTGGAGAAGGTCGACTCTGGTAACGGCCCCCAGATATCCGACTGCAGGGTGCGCGGCGAATTGTCCCAACCCATGGTGATGTTGGGGAAATACGGAATGTTATACTGTTCCTCCATCCGATCCCATACCTGCAGATACTTTTTAAGGACCTTCTGGAATGGGGTGAAAGGAGTTTCATCCAATTCTACATGATGAATCCAAACATAGCTCGTCACACTGTCGAAACCGAGAGCCGTGATCAGTTGAGGTAGGTCCCGGATTACCTTCTCACCCGGAAGCACCGGTTTTCCCCAAACTACTGCGTTGAAGTGCAGGTCCGGAAATCCAGCCGAACGGACGCGCTCCCGAAACGCGTCGATAGCCTTGCGGGTGGCTTCCACGGAACCGTGGATGGCGACAAATTGTCCAAGGTCATAAATAGAAAAATACGGGCACCCTTCAACTTTGAGATAGGACGGATGAGAAAAGTAGCGGTCCACGATGAGATCGGTAATAAAGCGGAACACTTTGGGGGAAACCTTTCCTGGGTAGAGCAACTCCTTGCCAAAAGTTCGGCTCATGGGATGGACGTTGACCCAGTCGTGATTCGCCCACATCAAACCAAAATCGATCCGGTCGACATTTCGGGCTTTCAGGAACCCCTGCTCTAGGCACCTCTCCAGATACGGCCCGTCCTCGTAGTGGTACCAGTCAAAAATAAAATGATCGATGCCGTGGTCGACCGCTGCATCGATCTTCCTCTCCATCACCTCAGGGCGAGATTCATCCTCGTACCCCCAGAGTGGGACCTTGGGTTGCTGGTGGCCGGGGAATCGAGACGTGGCGTGCCGAACCAGTTGCCACTCCGTCCAGCCAGGCCCATGGACCTTCTCGTTGCGCGGATCGACGTGGTAGTTGGGAAAGTAGTAACAACCCGCCCGAACACGAGTATCATTAATCATTGAATAAAGTTACGTCAAAGGATAGGCCTGAAACCTTAAATCAGGTGCCAACTGAATCGGCAGGCAAACAGGCTTAGCGGCGGCGGCGTGAATGAATCGCCAAACACCCCATCCCGACGAGGGCAAGAAGGGCTGTCGAGGGCTCGGGAATCGCATCGAAAGTTGCTAGACTTAAGGCGGCCGCACTTTGAGTCCCACTCTTTTGCCAAAGCGCCACATCAAAATTTGTGCTAGCAGCATCACCTCGGGTATCAACATTGAAAAAAACCATGTCGGCGCTACCATCCCTAGTCAGAAGCGAGGATATCTTTGTGCCAGTGGAACCGCTATATATACTGACGTAATCAGGGGCGTAAGTCCCGCTGCCCACAGAATCCACCGCGAACCCAACCCGAAAGTAGGAACCAGCATTAACTGTAAAGTGCATTGCGATTCCAAAATAACTGCTGGGATTGTTATCGGGAGTATAAGGCCCATTGTTTACAGCAACCGATAAAGCCCCTTGCCGGAGGAGAGAAGAACCATCGGGACCCCGATAAGTTGAGTACGCACCAAAATTAACAAAATCTCCTGCACCGCCGGTCACAGAACTTATAAAAGAGGGAAGGGACAAAAGTGTTGGATTTGTTGCGGCACCGACCCCGAGATTATTGTTGTCAGCAATGCCTTGGTACAAATCCGTAGGCCCAGGTCGGATCTGTACGTAGCCGGAAGAGCCGTAGACTTCACTACCCCCGATATCATAAACTTTTGTGACGCCCGCATTCGACCAATTTTGAACGGAATATCCATTTCCTGGCGAGCCAGTTTCCGAACCCACATAAGTAACCGTGGCGGCCGATGACCGCTCGGAGAAGGAAAAGCCCACGATCAAAAGAGAGAGCGCCAATCGACCCAGCGTTTTCGGATTTTGCACGTTTGATATTTTCATACTCTAAATATATTTCAATTCTCTGAATTCACCTTAATTAGAGTGTCAAAAGGTACCCTAATTAATGCCAAGAGAACAAATTTTATAATCGCTTTTTTTAAGCTTAAGTTGCTGTTTAGCATGCGTTTACTATGTGTTTGATAGATGAATAATGAAATTACAACAAAAGATATTTGATTATTCCAAAGCAAATTAGCGAGTTTCAGGTTCAGGCCCAAAAAGAGAGTCAGCCGCTTTACTGCGCAAGTGACGCTTTAAGTCTCAAGAACTTTTTCGTAACCGATTCTTCTATCGCAACAGAAAATGTCATGCGCATACATCCATCAGGAACCCCGTCCTGATCATCGGCATCCACTCCCTGCACTTCGACCACCGAGGTCCCGCTGGCATAGTGATCCAAGTCGGTCACTGCCTCACCAACTACCGTCAGCTTGTTGGGATTGTCCGTCCGGACAATCGCCGTGATTACTAAATATTCGCCAGCGACAGAGGAACTCGGTTTGGCGACCGAATCACCCGGAGCATTGCCACCCAAAGCGTAGCGCATTAAGTCGGAAAGACCGTCTGCGCCTGTCGTACTCGAGGGAGCGGAAACCGTTACGGTCCGCACGACCTGCGTGGCCGCATTACCCGCCGCATCCGTGGCATCAAATGTGATGGTATAAACTCCTGGTTTGGAAGTGTTGACAGCCCCGCTAGGCATCACTGTCACAACACTGTCCACATCATCCGTGGCGGTCGCTCCCTCATCTGTGTACGAGCCTCCCCAATCAATCGATACCGATGTCGGCCCATTGAGTTCGATGAACGGAGGAGTGGTATCGGATTGAATTTCATCAAACGTGACCAGACTTAGAACTGCGACCGATTGGGTTTCCGAATTTTGCCAAAGGGCTACATCGAAGCTTTCTCCGCTGCTACCCTCGATATCAAAAAAGACCATGTCCGAGTTGCCATCTCTTGTCAGCGGCTCGGAAAAAACCCCACTGATGCTCACGTAATTGGGCGCATATTCACCGCTGCCCACCGAATCGATCGCAACCCCAAGCCGAAACTTGACCGAAGAACTCAAGGTAAAACTCATCGCGATTCCGAAGTAGCTGGCATTTGGCCCAGTAGGCGAATCAAAGGGTCCGTTATTTACGCTCAGAGACAACCCTCCCTGACGGTATATAGTGGATCCGTCTGGACCCCGATAAGTGGAATAACCCCCAAAATTTACAAACGTTCCCGCACCACCAGTTTGAGACCCAATAAAGAAAGGTTTAGAGAGCAAAGATGGGTTGGTGGATGCGCCGACACCAAAGTTGTTTCCAGAGGCAGTAGGTTCAGACAAATTCGTTGAATTGGATGTGGGACGGATCTGGATATAGCCAGAGGAGCCGTAGACTTCACTGGTGCTGACATTCCATGCTTTAGCAACACCTGGATTAGACCAATTTTGAACCGAGTAATCGTTTCCAGGCGAGCCTGTTTCCGATCCCAAATAAGTGACCTCAGCGCCTCGCCCCCAGTGCGGGCACAAGATAAATACCCCACAAACAATCAGCCCGCTTTTTATACCAAATCCAGCGTGTATCTGCATAAGATGAAATATATGCATTAAAAAAAATATAACCTTAGAGCCAGTGCCAAGGATGTCATCAAAGATGCCAGTTTTCAAAAAATAAAAATAATTATTTTATAGCCTTAGTTATTATTGATAAAGTATTTATGTGTTTATTAGTTCAAATAGTTGCGAGAGCTTACCCACCAAGAATCCGCTTCAGGACCCCTCATTGAGCCCTTGGATAGACCTAATTTTCTCCGATCAGCGGCTATGCCTTGTCGTAGGGTTGGCGAAAACCAATCTACTTACCCGTTGCGTCCATCCTTTTTAAACTGACTGGGGGACATGCCGAATTCCTTGTGATAAAGAGAACTGAAATAGTTACTGTCGTTGAAACCGCAGGCAAAGGCAACCTGGGTGACAGAGACGTTGGTAGTTAGGAGCATCGAGGCCGCTTTTTGCAGTCGAAGTTTTTTTAAATATTCCATTGGCGCCACGCCGACCGCCTGCTCAAACAACCGAAAAAAGTGCCGCCGGGAAACCTGGCTATGGCTGACAATGTCCTCGACCGTGATCGGATCGGAAAAATGTTCTTCAATGAAGCCCATGGCTCGGCTCACTCGGTGCCCGGCTGCGGTGCTACCCGAGGATTCCCAAGGCCTGCGGTGGCGACGTAGGAAGGTGATGATCAGGAGAAAATAAGCCAGCGACGCGATGCGGTTTTCCGTCATCTGGCCCTCCAACTCCGTCTCCATGCGGCGCACCTTGTCGAGAAGCAGGGCGAAATCGGAGGAGCCAAGATGCAGGCACTCCCCTTCCGTCTCGCCGGGCTTCCAGCTTGGCCCGACAGACACGAGGGATTCATGCCGCATCCAGTCGGCGAGGGCGGGGTGGACGGAACCGACGTGAGCGGGATCAAAGACAATGTTAATGACGTCCAGCGAGCGAGTTTCGAGATAGGCATGCCTCTGCCCACGACTTAGGACGAATACATCCCCCACCCGGATCGGGAGTGTCCGCCGGCCAAAGGACATCAAACCCGAACCGCGGTAAACGATGACGATTTCCCAAAACTCGTGCCGGTGGCATGGGTAGGCTGGATGATTAGTAGCCCGAACTACCGCAAGGGGACGGGCATGCTTCTTGGGCAGATCTGCCCAGTGCAGAACCCTTAGGCGGGAATTCTGAGGGCGGCGTGATTGACCGCTGACCGTACGCATACCAACCATAGAGCTAAAAGAAATCCCCAGTTTGACGCAAGCCTTCCATCTTCGCAATCGAGACGGAAACAACTAACAAGGATAGGATCAACCGCACCGATCTACAATGGCACTAGATCATTAACTCAGCCTTCTGCCCAATGCCAAGACCTACTGTTTAAGTGCCAAAAGGCATTTTTATAAAGATACCTGCCGTTACTTTTTTCAGGGGGTGACTTTCATTTTCCAATCGGAAGCGGTTAAGACGGGATAGCCACTGAGCTGCTGGCGGGTCTGAACCTGCAACATGAGTTGCAGGTCCTTGCCCACATCCTCCCGCCGAACGCGATAACTGACGCTCAACTCCTGCCAATCTTTTTCGCGGATGGAACCGAATTCAAAGTCCTGCATGCCTTTCAAACCTTGGACCGGGATATCCCCGAGAAAAAAGCCGCTTTCCTTCGCCAAATAGAGGTCCTTCACCCGGTCCAGTTGCCCACCATACCAGCCAAACAGGCCACTGAAGGTGACGGTTTTTCCCACATCTTTTTCCGTAACGGTTCCCACCGGCCACATGATCCGGCTGACAATGCTGCGCAAGTAGGGGTTTTGCTCATCAGGAGTTGGCTGCCAATTGCCTGCGTTGATCTGGCCGAAATGCTTTCCTCCCTTTTCGGCCATCTTCTCCTCCCCGCGCTTCCGAATATCCAACGGATTGATTCCCCATTGAGACTGAAAAGAACCAGGCCCCCACTGCGCGGGAATAGAAAAATCTTCCTGCCGATCCTTCAACTGGGCCTGGCAAGACCAAGATCCGATTCCGCCAACCAACATCAAAAGGAGCGAGAGTAGAAGTGGTTTCATGTATTTCTTATAGTGCCTTCTTCCACAGCAAACCAGCCTTGGCCGATGTGCCAAGAGTTATTGCGCGGGTGCCAGCAGCAAGCGATGCATCCATGGCTCGTCACCCACCCGTGGACAGTGTGATTTCAAGTTTCTGCTCAGCCTTCAAAATCAAATGGGATGGGAAAACTACCTCCGCCGAGCCGTCCTTTTCCTTAACGGATGCGGCCAGAGATTTTCCATCCACCATGGCCGACACTTTCCGTGCCCCCTTTCCGCCGGGGGGCACCAATGACATCGTCTGGATCGGAACCTGCCCATATTTCACCGTCAACTCCGCCCTCAGCTCCCCCCCGGAAATTTTTTGACTGTAACTACCCCACCCCTCCGCCGCGGTGAAGGCAGCTTTGAAATTTTCCGGTTTCAGTTTGGGTGCAAATCCAATGTGCTGCTTTGGACCGTGGTACGTAAAACCGGTGATGGCGATAAAGGCCCCGTAGCTGGCCATCGAACGACCGTAGTGATCCCCGCACTCCACTTCGTTGAAGGGATTTCGTTTGTTGCCGTCGTAGCGCTCATCGAGGGTTTTCAGTATGACCATGCCCTCCTTGACCATACCTTCGGCGACCATGTGGGCGGCCACTTGGGATTCAAAGCCGTTCATGGCCTCATTGAGGTAGCAGGCAAAGCCTGAATAAATTCCAAATGGTGTCTTCCTTCCCAGCGCGTTGGCCGTCATGACTACACCTCCTTCACCTTCGGCATAGTACGGGCGACCCTTGGGATCGGCCTGGGCATCGTAAGCATCCAAATTGCGCGCAAAGTTGTATTTCCACACCGAACGCAGGGCCGAATGTGTGGTCTCCTCGTTCAGCACACGACCCAGTCCAACCTGCCAGGCCCACCCCTGCCCCATCACCTGATCAATGTGGACTGTCTCATAGGCTCCAAGTTTCTTTGGGTTTTCCGGATCTGGAGTCTGAATGAACCACTCACCATTGAAGAGTTTGGCATCCATCGCGGCCCTCCCCTTTTCCGCCCTCTTTTGGCAATCGGTCGCAAACTCCTGATCGCCCATTTCCAAAGCCATCTGTTCGCCAGCTTTGAGTGCGGCGATATAAAGACTGCTGACCCAGGGAATCACCCCATGCCACGGCTCGTCCAACGTGGTCAGCATGGGGGTGTCTAGTAATCCGTCCCCGTCACGGTCACACGAGTTGGCGTAGTCGATCGATTTTTTAACGCGCGGCCAAAGGCGCTTGAGCATCTGGTTGTCGGGATTCGTCTGATGAGCACGCAACACCGCAAGAATCACGCCGCAGTGACCGTCAATCGCGCTATCGCCACCGACCTCGCCGCGGTACGCCATCGATCCATCTGGCTTGAATCCGAATCCGTACCAGACACGTTCGATCACATCCTGCTCCAGCTCCGGGAACATCCGGGCATGAGCTTGGGCATAATGCCACACATGGTTGGGATGGCCGGCACAGCTACGGATCCCCTCGTAGGTGTAGAAGCGTCCATCGGCAAAACGGTAACTCGTCGGTGAAGCCAAGGAACCCAGCGGAATGAAAGTCCGCTCAAGGAACCAGTAAGGCAGAGTCGAGTCGTACCACGTGCTATTCCATAGCCGGGTCTCTACATTCAAACGTTCGTAATTTTTCGCAATATGGGAGGCCACCTCGGCCGCATTCTTGAAGCGCTTGCCGTACTGGTGACCAGTCTCGGCTCCCTTCACGGTTTCGATCGTGTTGGCGAAATGCCAAGAAATGACAAAAGGCAACGTGCCGACCGCCTTCGGCGCAAGGCTCAGAGACTGTGTAACTCCGCCGACCAGCGGCTTGTCCCTCGGGGAGGAGGCGGACGCGGGGCCGGTCGCACGAAACACCGTCTGCTCCGGTGGCGCAGATAGTTGCGCACTGCCACCGCTGGTGGTCCCGCCAATGGCCGCCAATGCTATGCTGCCCCAATCGCGCTGTTTCTCGAGCGGGGTCACCATGTCACGAAAGAGAATCTGGTCCACGCTGACATGGCCCCAGACTGCGCCGTCGAACTGATCGACGATCTCGAGTCTTGCCGTCTTTCCAGCCAACGCCTTCACATCAAAGGTGGCCTCACGCATGGCACTACTGGTTGGGCCGGAGAAGCTTTGTACCACCTGCCCGTCCACCAAAAGGCGCACAGCAGTCTCCGCATGCGGACCCCCACCGATGAGAAAGGTGATGAAGTTACGCTCGATAGTGAAGGGCTTACTCGTCAACTTGCCCTTAGCGGAATCGCGAGTCACCGAGTCCTTCGCCGGGTCGGGAGGCATAGCCAGATACCCCGGCGCCGAAGCGTGCGAGTTAACGGCACGCTCACCCTTCATCGCGATTTCACCGACATGGGCGGGAACATCCTTTTTCGCCACCGGACCAGAACCGAAAGCCGTACCCTCGACATCCCAACCTTCGTAGGTTGGCTTCTCAAAATCTTCGAAGACAACATCAGGACGAGCCGCTTTTCCTCCGGTTGGATCTACTGCCTCGCTCAACATCATGACAAGCCCCTTTCCCGATATCACCGAATTGGTGCGAAGAACCCCCGGATAGATTTCGATCGTGTCGATGAGCACTGGGTTTTCCAGCCAACCGCCAATTTGCACCTCCACCAGCTTGGTGGATGTGTTTTCCACCCGATAACTCATGATGGTGGCGGGATAGCTCGAGTCGTCGTAGTTGAGCGGACAAAAGGGCGAGTAGGCTTCCAGAGTCACCTTCACCGGACAGTCCGGATCCGAGTAGTTCACAGTGCCAAAGGGGTAGGCACCGGTGAAAACCACCTCTTTCCAACCCTTACGATCAAGAGAGCGAATCTGCTCTTTCCCATCGACCGTGACCTTTAATGCGAAGCCCTGGGCGAACGGGGACGGTTGGTTTCGGATCGGATCGATGTAGTTACCACCCTGCCAGACTTCGATTCCCTTCGGGCGCTGGTGCCAGGAGCGATCCTTGTACTGGATCATCCGGGGCATTACGCCGTTCAGAGGTCGGTTAAAGATATCCCAGTTCCAAAGCTTTCCGTCACCCCCCAGATAAACCAACGCTCCGGTGGTGATACCACCAACGGGCATACCGATATTCATCAGGGCATCGCCGGTGTAACTGCGGGGCGATCCACGCTGAAAGAGGGATTTCTCCCAAGCCGGTGAGAGATTCTTATCGTCGGGAATAACCTTGGACCAAGCTTCAGTCGGAAGTTTTTTGAATTTCTTCGAATCCTCCTCTGCAAAGGTTAATTCGCCGCAAAACACGGCCAGCAAAAGGAAAGATATTAGGCGGTTCACAATTTCGATCCGGGACAATCCCACGACTATGGATCAGATTTAAAATACTGACGCCGGGTGGCCTCATCCATGTTTTTCACATTTAGGCTTTCCACGTGACCGTCGACAAATAACGAAGCGGTGCGGCCGTTGTTTCGCGGATCGGGTGCACCAGGCAAAGTGGTGTTACCCTGTTCTGCAAATTTCCCACCATCCAAGCTCCAACTGCCGCAATAGGAGTCGTTGCCTCTGGCGCTAGCCATAATGACTTTCTTTGATGGACTCGTAATGGTGATAATAAGAGGACCTGGATCGCCCGCACTCGTCGCATCGGGAATAACACCCGCGTTAACCCCGAAGGCCCCCATGGGATGCTGAGGGATACGACTCCCGTCTAAACACGGATCATAGAAGATTTCCGGCAAGGGCCGAGCACTGGATCTTGGTGACTGTCCGTAGGAATAGCCTGCGTGCTCGGCCAGAAGACGATGAAAAAACAGCAAGCCCGGCGGCTTACCACCATACGCATACCAATTGATGGCATAAGGCAATCGGTTGCCGTTGTCCGAAGAATAATTGCAGGTCATCACGCCTATTTGTTTGAGATTGGATACGGCTTTTGAAGCCTTGGCTGCATTCATACCCCCTTTCACGGCCGGGACAACCAACGCCGCCAATCCACCTAAGATCGCGATCACCACTAGAAGCTCTACTAAAGTGAAGGCCCTAGGGAATTTTTTTATAGGTTGAGTCGTGGCGAATTGATCGGGCCGGTCATTCACGAATTCAACTTACCCTAAAAGAAGCATTCAGAAATACCTTGGTTCTAGTGTCAGGCGGTAGCGGGAAAATGCCAGAAAAGTTTCATAGACCGCAGTCGAGACCAATCCCGACTAGAGGCCGGAGGTACGCGCAGTTCTCAATCGGACCGCACCCTGCCGCACCCACGCTGGCAGCTCCCCCTTGCCCATCAAGCCCGACCTGCGTCAGTATGCCCTGCGTGCGAAGCGATGTTCAGATCACAGTGTTGGACGAGGGACATCTGCTGGATGGTGGTTTGGACTGGGGTGAAGTGGCGGCGTGTGGCAATCTCGCCGTCTTCTCCCGCACCGCTACGCAGGACATCATCGAGCGTGCGAAAGGTGCACATATTGTTCTCACCAACAAGGCCCCGCTGTCCGCCACAACCTTGGACGCTTTGCCTGATCTCCGTTTCGTCAGCGTGCTGGCCACGGGGTTTAATATCGTCGACACGGCCGCTGCGCGGACGCGCGGGATCCCGGTAAGCAACGTGCCCGCCTACGGCACGAACTCCGTGGCGCAGCATGTTTACGCGCTGATCCTCGAGTTATGCAACCGCACCGGCGAGCATGCCGGGGCCGTTGCCAATGATCACTGGTCCGCCTCCGGCGAATGGTGTGCGCCACTTGCCACTGTCACCGAACTACACGGACTCTGCCTCGGTCTCATCGGACGCGGCCGTATCGCCCGGCGCGTTGCCGACATCGGCCGGGCGTTCGGGATGGAAGTTGTCATGGCCAGCGTCTCCCATCCGGAAGGCGGTGATGGTTTGATGCCGCTCAGCGAGGTCGTCTCAAAGGCCGACATCCTTTCGCTGCACTGCCAACTGACCGAAACAAGCGCCAAAATGGTCGATGAGAATTTTCTACGGCAGATGAAGAAGACGTCTTTACTAATCAACACCGCGCGCGGCGGGCTGATCGATGAGGAAGCTCTCGCCTCCGCCTTGTCCCGCGGCATCATCGCCAGCGCCGCGCTCGACGTGCTTTCCGTCGAACCTCCGCCCGCAAATCACCCGCTCTGCGGTTTGCCCAACTGCCTCGTGACGCCGCACATGGCTTGGATTGGTCCCGGAGCCCGACGACGTCTGATCGAAATCACCGCACAGAACATCCGCTGTTTCCTCGAAGGAAAGCCGGTGAATGTGGTGAACGCATAAAACCACGGGTTCATTGGGCAGACCGAAAGCATCACCCCCCGACATCGCGTGCGCATCCTTTTCGCCCCCGACAAATTCAAAGGATCGCTCGGCGCGAGCGAAGCCGCCGCTGCGATGGCTCGCGGCTGGTCGGGCGCGTGGCCTGAATCCGTAATCGCGCTGCATCCCTTGGCCGACGGCGGTGACGGCTCGTTGGCCGTGCTCCACGCGGCGTGTGGTGGTCAATGGAAACAATCCACAGCACGGAACGCCCGAGGAAAGAGACATCCCGTCAAGTGGCTTTGGCAACCCGCCTCCGCCACCGCGTGGATCGAAACGGCGGGCGTGGTCGGTTTGGCGGAGCTTTCTACGGCAGAGCGGGATCCCCTCACGGCGAGCAGCGCCGGAGTCGGCGAGCTCATCGCCAGCGCGATGCGCGAGGGCGCCGAAAAGATCATGATCTGCCTCGGAGGGATCGCAACCAACGACGCAGGTTGCGGAATGGCCGGAGCACTCGGCTTCCGCTTTCTCGACGGCCACGGCAGGGACATCGAACCCGCTCCCGCTTCTTTGCTGCGTTTGAAAACAATCGAAGCGCCTCCGACCGACAAACAGATAAAAGTCATAGCACTGACCGACGTACGCAATCCCCTGCTCGGACCGGAAGGGGCATCGTCCGTTTACGGTCCGCAAAAAGGTGCGGCGCCGTGTGACATCGAAATTCTGGAGAACGCCTTGCGCCATATCGTCGATATTGCGCGTCGCGACATCATGGCGCCCGACCCCATGCTAGCCGGTGCCGGTGCCGCAGGGGGATTGGGCTACGGTGTGATGGCTTTTCTCGGCGGGCGGCTCTTGGAGGGATCGGAGAGGATTGGCGAACTGACCGGGTTGCCGGCGGCCGTGCGGGCCAGCGATCTTATCGTCACCGGCGAAGGCCGGTTCGATGCCCAGACCGCCGCGGGCAAAGCGCCAGCCCACCTGGCTCGTATGGCGCGGGAACAAGGCAAGCCGGTCATCGCCATCGTTGGCTCGATGGCCGACGAAGCGGATAACGGAATTTTCGACGCTGCGTTCCCCTTGGTTCGTGAGCCATACGATCTGGCAACAGCGCTGCGCGATGCAGCGCACTTGCTCGAGAAAACCGCCGCCGAAGCCGCGCGGTCGGTCAAGCAGGGCAAAGTGTGCTGAACAAATGCTGACTGAACCTCAATAAACGACTTACGGAACGCCATCTTTCAAGTTCACATCCCAGAAGCGGATGAAGTTTCCAAAGCTTTTCCACTCAAAGGCGGAAAAGATCGTCCGATTCCCCTGCTCGACTACTTTCCAATCGGTTCGAGGTATCACCGGAATCCTACGTCAACTTTTCTCCGCCAAAGAATATCCAGCCGTTGACCCGGTTGTCTTTTCCGAGGTCTGGGGAAGCACGGGAGGAATCGCCCACAACAAACCACTCTGAATGATCTTCCAGAATGCCGGAAGATTCCGTGGCGCAGGCCCAACTTAGCCCTAGAAAAAAAACGACAACAGACCGATTGCCCCTGAGTTTTTCAAGCGGAGCGCATCCTGCCGCGCCGACGCTCCAGTTCTTCCCGGATCTGATATGCACGGTCCTCCGAGATGGGATAAAGCCAGGTAAGTCCGATGGCGGCCAGCACCGCGATGGCCGGTACCCCAATGTCCATTATTCGCATGGAAAGGATGGTGGCGGGGCTCTGGCCGGAACCCAGAGCCTGGTCAAACCCCGTCAGGTTGAGAAGAATTCCCGAAAGCGCGAAGGCAAGCGTGCTGCCAACCTTCATAACCCAAGCGTACATGGCGTTCAGCGCGCCCTCGTTGCGGTTGCCGGTATTCAACTCGTGCAGGTCGCAGACATCCGCAAGCATCGATGCGGTCAGTGTCCACAACGCACTAAAACCGAGTGCAACAAAGATCGGGGGGACGAGAAAAAGCAAGGGATGCTGAGGTGTGTAGCAAAACCACTTGATGAGGTTTCCGATCAAGGCGAAGAACAAAGCCATGAAGAGCGTGTGGCGTTTGCCGATGCGGGTGGCGAATAGACTGATCAGCGGCACAAACAAAAGGCTGCTGACCTGCCAGGCCGTGCCGTTCCAACCGGATAGAACCGAGGCCGACTGCTCGTCGCCACCGTAAATATAGTAGATAGCTAGATAGACAGGCAGACTGCCGATGCTGAAAATTCCCACGCACATGAAAAAGACAATACTGCCGAGGACGAGAAACGCCCGATTGGTAGCCACCGATCTAATCTGCGGCAGCACCGGCTCTGATGCGTGGGAGGATTGAGCAACAGTCTGTTTTTCCCGGCAAAGGGCGACAGCCACGAGGCCAAGCACGACCGTTACCACAGAAAGCCCGACCGCCACCCAGCGCGCTCCCGTGATGCTGTCGGGGAAGACGGGCAACTTGATTAGCGGGTAAAGCCACGAGAGTAGGATGGCGGCCAGCGCGCTCATGAACGCATTGGTGGCCATGAGGCGCGTCCGTTCGTGGTAGTCGGGCGTCATAGAAAGACCCATCGCTCCCCACGGCACGGCGAAGAGTGACATAAATGCGTAGAAAACAACCGAGAGAGTCAGAAAAAACCAGAACTGTCCCATCATGCTCCAGGCGGTCGGAAACCACCAGAGTACGACAAAAAAGACGCCAGCACCCAACGCCCCAGCCACCATAAACGGTTTGCGCCGCCCCCAGCGCGAACGGGTGTTGTCCGACCACGCCCCGATCAGAGGGTCGAGGAGTGCATCGATGAAACGCGGGATAGCCAGTAAGAGCCCGACTAGAAACGGGTTCATGCCCAGCCCGATGTTGAGCACCACATTCGCCATGTTCGCAATAGAATTTCCCAACAACGTGTAGGACATGCCGCCAGCCGAGTAGCCGCCCTTTTCGCGAAGCGACAGGCGGTCCACAGGATTTGTCTGGTGGTGCTTAGCGGCGGAGGGGGCGTCAGGGCTAGAACTCATAAAAAGAAATGGGATAATAGGGAAAAGAGATAAATGAATATTGGCAACAACCCATACTTTCAGACGAGGGCAAAAACAACCTTAGGACAGGTGTCACACTTATCCGTGGAGATGCCATCGACAAAATTTCAAATCACTTTCAGGCCCAAGGTCCTCAAGATGGAATCACTGGCACCCAAACAAAGGCGTAGGAAGCGCGCAAAGCCAACATAAATACCTTTCTATCTCATGTCAGAGAACCAAGATTTTACTGCGCTATCAGGATCCAACGTTGAGATCGAGGCGTTCGGGGTACCCGGTACAACAGGCCACTTCGCCGCTCCGCTGGCTCATCCGCCGACCGTCCGTATGGCGCATGAGGCATTCTGGATCGCTGCTCCGCCCAGAGACAAAGATCTCCACGTAGGCTTTGTTGCGGACTTTAGGTTGGCTCGGGATGGCGAAGTGCGCTTGCGTGTCATTGCTCCAGCGGCCTAGCGTCGATTTTACTGATCGGCGCTCTGTGTGTTGGGCAGTCGACGAATGATCTGCCGGATACGGATCCCCCTTTTTGCTCTTTTTCGGGTACGTTTTGTGGCGAATATAGTATTCAGGATGATCGTTTGGCCTAAGTCATCGCTTTTCATTCCGTTTCTCGGGTTTGTTTTCGCCATCTCGATCACGCAGGCTCCAGCAGCGACCAGTTCGCTCGACAATGGCACAGTCCGGATCACCGTCGACCTCGACCAGGGCGGCGGGATCGTCGCGTTTCACCCGACGGGCCAAACATATAACAGCGTGATCAATACATACGACCGTGGCCGTAATTGCCAGCAATCGTATTACTCCGGGCCATCGCAGTTTTTGCCTGCTGGCACAACGCAAAATCCCAACTGGAACCCTTGGCCGTGGAATCCGGTTCAGGGGGGGGATTGCTATAACAACGGCTCCGGGACGATCAGCTGGTCCAATAACGGCACCACGCTCTACGTGAAGTCCAGGCCCAAGCAGTGGGCGCTCCGGAATTACGATGCGGACTGCGTTTTCGAGCAGTGGATCACCTTGAACGGCAGCGTGGCGACGGTGCAGAACCGTCTCATCAACGGCCGCAGCGATACGACGCAGTATCAGGCCATGGACCAGGAACTGGGCGCTCTCTACACATGGCGTGCCCTGAGCCAACTCTGGACCTACTCGGGGACGCAGCCTTTCACGGGCGGCGCTCTCACGCAAATACCGAAGACCGCCCCACCGTGGGCCTATTTCCGGGCCACGGAAGGCTGGGCCGCTTACACCGCGAGCAGCGGCAGCAAGTGGGGCGTCGGGATTCTCGTCCGGGGGAACTGCTCCTTCATCGGCGGGTTCTCCGGCAGCACCACCTCCGGCAACCAGTCGAGCGTCAACACGGGCTACATCGCGCCGCTCCGTCGCGAGGTGATTGATCACAACATCGTTCACGACTTCACCTACCAACTGATCCTCGGGAACCTGGCCGACATCCGCAACTACGCTGTCGGCCAGCAGGCGAACCTGAAGCCGAACTTCTTTTTTCGCGGGACCCGTGCGGGGTGGACGTATCGAGTTGCGTCCGACTCCGGCTACCCCATTCCCGAAGACCACCTGCGCGTGAACGTGAACACCGGCGACCCGCAAATGTGGGGGCCGGAATGTTCATTCCAAGCCGCGGAGGTTCCGAAACTCTACATCCGGGCGGCCGTCTATTGCTCCGCCGGCACGCCAACCACGGCTCAGCTGTTCTGGGAAAAGGAAAATGGTGCTTCAGCAATGAGCGAGGCCCAGAGCTATTCGCTCCCGCTCATCAACGACGGCCAATATCACCTGTATACACTCGACCTCTCAAAGAATGCTTCTTGGACGGGGCAAATATCCCAACTGCGGTTTGATCCAGTCTACAACGGCACAACCGGGGATTATGTGAAAGTGTCCGCGATCACTTCCACCGCCCCCGGGGTGACCATCAGCCAGAGCGGTGCCTCAACGGCTGTGACCGAGGACGGAGCCACCGACACCTACACGGTGGTGCTGACCAGCGAGCCAACCGCGAACGTGACGATCACTCCGACGCCCGGAAGCCAGTTGACCGTTTCGCCGCCGAGTCTCATCTTCACCATCTCCAACTGGAGCACCTCGCAGACGGTCACCGTCACCGCGGTCAACGACGCGGTGGCGGAAGGCACGCACAGCGGAACGATCACCCACGCGGCCGCGAGCACCGACCCGGGCTATAGCGGCATCGCCATTGCCGCCGTCACCGCGACGATCACCGATGACGTCTCCTCTTTCAACGAATGGACCGGCGGCGAGGTGCCGATGACTCCGGGGTTGCTCACGAAATATGCCGTCGGCGGGGCGACCAATCCGGCAGGGTCCGGCGAGGCTTTGAGTTCCACGCTGGCGGGGTCGAGTTTCATCCTCACCGCGGTGGTTCGGACCAACGACCCGTCCCTGAGCGTGGTCGGCCAGTCCTCGACGGATCTCATTACTTGGACCGACCTGGTCAACAACCCCTCGGGCACACAGTCGTCCAGCCAAGACGGTGAACCCTCCGGATGCAAGCGTCTCGATTTTACGATCCCGATCAGTGAGGATTTGAAGAAGTTTCTTCGTCTTAAAATCACTGCCCCCTCGCCATGACCGCGGCTACGCCGAAGCGCGGAAAATTGATCCCATATAAGGAAGCCGGCTGGTTCGAATCCTAAAATCCTAATAACACCCACGTAAGGCGGCATGAATTATTGGGCGACATGCGGGGATTTGTTCTCCATGAGTTCCTTAACCCCATCCGGGTTCAGACTCCACCCGAGGATGTAAAGTTCGTCGAGTGAACCCTGGTAGGGCAGCGTGCCGTCCACAAGGGAGCCGATGACGAAGTTCTCGGTTTCCACCACGAAACCGCCGCCCGCCGCCTTGAGGGAGGTTTTCTCGCCATCCACGTAAAAGCTCACATTCGAGTTGTCGCGAACGACGGCCACATGGTGCCAATTGTCGTCCCGGACCAGATACCCGCTCGTCCACACTCCGTCTGCGACCGAATATCCGGTCTTATGATGACTGATCTCGGGAGCATAAAAACACACCTCCCCGTTCGGGTTTAGGAATACCTCGAAGTGCCCTTTATCCTTCGGACCTTTGGCTAAGATCACCTGATTCGCGCCAGTAGTTTTCCCCGCTTTGAACCAGAACGCGATGGTGAACCGGTCGCCGGGCTGGATGTCGGTCTTTTCCATCTGGATGCGGGCCTTGACGCCATCAAAGCTCGCGGCCTGCCCGAAACGCCCATCGCCATACGCCACTCCGTTTGCATTTCCGCGGAATTTGCCGTCGAGCAGTTCGTCGGCATTGCCGTCGAAACTCCAATGATAGGCCTTGGCACCCGGCGGACGCTGCGAAGCCTGCGGCGCCGGCCGGCCACTGGAAGCCATGTCCGGGAAAGGCACTTGAATCTCCTTCAGCGGCGCAAACTCCACCGGAATGAGTTTCCCATCCTCGGGCTTCAACACGACGTGGCGGAGCGAAGGCGCATGGTATTTCGCGCCATCGCAGGTGACCGTCATACCGCCGGTTTTGGACCAATCGATTGAAACGAGCCGCTTACCGTAACGAAAGGGTCCCCACTTCATCTGATCCCAATCTTCTCCCACGGCGACGGGGCGGAACTCGATCAAGTCATCCGTCCTGGGCCTTAATCCGGCGACATAACGGATGATCAAATCAACCAGCGGAATGTTCATCGTGCAGAGTGTGTGGTTTTGCTTTCGACTTAGGAAAAAAGTGATCCCCTCCCCAGTGATGGGGTTGAATTTGATGGCGCTGCTAGCGCCCTCCAGCGTATTCATCCTGACTTGGCGACGGATGAGTTCGGCGGCGATGCCGGTGTAACCGTAATCGACCAGTCCGTTGATCTGGAACCAGCCGCAGCTGATGGGGGGGATGGGGCCGTTGCCAATGTTCACGCCATCGGGCCAGAAGTCGGGCATATCGATGGCAAGCCCAGGGATGGGATAAGGCGTCCAGAATTTCTTCGGATCCGTGAGTTGCTTCACCAACTCCGCCGCCTGCTCCGGCGTGGCGGCCCCACCGTAGAGCGGTGTGAAGGAGGCCGCGGAATGGAATGGTGAAAAAGTGCCGGCGGCAAGATTGGCATCCAGAAACAGCTTGGTCTTGTCGTCCCAGAGCAGGTCGCTGATCTTCTTCTTCAACTCCCGCACCCGCTCCTCCATGGCTTTTGCATACTCGGTATCCCCCAATTCCTGTGCCATCCCCCTCAGGCTTTCGGCCGAGGAGAGCAGGAAGGTGCTGGAGTCGACCCAAGTGTCGTAAACGTAACTTCCCCACCGGGCGCTGGCATCCCACTCATCCAGGCCCCAGGGCGCGAGGCCCTGAGCGTTCAGGGGTTGGTTTCTATCCGGAAACCCCCATTCCTTGATACCGTCGTGCCCGCTACAGGTAACCTCGTAGTGTTTTCGGCACGCGGGATAGACTTTCCGCAGCCAATCCTTGTCTCCCGAGACCAGGTAAGCGGCCCAGACGGCATCAAGGACAGACAGGTTCCAAAACTGTGGAAGCCAGCCGACCTCTTTCACCGGAAGCAGATCCGGGAATGATCCGTGATCATGAATCATGGACCGGCCGAGCCGGATGGGTTGAAGCACGTTGCCCTCGGCAAGGCTTTTGTCGTTCAACCAGCGCAGGCTCATGGTGTCGAAGAGCGAGTTCCACGGCCACGAATACTTCCACACCAGCTTCGAGGAACACGTGTAGGGATAGAAGACGGGTTCGTAGGGGATGTCCCACACGGCCGCCATCAGGTTGAAGAACGTGTAGTAATACTGCCGGACGTAATCGGGATCACTGCAACTGAAGAAGGGCACCATCCGGGTGAAGAACTCGTTCCAGTATTGCGTCGCATCCGCAAAAATTTTCGCGGGCTTGGCAACCGCCACCTTCATTTTCTCCTGCAACTCGGCCATCTGGTATCCGAAACCGAAGGAGAGAACGATTTCATCGCCACTCGCTCCGGCAAGAACGTAATCCAAAGGCTCCCCGGGACGGCTGATCTTTTTTAACTCCAGCGAATGGCTGGACCACAACGCGAAGCAGGTGTTGCTCCAGGCCGTCTCCTGTCCCCACACGAACGTGGACGACGCCAACTGCTCGACGTCGAAAGCCCCCGCGGTTGGGCCGAAGTCGCCCCGAAGCGAAAACTTGGGGGGCATTTTCCCGTCGACCGCCCTGATACGGAGGACGAAGATATTGTCATAGTTGGCGATCTCCTGAACCAGTGTGACATCGCCGACGCGGAAGTATTCGGTCTGCAAATCCGGCCGCCACGCACGCTTGTCGAGGTCGTTGACGGCCGCGATGGTTTTCCCTTCCGCGTCTTGGAAGGAGAGGATGGCCGGCATGATGTTCATCTCCCCTCCAGTCCCCTTCCCCGCGGCCAAGGGGAAGAACTCGACGATTTCCAGGCCAAGATGGGCCGGGCCGGAGGTGATGTTGTAGGTGTCGCTCTTAACAGGCATGACACCCAAGGTGTGGATATCCCGAGCCGGTCCGTTTGGGGGCGGGGCGATGTGGGAGATAGTCTGCTTGCCGACCACGAAGTAGGGCTCCTTTAAGGTTAAAATCTTCTGCCAATCCACCGGTTGCGGCGAAACGCCGGGGTTGGGTTGCCAAGGCTCCCGCTTGACCATGCCGTCGAAATTAGCGAACGAAGTGTTGAACATCGGCGCCCCCTTTGCTGGCAACGTCATCCCAAACAGCGCGACCATAAAAAGGGAGAGCATATTGGTGCTATGTTGTTTCATGAGTATTACGCTGCTCTTAACTCTGTTCCAATGATTGTCGCGAGGATTTGGTTCGTCCATCAGGTCTCGTCTCAAGGCGGATGACCAGTTGCACCAACTGACAAATACGGAACGTCCGGTGAAATTCACAACTTTGGACTCTTGAAGTAATAAGGGCACCACTTCTCTTCCTGTTCGTTGCGAGGCTTCCGCGGGATTCCGCCGACTCACCCGAAGCCGGCGCCGTCAGCCAGATGGCGAAGAAAAAACACAAGACGCCAGCAGACAAGACGGCACGACGAGAAAACAATGTTTGAAGATTCACCATTACTTAGACAAATAGCGAAACCTGAAACGCCCAGTTGGTGCGGTGTCGCCGTCGCTATAGAACACAGAAAGATCATCTGGCAAAGGGAGTGCAATGTTATCCAACCACTTGAAATCAAACTGGACCGGATCATTCGTCATTTTGAGTAATTTGCGCGGCACGGCCATGTGCATCTGGTTGCCTTGCACCTTATATTTCACGTCGCCCGCCTTGAGCCAATTCCGACCGCCGTTATTTTTCTCGAGCACTGCTCCGGCGTTGCCCGGAGCAACGCGGTTGACGACATAATCGTAGCCGCTCCAGCTGTGATGTGTCGGGTTTCCGGTCCGGATGAGCAAGGTCATCCAGTTCGGATCAGTCTGCGGCGTGATCGGCTTTTCCGTCCGGACGTAGAAGTAAAAGTAGTCCTTGTCGCGAGCTACTTTCATCGACAGCAGGCTGTTGCGACCTGTTTTGTTGATATAACGCGGGCCGTCCTGCCCACGCCAGATTTTCCCATCCCCCTTGAAGGCCGGGGTGGACGGAGTGACGCGGGTTCTCGACGCACGGCCCCAACCGTCGTGGTTGCGGTGGGTCGTGTTGCCTGTGTGTCCCTCAAAATCCGGGCCGATGTTGTTCCACTGATCGAAGGCCCCTACAATGTCGATCGTTTTGGGTGCCGTGGCTAAGGGGATTTCCGGAGTGCCCTTGTAGCGCCGGATGTTGGCGATGGCTTGGTAGTAATAATTATCCCCGAACCCCCCCTTCATCGGCTCGATGTCGCGGCTGAATTCCTCGTTGAACATGTCGCACAGCGAATAGTGCACCTGAAAAGAATCCCCCAGTCCGGCGAGCCATTCATTCCATGAGGTGATCATGACGAACTTCGGATCGACCTTAAGTGCTCGATCCCATTGCTCCTGGAAGTTGAGCCCGCGCTGGACGGCGTCAAGGGACGGGTCTTTACGGCTGTCGTGAAACCCGCGCCCGCGGGCTTCGCCGGTCTGCATCATTTCCAGTGCACCCGTCTGCCAATGCATGTTTTGTGCGGGCGAGACATTCATTTGCTCAGCCACTTTAGGGTCTTCGGTAAAACCGTATGTTTGGGGATAGACGTTCTCCCAGTGCCAGGCATAGGGAGTGTTTTTATACGGCGGAGTACCCGGCCACGCCGCTTCCCGAATCGTGAAAAACTCCTTCACCGCCGGATCAGGATTTCTCATTCCCATCAGCAACGGCTTGCCGTCCCAGATGAACCAAAGGTCACGGAAGTGCCCCGGCCTATAGAACTTTTCCAGCAAATCCATGGAGGTTTTTCCAACGACGCGCGACGCAAAGAAAAAGAATTTGGGCGGGTGCCCGCCTTCTTTATGAATCTCTTCCATTACGGTGAACAGTTTACGATAAATGTCCTCGTAGATCTCTCCGTTGCTGGCGTCGAGGGCTAGGGCATCCACCCCTGCGTCGGAAAGCAGTTTCATATGACGACGGATGACCCATGAGTCAGTCTGTTTGTAGTAACCGAACAACGGCTCGCCCCAATAAACCATATGCCACGTCTTCGGCCCACGGTGCGGAAAATTCGGAGCGTTTGGCGCGTCGGGATGCTCTGCTAGAATTTTTGTCACATCATAAGGCCCATAACTGTATTCGTCGCCGGTCCAACCGAGGTAGTAGATCCCCACGAACCGGTCTTTCTTCGGCGGTCCGACTTCTGCGGCGAGCGGGAGTTCGCGACCCAGCGCGTCGGTCGCAGGCCATGGCACGCCGGGATTCACCGCAGCGGAGATCGTCCCCGCCGCCAGCCAAGCCGGTATCAAGGCGAGACAACATTTCATAGGGCGTTACTTCGTAATGTAACGAAACCGGAAACGTCCAAGAGGCGCGGTGTCGCCATCATAATACAACACCGTCAGATCGTCCGGTAGCTTAACGTTATCGATCCACTTAAAGTCGAAGGTCACAGAATCACGAGTCAGCCGTTCGTTGCGATTTTCGGCGATAGGGAAGAGGGCTGAACGGGGCACGGCCAGATGCATCTGGTTCCCCTCCACCCGAAACTTGATATCCGCCGCGCGTAACCAGTTCCAACCCCCGTTGTTTTTCTCCAGGAGCGCCCCGAATTTCCCTGGAGGGACGCGGTTGACGATAAAATCATAGCCGTTCCACGAATGGTTGAATGAGTTGCCAGTTCGAATCAGGAGCATCATCCAGTTTGGGTCGCTCGAAGAGGTGATCGGTTTTTCCGTCTGCACATAAAAGTAAATGTATTCGTGGTCGCGACACACTTTCATGACCTGCAGACCATTCCGGCCAGTGGTGTTGGTATACCGCGGGCCTTCCTGCCCCTTCCAGGTGGTGCCATTCCCATCGAATTCGGGATGGGCTCCGCCCGTCCGGGTCTTGGAAGCCCTACCAAAACCGTCATGACTCCGCGGGATCGTGTTGCCGACGTGGCCCCGATATTCTGGGGTGACCTCCCTCCACTGGTCGAACGATCCATCCAACTCGATGATCCGCTTCTGCCCGCCTGGAGTGAAAGCTCCGGCCAAGGGAATCTCCGGCACGCCTTTGTAACGCCGGATGTTGGCGATGGCCTGATAGAAGAAATTGTCTCCGAATCCGCCTTTTATCGGCTCAATGTCGCGACTGAACTCCTCATTGAAGCTGTCGCACTGTACCCAAGGGCTCTTCATACTATGGGTCAGCCCCGCGACCCACTCATTCCAGCTCGTGATCATGACGAACTTAGGATCCACCTTGAGCGCTTGATCCCACTGTTCCTGGAAGTTGCGACCCTGCCGGATGGCTTCGATGGAAGGATCCTGCTTACCTTTGTTAAAACCGCGTCCACGCGCCTTGCCGGTGTGCATGAGTTCCAGCGCGCCGGTTTCCCAATTCATATTTTGGGCCGGTGAGACGTTCATCTGCTCAGCCACTTTAGGGTCTTGAGTGAAGCCGTAGGTCTGCGGATAGACGCTCTCCCAGTGCCAGGCATTGGGGGTATCCTTGTAAGGCGGAGTACCAGGCCAGAAGGCGGTGCGGAGCGTGAAATATTCCCGCACCTCGGGGCCAGCTGCATCCGGGTTGCAAAGCATGAGCGGCTTCCCTTCCCAGCGGAACCAGAGTTCATCGTAATGGCCGGGTCGGTAGAATTTTTCCAACAACTGTTTAGCGGCGTTGCCCATATCCGTGTTGAGCATGAATAGCAGCTGAGGAACGCGACCTCCTTCCGCTCGGATCCGCAACAGCACGGGCAGGAATTGGTTAAGGACGTTCTCATAAATCTCCGCGTTGGTGGCATCAAGGACCAAGGCATCCACCCCCGCATCGGCAAGCATGTGCATATGGCGGCGAATGACCCAGGGATCGGTCAACTTATAGTAGCCAAACAGTGGCTCGCCCCAGTAAGCATAGTGCCACTCCTTCGGTCCTGTGTGCCGGAAGGTCGGGGTTGTCTGCATGTCCGGCTGATCGGCGAGGATTTTTGAAACGTCGTAAGGGCCGTAGCTGAATTCGTCCCCAGTCCAAGTTAGGTAGAAGATTCCGACAAACCGGTCTTTTTTAGGGGGTCCGACTTCGGCCGTCATAGGCAGTTCCCTGCCGAGGGCGTCCGTGGCGGGCCAAGGGATACCTGGATTGATGCCGTCCACCCCATACCCCTTGGCCATGAGGAAGACAAAAAACATCAGGAACAAAAAGCGGATCATCACTTGGTTTTATATCCTTGGGATAATTCTTCCTTCGTTTGCGAGCCAAGTCTCTAGAAAAGTAAGCCAGAGGAAACTAGTTCATTTCACTTTTAATAATTCCGGTTGCCAGTTCTTTGCCCATGTCGCGATAGAGGACGAAGCCCGCTGCTAAGCCATCGCCCGTACGCCGGAGTGCCAGAAATGGTGGCGGCAAATGGCCAACATAATGCCATCCAATCCCGACCACTCTCCGACATCCCACCCACTCCGAGAAGACTTCCACCTTTTATAACGAGGTTATCTAAGGAATCCGTCGGCCAAGCCCCCGTCGACGTGAATCACCTGTCCCGTCGTCCGCGGAAAACGTTTGCCGCTGACCAAAAGGAAAGCCGCTTCTGCCTGATCCGCCGGAGTAATGGGAGACTGGGTCAGGGTCCGTTTGGCATAAAATTCCGCCAACCGCGTACGGAGTTCCTCGTCCCCTTCCTTTTCTGAAAACGGAATCTTGTACTTGGCCAGCGAGGCCATCACCCGATCCCTTGGGAACATCGCGCTTCCCTGCACCACCGTTGCCGGGGCTACCGCATTTACCCGGACCAGCGGGGAAAGCTCAATTGCCAACTCCCGCACCAGATGATTGGCCGCTGCCTTGCTGGTGTCGTACGCCAGACTTCCCTTCTTAGCCACCACTGCGTTGACGCTGGTGGTCAGCACCAAGCTGGCCGACAAGCCCTGGGCCTTAAAGATCTTGTTCGCCTCATCTGCCACCACATAGGAGCCCGTGACGTTGATTGCAAAGGTCTGCGCCCACTTCTCATCAGGAATTCTTCCCTCGAGGTCGGGCGGGACAAAAATACCTGCCGTCACCACGACTCCGTCGATTCCCCCGTAGGCATAGACAGCTTCTCCCAACATTTCGGCCACACTTTTACGATCGACGATGTTGGCCCCTAGACCAATCGCCGGTCCACAGCCGGAAATCCCCGTCCCGGCGACGCCGATTCCCTCGCCCAGCTTTTTCACTAGCTCGGCAGAAGTTTCTTGAGCCGCTTTTGCATTCAGATCCACACAGACAATGGAGGCTCCCTCCTTGGCAAGACGATGAGCCGTCTCCTTTCCAATTCCACTGCCCGCACCCACCACGGCGATGACCTGCCGGGCGAGTTCCTGCTCCGGAGGCATCCGACGCAACTTCGCCTCCTCCAACTGCCAGTATTCAATGTCGAACGCCTCCTGCTGGGGAAGATTGATATAACCGCCGAGCGCCTCCGCTCCACGCATCACTTCCACGGCACAGTTATAAAACTCAGCCGTAACTCTCGACTCACTCTTCGACTTGCCCCACGCCACCATTCCAAGTCCGGGGATTAGTACCACCGTAGGATTCGGATCCCGCATGGCCGGGGAATCCTTCCGTTTGCACTTTTCGTAATACTTTTTGTAGTCCGCCCGGTAGGCTTCGAGCCCCTCCTCAAGAAGGCTCCTCAATTTGGCCACATCGCCCGTCGCTGGATCCCACGAAACATAGAGAGGTTTGATCTTCGTACGTAGGAAATGATCTGGGCAGGAAGTCCCCATCTCCGCCAAGCGGGGGGCATCCTTGCTGTTCACAAACCGCAGAATCGTCGCATCTTCCTGCACGGTTCCGATCATCCTCTGCTGGGCAGAAACCCTCCCGCGTAGCCAAGGCAGTATTGATAGCCAAAGGGCCTTCCTCTCCTTTTCAGCTGGGGATTTATATTTTTCCCCACCGAAGGTCTTTTCACCGCGATCTTTCTTTGCAATCGCCTCCGCCGCTCTTCCAACCAACTCCAACGTCAGCTCGTAGCACTTCTTATCATCCTCATGCCAGTTGATCAGCCCGTGTTGCCCCATGATCGCCCCTTTGGCTTTGGGATGATCCTTGCACACTTTTTCCAGAATCAGTCCTAGGTCGAAGCCTGGCCGCTGCCAATCGGTCCAGATCACTTCGTCCCCATAAATCTCTTTGGTGAGCTCTTTACCCTTCGCGCAGGCTGCGAGGGAAATCGCCGCGTTTGGATGGGTATGATCCACATGCCGTGCTGGAACAAACCCATGCAACGGAGTGTCGATGGAAGAAGGACGGGGATTCAGATTGAAGGTGCAGTGGGCATACGCTCCCACCATATCGTCCTCGATCTGGGTCTTCGGCCCCTTCGTCTTGGAACTCAAATAGTTTTTCTGCAACCCCTTCAACTTCTCCATGTAGAGGGAGGAAAATCCGTCCCTCTTCGCTGTGCGCAGATCCCCGCCCGATCCCTTTACCCATAAAACCTCAGTATCCTGATGTGTCAGGGGATCCTTCTCCGTGATTTTGGACGAAGTGTTCCCCCCGCCTGTGTTCGTCAGGGTCGGATCTTCTCCGATGAGGTTGGAGCGGTAGACGAGTCGGGCAACCGGATCGAGGGTTTTTGCCACGGAATCTTGCCAGCGGTTTTTCGGATGGTTTTTCATGTTTTTATTTTCCTTTCGGGGTGCGCAGGATTTGGAAGCGTTTCCACGCCTCCTCCCACAAGGGGTTGGATTGAGGTTGAAAGACTTCGATAGGAAAAGAGTCACGAACAACAGCACGAATTTCCTGGTGGCTCTTGAGGTGGCCCAAACCGTAGGCCTGAATCAGAAGATTGCCGATGGCAGTTCCCTCGATTGGCCCCGTTACCACCGTCCGCCCTGTTGCATCCGCGGCCATCTGATTCAAAAGCTTGTTCTGACTTCCTCCCCCAACGATATGCAGAGTTTTGATTTTCTCTCCCGTGACTTTTTCGATCGATTCCAAACACTCCCGATAGGCCAAAGCCAAGCTCTCCAGACAAGCCCTCACCATTGCGCCATCAGATTGCGGTACAGCTTGACCCGTCTCTTTCGCATAATCAGAAATTCGGCACCCCATTTCCCCGGGGGCATTCCACGAAGAAAGAAAGGGATCCAGCAGGGTGACCAGCGGAGTTGCTTCAGAAGCCAGTCGGGTAATCGTACCGTAGTCCATCTCCCGACCCTGATTGGCAAAATCCCTTCTGCACTCCTGAACCAGCCACAGCCCTGCGATATTTTTCAAAAGGCGGATGCTGTGCCCAAAACCAACTTCGTTGGTCAATTCTGCTTCGGCACAAGCGGGAGTCACCCAAGGTTTCGGGCTCTCCACCCCCAGGAGGGACCAAGTACCAGAGCTTAGGTAAGCCCACCCTTTCCGCTCAGCTGGAACGGCTGCGACCGAAGCCCCCGTGTCATGGGAACAGGATGCCACAACCTGGCACGAATCGGGAAGTCCTGTGGCTTGAACTGTCTTTTTCGAAATTTTCCCCAGAACCGTTCCCGAAGAGACCACTTCGGGAAGAAGAGAAACTGAAATCCCCACCTCTTGAACCAAATCCTCCGCCCACTTGCGATTCTTGGGATCGTAAAACTGCGTGGTGCTTGCCAGGGAAACCTCACTGGCTGGACGACCCCCCAGGAAATAGTTCAGATAGTCCGCTACAGGCAAAAAGCCCGAACTCTGCCCCACCTCTTCCCTTCCACTCTCCGCATCCGCGGCCAATTGATAAAGGGTATTGAAAGGCATGAACTGAAGGCCGGTTCGTGCAAAGATTTTCTCTTTCCCGATTTTGTCGACCACCTTGGGAAAGATTTTCTCATTCCTTCCATCCCGGTAGCAGAACGGATCTTTTGCAGGAGACCCGTCTTTCGGCAGATAGACAATATCTACCCCCCAAGTGTCGCAGCTGACCGATTCCAGCGGGATTTTCCGATCCCCGATCTTTTTCAGTCCCGCCAAAATTTCACCTTCCAGATGCCGCAGGTCCCACTTCAAACCCCCATCTTTCTCACCCATTCGAGTCGGAAACCGATGAATCTCCTCGATAGAAAGTCGCCCCTTGCTCAGCGTCCCCAGAATTACACGACCGCTCTCCGCTCCAAGATCGACCGCCGCATGATAAGTCGAAGCCGTGCTCATTCCAACTTCAACACCTTTTGCCTATAAAGCTCATCCGGTCGACCTGATATTCTCCGAACTTGGGCTTCAGGCATAAACACTGGTCCGCCCAGCGAGGCAGCTCCGAGAAAGATTTTGGCCGACTTCTCCGCCATCTTTGTCGTGGCCTCCACCGCTCCAGCACTCGGCCCAATGGCGATCAGTCCGTGATTCTGAAGCAGAATCATCCGAGGCAACCTCCCCTGCTCTTTTTCAAAGTTCTCCACCCCCTGTCGGATTGCCTTTGCCAGCGGAACCCCAGGGTCGGTGTAGGGCACCAGCACCGACTGTTCTCCTCCGCAAACGATCTCATCCGGGAACATTCGAAACTTTGCAAAGTCGGCCGCTTTCGGAGAGCAGAGAATTCCATTCACTGCGATTGGATGGGTATGCGTCACCCACTCGATTCCTGGCAGGGAGAGTAGGTAAGAGTGAAACAGCGCCTCGGTGGAGGGCTTGCGATCCTTAGGTTTGACCCGGGATTCGAGGAGTTTTTCATCCACTTGGGAATCGGAGCGAACGGACGACTCCCAAAGGGAATCCAGAACCGGTCGTCGGCATTCGGTAAAAGAAACCTTCTCCGCCGTGGAGAGAGAAGTCCCGCTAGCCTTCACCCAAAAAGTGTCTTCGCCCGACCGAGTCGATGTGTTTCCCTCCCCAAGAATGGCAAAGGATTCAGGGGCTGTCCCAATTCTCCTGGAAAGCTCCACCAGTTGCTTAAGGCGCTCGTTTCGATCTGCTGCTTTCATATCTTTTCCATTTCTTTAGTGGGGAATATTTTCTGCAGCCAACTGTCGCGCCGTCGCATCGGTGATCAGTCGCAGACCGGCCTCCCAGGAGGCCAGCAGAGCACCTGTTCGGTGGCCGATTTTTTCTGCCGTGACCAAAACAAAGTTTTTGTTTGAGTTTTCCATTGCTGCCTTTTGCAAGGCGACAACCTCGGGAGCACTGTTCCAAAATCCAGCCTCTGTCACTCCCTCCGCCCCTAGGACAGAAACATCGATTTTCCAATCCCGTAGGGCTCGAACGGCCCGCCCTCCAATCAGCAACGACTGCCGTGCCACCAGATCCCCTCCCGGAATATGTAAAGAGACCCCGCTTCCTGACAGAAGCTCCACCACGGGCAAACTATTTGTAACGACCTTCAGTCCGGGAATTTCTGCCTCAGGCAAGAGCCGAGCCAACGCAAAAGGAGTTGTTCCTCCGTCGATGTAAACTGTCGACCCTGAAAGAAGATGGGGCAGAACCTGCCGGGCCAACGCATTCTTCCTGTCCGAATTCCTTCCCAGTCGCTCGGCAAAGCTCGGAAATTTATCCGAAAAGTCGGATAGGGCTCCACCGGGGGTTCTACGGATTCTTCCCGTTCGCTCGAGCTCGCTCAAATCTCGCCGAGCCGTCGCCGCACTGATCGATAGCCGAATACAGATCTGCTCCAAAGGGAGATACCGCTGGTTCTGCAAAAGATCGGCCAGCAGCTGCCTGCGAGCTTCCACCACATTTTTGGATACCCTCATCAAGGTGCATCCTATCTTTTATATGATTGATTTCAATCATATAAATTAATCACCAGAACCATGCATATTTTGAAATTATAATTTCTCTTATTTTATTTTTGATTAGCGACTTGTGATTTAGTTAATCCGGCCCTGTTCCACTAACAATTCACGATAACAAAGCTCCTAGGTGCCCAACAGATCCCGGCTCCCGCTAAGCTTCGGCCAAGTAAATCCGTAAACTGCAACCACTGCAAAGCAAGCCATAGGAACAAGAAATGCCGTCGACATATCTCGAACATCTCCTACCCAGCCCATCACCTTAGGCAAGAGGGCTCCACCCATAATCGCCATCACGATGAACGAGGATGCAAATTTCGATTTCTCCCCCAATCCATGAATTCCAAGAGCAAAGATCGTTGGAAACATGACCGACATAAAGAAGAAGCTCAGAAATAAAGCTCCTAACGAAAGCCATCCCAACTTCAGCACAATCCCCGCCATCATGACTACATTGGCCAATGCATAGATGCCCATCACCCGATGAGCCGCCACTCTCGACAAAATCCATGCGCCCGTCGCCCGACCCAAAAGAAAAAGAGTGAATCCAAAATAAGCCAACAGCTTTGTCGCACCCTGCTCGCTCACATACCAGTTCCCCGCTTTCTCAGTCACACCCGCACTGCCCCCTAACCAAAAGTTATTTTTCCATCCTTCCCCCACAGCCGGAATTTCAGAAACCACATAGTTAATGAAAAAGGCAAAGATTCCAGCTTGGGCCGCCACGTAGAAAAACTGCGCCACCACAGCCATGACAAAGTGAGGACGGGACCAGATCGATTTCGAGGTTCCTGCAGTAGAGTCGTTCTTAGAATACTCGTCGGGTACCTGAATCTCGGGCAACCGAACGAATAAAAAAATAACACCTAAGAGAAGGACTCCACCCGCAATCCCCGCATACGGAATCCAGAGCTGTTGGTGCGCTGCCTCCGCCCCTTCTGAAGAATAGAAAAACATTCCCCCCAGAATCGGCCCCAAAATCCAGCCCACTCCGTTAAAGCTCTGGGCAATATTAATCCGAACAGCCGCAAACTGGGGCGCACCCAAAACGGTGGTGTAAGGATTCGCAATCGTTTCCAGGAAGGTCAATCCCATCGAGATCACACAAACTCCAAGGAGGAAGGCCCAGAAGGTGGAAATCTGGGTCGCGGGAATAAACCAGAGACATCCCGCTGCCACACCTAACAAGCCCGCCAAAATCCCACCCTTGTAACCCAACTTCCTAGCCAACCAACCTGCAGGCAAAGCCATGAGAAAATATCCAAGATAGTGGGCGAATTGGACCCAAGCCGACTGGGCTTTCGTCAAATGCAGAAAATCCTGAAAATGCTTGTCCATTACATCAATCATTCCGTTGCACAGGGCCCACAGAAAAAAGAGGGAGCTGATCAATCCAAAGATTCCCAGATGACTCCTTCCATCTGTTCCTTGGAAAAGCCCCCCTGCGGGTTTGGATTTTTTCATGTTCATATCTGGCTAGCCTAATTCGATAGCCTCCATCTACAATTCCTTTATGCGCATTTCCAATCATAAAATTAAAGTCGGCATCCGCCCCACCATCGATGGTCGTCTAGGAGGCGTTCGCGAATCCCTCGAAAACCAGACCCTCTCCCTCGCCAAGGCCGCCGCCAAGCTTATCTCCTCTTCCCTCCGCCACCGGGATGGCTCCCCACTCGAGTGCATCATTCCCGACAAGTGCATTGGTGGTGCAGCGGAATCTTCTGAGACCGACTCCCTCTTCGCCCGTGAAAACGTTGGCTTCACTCTCACCGTCACCCCCTGCTGGTGCTACGGCTCCGAAACGATGGACATGGATCCTCTACGCCCGAAGGCCGTTTGGGGCTTCAACGGAACAGAACGCCCGGGCGCCGTTTATCTCGCCGCCGTTCTCGCCGGCCACGCACAAAAGGGCCTGCCCGCCTTCGGCATCTACGGCCGCGATGTCCAGGAGGCCGGCGACCTAAAAATCCCCGCCGACGTCTCCGAAAAGATTCTTCGCTTCTGCCAAGCGGGTCTCGCCGTGGCCACCATGCGGAATCGTGCTTACCTCGCTATGGGAGGAACCTCCATGGGTATCGCTGGATCGATCGTCGATCCCAACTTCTTCGAATCCTATCTCGGTATGCGCGTCGAAAGCATCGACATGACCGAGTTTGTACGCCGGATGGATCGTGGAATCTTCGACGCTTCAGAAAAAAAGAAAGCCCTCGCTTGGACAAAAAAGAACTGTCCCGAAGGCAAAGATTGGAACTCCCCGAAAACGAAACGTCCCCGTGCCCAACTCGACAAGGAGTGGGAGAAGTCGGTCGAAATGGCTCTCATCGCCCGCGACCTGATGGTCGGCAACCCGGCTCTAGCCAAAGCCGGGTTCGGCGAAGAAGCCCTCGGCCACGACGCCATCGTCGCCGGTTTCCAGGGCCAGCGCCAATGGACCGATCACTTTCCCAACGGTGACTACCTCGAAGCCATCCTCAACAGTTCGTTTGACTGGAACGGTCGTCGCGCTCCCTACCTCGTCGCTACGGAAAACGACGCCCTCAACGGAGTTGGAATGCTCTTCGGCAATCTTTTGACGAACACCGCCCAGATCTTTGCTGACGTTCGCACCTACTGGAGCCCTGACGCGGTCAAACGCGTTAGCGGAGCCAAACTTTCCGGTGCAGCTTCGGGAGGATTCCTCCATCTGATCAACTCTGGTCCTGCAGCCTTGGACGGAGCTGGACGCCAAAAGATTTCCGGCAAGCCCGCGATGAAACCGTTCTGGGAAATCAGCGATGCGGAGGAAAAGGCCTGCCTTGAAGCCACTAGTTGGCATCCATCCATCACCGAGTACTTCCCCGGCGGAGGCTGGTCGACCCGGTTCCTCACACCTGGCTCCATGCCCTGCACCATCCATCGACTTAACCTTGTCGGCGGGCTTGGTCCCGTTCTTCAAATTGCCGAGGGTCAAACCGTCGAACTTCCGTCCAAGGTGAACCAGATTTTAGAGGAAAGAACTAATCCTACTTGGCCCACCACCTGGTTTGTTCCCCGTACGGGTGGAACAGGAGTTTTCCGTGATGTCTATTCGGTGATGAACGCTTGGGGTGCCAATCACTGCGTCCTGACTTACGGCCATGTCGGAGCTGACCTGATCTCACTCGCCTCCCTACTTCGGATTCCCGTCTATATGCACAACGTGGACTCGGAAAAAGTTTTTAGGCCATCTGCATGGAACACTTTCGGCACCGCTGACCTTGAATCGGCCGACTTCCGCGCCTGCTCCACCTACGGCCCTATCTACCGCTAGGTGGCTGAGGTCATCCGTTAAAATCGCCCCTACAAGCTATTCATAATCAATAAATTAAATAGGGTCATATATCTTGCAAGTATCTCATTTGAAACGATTTAAAACTCAGTTATTGGTTTGTGGGATCAGAGCTCAATCCTCTTATGATTGATTTCGATCATAAATGTTCTAGGCTCCACCTATGAATAGTTCTCTTCCAGCTCTATCCTGCTCATGAACCCCTCCTACCCGTCGATCGAACTTCTGGCCAAACGCGCCAAGCAGCGCTTGCCTGGTTTCGCCTACGACTACCTCGCCGGAGGTTGCATGGCCGAGGTGAACCTTCATAAAAACACCAGCGACATCCGTGCCGTGGAGCTACGCCCCGCCTACTTGCGTGACTACAAAGGTGCTTCCCAAAAAACCACTCTCTTCGGCCGCGAATATGCTTCTCCGTTTGGCATCGCCCCTGTCGGCCTCCAGAGCCTGATGTGGCCGAAGTCGTGCGAGATTCTTGCCCGCACCGCGCATAGGCAAAACATTCCCTTTGTCCTCAGCACGGTCACCACAGCCAGCATTGAGAAAGTAGCCGAAATCACAGAGGGAGACTTCTGGTTTCAACTCTACCATCCCGCCGAGGATTCGCTGCGCGACAAGCTGCTCGAGCGTTCCGCCGCTGCTGGTTGTAAGACCCTCGTGCTTCTTGCCGACACCCCCACCTTCGGTTACCGCCCCAAGGAAATCCGGAACGGCTTATCCGTCCCGCCGAAGATGAGCCTTCGTAACGTCTTCCAAATGTGCACCCGTCCGGAATGGTCGTTTTCCCAACTGTTTGCCGGAATCCCCCAGTTCGCCACGCTCAAGCCCTACATCCCCCCCGGCCTCTCCATGAAGCACCTCGGGCTCTTCATGAACAAAACCTTCAGCGGCCGGCTCACTGCCGCCCGTATCCGCACCATCCGCGACAAATGGAAGGGCAACTTAGTCATCAAAGGCATCGTCAACCCCGAGGATGCCGAGCTCGCCATCTCCCTTGGAGCCGACGGCCTCATCGTCTCCAACCACGGCGGCCGGCAACTCGACCAAGGCCAATCGACCATCAAAGCCACTGCCGCACTGGCCAAGCAGTTTAAGGGCCGGACCAAAATCATGATGGACAGTGGCATTCGCTCCGGGTCCGACATCGCTGTCGCCCTGGCCAGCGGAGCTGAATTTACCTTCATCGGCCGCGCGTCGATGTATGGCGTGTGTGCCATGGGCGCAAAGGGTGGGGATCAGGTGGTTGAAATTCTCCAGAAGGAACTCCAACAGGTGATGGAGCAACTCGGTTGCGAGGTCTTGGAAAATCTTCCGCGACACCTCATCTGAAGCGTAAAATAGACTGGTAGACCTGCCCGCCAGCCGAAAGTCGGGCGTGATCTCATTTCCTCTTTGATTTATAGAGGATGGATGAGCCTCTCTCTCGATCTCGTTCCCTACGGAGGTTGGGCCAAAGCCATTCGGATGCGTCGGGACGGATGGGAACTGGTCGCCCCGCTGGAGATCGGTCCCCTTCTCCGGACAAAATTTGGGCTAACTACGTTCTCGGAGTTCTCCAAGGCTTAAGGAGCGAGGAATCCCACTGAAGGAATCAATATGGAGGCGGTGGGAGTTGAAACGCGTATTGACCTAGCATTGAGCTGTATTTGAAAGGGTATTCACGTATTAAAGGCCAAATAAGATCCTCTTCAACCACTGCCCAGTGGCCGATTAGGGACTCGGTGATGACTCCCTGATCGGGGCGGAAATGCGCATGAAGTTGCCGTTGTTACGAGAGGCCAGGGATCGAAGAAACTTCTCTTCGGCCGGTTTGGCCAGAAACGCCACCCCGTGAATAGAGGGGAGTTCATAGCCGTCCTTTTTGTAGGTCCCCGCGATCGTTTCCTTGAGATACGCCAAAATGTCATCGTCCTGCCAATTCCCCAAGCTGGGTGGGGCCACCGCCTTTCCTTGGGCTTTGGCTTGAGGAGGGGAAGGCGTGGTAGGAGCTCTGGGCGCATCTGGTAAACCAGGAATTTTAACGGAATCGACCACAAAGCCCTGCCCCTCGATGACCTTGCCTTTCCCCTTGGCCCGGTTTTCCGCCTCGCGTCGTGCCTTTTCCGTAATTTTGTCGGCATATCTTTCTCGGTATTTCTTCATCTCCTCGTTGTATTCCTCATACTTTTTTCGATACTCCGCAACCTCCTTCTCGTACTTCTGCCGGTCCGCCACGGAGATTTCTGAATCTGCTGCTTTTTTTCGGTACTCCTCACGCTCCTTTTCGTTCATCGCCCTCTGGATGACCGGCTTGCCATCCGTCAGTACAAAAATGGTGTCTGCCCTGCCCTCAAAGGCCGCTATCAGGCCCAGATCCATACGGCTGGTGCCACCATTCGAAGGTAGCGTGCTGATTTTGGGCCGGTAATTCCGGGTGAGGTTGCCCCGTTGCGACGTGCTTGCCATGTACCGAGGAAGAAACTTCATGGCGGCCTGTTTGTTTTCCGGCGTAGCCGGAACGGAACTGGGCATAAATAGATCTACTGCATCTCCGTAAAAAGCCACGTTGAAGTTGGTCTCAGGAGACAGGCTCTGGATCATCTGGCCCAGCTTTTCCTTGAGATTCTTGTACCCCTCGACCCCGCCCTTGTCCTGCTCCACCATGCTGTCGGATAAATCCACCACAAAGTAAACGTTTGTTCCCTCCCCCTTGACTCCGAAGAAATTCACGGACGATGCTTTGCCTGGCGAACGGCCAGCTGGCTTGCTTACTATTTTTTCCGCTCCAGTTGCGGATGGGGGCGCCAAAACCGGAGGAGCAGCGTTGATGGACATTGACGGGCTTACCATCCCGCTCACAGCAAGAACCATATCTGTATCCGCTGCAGGAGAATCAGATGGGCTGGGGGTCGATTCCACCGCCGTTTCTTCCATCGTCTCCGGAGCTACCTCAGGTGGCGCTTCCATTCCCACATCTTCAGACGGAACCCCGCCCTCGCTGGTAAACGGCATTCGTGGAGTCGACCCCTTGAAAAGGGTGTACGTTCCGAAGATCAACAAAACTAAAACGTGTGCGGCGGCCGCAACGATGAGGCAAATGGCAAAAATGGTGCGGTGTTTTCCTAAAAAATGGTATTCCCCCGTCTTGGCATTTTTCGCCGGCTTTTCAACGGGCACTTCAGGCGGAGCTTCCAATGACATGCCTTAACATAAATCCATCTGCCCAAGCCTCAATAACGCATTTAATGCATGAGAGCCGTCCAAGAGTATCCTGCCGGATGTTGACAAAATTCCGATTCGCCAGCTCCTTTGAGCACATCCCCCCGAGCGTCACCCACTAATTGGAAACATGGAGGCGGTGGGAGTTGAACCCACGTCTTCAAACCAGATACCACCCGCATCTACAAGCTTGTTGGCAGCTTGATTGTCGGGAGTCCGGTTGCCCTGCCACTGGCCCGTACTCCGTAGCATCCACGTTGGTTCCTGGGAACAGGTCGGTTGCTCACCCATTTCCAGACCCGGCAAACACGTCACTTCCCCCTAGCCGGGGTCGGAGGAGTAACGTCACAGCACTTTAGGCTGCGAGGGCCAACTCGTTGTTAGCTTTTATTTTTGTGGATCGGCTTTTTAACGAGGCCAACCAATCCGGGCCCTCGGCTTGCCGCAGGTCGCTTCCAGTTTGAATCGAAACCGTGACGCCCCCGGTAATCTTGTTATAATATCATAACTTTCCCATGTTTCCTAAAACTTCTTGCACTCTCCTTTTCTGCTTTGGACTTCTTACCCAAGGCTTTGCCACAGAATGGGATCCAAAGATGGAGCCCGCCCTCGGTCTCTCCTTCCCACTCGAGGTCAAAAACGATCGCGTCGTCCTCTCGAAAGATCTCCTCCTCGCCCCAGACAAAATTCTTCCCGCAGGAACCGTCCTCCGCACCATCTTTCGACCCGTCACCCTGACCGAAGGAGAAAAGAAAACACGCCGCGGCGTTGACGAGGACTCCTTCTCCCGCGTCGCGCCCAAGGTCACCACCAAAGGCCTGATGACCGAAACGGAACGCAAGGTCATGGATCGCGCCTACCAAACCATCTGGACCAACCCGATCGACTTTCGCCGAACTCTCGAACTTTCAACCCCCGAAAACCTTCGCTTCGTTCTCGAACCCACCACCGGCACCTCCCCCCCTGTTGAAATTCCCAACTTCCCAGAAGGCCTATGCCTTATCGGAAACCCAACCCCCCAAATCCTATCCGTCCTCAAGGAAAGCCCCGGAGCCAAAGCTGGGTTCCGCGGGGGCGACACGATCCTCGAAATAGCAGGCCAACCTGCAGGTGAGAATTTGTCCGATTTCATCTCCCGCTACCTTTCTGCACGCGAAACCGCCGCCAAAAAACGGGCTGACCTCCGGTTTAAAGTCCGACGCGCCTCAGGGGCAACCGAGTCTCTCGTTCTCCACGTTCCCCCTAGCTGGAACAGTGGTTTCGAAGAGTAACTCCTACACCACAGGTTCTAGCGCAATCCGCTGAATCGACCCCACGGAGCCCGAACCTAGAAAGTTTTCAACCCTTCCAAAAAACGGCCCAGGCTCATCCGTCAGATAAATCTTCAGCTCACCCTTCTCCACAACTTTTGCCTCCGTGCTCTCAAGCGACTTGGCGCAAGCTTCCGAGGAATCCACTAACGCAACCTCCGATCCCAAAACCTTTCTAAGAACCCCCTTCAGAAGGGGGTAGTGAGTGCACGCCAGCACTAGCACCCGAATTTTCTCCCTCATCATTGGTTCGAGATAACGCCGAACAACCTTTTCGGTAACCTCACCCTCCAACCAACTCTCCTCCACGAGCGGTGCAAGAAGAGGCGTGGCCTGAGCCAAGATTTTCCAATCCGGCCGAACTTGACTCAAAGCAGTCTGATAGGCGCCGCTTGCGATTGTCGCCGCTGTGCCAATCACCCCTACAGGCCCACTGCCCGCTACCTCCAAGGCCGCTCGCACTCCCGACTCAATCATCCCATGCAAAGGAACCGATACCGCCTCACCCAGTTTTCCCACCGCCAAAGCTGAAGCTGTATTGCAAGCCACTACAATCCGATCCGCTCCTTTCTTCTTGAGAAAGTGAATGATCTCCCGACTGTACATCGTCACCGTCTCTGCCGACTTATTTCCATACGGCACTCGGGCCGTGTCTCCCACATACAGAATATCCCGGCTAGGAAAAGCAGCACGTAGGGCGCGCACCACCGTCAACCCCCCCACCCCTGAATCAAAAACACCAAGTGGCATAACTAATTCCCTTTCTTAACAGGGGTAACGGGAACCGCCCGCCGCACCTCACCCTCAACTGCATTGGTTTGTGACACAGGAGTGGGATTCTGGGCATTCGTGCCCGTCGACACCACAGGATTTGAAACTGCCGCTTTGGGTTTGAATGGAGGCACCGACTCCAAATTCATAACAGGACGGAGCTGCTGAGTTGAAGGAGAAGTCTTTTCCTTAGGCTCAATCGATAACCTCGAGGGACTTGGTGTCATCTCCTGCGATTTTCGATATGCCATGACTCCCTTAAAAATCCACTCTGCCACCTGCTGGCGATACCCCTCCGTACGCATAAGACTGGCCTCTCTTGGATTCGACATAAATCCCCCCTCTACAAGAACTGAAGGAGACCCAGCGAGACGCAGAACCTTAAATCGCGCTCTCTTCACACCCCGATCAAAGGGCGCATTCGTAGTCGAAAGAACTGCGGAGCGATGAATCGCTTGAGTCAGAAGAAAGTTATGGTGGTCGTAACTGTTCCCAGGCCAGATCTGATCCTCATCCCCGACCAAACTACCCCCCGACGATGTGGAGGGAGCATACTGAGGCGAAAGGCTATATGTTTCCCAACCCTCCGAGGAGCGACTGGAGTCTTCATTGAAGTGGATGCTCACGAAAATAAAACCAGGACGATCTGTGGCTAATTTGGATCTGTCCCCATGATCTAGGTAACGGTCTTTCGTCCTTGTTAAGATCCAAGGCACATTCGCATCATCCAATAATCGGGCCAACCGTTTGGCTACATCCAAATTCGCCGTTTTCTCACTCAACCCCCGGGCCGCACGAGTGCCCTCATCCCCTCCCCCATGCCCTGGATCGATCACCACGCCTTGGACAGGACGTTTCGCAATCTCTGCATTCGGCCTCAAAAGAGGATCAAAAGTTTTGACCAGATCCACTCTCGGCACCAGCACGACATCGCTCTCCCGACGCAACGAGTGACTCAACCAGTAGCGCGAGCCCTTCCACTTCATCTCACGACTATCCAAGGTCATCGTGAGGTTCCCGAAAGCAGAACTCATCACAAATGGGCGATTCGGCTCAATCTCTTCAGGCATCTTGAAACCGTAAAACTTTGCAAATGAGTCCAACGAAACATAATCCACCCTGCCCACTCGGACGATCTCCCACACCTGCTGCGCTTGCAAGGATCCAGCCCAACCAAGAAAGAAACAGAAGATAAGCCGAATCATTTTCGACCACACTTCCGATGGTCGATCAAGCGAACGTTCCCCACCCGTGCCGCTACCCAAAGTTTTCCTCCGACCACCTCCGCATACTCCAAACGAACACCTTTCTGACCTCGCAACGATCGGCGTAGGTGACTCACAGCCACTCGCGCCCCCTCCTGAGCTGCATCTCTGACCTTTCCTGCCCAAAGGCCCGCGCATGTGTACTCGCTCGCTGTGAGCCTTAAGTTTCTGGAGCTCATGGGCAACCCATTCTTTTCTCGGACTGTGGAATGCTTAAGAATTTCTACGGGCAGGTAAAGATCCCGTATGACTCTTTCTAGAACCTCGCACTGCTGACCGTCTTTCTCTCCTAAAATCATCCAGGTGGGTTGCACAATCGAAAGTAGTTTTACGACAACGGTTGCCACTCCGCGAAAGTGCCCCCTTCGCCTCGCCCCACATCTCCCCTGCGAGCGATCCACCTCTTCCACCCAAGTGGATGCGTCTTTTGCATACAAATCATGCGGCCGAAAGAGAACATCCGCCCCTGCTTGAGCTGCAACTTTCATGTCTGCCGCCGTCTGCTTTGGGTATGCCACAAAGTCGGCCTTGGAGTTGAACTGGGTCGGATTCACATAAGCACTCACCACAACCCGATGCGCTATTTTGGCCGCCTGTCGAATCAAGGCCGCATGCGCTTCATGCAAAGCCCCCATCGTAGGAACGAAAGCAATGGTTTGGCCTCGTTGCCTCCATCCAGACGACGCCTTTTGCATTTCGGCGGGTTTTGTCATAACCTTCATGTCCTAAGGAGCATACAAAATGTCGACCTACCTTCACAACCTCTTCGCCCAAAGAATTGGGGGACCCGGATACGGCCTCAAAGAAGCCCCGATTTACAAGTTTGAGCGAATCAAGCGCGCCAAGCGTGCCGCTCTAGCCGCTCATCCAGGAAAAGAGCTGCTAGATTTTGGAGTTGGCGAACCCGACTCCATGGCCGATTCCAAAGTGGTAGCCAGCCTCGCCAAAGAAGCCTCCCTTCCAGAAAATCGGGGATATGCAGACAATGGCGGCCCACGACTACGGCTCGCCGCGGCTCACTACATGAAAGAAGTGTTCGGAGTCTCCCTAGATCCCGAGACCGAAATACTTCACTCGATTGGAAGCAAGGCGGCCCTATCGATTTTACCTGCCACCCTCATCGATCCAGGAGATGTAGTTCTGATGACTACTCCCGGATATCCAGTCTTCGGCACCCATGCCACCTACTACGGAGGGGTCGTTCACTCTCTGCCCCTCACCCCAGAAAATAAGTTTCTCCCACGACTGGATACGATCCCTCGTGAAATTCTCAACAAAGCTAAGGTTCTCGTTCTCAACTACCCCAATAATCCCACTGGAGCCTCCGCCACACCTGAATTCTTTAAGCAGGTTGTGGAATTCGCAAAGAAGGAGGAACTTGTCGTCATCCATGACGCCGCCTACACCGCCCTTATTTTCGAGGGCAAACCCCTCAGCTTCCTGTCGATCCCTGGAGCGAAAGACGTAGGTCTCGAACTTCATACCACCAGCAAGGCCTTTAATATGACAGGCTGGCGATGCGGTTTTGTTGCGGGAAATCCCCTCTTGGTCAAAGCCTATGCGGACGTGAAAGATAACACTGATTCAGGTCAGTTTTTAGCCGTACAGAATGCTTCGGCAGTGGCGTTCGAGAACCCCCAAATCACTCGCGACACATCAGCCAAGTACAGCCGTCGAATGGATGCTTTGGTCAAGATTCTGCGGGGGGCGGGTTTTGCTGCCCTAAAGCCTGCCGGCTCCTTCTTTCTCTATACCCAAGCCCCAAAATCCGCTACCGGCGCAAATGCACAGAGTTTCGCCAACGGAGAAGCCTTTTCAAAATGGCTGATTGAAGAGCAGCTCGTTTCGACCGTCCCCTGGGACGAGGCAGGTGCCAATGTCCGCTTCAGTGTTACTTTCACCGCAAAGGATCAGAAGGATGAAGATCGTGTCCTGGCTGAACTAGCCTCTCGCCTCAAGCCCTACCACTTTCAGTTTTAGTCTCCTGGCCCCGGATCTTTCCCCTCATCCTCCATCCGGTCATGCAGGGACAAAATCTGTGGCAACAGCACCATTGCCGATGTAAGCGTACAGATAATACCGATGCACATTACTAGTCCTAGAGTGACGAGACCGCGATACTGCCCCACCAACATCGATCCGAATCCGAACAAAGTCGTTAAGGCGGAAAGAATGACCGCCTTTCCCGTGCTGGATTCAAAGATGCGAACCCGTTTCTCTTCACGATACCGATCCATTACATACACTCCGTAAGCAACGCCGATTCCGTGGACCATGGGAAGAGTCACGATGTTTGCAGGATCAAGCTGGATTTTGAACAGCCCCAAGATTCCAAACATCCAAAGAACCCCTACCCCGAGAGGCAAAAGGGTGAGAAGAAGGTCTTCAATCCTTCGAAACATGAGAAAGATCATCACCACGATGATGCCGATGGCATAAAGAAGGGCCTCAATATAACTCCGCTTCAAAAGATCGATATACTCAAGGTTCATGACCGGAGTACCGGTTGCGGTGGAGGAGACTTTTTCCAGATCGCGAACAAAATCCTCATTTGGTTTTCTTTCCCACACATCCACAGACGGCTCCACTTCGATCAAAATCTTTCCGCCTTTGGAAAGGTAACGCTCCTTAAGCTCCGGCGGCAGGTCACCGACTGAGATTGGACGATCCCCTCGCTGGGTTTTCAGCCAACCAAGATTCTGCGAAATCGATCCGACTAGTTTTACCTGATGTCGATCCAGTCTTTTTTTTGCCTCCTCCTGTGTGAGCTTGTCCAGTGCAGCCACTGCCCGTTCTAACGGGGGGATCAGCTTCTCAAAGGTTGTCACTGCCTGTCGCGCGCGACCCGAAAGCCCAAGGTACTGCTTTGCCTGCTTGGCTCCTTCTTGGGAGGACTCCAGGAGAAACTCCAAGTCCTTTTTCGCTTTCGGAACGTCCACGGGTTGGCCCGACCCGGTTCCAAGGGTGATTTCCCCTGCTACTTTCGAAATACGGGCGACCTCATCCATCCGTTTTTTCTGATCCCGAGGTACCAGATCCCCCAAAGTCCGAACCTTGCTGACGGTAGGGAGCTGTCGCAACTGGTCTGCCAAAGTGTCCGCTTCCTGAACACTATTGGCCACGACCACCCCATAAATGACGGATCCTTTTCCGGTATCGAGCAATTCCCGCGTCAACTTGACCGATTCCATTTTCGGGTTCTGAATATGCAAAAGGTTGTGGTCGAAAGTCACTTTTTTGGCCTCTCCCCAAGCAAAAAAACTGACGACAGCGGCAAAGGTCAAAACGATATAGGGATGCGAGGTGATCGTCCGATCCAAGTTCCCTCCATAACCGAACTTGAGCATTTTTCCGACTGGAACGTCCCCCTTCCGGTCGCGCCAAAGCAGCAGGGCCGGGAGAATGGATAGACTGGCGACCAAAGAAAGCAAAACCCCGGCTCCCGCAATCCATCCCAACTCGGTCAGCCCGATAAAGTCATTGAAGCACATCGCATAAAAAGCGATCGCCGTTGTCCCTCCACCCGTGAGCAAGGCCTTCCCCGTGCTCATCATGGTGATCTCTACCGCCTCCGCGGAACTTTTGCCCACGCTCATTTCTTCCTCATACCGTCCGAGAAACTGAATCCCGAAATCAATCCCCAGCCCCAGAATCATGACAATGAAAGCTTGGGAAATAATGTTGAGATGCCCAATCGTGACTGCCGTCACTCCGAGACAAATCACAATGCTGGCCAATAGCGCGACCAAGGCGAGAAGGGGGCGGGAGAATTCGCCGTAAGCAAAAAAGAACATGATCGCAATCAGGGCCAGGGTGATCACGGTCGCAATTTTCATGTCGTCCTCGCTTTGCCGCAGTTCATCGTCCAAAAGAACCGGCTCGCCTGTCACCCCCATCGTGACACCAGGGAAAAGAGGGCGGTTTTCCTTAACCATTTTCTTCACCCGATGAATCACCCCTGAGTACGGAGTCGCGCTCTCCTCCTCTTTCTTGGAGGGACGCAGCAACATCATGATGGTTTTCCCGTCCTCCCCAAGACTCAGGTATTCGTTCTTTAAAAGATCTGCCTCAAATTCGGAAAGTTCGCCCAAACTCCCCTTCTCCAAAGCCTCGGCTGGCGTTTCCAAATCCTTCGCCAAACGTTTCAGATTACGGACGAACTCCTCAATGAACGGAATAAATTCCTGCCAGCTAGAAGATTTCCGAAGATATGGGTCGTTAAATTTCGCAGAAGCCTCCGCTAGAATTCCGTTTAGGTTCAGGGCTTGCTTGTTCCCTTTGACAAGAGCGGCCAGCTCTTCCATTTGCCTCCGAATTCCCGTGAGTTGCTCCTCATTCGCCAGAAGCAAAAGCCGGTCCGCCATCGGAGTGAAATCATGCCGATAATAAATCCGGTCGATCCCCTTCTCTGCCTTGAGCTTTTCCGCTAGGGCATTCGCCGCGCTCCGACTGGCCTTTAGATCATCGCTTTTCAGGACAACGACGATCTCATCCCGGACATCAAATTCGTCCGCATACGCCAGATATTTTTTGAAAACCGGTGATTCCTTACGAATCAAATCCATTGTGCTGTTTCTCACCACCAAACGTGTCCCTGCAATCACCCCGGAAACCACCACCAAGGCCAAACTTACCCAGAGAACCTTGCGCTGACTCCGAATCAGAGCCCTCGCCCAGCGCAACAGAATGCGCTCCACCCTTCCCTTCGGCTCTGGAATCGGTCCCATTCGATCAGTTGGCTGAACGCGCCTGCTCTTTTTTCCGATCCCACTCTTCACGGATACCCCGCAAATCCCGTGCCAGTTCTTCCTGTAGAATAGCTGCTTCCTCATGCGCCCCGACCGCACGGGCCCCGGCAATCTTGGTCCCAAGAAAAGTCTCCCGCTCCGCAATCTTAGCCTGATAGGTGGTGTCGATCTCAGCCAAGATCTTCTTCAACGCATCCGAAACTTTGCGGGTTGGTTCCTGCGACGAAAGACGCTCCATCGCAAGTTCATAAGCAGACTTCATGAGTTAAATACCTTAAAAACAACTCCTCTCTGCGTCCATCGTATTGTCTCCCGCTTGCTCACCCCCCACCATCTGGACTAGGATATTGAGTGGATTTTGCCTCTCTCGGCCTCTCGGCCTCCGTACTTCAAGCGACCCAAGATCTCGGCTTCAAGGAGCCTACGCCAATTCAAGCTCAGGCCATACCCATTGCCTTATTAGGAAAAGACATCATTGGCTCCGCTCAAACTGGTACGGGAAAAACTGCCGCCTTTGCCCTCCCCATTCTTCAGCACCTAGAAAAACCCGGGAAACTCCGCGCCCTCATTCTTGAACCCACCCGCGAATTGGCCGACCAAGTCTGTGAAGCCCTCCAAAAATTCTCGAAACACACCGGACTTCGAATCGGATTGATTTATGGCGGCGTCGGGTATGGCGCCCAACGGGAGCAGATCCAACGAGGCATCGATATCCTCGTTGCCACGCCAGGCCGTCTCCTCGACCTCGCCGGCCAAGGCGACCTTAACTTCGGGAATCTCACCCACCTCGTACTGGATGAAGTGGACCGCATGCTCGATATGGGGTTCCTTCCCGACGTCAAACGCATCGTCTCCCTATGCCCTGAAAAACGCCAAACTCTCTTTTTCTCCGCCACGATCCCTCCCGAAATCGAACGGCTTACCCAGTGGGCCTTGAAAGAGCCCGTCACGGTCGAAATCGGTCTTCGTCAATCGGCCGCAGAAACCGTTACCCACGCGCTTTACCCTGTCGCCGCCGACCAAAAGCACGAACTCCTTCTCGGCCTTCTCGAAAAAACGCACTACGAAAGCGTCATCGTCTTTTGTCGCACCCGAATGGGCTCCGACCGCGTGGCCGGAAGTCTTTCCAACCTTCCCCATCCCGTAGGAGTTCTTCACTCAGACCGATCTCAGACAGAGCGCACGGAAGCCCTTGCTGGCTTTCGTTCAGGTAAATACCCCATTCTTGTGGCGACCGATATTGCAGCTCGCGGACTCGATATCGCCGGCGTCACCCATGTGATTAATTACGACGTGCCTCAGCACCCGGAAGATTATGTACACCGTATCGGTCGAACAGGTCGTGCCGCAAAAGAGGGAGATGCCCTGACCCTCTTTGTTGCCGAAGAACTTCCCCACGTAGAGGCCATTGAACGCATGCTTGGGCAAAAGCTACCGCGAAAGAAACTGGAAAACTTCCCCTACCGTTTCACTGCACTGTTTGAAGAGGGTCATACCGTGGCCCAGACCCGTATGAGGGGAGTCCGCACCCATCGCGGATACACCTTCGGCGCACGCCGGCGCTAAATTACTTCTTTTTTACCTTTGCCGCGACTTTGAGTCGCAATCCATTCAACCGAATAAATCCTGTCGCATCATCCTGATTGTAGGCCTTGGTCGGATCCGCCTCCATCGTGGCAATCTCTGGGTTGTAGAGGCTCAGTCTCGACTTTCTGCCTGCCGCGTAGATTCCCCCTTTATATAACTTCACCCTCACAGTTCCCGTTACACTCTTCTGGCTTTCCTCCACCAAGGCCTGAAGAGCCAACCGTTCGGGTGCGAACCAGAAACCGTAGTATACCAACTCGCTATATTTGGGGATCAAACTGTCCCGCAGATGCATGACCTCGCGATCCATCGTCAGACTTTCCATCTGCCGATGGGCAAAATGAAGGATCGCACCGCCTGGAGTCTCGTAGACGCCCCGGCTCTTCATTCCCACAAATCGGTTCTCCACCATATCCACCCGCCCCACCCCATGTTTTCCACCCAGCTTGTTCAGCGCTCTCATGATCCCTAGGGGCGATAGTTTTTTCCCATTCACCGCAATGCAATCGCCCTTTCGGAACTCCAAGGTTACATACTCCGCCTTGTTGGGCGCGTCCTCAGGCGAAACCGAAAGGGTGAACATCTTCTTGTTCGCCGGCGCGAACGCATTAAACCACGGATCCTCTAGAATCCCTGCCTCATAGGAGATGTGGAGGAGATTCCGATCCATCGAATACGGCTTTTTGGCAGTCGCTTGAACAGGAATATTCCTCTGCTCACAGTACCGGATCATCTCAGCTCTTCCTGGGAACCGTTTCCGGAACCGTTCATCCCTCCAGGGAGCAATCACTTCTACATCCGGAGCCAAAGCCGCGGAGGTCAGCTCGAACCGAACCTGATCGTTCCCCTTCCCAGTCGCTCCATGAGCAATGGCCTGGGCTTTTTCCTTTCGTGCAATCTCGACCATTCGCTTCGCAATCAGAGGCCGAGCAATGGAAGTGCCTAAAAAATATTGTCCTTCATAGATCGCTCCCGCCCGCATCATCGGGAAGATAAAATCCTTCGCGAATTCCTCCTGAAGATTATCAATGTAGATTTTGGATGCCCCTGTCTTGGCTGCCTTGGCTTTAAGCCCATGTAACTCCTCGTCCTGACCAATATCCGCACAAAAAGCAATCACCTCAGCCCGATATGTCTCCTTGAGCCAAGCGAGCAACACAGAGGTATCGAGACCTCCGGAGTAGGCGAGAACGATCTTCATAAAAATAGCAGAGCGCAGATCCCCTTTGGGATCAAGCCGCTACCGGCTGGGACTTACGGGCTGTCCCCTTGATCTTGGCCAAGTGAGGCAACAGCTTTTCCTTCGCCGCCTTCACGCTCAGTCCGTACCGCACCCTCAAATCATCCGGCTTACCATGATCCACAAACTCATCAGGCCAACCGATCCGAACCACGGGGGTCGTCATGCCCAAATTGGAGACCTCCTCCAAGATGCCACTTCCAAAGCCTCCCTTGATGACGTGATCCTCAAAAGTCACGATCACATCCGCACTCTGTCCGAAAAGCTGCAATAGGGCGGTATCGATCGGCTTGGCAAACCGCGCATTAATCACAGCCGCCTCGATTCCCTCCTCTTTTTTCAAATCATCGGAAAGTTGCATCGCCATCGGCAACATCTGACCGTACGACCAGATCACAACCTTTTGCCCATGCCGAATCACCTCTGCTTTTCCGATCGGCAGGGCCATCGGAGTTTTCTTGATCGTCGCATTCGGCCCCACACCTCGGGGATATCGAATCGCCACAGGGCCTGCATGCAAACTTGCCGTATAGAGCATGTCCACAAACTCATCCTCGTCCTTCGGAGACATGTGAATCAGGTTTGGAACACCCCGCAAATAGGAAATATCGAAGAGTCCGTGGTGAGTCGGACCGTCATCCCCTGAAAGACCTCCCCGATCCATACAGAACACAACAGGCAGGTTCTGTAGACAAACGTCATGAATAATCTGGTCGTAGGCCCTCTGCAGGAAGGTCGAGTAGATCGCACAGAAGGGTTTAAACCCTTTGGTTGCCATTCCGGCCGCAAAAAGCACCGCGTGCTCCTCCGCGATACCTACGTCAAAATATCGGTCCAAATGTTTGGGTTGGAATCGGTCGAGGCCCGTCCCGTTAGGCATCGCGCCTGTGATCGCCACGATTCTGGGATCGTTGTCCGCCATTTTGGAAAGGTGATCGGCAAAGACCTCGCTGTAGGTGGGTTGGCCAAGCGCCTTGGTCTCGCCCGTCTCGGGATCATACGGTCCAAGACCGTGAAACTTTTTCTGCTTCGCTAAAGCTGGTTCATACCCCTTGCCCTTGGTCGTGACCACATGAAGGATCACGGGGAAATTTTGTGTTTTCAGAAACTCGAACATCTTGATCAGATTCGGAATATCGTGCCCATCCACAGGTCCGTAGTAGGTCACTCCCAACTCCTCGAAAATCACGCTTGGGAAAATCATCCCCTTCACATGCTCTTCGGCTCTCCGAGCCACTTTCAGCGCCTTGGATCCACCGATTTTTTCAATAAAGTGGGCCGCCCTTTCGTGAAGATGAATGAAACGCGAATCGGTTGTGATCTTGTTTAAATACCCGGCGATCGCACCCACGTTCTTGTCGATCGACCACTTATTATCGTTCAGGATCGTGATCAGTCGCTTGGTGTGATGGGAAACATTGTTCAACGCTTCAAACGTCACGCCACAGGTGAAGGCCGCATCCCCCGCCAGACACACCACATGCTCCTTGCCGCCCCGCATGTCTCGGGCTGATGCCATTCCCAAAGCCGCCGAAAGAGCGGTCCCTGCGTGCCCTGCACCGAAACAGTCGTGTTCGCTTTCCGTCCGAAGCATGAACCCATTCAACCCGCCCTGTTGCCGGATCGTATGAAACCGATCCCGCCGACCCGTCAAAAGCTTGTGAACGTAGGCCTGGTGACTGACGTCAAAAATGAAATGATCGGTCGGAGTATCAAAAACACGATGAAGTGCGATCGTTAACTCCACCACTCCTAGGTTTGGCCCCAAATGGCCACCCGTTTTACTTAAAACCTCAATCAACTCTTCACGAATCTCTTTTGCGAGTTTCGGAAGCTCCTCTAGGGGGATTTTCTTAACGTCGGCCGGGCCCTTGATCTGATCCAACAGTTTGGTTGCCATGGGAAGCTGGTTAGATGAGCAGATCTGGGGCTCCTCGACCAGCCTTCTTTCCATGCACCGATTTGTGAGGCTCCCCACCCATCTCCTCCAACTCCCCTTCCTCAATTGACCCGTCTTTCTTCTTAGTTAACAACAAGATACGCTTCTCGGCCGCCTTTAGCTTCTCATTGCATGCCGCAACCAGCTTCATACCCGTTTCATATTTCTCCACGATCGTCTCAAGCGGAAGTTCGGGAGACTCCATCTGCTCCACTAACCCCTCCAACTGCTTGAGATTTTCCTCAAAAGTAGGCTCCCCCGCTGTTTTGCCCATTTTTGCCATATAAAATCATTCCTCTTTAACCCACTCCGCGTCCAGCTCTATTCCCTATTAAAAAACGCAAAACGAATCAACTACGGCACGTTCGCCTTAATCTGAATAAATCCACGCTCGCCGTTTATAGGTGCCTGAACCTCCACCCGCTCGTAGCCGGACGGAACTCCGGTTTGGTCCGCGGAGGGTACGGGCGTCAGGAGGGTGCCACTTGAAAAACCGGCCGATAAATCCGTTAAAACCCGTGCCTGATAGGTGGCCTCCGCAGAGGAAATTCGCCTAAGGAAGGTTACCCCAAGTGTTCCTGAGTTGACCGGAAGCATTTCGCAAGTCTTGCTGCTTCCATTCCCTGCTGGATCAGTTCCGAAGGCAAACTCCGTGGCGTTGTTTAATCCGTCCCCGTCCGGATCTGCCGTCGGGGCCGCGGCCGCGCCCGTGAGCCCAGATTCCTCCGCCCAGCTTGTCACGGATTTAGCCTGGATTATCAAGGAGGAAGACGCCGTCCCTTCATAGTTGTCATCCAATACAGTGGCCACCACGGCATAGATTCCGACCTGCGTCGGCGGCGTGGTCGACCCGTCGTAGGTCACGCTCACCGAGGTGACGGGAGTGGTCGAGGCCGTGAGAGCGTGAGGATTTCCGTCGAACACAACCGATGTCGCCCCGCTCCATACCGGGACCAAGGTGGCCTTGGTGATATCCGCAAGCAGAGAAGGTTGCGTCACCTGATAGTTGCCCGTGGGGGCCACCAGACCGGTGACCGCAACCACCTTGTTGGTTCCCGCTTGGGCATCCGCAAAGGTCGCCGTGACGGCACCCAGAACCGCAAACTCCTCCCCTCCCACCAATCCGTCGTAAGCGGGCGTTCCGGTCAGGCTACAATCCCTCGTGCCGTCGTACGCCCGGGACACCGCCGTGAGTCCCGAGACGGTCAGCAGCTTCGGGGTGATGGCAAAATCTGTTTGCCTCCATCCCGTATAATTTCCGCTGGCGGTTGTGGTCAGGCGATAATTCCCCACCTGAGTGGGTGCGGTGGCCGTGGCAGCGTAACTCGTGCCGTTTTGCCCCTCGTAGAGATAAGTAAATACCGTGCTGCTGTATTGAGAGGGTCCCGCGCCTCCCGCGAGTGCCATGAAAGTCTTGGCCGTGCCATCGTATTCAAGACTCGCGGGCGGGAAAACATTCCATGCCACCTCGGGAAGAGCCGCCGCCGTGATGGTGAAAACCGCTCCCACATAATCGATGGTGTAGTTACCCCCTGCGCTGAGGCTCCCCTGATTGATGGCATACGTGCCGGCATTTTGCCCTGGTTCGCGCACCAGGCTCCCCGTAAAGACGTCGGACCCCAACAATCCGGAAGACAAATAGGCGAGCTCCGGATCCTCCTCCCCGTACTCTTTGCTCTTGGCAGCCGCGGTCACCGTAACGGTCTTAGGGGCGATGGTCTGGATCATGCTCTTCGAGCCGGCGTAATTCGCATCGTCGATGGTAGCGAGAACCTCATAGCTTCCCGCCCCAACTGGGGCGGACGATTGGCCATTGTAGGTCACGTTGACCAGCAGCCCTGGCGGGGTGGTGGTGACGGAAACGACCTTAGGGGTTCCGTCGTAATCGGCGGACAGGTTGTCCAAGGCCACCGTGGCAACGGCCTGGCTAACCTCTACCCGTACCGACCCGATGACAGAATCATAATTCATGGTGTCCTCAGGAACAAAAACAAAGGCCTGCGATGTCACAAAGTCCTGCGCTGCCGTGCCAGCATCCGGGGCGGTGTCCGCGTTAACCCAGGCAAAGCTGCCCGATACCGAGCCCAACCCACCCATCAGGGTGGAGTCGGCTAATGTCTGGCCATACGTGATGGGTGTTGCGGTCGGAACGGTAAGGATCGTGGGCGTGAGCTTGTCCACCGTCACACTCACCGGTGCAATCAATATGCTGTAGTTATCTGCATCAGCAGGAGTGAACATCACATTAAAGCTTTGGGATGGCCCAGCATTCGGAACCATCAAGGGGGTCGTGAACGCGAAGGTGCCATTCCCCGAACCACCAGTAAGCGTTACCTCGCTCAAAGCCTGCCCACGGCTGATCGCAGATGCAGACGGCCAAGTTACTCCCGCCAAAGTCGCCTTGTTCACCGTCACGTTCACCGTGGTTACCACGCTATTGTAATTGTCACTGTCCGTTGGCGTGAACGTTACCCCTTGAATGCGAGTGCCAGCATTCGGTGCCGTTGAAGGTGTGGTAAACCCAAAGGTGCCGGTCACACCTGCTGCAGCGAGTCCACCCGTTAGTGCTGAGGAAGCTAACGTCTGCCCGTAGGTAATTGCAGTGGCGGCGGGCAAATCGCTGATCACTGGCGTCGCCTTGCTTATTGTCACACTCACCGCAACGGTTGCCGTATTATAATTTACAGTGTTGCTTGGCGTGAAGGTCACGGAATAAGTCGCCGTGCCCGCATTCGGCGCCGTTGAAGGTGTCGTCCAAGCAAAGCTTCCAGCTACACCTCCTGCCACAACTCCACCACTCAGCGTCGACGAAGCTAACGTCTGCCCATAGGTAATTGTAGTAGCGGCGGGCGCAGCACTGATCACAGGCGTCGCTTTGGCCACCGTGACATTCACCGTTCCACTGGTGGCCTGATAGTTGACTGTGTCCGTTGGTGTAAAGATGTAGGTCTGCTGGCTTGTGCCAACTGCCGGCGTGGAACTCGGATTACTCCAGGTAAACGTTCCTGGCACCGAGAGCACTGTGCCCGGCACCGTGGCCAAACCACTTGATAGCGAGGCCGCAGAAAGGGACTGTCCGTAAGCGATGCTGGACGCAGTTGGGGGTGTAGACACGCTGGGCACGATTGGCCCTGACGGAGCAGTCGCAGCTGAAATCTGCATGCCTAACGCTGGAAGAAATAAATTTCCCCATTGTTGGTTGTAATAGTTAAACCTCGCAGCCGTGGTGGGATTGGACACGAAAGCATTAGCCCCGAGCCCCCCAAAGCCCCAGTACATATTGCTGCCGACCACCCCCGAGCTATTTTCCACTACGATCCAGTAAGATGTACTAGCCGCCAGTCGAATGTTTAGAGCGCTAAACACGGTGGGGGTCAGTGTGCCAGGGATTTCAGTGGGAATAGATGAGAGGTCTCGCGTCCCTACCGTGGCAACGAGAGTTCCAACCGAGTTGGAGTTATCCGAAAAGATTTTTACCGTAAAAGTTCCAGGGTTGTATGGCCAAGTCCAGAGATTCAACTTAATTCCGGTGATGACACTTCCATCTGCTTGAGTGACAAACCGCTGAGCCAACTTCTCCATGTTGTCCCTGAAAGGGAGTGCGTTGTAAGTATAGCCGGAACCGGTGTAACTAGTGTTGTTGTTCTGCAGAAAATCGTAAAGGAGCACATCTGCATTGGAAGACTCGACCCCATAGACCGCAAAAGTCCCGCATAGGAGCCACCGAAGCCAGAGGAGCGGAAAAATAGGGATTGGCTTCTGATTCATTCTTTGTTCTGGAGTTAATTTATAAGGAAAATGATTGTCCCTGCCTGTAATGAATGACCTATCAATATCAAAACAAAAAAATGTCATGACGGTAATGACACACGTATAATCAGTTAAGCACCCTTTTCTGTATTAGCAATGCCCACTCTGCACTTCGCTTTTCAGTAGCGTTTTCTAAGAATCTAATTTTAATTCTCTTCAAGAAAATACAATCTCGTTAAAATCTAAAATTAATATGCGATTACCTGCGCAAATCCCTCATGTTGATAAGATTAACATCGAAACTTAAATTATCTAGGGTGTATTTTTATCGGACTCTTAAATCCTCACCAGCTTGTCAATGCATGTGGCTGTGCGTAAACCCATGCCAATCAGCACGTAAAACTTTTTGAAGGTAAAAATTGTGCCAAACCGGATAAATTATTTTCCGGTTACCTTAACCCCAAGTTTCCCATCCGAGAACCGAACCACCAGCTCGCCTTGTTTCTTCGCCGCCGCCACGCCTCGGATCAGTTTTCCATCCAGTGATTGAACCAGTGCATACCCGCGTTTCAGTGTCTCTTCCGGGCCCATTGCCCGCAAACGATCCATCGCCGCCCGAACACGGAGTGAGAACTCCCTCAACCTTTGTTCAGGCCGGAACGCCGCCCACCGCACCAGCAAGCCCTCAGCCGCTTGTTTCCGATAACGCCAACCGCTTTCCAGCCCCCGACTCAACTGCAACGCCAGTTCGTCCACTCTTTGACTACTCATCTCCACCATCTTTCCGGGCTCTCGAAACACATAACTTCCCGCCAAATCCCCCACGCGCCTCTTCTTTTCCTCCAAGAACTGCAGGGTAGCCTCATGAAATCTTTCCGTCCACTCCCGAACCTCTTCCCGCCAATCTTCGTCCGGCCGACTGACCACCTCAGCCGCAGCTGAGGGAGTCGGCGCCCTCAAATCCGCAACAAAATCACAAATCGTAAAATCCGTCTCATGCCCGACTCCGCTGATCACCGGGATCGGACTCGCCACCACCGCCCTCGCCACCACCTCCTCATTGAACGCCCACAAATCCTCCAAACTTCCTCCTCCTCTTACGACCAGCACCACATCCGCCATTTTTCTTCGACCAATCTCTTCGATCGCCTCCGCTACCTCCTCCGCAGCCCCCTCACCCTGAACCTTCACTCCAAACACCGCCAACTGAACCCGAGGACATCTTCTCTGCAGGACATGAATCGCATCCCGAACCGCCGCTCCAGTCGGACTTGTAACCAGCACCACCCGCTCCACAAAATCAGGAATCTCTCTCTTCCGTTCCGCGGAAAAAAGTCCCTCTGCCTCCAGCTTCCTTTTCAAATCTTCAAATCGTTGGTGCAAATCCCCTTTTCCAGCAGGTTTGAGATTTCTGACGATCAACTGATACGCCCCGCGAGGCGCATACACCGACACTTCCCCCTCTGCCACCACCTTCGCCCCATCCTGCGGTTGCACTCCTAAACGCAATGCCGACCCCTTAAACAGCGCACACGGAATCTGGGACCCTTCATCCTTCAAGGTGAAGTAGTAGTGCCCAGAAGATTGATGCCTCAGATTAGAAATCTCACCCTGCACTGAAACCTCCCCCACCTGATCCTCCAGAATCTCCTTAATCTGCGCCGTCAGCGCAGACACACTCAGCGGTTCAACCCGATTCACTTCGGTCGTTGAATCCTCTGAATCGCCGTCGCCTTGCCCGTCTCCTCATCCAGATCGATCACCACCCCATCCAGTTGAATCCCCCCCGTAGCTAGGTGCATTTTCACAGGCATCAAGGTCCGAAACCGATCCACAATAAAACTTTTTTCTCGCCCGATCACCGAGTCATGAGCCCCGCAAAACCCCACATCCGTAATGTATGCCGTTCCTCCAGGCAAAACTTTCTCATCTGCTGTCTGCACGTGAGTATGAGTGCCCACCACAGCCGAAACCTTTCCATCGAACGCATGCCCGAAAGCAATCTTCTCCGAAGTCGTCTCGGCATGAAAATCTACCAGGATTGTTTTTGTCTCCTTACGGATCTCTTCGAGAATCGGATCCATCAGAAGAAAAGGATTGTCCACATCCGCTTTCATAAATGTCCGCCCCATCGCATTGACGACCCCCAGTTTTTTTCCGTTTCCCGTCACCACAATGAACCCCTTCCCAGGACAGGTGCCGGGAAAATTAAACGGTCGGATCAATCGGGGCTCCTCAGCAAAGAAACTCATGATTTCCCGCTGGTCCCAACAGTGATCCCCCAGAGTGATCACGTCCACCTTCGCCCGAAAAATATCGTATGCGAGCTTAGGGGTAATCCCGTTTCCACCCGCCACATTCTCCCCATTCACCACGATGAAATCAGGGGCAAACTCCTCGATCAGCCGAGGCATCATGTCCCGCAGAGCCTCCCGGCCATGCTCGGCCACAATGTCCCCTAAAAACAGAATCCTCATCCGACAACCCTACCTCTCCTGCCCTTTTCGACCAATCTCCAAACATTCCCTTGAAGCGACTTTTCCGCCAAGATGACCCAATGCCCAAGCCGTTCCTAGCCTCTCAACCAGGTCCCCTTCTGGAGCAGATGTTCAAGGCATGGCCGGAGGAGAAGAAAAAACAGATCCGAACATGGCTCAAATTCCAAGCCGTCACAGTCAATGGCCGTCCTGTATCCCAGTTCAATCATCCCGTAGCCATCGGAGATTCTGTCTCGATTCGATCCGATCGTTTTGCCGCCCCAAAAACTAGTCTGCCCTCAGGCATTAAAATCTTTTACGAGGACGCCCACCTCCTCGTCATTTCCAAACCCGAGAACCTGCTGAGTATCGCCAGTGAGGCGGAGCCCGAGAAGACCGCGTACTTCCAGCTTACCGAATATGTCCGGCAAGCTCATCCCCGCTCCAAAGAGAGGGTTTGGATCGTTCACCGCCTCGATCGCCAAACCTCAGGTCTAATGGTTTTCGCGAAAACCCCCGAAACCAAGGAAATCCTCCAAAGTCGATGGGATCAGTTTGAAAAGAAGTATGAAGCGGTCGTTGAGGGACGTCTGCCCCAAGAAGCAGGAACTCTTGAATCCGATCTGGACGAATCAAACCCCTTTAAGGTTTTTATTCGTCCTGCCTCCGCCCTCACCCGCCACGCCGTCACCCACTACCGCGTTCTCAAACACAATCGTCACCGCTCACTCGTGGAGCTCACACTCGAAACAGGTCGGCGCCATCAGATCCGCGTTCAACTCTCTTCGTTGGGTTGCCCAATCATCGGAGACGAAAAGTACGGTGCAAAAAGTGATCCCGCAGGTCGCCTTGGTCTGCACTCCTCCTTCCTGCGATTGATCCATCCCGTAACATCCCAAGAGCTTCGCTTCACATCCCCCCTACCCAAGCCGCTAGCTAAACTTCTTGTTTCTTAGACTTTTCGGACCGCTACCGTCACGGCCAACGTGCCTTGCACATTTCCATGGTAATTTCCGCTCAGGGGAGGCACATCCCGATAGTCCCTCCCATGGGCGACCTTAATGTGCATTTCCCCTGCGTGACAACGATTCGTCGGATCGAGTCCCAACCACCCCGCCTCGCCCAGATGCACTTCCACCCAGGCATGACTTGCCTCAGCTCCACGCATTTCACCCCGATCCCCCGAGTAAACGTACCCACTGACATATCGGGCGGGAATTTTCACCAATCGACAAAGGGAAATCATCGCATGAGCCAAATCCTGACAGACTTCGCGACACAAAAAAGAGGCCTCTAAGGACGCTCGCCCCTCCGCCAAACGGACCGGGTCCACCAATTGCAGGGAATCCCTCAATCCTTCATACACCCGGCGAACCCTGCCCCTCCCTTCCGCCATCTCATCAAAAACCTTCGCCGGACCGTACTCAGCCAAACCTGCAAGAAGAGAGGCCCTTTTGACCTTCTTTACTCTTTTGGTTTGGGCTTTGGACATGTCCTTGAATAGCAGATTTCATGCCACAAGGCAGATCTGAACTTACCCGCAAAAACATCCCTCCTTTCTGGCTTCTAACGGGGACGTTTCTTGAACACAAACTTCCATGCCCCTGCAGGACTAGGGCTTTTCAATTCTGATTCTCATAAATTTTCTGCTCTCTCCTTGAAGAATCGGAACAGAGGCCCGCCGCATCTCATAATCCAAACCATTTTGAACTTGAATATCTGTAATTCCCGAGGATGACCAACTTGCCGACTCAAGAGTAGCACTCCAAACAGCAGTTCCGGTTAAATCTGTTGCGGTCTTATTTCTACGATAAAGAACCGAAAGGGTGGGTCCTGCGGGCTCGACCTCTGATTGGAGCAGGCCTGAACCCGAGACAGGAGTTGCAGGGTCAACTCCAAAGAAATACTCCTCCATTAAAGAGAGACCATTTCCGTCGAGGTCTCCCGACCAATCTCCTGCCCCCAAACCATTCAAAGGCAAAGCGTTTTTCAATAGCCACGCTTCAGAAGGAGAAGAAAAAAGAATGGCAGAAACGGTGTTTCCCTGCTGAATCAGATTTGCACTCAACCCAGGGGGAACACCCATCAAAGTCAGATAAGACAAACCCTCAATCCCCGAAGCACATGTCATGACTGGATAAATACCCGATGTCGGTGTTCCGACAAACTTTAGATTGAGAATAGAAGGCCCCTGTACCACAAATCCGCCTACTGCGAGAGGGGCTGAACCTGGAGTGGCTCCTTGGCTGCTCTCCAAAACAGCACCTTCCTGGACGATTACCCCTCCAGAAATTGCCCCCCTTCCCATTAAAGCGGTCCCATTCGCAAGGTTCATGGACAGGAGATTGGTTAGCTGAACACCATCTAAGTTTAGAATTCCTCGATTCACCTGAATACTCCCCGAAAATGTTGTTGTGTTGGTCCCGAGTGAAAGAGTTCCTCCTCCTGACTTGGTCAACACATCACTTCCTGTCAATTCCCCTAAAAGACTGATCGTATTCGTCGCAGGCACGTGAATGTCCGCGTTGGCCGTCAGCTCTACGCGGTTGGTCAACACTGCCACTGTTCCGCTGCTGCCGGTTTCCAACCTAAGTGCCCCCAGTACCCCCTGATTTTCGTTGTCCGAAACACCGCTTCGACCCGAGCCCGCAAGAAGGAGGGGTCCCTTCAAAAGATAGTTACGTGGATTTCCTGAGGAGCTAAGTCTTAATTGGCCGCCACTTTGCACCGTATAGTTGGTCACGTTATTTCCTGTAATGGCAGGCTCGCTAAAGGTTAGAACACCCTGCTCCACCACAATATCCCCTGAGAAAGTTTTTCCTCCGCCAGTGATACCCGCAATGCCAGGACCACGCTTGATAATTTTTCCGGATCCGCTCCAGTTGCCCTGAAGTCGCAATGCGCCGTATTCCGTGTTGCCAGTGGCGATGTTTTGAACATCCAAAACAAGTGCATTCGAAAGCACGACTCCGCCCGCAACTTCAATATTTCCATACCCAATTCCACTTCCCGTTACTGTGACTGAGGAGGTACCTCCTTCCGAAGCGAAAGTAAGAACCTGCCCCGCTGTCCCATTGATCTTGTTCTGATTTGCGCTGGTGCTGTTCGAAAAATGAATCGAAGAAACTGTTAGCGGAGCACTGTTCGTGATGTTTCGAGCACCAGTCAGACTAGCAGGAATTGTCACCGCAGCTCGAGTTCCATTGGGAATCGTTCCGCTATCCCAGTTGGTGGGAACTTGCCATACAGCACTATTCGTAGGCAGAAAAACCGCAGTGGCATTGACGTTCAGAGAAGCCAGAGGTGCCGCGCTCAAGGAACCGGATGTTGCATTCAGGCTGTAGGGTCCTGCGGCTGGCAGGATTAGCCCTGCGAAGCTGGCCACCCCGTTGACGGCATTGGACGTATATGTCTGACTTGAGCCTGATGAGCTAGTGACTGTTAGGGTAACGGCGCTTTCGTAGTTCCCATCCGCATCACCGATTGAATTTACAGCACGAACCTGAATGACCCCTAGCGGTGTTCCAGCTGCACTAACCGCTGGTGGCACAATCGCCAAGGTTGTAGCGGGCTCAACCACGAAAGAGGCTCGATAGATAGCATCTCCAGAAAAGGTCTCCGATAACACCGGGTTGGTTCCGTAAGATGAAAAACTGCCCCCTATCGTGGATCCAGGCGTGGTGATTCGCATGCTTGTAACAAAAAAGTCTGCTCCTCCGCCAAAACCGGCTGAGTAGTTCTTGAAAATGGCTTGCGTAATATTTGCGTTGGAATGACTGATCAAGGCTCCAGTCACAGTGGAGGGGGCACCCCCAACAGGGGTAAGCTTAAGGCTGAATGATGTACTGGAAGTCAGAATGAATTCTAGGTCTAAAACTGATGTTGTGACCGAGACCCCAGTCACTTGTCCATTCACCCAATAAAATGAAGAATCCCAGCGTCGCTCCAATTTGAATAACGGCTGACTGTCACTGTTAGCCAAAACAACCTCGATTACTCCTGGCTCGGAAACAGCACCATGCTGAAGACGAACCGCTAAGGTTCTACCGACAGCCAAAGGCTGCTCGAAAGGCCGCCGGGCAGAACTCCACTCACTGCTGTTTGCATAAAGCCCCCATCCGCCTCGAGTAATTTGCAAAAAGTGCCCCGCCTTTAAATTATTGGCAGTGCTACTTGTCAAAACCCAGCCCAAGAACCCGCTACCTAAATTACTGTCGTTCGCCCAAGAAGTGTAATTGCTGGCGACGTCAGTAGCATGCACGGTCTCAGTCGTAGCAGTGCTACGGGACCAACCGGAAAATCGATATCCAGGCCTTGCCTCAGCCTTAAGAGTCACTGGAACGCCTTTGAAATAAGTTCCTGTCCAATTCGTGATATCGGCTCCTACCCCGCTGGTGGCGGACTCAATCTTCAGGGAATTTACAGTCACGACACCTTGGTTTGGATTTGTCACTCCTGCAGTCAATTGAACCGTCCCAGCTAGGCCAAATTTATTGACGATGTGCCCACGCACCGCAGCAGGACGAGCCTGCAAATAGCCACGAATCCGCTCTACCTCATTTGACCAATTGATAGAGGTAGGCCATCGGGAAAAATGCTCTTGAACACCAAGTTGATAAACTGCGATGTGCTCATCAAGCCGCGCTGTCGTCTCATGCACTGATAGCGATGTATTAAGGAGATCCGCAAACCGGTTGATGAACTGGTTTCTAAAAGTTGTGTTTTCCAGCGCCTTTCGCAAAAGGCGGGTGCTAATTTCATTGTTTGCCCAAGTTGTCGCTGCTGACGTGGTGGCGTAACTAAGGGTATCAAACTGGGCCATTTGAGTGACATTCGAATTATAGCCGGGTACATAATTAAAATTTAAGCCAAGGGCAAAGTCGTTATCCTTTAAAATATATCTCCATCGCCCATCCAACTTAGGATTGGAATTTAGAGCGGACGACAGCGAACGCCACATCAGCACATTATTGCCAGGCCAATCTGTGTTTCCTGACCAGATTGTAACTGCGGAGTAATCGATAAAGTTAGCAACATCAACGCGCGAGTTGAGACCTGCATAGCCTGAGTCGCCACTGAATTCATTATTTTCCGCCCGAGCTAAGATGTCTTTGTAATCCGACAACAAAGCGGTATTTCCAAAATCGAAGATGGGTTGACTGTTATCGGACGTAGGGTTGAGGAAATTTGCACCACCCGAGGTAACCTCAAGGACAGCAAACTGATCAGTAGGCAGACCAAAGTTATGAAATATCCAATCCTCATCGATGCGCTCCCGCAAGTTATGAATGCCCCAATATTCACCATTAAGAAAAAGGACAACAGGTCGCGCTGCTTGGCGGTCGAGTCCCGTGGGTGCGGCAATGGCACTTACCAAAGCATCCCGAAAGAGGGACTGGTTCCAATCATTGCCAGAAGCACGAAGCAAAAAGGTACTCCAGGAACGCGTGTTGCGATCGGGAAAAAGGGCGGTGTTGGTCCAAGTTGTCGACCCAGAGGGGTTGCGGTTGTAGATGCGAAGGGCTTTGCGGGGTCGATTGCGCGTTGTGTTGCCGTTGATGCGCAATCCTACCGCACCCTCCAACAGTTGAGCTCCATTCCGTTCGAAGAATTCAAGGCTGGAAGAACGTTCCCACTCGCTTCCGCTTTGATAGTAATTGGCCCAAAATTCACTTGGCACGGCTCCGGGTGTGTTTGGCCAATCAGTCGAGTAGGTGTTCGTTCCTGAAACATAAATTCCCCTCTTATTGTTGAACAAATTGGCTGGATCGGATGCAATCGAAACAATAGGAAATGCATATCGGTTAGTCCCAGCGGGGTCGATGAGGTAAGACTTAGTTATGGTGCGGCTCGATCTGCCTTCTTGAAAGATCCTGGCACGTAGTACATGGATTCGGGCAACCGATCCATTCGGTTGTCGCCACTCATCGATCCCACTTCCTGCAGGAGCTGTGGGCACCCAAGAATATTGGGTGGAGTTATTTCCGCCCATACCCAAAGAAATCGGCTCGCTGTATACAGGAGAGGAATCCGTAGGCTCGGATCCATCTAGGGAGTAGCGAATGATTCCGTTACTGAGGGACGTCGAAAGGCTAACCGTTTGGCCACTAGAGTAGACGCCACCCGGAAGCGAAACGGTCGGAGAATCCAGAGGAATTGCCTCCGTGCCCGTTGTGGTATTGGCTGAACCCCGAGTCGGCGTGTTGTAGAAATAAAGAACACTAAAATTAGAGCCGGTGCCGCGACCGAGAGAGCGACCGACTGTGCCTACTGTGCCAATAGGAAGCCCGGGGTACTCATCAATCGTCGTCAACCCGTCAGGCGCCGTAAGCACAATTGGCTCCCCGCCGGAACTAATGGCAAAGCCAGTGGCACGCAGTTGGCCTGCAGGATACGGCCCTGAGGTTGTGAATTCGGTGCTCTGACCACACCAAACGATAAGATAACCTCCTGGGCCGATAGTTGTCCCGCTTGGAAATTGATATTTAGTACGGCTCGACGTGCTATCAGAAAGGTAGTGACCTGAAAGATCGAAGGAGGCGCTGTCGGAATTATAAATCTCTACCCAATCGATCAGCTGATTAAATGGGTCTGGTAAACTTGTATTTGTACTTTGAACTTCATGGATAACCACTCCCGCCTCAAGCTTGCCAATAAAGAGCAATATAGAGAAATAGGACAAACCCCTCTTTCCTAGCTTTTTGATCACTCAATACTCTACACACAACCCAGAGTTTTTGCATTGCTTTGAACAGTTTAATTATAATACTTTAATCTGAATCTAAGTTATTGAATATTATGCTATAACGCTCGATCCGAGTCCTCAAAGCAGCACGGGTAACCCCTAAAATCTCTGAAGCACGCTTCACATTCCCCCCAGACTCGCTCATAGCCCTCTCAACCAAAAGCTTTTCTCCTGCAGCCAAAAGATCCCCGCCTTTTCCCGCAACCTCCTCGACCTTTTTCCACCAGTCCCCCGTGGTCACCCCCCCTAGGCCCTGCCCCAAAATCTCAGGTGGCAAATCTCCTGGCTCAATCGATTCCGCCGCCGCACACACCACCGCCCGCGTGATCGCATTCTCTAATTCCCTTACATTCCCCGGCCAACGCCAACTCTGCAGAGCCTTTTTGCTGGCCGAAGATAATTTTAGACCCCGATCTTTGCCCGCCCGCTTCAAGAAATGCTCAGCCAAAGGCAACACGTCCTCCGCACGTTCTCGCAAAGGCGGAAGCTGGATCTGCACCACATGGATCCGATAGTAAAGATCCTCCCGAAAGGTCTTCTCCTTCACCATCGCCGTCAGATCCTTGTTCGTGGCTGCAATCACCCTCACCTTGGTTCGCAGAGTCTGGTCACCACCCAATCTCTGAAACTCCCCGTTTTGCAGAACCCGTAAAAGCTTTGCCTGCAACGCCAGCGGCATATCCCCAATTTCGTCCAAAAAGATGGTCCCCCCGTCCGCCCGCTCAAACTTTCCAATCCTCTGCGTCAGCGCCCCCGTAAAGGCACCACGCTCATGTCCAAACAGTTCGCTCTCCAGCAAGGTGTCAGGAATGGCCGCACAATTAATCGCCACATAGGGGCGCGCCGCCAGCGGACTGTTGGCATAGATCGCCCGAGCCACTAGCTCCTTACCGGTCCCGCTTTCGCCCACCAATAAAACCGCCGCATCCGCCCGAGCTACTTGCCCGACCAGTTTGTAGATTTTCTGCATGGCAGATGAGGCGCCTATCAACCCTGGCGTAAAACTTTTGTCTTCCGCCACCTTTTCGCCCTCCTCTGAAGCCAACTCCTTGATGGAAGCGGCGGCCTGTAATCCTCTCCGCAAAATCGATAATAGTTCTGGAACATCAAACGGCTTAAGAATATAATCGAAAGCTCCCAACTTCATGGCCTCAATCGCCGTTTGAGCCGTTCCATGAGCCGTCATCACGATTACCAACTGCCGCGGATACTCCTTTCTAATTTGTCGAAAAATCTCAATCCCGTGCTCCAACCCAATCCGCACATCTAGCAACACCAAATCATAGACATCTTTCTTGAGTCTCTTGAACGCCTCAGTCCCACTCGTCACCCCGACAACCTCCACAGGCTCCTCCGCCAATACCCTTTGAAACGAATAAGCAACATCAGCCTCATCGTCCACAATCAGAATCTTCTGGGCAGAAGCAGAACTACTTTTGCGGCTCATCCTTCGTTCTCCTTCCGCACAGTTTGCGCAAAATTCATAATGCTATCTTATCGCCTCCCATCACCCCTCACAAGTTGAGCGTTGAGTGCCCTCCCCGTCCTCACCTACTCTTCTTAGTGCCTTTTTCTTTTTTTCGACTTCTTTTGTCTGCCCTTGTGCTTTCTTTGACCTCCTGCCGCACTACCCCACCAGTCCTCCAACTTCCTTCCGACTTATCCTTCACCGATCTCGCCTCAGGCCAACCCTTCGACACCACCTCCATTCACGGGAAGCTTCTCCTTCTCAATCTGTGGGCCGCATGGAGCCCCGCCAGCGCCAAGGAGCTTCCCGAACTGGTCGCCTTGCATGAAAAGTTCGCTTCCCGTGGACTCGTTCTTCTAGGAGTTTCGCTGGACGAAGCCCCCGCCGCTGGTCTTCTCGTTTTTGCCGAACGACACGGCATCCGATACCCCCTGGTTCGTCCTGGACCTAAAGCCGTTGACCTCCTCGAACCTATAGAAACCATTCCCTACACTCTGCTTCTTACCCCCCAAGGAAAAATTCTCGCGCGCTTTCGCGGCCCTCTCAAACCCTCCGACCTTCGCTCCGCAATCGAAAAAAATCTTTAAGAGATCGGGCTCTCGGCCACTAAATCTTCGCACCAAGGCAAAACGGTCTCCATAGGTAACCCAATCACGTTACTGCGGGAGCCCTCCACTTGCTCCACAATCCGATCCCCACCATCCTGCAATGCATACGCCCCCGCTTTGTCCAAAACCTCTACGTCCCGGAGATACGACCGAACCTCCTCCACCCCTAACTTTCGAAATTTTACCCTCGTCCGAACCACCGCTTCCCTCGTTTTTTTTCCCCCAGGCAATACCAGAACAGTCGCTGTGATCACTTCATGAGTCCGCCCGCTCAACCAACCTAACATCTGCTCCGCCATATTCTCATCCGCGGGTTTTCCTAAAATCCGACTCTCACATACGACCAAAGTATCCGCCGCAAGCACTGGCTTATCCGGATAACGCTCCGCCACCGCCTTGGCCTTTCTGCGCGCATTCACCCGAGCCAGATCTCCGGGGCTTACCTCTGGAAAATCCGCCGCTACCCACTCCTCCACCTCCGGCCTCTCCACCCGAAAGGAAATTCCTGACTCCCGCAATAGATCCGCACGCCGGGGGGAAGTCGAAGCCAAGATCAACCTCATCCACTTACCCTGCCTCAACCCCCCTCGAAGGCACGCCTCGAGTGAATAAGTTATTCATCGTTACTCATCTTTTGCCCAAAAGTTTACCCAACAACTTTTTCCCTTAGGTTGTTCCCCGTCCCCCATCCGCAACGATACGTTCCTGTGATTGCTGAAGCCGAAACGATTCGTCCCCGCACTCGTCGGGATGCACCCGCCCCCATCACGATTGAGGGATTGCTTCCCCATCATAATCTCGAGGCCGAACGCTCCCTACTCGGCGCCATGCTGGCCGATCCCGAACATATCGTCGACCTCGCGCGGGAAAAAGGCATGCGGGAAGAAGACTTCTTTCATCCCGCCCACCAAATCATCTTTCGTTGCATCGCCGAGATGCGGGAAAACAGCCAACCGATCGATCCCTCGACTCTCCTCGCTTGGCTGACCGACCGAAAACTCGCCGACGCAGCAGGTGGCCCTGCCCTCATCAGCGACCTTGCAGCGGGTGTCATCAGCGTCTTCACCGCCCAGGCTCACCTCGATCAGGTCCAAGACAAAAGCCTTCTTCGCGAACTTCAGCAAGCCTGCGCCCAGATCGTTGTCGGAGCGCACGAACGCCCTCACGAAGTTCAAACCATCCTGGATGAGGCGGAGAGGGATATTCTAGAAATTCGTGGACGGCGCGAAACCAAGGGAATCCTCCGCGCCTCTCAAGTCACACCCAAGACGATCGCAATCATCGAAGGCCTCGTCAAAGGCAAGGGCCACTACAGCGGAATCCCTTCAGGCTTCGATGAACTCGACCAACTCACCACAGGATTCAAAGCGGGCGAAATGATCGTTCTTGCCGCCCGTCCTGGCGTTGGAAAAACCGCCCTCGCACTCAGTATGGCTCGCCACATGCTTCGCCAACGGTACGACTCAGAAAAAGATGAGTTCGTACGCCCAGGCTACAATGTCGCATTTTTTACTTTGGAAATGTCCGCCCAACAGCTGATGTTCCGACTTCTTTCCTCCCACGCCAGCTTGGACTCCGAACAGATACGCAGGGGTCAACTCAACGAAAGCCAAATCACTGCCCTTCGTGGGGTCGCCGCAGAAATTTCCGATCTCCCCCTCTTTCTCGATGAGTCCAGCCTACTCACCATTGGCCAACTTCGGGCGCGGGCACGCCGAATTAAAAAACAGTTCGGAATCGATATTCTCATCATCGACTACCTCCAGCTCCTCACCTCAGGAACCAGTCGCGGCAAAGAAAATCGCCAGGTCGAGGTATCCGAGATCTCCCGAGGCCTGAAAGCCCTTGCCATGGAGCTGGAAATCCCCGTCGTTGTACTGGCCCAGCTCAATCGTAAGCCGGAAGAAAACAACGCCGATCCCGCCCTCCACCATCTGCGCGAATCTGGCTCCATCGAGCAAGACGCCGATCTTGTCCTTCTTCTCAGCAGAGAATCCTCCACCGGCGAGACCGAAAACAACACCGAGGCTGAGGAGGGTGAGGCACAACCTATGGCCGCGAATGTTCGTGGCTTCCCTTGCAAACTCAATATCGCCAAACAGCGAAACGGCCCAACCGATCGCATTCGTCTTCTTTTCCAACCTCGCTTCACCCGCTTCGATTCCCTTCCTCGCGAAGCGCGTTAAACAGCTCACTTCCTCTTTTAACCGAAGCCATCCTCCGATACCCTCCGCGTATGATCTCTCGGGGTTATGTAGCTGTTTTTTCCGAACCGCATACCGATGCATCCATTCGCTCGATTCTTGAATCTTGGTTCGATCGCTTTTCAAGAATCGAACAGGTCATCCCAGGAGCCCAAGCAGGAAACAGCACCGTGACTCTAACCTCACCTCAAGAGCTTTTACCCTCCGATCATCTCCAATTTCGTGTGATCCAAGGAGACGACTTCAGCTGGGCTTACCTGACTCGAAACCGTCGTGTCATCGAAACGACAGGTCTCCCAAATGAAAAAATTGCACTTTGCCTGGACATCCTTCTTGAACTCACAGGCGTGACGGAAATAGTCGACCAGTCGGACGACCGTCGGCTCGATGAGCTGGAACGCGATGGTTTAATGTGAGCACCACCCCCGTCTTGATCCTTACCGCCGCTTTCGGCGATGGTCATAACGCCGCAGCTCGAGGTCTGGCCAGTGCGATCGAACTTCGGGGCGGAGCAGCCGTGGTTGCGGATCCCTTTGCCGAATCCCGACCGAAATTAAACGACTTCTTTCGCCGCCTCTACCTGACGCTGATCAATCGCTATCCTAGAGCCTGGAATCTCTTCTATCTGGCTTGTCACCACTTCCCTTTGATCGAAAACACTCTCTTCACAAATCGTCCTGCCGGACTCCGCCTCCGGGAACTGATCGAAATACACCGCCCAAAAGTCATCGCTCTTACCTTCCCTGTCTACGCGCACCTCATCGCTCGCCTTCCCAAAGATCTACGGGCCACGTTTCGGTTGATCACGATTGTGACAGATTCGATTTCGGTTCATCGCCTCTGGTCCACGGCCCCAGCAGATCTCTGGATCGTACCCAATCCTCCTACAGCCCAATCCCTTCACGCTCTTGGAATCCCGATGAATAAGATTCAACCTGTTGGTTTTCCAGTGGATCCTCGCTTTGCCGCCCCCACCCCCCATCCGGGTGACGAACCTCCGGGGGAAACCCCCCGCGTTCTCTACCTTCTTAGCTCAGGCCTTCAGGGCGGGCCCCAACTGGCCAAGTCACTGGCCGCCCAAGAGAACTGGGCGGTCACGATTGGAACAGGACGGGACCCGAATATCGCACGGCGCGTCGAACAGGCGCTGGGATCCCTTCGCAAGAAAGTCGAGCTCCTCGGCTGGACCACGGAAATGCCATCCATCCTCGCCAAGCACCACTTCGTCATCGGCAAAGCGGGTGGTGCACTCACGCAAGAAACGATTGCTTCCCGCACTCCCTTTTTGGTCACACAAGTTGTCCCAGGCCAAGAGGAGGGCAACTTTGCCCTACTCAAAGAGATTGGCGTCGCCCAACTTACCCCCGATGGAGCAACGGCTGTTCAGGTCATCCGGCAAGCAATCGCTGAAAATGCAAAGGGCTGGAAAGAGTGGAAGGCCAAACTAGCCGCAGCCTCTAAGCCCGATGCATCCCTCCGCCTTGCGGATCTGTGTCTTTCCAAAAACACTTAACTCAACAATCCGACCCACGCCCTCCACATCACTCGGGCTAACTCCTCTGCTGGCTCGGCGTTTTCCGAAGTATCCTCCAGAATCCCTGAAACCTCAACGCCCGCCGACTCCAGCTTTTTTCTCGAACCGGCCACCATCTCATCCACCATCGCGGCCGTCGTCTCCAGATGCGGAACCAATCCATACGCCTTTTTCCCATGCCGAAAAGCAGCACAGGCACACTTGTCTGTACTCAACAGATGGACTGCACCTTTGGGCAAGGCAAAGTGATCTCCATGCCACATCAAGGCAGGAAAATTCTCAGGTAACCTTCGTAAAACAGGATCCTTGAACGCATCCGGGAGTTTTCGAACAGGAAACCAGCCAATCTCCTTTTCTCCCGCCGCCACTTCGGTGCCCAACGCCGCTGCCAATAACTGCGCTCCCAAACAGATCCCCAAAATCGGTTTCTCAACTTTATGAAACTGCTTCAAAAGTGCGATCTCATCCTTGAGGTGGCTCAACTTGCCCTGATCCCCCACACCCATCGATCCACCCATGACGACCAAACCACCCATCACGCCCACTTCGTTTGGCACTTTATCGCCCTGATCGATCCGAACCCTACGCACCTTATGCCCCGCACGAATGAGCTCCTCCTCAATCGTGCCTGGGCCCTCCCCCGCTTCATGCTGGATAATTAGAACTTCAGACATACCAAAACGATCCGCAATACCATCTTACTCCGCAACAATCTTTCTTCCATAAGTTGACCGTCCCTGTGGATAGGAGTAAGACAACTTAAGTGAAACGTTTTTGTGCCCTTGTTATGACCTTGGCCCTGGCTTGGCAGATCGGCTTGCCGCAAGGCCTCCTTCAAACGCTCGCGTGGGGCTGGATGCTCACCTCCTACTCCCAAGAATCCGGTTTCGGCGAAGGGCTGAAGAAAACTTTCGACGGACAACACCCCTGCTCATTGTGCGAACGAATTGCCCAGACCCGTCCCGATTCCACCCCAACGACCCTTTCCGCACTTTCATCGCTACCTGCTGATTTTCTTTGGGTTCTGGAAACCGTAACAGGCCGCATATCCAACTCCCGTGAGGCTTCTCACTTTTCCTCAACCGAATATCTGATGGGCGCGGATCGCGCCTCCCCACTCCTCCCCCCTCCTAGAGCCTAAATCTCAACTGCTTGGTTCCTGGAAACCACGCCTACGCGTTGGCTTCCATTTGAGATTTAACCCGCTGGTCCGAACACTTGGACCAGATTTTCCGGCTCGTCCGGGAGGAAAGAAGAAAGATATGAACTGGATTACGAAATATATTTTGGTGGCTTGTGCCGTTCTTGCGATCGCAGGAACCAAAGCCTTGGCCCACATTACCTACACTGGCCGCGACTTCGGCACGCTGATCATCAGCACCGACGCCTCAATCACCAATCAGGCCGTCTCCAGCGGTTTCGGCTGGGCCGACGCCACTGATACGGACTGGGGCGACAGCCACCGCGGTCGTTTTTTCCGCTTCACGTTGGCAAATC
>JBIKNP010000043.1:0-6912 GCA_044358595.1 Methylacidiphilales bacterium
CAGTTTTTTGCCCTTACGAAGGGACTTAAGGGACGAGGAAAATCTTACCCGTGTACGGGCACTTCACTTCTGTTCCAGGTGCAAAACCCTTCACATCCACCAAGCCCGCATAAGGCGCATACGGGCTACGCACCATTCCTGTCTTACCGGAAACTTTTTCCCCCTTAGGATAACTGGCTTTCGTAGGAGTGCTCTTCTCCGCGGTTTCAGGAGGAGTCCAAGGCTTCTTCTCCTCACTCCCAGCTGTTTGTGGTTTCGAAGCTGAGGAACTCTCCGCAGGAGTATCACTCGCTGCAGGTGTCGTCGTATCTCCATAGGTCGTCGTTACGTCTTCCGCATCGCCAGGAACGGTGCAACCCGTCCAAACAAAGGCGACGCCAAGGCAACCCAACCATGCAATCCATCGAAAATTCATATTTTGTAAGCGTATCACAGTCACTTCTTTGGGGCAATCCTTCCCTCTTTCTTGCGGAAAGTCACCTTCAAGCGCCCTTCCGCCTTTTCTCCCGGCTTGAGATCCAAATGTTGGCCAAAAAGAACGCAGTTACCCTGACGAATCGGGCCCTCAGGCCCTCGCTCCACATCTAAAAGAGGATATCCCCAAACCAAGGGAAGATTTTCTGAAGCCAAAGTAACTTCAAACCCATCCGTTGTTACAGCCACCACTCGTGTTACCCCCGATCCGTGCCACATCTCTTTGTCAGATTTCTTGGTTTCCCCAAATTGCCAAACTCCCCGACCCGACTGATCTGGCCCCAGATTCAAATTTAGCTCCGTCGCGAAGTTTGCCTCCAGAGGCAATTTACCCGTATTCGTGATTCGATAAGAAACTTCGATTAAGCCTCCCGCCGCATCGATCGCATAGGTTTTCTCCAGCAAGCACGGCATTCGCGTACCCACGCGATACAATCCCCCGTCCCGTTCCAATGCCAGTGTCACCCGACTGCCCGTTTGCCGCATCTGCTTAATCTCAAACGGCTGCAGAATAAAATCCCCCAGCTCAGGATACGCCCCCGCCGACAACTGCTCGACGGAAGTTCCCTTTGCAAAAAAGTGATCCTGAAAAATTCTCCTCTCGTACCAGTCCACAGGACCTACGCTTGCCCCGTTCACTCCTTCATCTCGTCTCGTCAACACATCCGCTAAATTTTTTCCCAGTTCAGGCAACCCGACCTCAAGACAAGCCCCTCCTAAGTGTGGTGCAAAAAGCAGGCTCAACGCAGGATGCCCCGCTACCACCTCCATCTGCCCATCCGCATTCACATCTTCCCGTACCAGATCCGTTTCAGCCTGACCTGCCCTCATCTCCGCCTCGGCCATCAGGAGCTCCCGCCACAGTGCCCCCCGCAAATGGGGCAAGTGAACGCCCCCTTGCGTACCATGCCACTGCGCTGTCGAACACTGCGCCCGCCACAACCGGTCCAGCACCGCACGAGCTCCAGGAAAAGAGCTCTTCCCTTTCAACCTGCGACCCAACATCAAATTTTTTCGATAAAGAAGGTTTAACTCCTCATAACGCACGCGAAAGGAAGACCACGACCCCCCTCGAAAAAACGGGAGCCACTTCCCAGCGTCAAACCTCTGCGCTAACTGCCCTCGCTCGCGGAAATACTCCTTCCTGGCTACTCCGGGCAAAGACCAACCCCCCAACTCCGCAGGCGTCCCTGGGGGCAGAGAAACTCGCCCCCGAGGACTCTGCCTCTCCAACTGGCGTTGCCCCGTCAACGTGTTCACCCAGCTAGCCGACTCCTGCAACCTGGCAAAAAGAGTATCCAAATACCCAGCTACCCCGCCCGTTACCTGATTCCAATTCTCCAGATTCGCCGCCAAGGTCAGGGTGATGTCCTCCCCCCGATTTGCCATCCTTCGCAAATAACCAAACACCTCATCCAACGGCGCGTGTGGAATCAGCCGCGCTAAATCAGGACACGTCGGGAAGACCGACAACAGATTTCCAGCCTGATCGGTCACATAGTGGCCATTCATTTTTGCCGGAATGATTCCCGCTTGCTGGAAAAAAGACCCTTCCACAAACGAATACTTCAATCCCCCTCGGCTAAACGCACCGCACAAGGACGGCCCCCAAACCCCCTCCGCCAACCAGGCCCCCACAGGCTGCGCCCCCAACTTCTCCTTCAACCAGCTATTCATTTTTGCGATCTGCCCGTCCCGATCCTCTTCAGGCCACTCCACCAAGACAGGCTCATAAAATCCTCCCGACATCATCTCGACTCTTCCCGTGGCTACCAACTCCTTCACCTTCTTGACCAAATCCGCATGCCGCTCCCCCCATGCTTCCAAAAGAGGCCCACTCACATGCAGATTCACCGCTATCCCAGGATACTTCTCTAAAACTGCAATAACAGGTCGGTACACATCTGCGGTGATCCGATCCACTACCTCGGGTAGATTTCCCACGGGCTGATGCATGTGTAGCCCGAGCACTAGGTTCACGTTCTTCATCAGGAGTATTAAATATACCAGTTCTTCATGTCCAATGCACGCACTGGCCCGCTGAACTCAATCAACCCCCGTTCGGGATACCGCTCCACCTCCGCCCCTCCGCGCAGGACTCGGACCAAAAAACTCACCTCTCCCCCCTCACTCCTCCATCCAAGCGAGGAAAAGGGGAGCTGAACCTGCAATCCTTTTCCCTCCGCCACCTCCGTCACACAATCCGCCTGCTCATAAATCACCCCATCCTTCGATTTTTCCAAATTCACCCGCCACCCTTCTCCCTGCCAGATGATTCGCAACCGAACAGGTGCCGGCAGGTGAAAATCCACAATCACCTCATCCCCAACCAGCTCCTTCGAATCTAATCGGAAATAAAAGTTCTTCTCCCCATACCCGTAGTAAATATTTTTCACACGCCGGTCCCCCTGGGCCATAGCACCCTGATCCCTCCACGCTTCGTATCTCCCCGCACCCGCCCAATCCAGAAAACTCGGTGTTCCACTGAATTTGGGTTCAATCGCTCGTGTCGGCAGGACTCCCAAGCGAACCTCTGAACTACAGATCGGCACACTCAAGCCCGCAGGAGGCGTTACCCCCAAACGCCGATACACATTCTGCAATCTCCCTCGAAATAATCCGTCGAAGATCAAATCACTGTCGGTCTGAAAATCCGGACCATACCACCAAAACCAGTCGCTTCCCTCCGCCGCATACAGATCCTCCCACGCCGCCGCCTTCACTTCCGAAGTTAATTTTCCCTTTCCTTCCTCCCGCAACAGAAAATCCCGCGTCCGCTTGATCCAACTCCATCCCTGATTCTCCTCTGGGTCCCCGATCCAGATATCGAAGTTCCCTCCAATCCACGAGCCCGAGTGCAGACGCCCCGCCGGCTTTCCCTCATGCCTGTCTAAATACCCTCCCAACGTTGTTGAGCTCACTCCCTTCGTTTTTTCAAGACGATGATAAAACTCATCCAAAAAAGCTTCCCCACTGTCGGGAAACGCTTCCCATGCGTTTTCTCCGTCTAAGGCCAACAGCACAACTCCATTCTGCGGCATCACCTGAGCGATATGTTGCAAATGGACCCGTAAATGCTCCGCCGCCATTTTCGGTTCGGTTCTTGCCGCCGTAAATCCGATGTAATCCGAGAGTGGCCGTTCGCGGAAAAGTGCCTTCAGACTCGCTCCTCCCTCCTCCACCCTCCACGCCTGAAACAGTTCAGAATGATTTCCGTGCCACCCCTGCGCTTCCAATCCCCGGAATAAAACCATTTCATCCGTGCAGAAATACTCGAAGCCCGCGCGGGCGATGAGCGGAATCAACTCCGGACAGACCGACCCCTCCGAAGGCCACAACCCCCGTGCCTTCCTTCCAAATACCCGCTGATGCGCCGCCTGGGCTTTCTCCAATTGCGCCAATGCATCCTCCGGTGCCTGCAGCCGCTCTGGCAACCGCACTCCTGGCATCGCCCGCTTCGCCACATCCGTATCCACTAATAGCGGGAGAATGGGATGGTAAAACGGCGTCGTTGTCAGCTCCACCTGCCCCGATTCTGCCAGCGCCCGATACTCTCCCAAAATTCCCCGCAACATCTCCTGATGAATCTCCAACACCCGTTGCTTCTCCTCTTCCGTGAAATCACCCCCCTTCTGAATCAGCTCCCCCAGCTCCGGATACTTTTTCCTCACCGCAAATCCGCACCAGCTCAGGTTGAACCAGACCTGCAAATCCCTCAGATCTTTCTCCCGAAACCTCCGCATATTCTGATCCGATTGACCCGCCCCCGCCCTCCTCCCCCGCAAATCGAGTAGCTGCCGATATCTTGGATAAGGTTCCACACAAGTCCCCCAGTTGATTTTGAAAAAATGTTCCAATAGCTGGTGTCTATCCTCCGTCGTTAAGCTCGCCGCATCTTTCCGCGCCAACTCCGCCCACCGATCTTTCACTCTCCCCTCCGCCAACTCCTCAATCTGTTGAACGAGAACAGGCGTCAGATTGAAGTTCAACTTTACCCCTGGATGCCTCCTCGCCATCTCCGCCATGTCCGCATACCCACGCACGGTGTGTAAGCGGACCCAAGACATAGCCACCTCTCCGGTGACAACATCCACATAGGAGGGTTGATGGAGATGCCAGAGCAGGGCGACATCAGCCACGCGTCACCGCCTCCCGCAAGATCCCCGCAGCCTCCTCAGGCAGAGTGGGGTTGATGTAAAACCCGGTCCCAAACTCAAACCCTGCCACTCCCGTCAAACGGGGAAGAATTTCGACATGCCAGCGGAAGTCCAAATCGATCGTTGTCCACGCATCTGGCTGCCGACTCCGCCGAAACGGCGCATTATGCAAAATCAGATTGTACGAAGGCTGATTCAACGCGCTGTGATACGCCAGCAACACCCGTTGCACCGCCTCCGCCAATAGGACGAGTACGTCGTCGCTTGAGTTTTGAAAGTCGGCTGCTTGCTTTCTGGGCATGATGCAGGTTTCAAACGGAAACCGGCTCGCAAACGGACAAAACACGGTGAACCCGTCATTTTCAAAAACCACCCGATCCCCAATCTTTCGCTCCGCCTGCAGAATATCCCCAAACAGGCTTCGATCCTTCTCCAGATAGTAGGCCCGAGCCGCCGCCAGCTTTTCCTTTAGAACGATCGGAGTCACCGGCATCGCAATCAGCTGTGAGTGAGGATGGGGCATCGTCGCACCCGCCAAGGCCCCGTGGTTTTTAAAAACCAACACGTAGTGCAGCCTGGCATCCCGCGAGAGATCCAGAATCCGGGCCCGACACGCATCGAACACCCGAGTAATCCCCGCCAGATTTTGCTTCTCCAAAACTAGTTGGGGATGGGGAGTCTCCACGATCACCTCGTGTGCACCGATCCCATTCATCCGGTCGTAAAATCCCACCGCCTCCTTCTCCAGCTCTCCCTCAACCCGCAATGCGGGAAACCGATTCGAAACCACTCGCAGCTGCCAGCCCGGACCATTTGCCACCCCGGCGGGACGAATCGCGTACAGCTCCGCAGGCGTATACTTCTCATGGCCCTCTAAAAACGGATCCTCCTCAGGCCTTGTCGGCAGCAGCTCTTCGCACTTGTACCGCTCCGGCCGGATCTGTCGCTCTGGACTGAAAACCACCCACCGCCCCACCACCGGATCTTTTCTTAATTCAGGCATCTAAAATCTCCCAGGTTTGCTCGCTAAGGATTGGTAGACTTTCTCATAGGCCGGCACAGCCGACCCCCAGCCCCAATCCTTAGACATGCCGTTTCGACGAATCTCATTCATCATTGCGGGTTCATCCCAAATCGCCAAGGCTCGATCCACACCTTCCGCCACACCCTCCGCCGTCGGTAAAACCCTAAACCCTGTACCCTTTTGCGTTTTTTTATCCCACACCTGCACCGTGTCCCTCAACCCTCCCACATCTGCCACCACAGGAATACAACCGTACCGCATTGCATACATCTGGGTCAGCCCACACGGCTCACTCCGTGAAGGCATCAGGAAAAAATCTGCCCCAGCAAAGATACGCCGAGCCAACCCCTCATCATACCCCAACCGCACCGCCACCTGTTTCGGATACAGCTGCGCCAATCTCCTTCCCTCCTCTTCCAACACAGGGTCTCCCGCCCCCAAAACCACAAGCCGCCCACCCCTCCCCACCAACCTCTCCACCTGCCCCCAAGCCAGATCCACCCCCTTGTCCCTTGTCATCCGCGTGACCATCCCAAATATCGGTTTTCCATTCGCAGGTTCCAATCCCATCTCCTTCTCCAAAGCCGCCCGACACTCCACCCGCCCCGCCATCGATCCCAACTTGAAATTATTTTTTAACGCCCCGTCCTTTGCAGGATTCCACTCCACCATGTCGATCCCGTTCAAAATTCCCGTCAACCTCTTGGCCCGCGCCCGTAAGACCTCATGCAACCCATGCCCCCGCTCCTTATCCTGAATCTCCTGCGCGTAACTCGGACTCACAGTCGTCACCGCATCTGCCATTGCAATGGCGCCTTTCAGAAAATTCATCTTCCCATAAAACTCCAACCCCTCTGGCCGAAACACACCTTCGGGAAGTCCCAACTTTTCAAAATCCGTATGAGAAAATTCACCCTGATATCCCAAATTGTGAACCGTACACACCGTTCGAATCGGCAGCCCCAACGCCTTCACATATGCCGGCACCAACCCCACATGCCAGTCGTTAACCTGAATCACATCCGGTGTCGGTTCCACATACCTCGCCAACTCCACTGCCCCGCGAGCTAAGAACTGAAACCGCACCAAACTATCCGGATAATCCACCCCACCCTCCCCATACAAACCCTGCCGATCAAAATACTCATCCCTCTCCAAGCCAAACAACGCCACCCCGCCCCTCTCTCCTTCCCAAACTCTCGCCCCTTTCACCCCCTCCACCCCCGGAACCTCAATCTCCCTTTCCGTCCGCCGAAA
>JBIKNP010000012.1:0-71568 GCA_044358595.1 Methylacidiphilales bacterium
ACCCACTGTACCGCTACCACCACGCCCACCATGATAAACCCAACACACGCCCACATTCCCAAACGACCCAACTCTGTCCTCCACCTACCCACATCCAGCCACTTCCTCGGATTCTCACCCCACCACCTCATCAATCCCACGGCAAAGACCAGCGCCACCCCCAACTCCACCCGGCCGAAAATCCTCGAAAAAGGGAATACCCCTGGTGCGATCGCTTCCACAGCTCGCGCCACAGGCCACGCCAAAACCGAAGTCGTGAGCCACCACAGCCCGAAATATCCCAAAATCCCTGCTACCCCGCGGTTCATTCGCCTATCTTGTGCTCCTTTCTCTGTCCACCGCCAACTTTTTTCCTGTCCCCAAGCGTTGCCCCATTCCGATGCATCGTTTAATCTTCCCTACCTATGGCCGAAGCCAAGCCCATCGCCCCACTGGAGTTTGAAAAGCCTCTTGCAGATCTGGAAAAACGGATCGAGGAGCTTCGAAAACTTTCGGGCAAACAGAAACTCGGCGCCGAATCGGAAATCGCCGCCCTCCAGAAAAAATGGGCAGACGCGCGTCGAGAAGTCTATGGCAACCTATCCCCTTGGCAGCGGATTCAAATCGTTCGCCACCCTCAACGCCCTTACCTGCTCGACTACCTGCGCCACGGCGCCACCGAGCTCTTCGAACTAGGAGGCGACCGCGCCTTTGGCGAAGATCGCGCGCTGATCGGCGGTTTGGCCACCTTGGACGGGCAACGCGTTGTCTTCCTCGGCCACCAAAAAGGTAGGGATACAAAAGAAAATCTCCTCCGCAATTTCGGATGTGCCCATCCCGAAGGATATCGAAAAGCCCTTCGCCTGATGCGTTTGGCAGATCGATTCCGTCTTCCCATCATCACCTTCATCGATACTCCTGGCGCATTTCCCGGCGTAGCCAGCGAGGAGCGGCACGTCGCTGAAGCCATTGCGGTGAACATACGCGAAATGTTCAACTTCCGCGTCCCCATCATCGCCGTGGTCATCGGGGAAGGCGGAAGCGGGGGCGCTCTTGGAATCGGCGTCGCCAACCGAGTCCTGATTCTCGAAAACGCCTACTACTCCGTGATCTCCCCTGAGGGGTGCGCCAGTATTCTTTGGAAAGATCGAGCCTTCGCTCCCCAAGCTGCAGAAGCACTTCGCATCTCTTCAAAAGACCTGCTCCATCTTGGTCTCGTGGATGAAGTGATTCCTGAGCCCATAGGAGGCGCACACCGAGATTGGAAAACCACTATCTCAAACACAATGGATAGGATTCGCCACCACCTTTCGGAGCTAAATCAACTCTCCCAATCCCGTCTCATTGAAACCCGCCACGCTCGCTTTCGTGCCATTGGCACAATCCAAGAACCTTAGTTTTCTACCCTTCCTCCCCAATTTTTCCTAACTCGTCCCGAATCCGGGCCGCCTCCTCGAACTGCTCTTTCCCCACCGCCGTGCTCAGATCCTCTTGCAGACGCTTCTTGCTCGGCTTTCGCAAGCTCTTGGGCACTTTGCCTGCATGACGCGTCCCTTTCTGGCAATCATTCAAAACATCCTGTAACAGGGCCGAAAATATCCCATAGCAATCCCCGCAACCCAATCGTCCCGTTTTTCGAACATCCTCAGAAGTGAAACCACAACTCGGACACTTATTGGAAGCCGTCGGGGTCGGAGTAGGAATGAGAAGCGATTTGGCTGAAATCTCCTTAATCTCATTTTCCACCGCAGCCGCAGGATCCTCTTTTCCCTTGCTGGCTGCTAACTTTGAAACAGCTCCCCATATGTCGAAATCCACCAGATCTTTTTGCGCCAACTGGGGAATGCACTTCTCACAAACGTGCACGTCGATCGACTTCGCATTCACCAGCTTGCTCAAATGGCATGTCGCTTGGTTGCCCGGACAGAAGGTGCACTCCATAACTAGAAATTAACCATGCCCAACCCTCTAGGCAAATCTCCCGCCCAAGACCTTCAGTGGCTTTCTGCGAAAGTTTGGGAACAGATTCTTGCCTCAAACACGACCGCTTTTCTTGCCGCTTACGGCGCTGGCATCCGTGCAGAACGATGGGGCAACGCCCTTCGCTGGATCAGCTCTGCTCCCCTCGTCACGCCCCCCCCCTTACCTCCTCCTTCCCTCTCATGGCAACCAACCACAATCCTCTTTCAGGAGGATTTGAATCCCACTGCCACATTTTTACTTGGCGAAACCTTTCAACAGGAAGTCAACGAACTTGGCTTACACTATGCGATCGATCTCTCCCCAAACATCTCCCCTGGCCTTTTTCCGGATCAACGGGAAAACCGTCTTCACCTGAAATCCCTTCGCCCTGCCCGCCTTTTGAACCTCTTTGCTCACACCTGCGCTTTCGGTGTCCTCGCCGCTTCCGTGGGAGCCGAAACTCTAAATATCGACTCCTCCTCCCGCTCCCTCGCTCGCGGAAAAGCAAACTACCAACTCAACCACCTCGGCGGATCTACCCACCGCTTCTGGACAGAAGATGTTCGCCGTGTCCTTCCCCGATTAGCCCGGCGGGGCGAGACCTTTGATGCCATCATCCTCGATCCCCCCACCTTTTCTCACGGCGGACGAGGACGCGCGTTTCGAATCCACCGCGAACTCGAACCTCTTCTTCTTGCCTGCTTACCCCTTCTCACCCCACGTGGCTCCCTCCTTCTCTCCATCAATCAAGCCGAAACCACACCAACGAATCTTCACTCTACGGTTCGAGAGATTCTCCAACGCGAGGCTTTTCCCGCACAGATCCTACCCGGCCATCGCCCTCAAGATATTCCCCCCGAGCGAATGCCCTCCACCCTTTGGATCGTTCGGCAGGATTGACACCCCGCCTCGACGATCGAATTGTACCTCCTGTGCACGGACTCCTCTCCTTGGCCTCAGTCGCGCTAAACCTGTTTCGCGAGTTCGTCCCAGGACATCCGGATGCCGCACGCTTCTGGCTTGAAATCGGCGCAGGCTCCATTTCTCTCCTCGTCGTACTTGGACTTCTTCTCCGTTTTTTTGGATCGGAAAACGCCCGCCCTGGACTTCTGACAGTAGGGGCCACTCTGGGCCTCCTGCTCCTTGCCGCAGGCCCAGCCGCCGTCGAACTCTATCTTATCCCCTCCGTCCCTGCCTCAACCTTGGCCCATATCGATACCTTCTCCAATTGGGTGGGACAACGCATCCATCAACCCCCTTGGCCCGCCCGAACCGCTCTCCTTTCCCTCGGCCTCGTTCTCAGCCTGATGTTTGTTGTGATTCCCCTGACCAAGTGGACATTTCGTGTTCCCCACTTTCTCTCTCTTCTCGCTTGGCTCGTCGCATTAACGACTGCAGGCACCATCTCCTCACTCATCCGCGTGAAACTCCCTCCCGTCCCTGATGCGCACGTGGAAAAGAGTAAGCTTCCCTCCCCTTAATCGCCTAGAGCTTCCTCCAACTGGCGCCGTGCTTCTTCAAACGTATTGGGGTCAGGGGATGGAGGCGGAAGGATATTGGGCCCAATCACCAGACGACAAATTGATCCAGGCAAAGGAATTTGAAATCGATCCCACGAGGGCAGTTCCCACTTCCAACTGTAGTGAACGGTTGCGGGAATAATCGAAACTCCGCTCGCCGCAGCCACGGCTAACACCCCATCCTGCACTTTTCCACGCGGCCCCCTCGGGCCATCCGGCGTAATGACAATATCCCGTGCATTTTTTTGTCCTAACTCTCGCACCATCTCCAACATCGCCCCCACCCCACCTTTCGAAGTGGATCCTCGTGCCGTCTCAAGCCCAAATCGCCGCGCGACCTGAGAAATAAACTCTCCATCGCGACTCCGACTGATCAGGACCAAACACTTCCGACGTGCACAGAAACGCTCGTAAATATACGACATCAGGAGAATCCGATTATGCCAAAACACAAAGATTCGCGGGTCCCTCTCCTCCTGCTGAAGAATTCGATCCGGATCCTCCACACGAAAACGAATCGTCCACGCCAAAGCACGGATCAATCCCGCCACCAAAGGAGGACTGGTTTGGGCTAAAAACCTCTTCATGCGAAGGGCCTCCGGTTCCACCAGCGTGTGATCGATCGCCACGGGCTCTCTAAAACAAGCTCCCTCAAAAGCTCTTCTGTGGTGCTCGCCCTTTCCTCATGAATTCTTCGCAACGCTACCATCGCAGGGATCAGAATGAGGGTGATCGTCACATACAGAATCACGAATCGGTTCACTTCGAAAACAGTCCCAAATTTCACTGTCTGCAGAGTATCCGTCAACAATCCCCAGCCCAGCGGAGCTAACCCCGCCACTAAACTGGCAGCCACACTAAAGAGGGCAAAAAAATGACTGCGCCCCATGGCAGGCACCGTCGCCATCAAAAGCCTCATATGAGCGCTACTGTAAAGAGCCACCCCGATTCCCGACGTGGCCTGCTGAAATAAAATCGGCCCCCACTGAAAAGGCAGAAGATGAGCTGCCACCGCACCCCATCCCAACCAGTGAATTCCAAAGATAAAAGCTGCCAGACCAAGCACCGGACGGCTTCCGACCCGATCCAACATTTTTCCCGTCGCTAACGACGTGAGTACAAAAACCAAGCCATGGATTAACTGCAGAATCATGAACTTCCAGTCGGAACACCCCAGCTGATCCCTCGCGAATGGAATAAAAATCAATCCACCCCCCGACAAAGCCAACATCATGATCGCATGAAAAATCACGAGCTTGAGAAAAGGCCCGTGCTGAATCATCGCTTTCCAAGGAACCTCCTCTCCCCCCTCCCGTGCCACAGGCGAAATAGGTGCGTCAGGAATCTTTTTTAGGTAAAACAAAGACAGTCCCGCCAAAACAAGACTCACGGCAAAGAGAGCCCCAAATGCAGCGGGTGAGTCCACTGCCTGCAGATAGACCGCACTGAGACCGACCGTGAGAAGAAGTGCTGCCTGTGAGGCCGCTTGATCCATGGTTAGAAAACGACCTCGGACCGATTCAGGCACAATGGCACTAATCCAAGGCAGATACCCACTTAGCGAGATTCCCCTAGCAATATTGAAAAGAAAAAGAAGAAATAGGACGAGAATTTGCCGGGTTACCTCGTCTACATGCAAAGGAAGGCTCACGACCAAGGCCACCCCCGCTATCATCAAGCTTCGGCTCATCCAACCGCGAAGAACGAATTTTCGATATCCGATTCTCTCTACAAACCGCGCGGCAGGTATTTGAAAGATATTCATCAAGGCTCCCAAAGCCGCAACCACACCCAAAACGGTTGCCGACGCCCCCATTTTTTTAAAGTAGAGCATCATGGGCAGCCCCATGATCAGGTAAAAGGAGCTGGTGTTGAAAACCTGAAATAGGAATGCGTTGAGCAACGGCCCTCGGGCCAGCCCAAATCCGCTCTCCTTCACGCCGAAGTCTCTCGAGGGCGAAGTAGCGGAAATAAGATTACCTCGCGGATCGAATCTGAGCCCGACAGAAGCATTGCCAATCGATCTACCCCCAAACCCATCCCCCCAGCGGGTGGCATTCCGCTTTGCAAGGCCTCCAAAAAGTCTTCATCAACTTTTTGTGTATGCTCTCCTACCTGCTTGCGAAAACGCTCCGCCTGAAGAAGTGGATCATTCAACTCCGAATACCCAGGGGAGACCTCCTGTCGCCCCAGAAGCAGCTCAAAAACATCCACCACCGACGGATCCTCACGGTTTAATTTCGCCAACGGCACTAACTCCGCAGGAAGGTGAGTAATAAAGATCGGGTTAACCGCTTGGCCTTCGACTTTTTTCTCAAACACCTTTTGCGTGATCTCCGCTGCTGCCAGTTTCGGCTCCAAATCCAGCCCTAGACCCTTCGCCTTTTTCTCCATCTCCTCGAGGGAAAGCTGAAACCAATCCGCTCCTGCAACCTCAACCACAGCATCCCGATACCGCTTTCTCGGCCAAGGACGAGTGAAATCAATGACCGACCCATCGCTTTGTTGAACTTGAAGCCCTCCCGTCAGCTCCTGAGCCGCTCCTGAAATCATCTCCTCCACAAGGCCGGCCATACCCTCGAAATCAGAGTAGGCCCAGTATGCCTCCAGCATGGTGAATTCGGGATTATGTTTTCGTGAAATTCCTTCGTTACGGAAATTTCGGTTAATCTCGAAAACCTTCTCCATTCCTCCGACCAAAAGCCGCTTGAGATAGAGTTCGGGGGCGATCCTCAAAAAAAGATCCATCCCCATCGCGTTGTGTCTGGTTTGAAAAGGTTCTGCCGCCGCACCTCCCGCCACCGTTTGCATCATGGGCGTCTCCACTTCCGTAAATTCCCGTGCGTGCAGAAAGTCTCTCAAGTACCGGACCAAGCGAATCCGTAAATCCAAAGCCTTGCGGGATCCCTCATTTGAAATTAGGTCTAGATGCCTCTGTCGGTGCCGTGTCTCCACATCCACCAACCCGTGCCACTTGTCAGGTAACGGAACCAGCGACTTACTAAGAAGCGTCAAGCTCTCGACCCGAACAGAGGGCTCCCCCGCCTTGGTCGTAAAGAGTGTTCCCTCAACTCCCACAATATCCCCCAAATCGAGCAGCTGAAACACCGCCAACTCCTTTTCGGCTAACGCAGGTTTCTGAACATAAATCTGCAAACGCCCTACTCGATCCTGCAGATGTAAAAACTGGCTTTTCCCCATGTCCCGATGCGAAACGATTCGCCCAGCCAATCTCACTCGCCGCCCCTCTTCCCATCGACCCCGGATCTCTCCTGTCGACTCCGTCCGCGAAAAGGCTGCCCCATAGGGATCCACCCCGAGTTGACGGACCTTCTCCAACTTTTCTCGGCGTGCGGCTAACAGGGGGGCCAAATCTTCACTCATGAACTCTCTTTGTACCCCAATCGGCCTATTCTTGAAAGAGTTAGCCTTGCCCCTTCCCACCCAATCCAAAGCGCAAAGTCTTTAGCCAACCAGCTCGGGATAAACCCGCTGTGCCATATCGACGAGAATCTTACGACACTCCTCTCCAGAATCCATTTTTAGCACTTTCTTTGCCAAGTCTTGGCACTCCCCATAGTGCAAACTTTGCAAAGCCTTTTTTACCCGCGGAATTGCCACCGAGCCCATGCTCATCTCATCCACCCCCAAGCCCAATAAAATCGGAGTCATAACAACATCCCCCGCCATCTCTCCACATACCCCCACCCAGATCCCATTCGCATGCGCTGCCTCCACAACCCTCTCAATCAATGTTAGCACAGCAGGATGAGTCGGCTGATAAAGTGATGCCACCCGCTCATTCGTGCGATCCGCAGCCAACGTATATTGAGTCAAATCATTCGTTCCGATGCTGAAAAACTGCACCAAGGGAGCCAGCCGATCTACAATCAAAGCCGCGGACGGAACCTCAATCATCGCTCCCGCTTCCACCTCTGCCGCAGCGGGAATATCCGCCGCTTTCAGCTCATCCCTCGCCTCCCCCAGCAAGGCCAAGGCCGCGACCAGCTCCTCTTTTGTCGCGATCATCGGGAACATCACCCTGACCTTTCCTCCTGGATTCGACCGGCAGATCGCCCGCAGCTGAGTCTTGAATAAATCAGGCTTCTCCAAGCAGTACCGGATCGCCCGCCACCCCAAAAATGGATTCGCCTCAGGATCGAATCCTTGATGCGAAGGCAACTTATCTCCACCCAAATCCAAAGTTCGAATAATTGCCAAATGAGGCCGCGACGCCTGCACCACCTGCTGATAAATATTTGTCTGCTCCTCCTCGCCTGGAAACTGGACACGATTCAGGAAAAGAAACTCGGTGCGATATAACCCAATCCCCTCTGCTCCACTCTCCGCAATCAGAGGCAAATCCTCAGGAAGCTCCACATTGGCCGAAAGCACCAATCGTCTTCCATCCTTCGTAGTTGCGGGCGTATCCCGCAGAACTTCTAGGCTCTGCTCGACCGCCAAACGCCGTTTTTCAATCTGCCCGTACTCATATCGCGTTTGCTCCGTTGGGTTGACGATGAGCAACCCCGCATATCCATCCAAAATAACAGGCGAACCGGATTCACACTTCGCCAAAACACTGTGCAAGCCCACCACCGCTGGAATATTCAGCGAGCGCGCCATGATCGCCGTGTGAGACGTCGTGCTCCCCACCTCCGTGGTAAAACCAAGAACGAGCTGCCGATTCAGAAGAGCCGTGTCAGACGGGGTCAAATCATGCGCCAAAATTACACTTGGAGAATCTAAGGAGTAGAGATCCGCCAGCTTACGTCCGAGCAGGTTATAAATCACCCTGCGTCCCACATCTGAAATATCGGCAGCTCTCTCCCGCAGGTACGGATCCTCCATCTCCTTCATGCTTTGCGCATACGCATGAATCACGTGCTGATAGACGTGCTCCACACACACTTTCCGCAGCTCCAACTGTCTCCGCACCGCCCCAGCAATCGTACTGTCGGCCGCCACTAAAAGATGCGCCTCAAAAATCTCCGTCTGCCCTTCCCCAAGAGAACGGGCAAGGTGATCCTTAATCCCCTGAATCTGCTCCCGTGTTTTAAGGAGTGCTGCCTCTAATCTTCTCAACTCATCTGGAATCTGAGACTCCTCGATTGGCGTAGGACGCACCCGAACCTCCTCATGAGAAAAAATGGCCAACCGCCCGCTTACCACCCCAGGGGAAGCAGGAATACCGGCGAGACGGAGCTCCGTGCCGGGAACAGAAGAGGGCTTATCGGAAGCAATCACGGGAGAAACTATCTCCCTTCCACCTACTCCTCGTCGAACTTTCTTTCTATTAATTCAAGTAACGATTGGATGGCAGTCTCCGCTCCGGGCCCTGCCGCCCGCAGGCTGATTTTCGAGCCCATCCCTGCCGCCAACATCATCAACCCCATAATACTCTTCCCGTTAATTGTCTCCCCGTCCTTTTCCACTAAAATCTCGCACGCGTGCCGGTTTGCCTCCCGGACAAACATTGCGGCAGGACGCGCATGCAGCCCCAGCCGATTTTTGATCGCAACCTCTTTCGAGGCTTTTTCCTCTGGTCCTTTACCCATACTTAGCCCTCCTTCAGCTTCAGCCGGCTCATCAATTTTTCATTAAACTCAAGCGCTGAGAATTGCCCCATCGTCTTCATCTTCTGATCCAGAGCCGCCACCTGTACCAAGCCCGCTAAATCTCGCCCAGGCCGGATCGGAAGTTTCACATGGGGAATCTTCAGCCCCAAGATTTCATAGAACTGTTGATCTAAACCTGTTCTTTCGATCTCCTCCACCTTGTCCCACTCCTCCAGCGTCACTACCAGATCCAATCTTTTCTCCGTTCGAATCGCCCGCCCCCCAAAGATCGCCGCCACATTAATGATTCCAATACCCCTCACCTCCATAAACGTCCTCGTCACCTCCGCCGAGGTGGCCATCAACTCTCTACCTTCAAGAAGCCTCAATCGCGTGATGTCATCCGCCACGAGAGAATATCCCCGCTCTACCAACCCCAAAGCACACTCACTTTTTCCCACTCCGCTCTCCCCTCGAATCAGCACCCCAACCCCCATGATATCCACCATACTCCCGTGCTCGCTGGTCGTGGGGGCGAAATCCTCCTCCAGACACAGAGTGATCAGATTCACCAACCGGGGTGTAGGAATCGGGGAAATAAAAACAGGCACCTTGGCCTTCTGTGCCTCCTTTAGAATAATCGCCGGAGGCCGATTATCCCGACTAAAAACAATACATGGGATTTTCCGATCCAAAATTGCCTGGATCCGGGCCTGCCTCGTTTTCGAGTCCAACGATTGAAAGTAGCTGATCTCGCTTTTGCCAATTAGTTGAACGCGGCGAAACGCAAAATATTTAATAAATCCCGTTAGCGCCATCCCCAACCGATTTACAGCACCTTCCCGGATCAATCGCCCCATCCCTTCCTGTCCTGCGACGAGCTTTAACTGCAGCCGTGCCGCATGTTGCGTGTAGAAATGTTCCACGGAAACTGTTAAAGGCTTTTTCATTCGGAAGATCTCCTAGTCAGCATACCCTTGAGGGTGGGCCCGATGCCAATTCCAGGCACTCGTTAAAATCTCCTCCAGCCCCGAATGCTTTGCTTTCCAGCCTAGTTCCCTCTGCAATTTATGGGACCCCGCCACCAAGGCCGGAGGATCCCCCGCCCGAGCGGGCTGCCCGCGGGTCGGAATCGGTCGCTGCGTTACTTTTTTTGCCGTTTCAATCACCTGCTTTACAGAATAGCCATTCCCAGTGCCCACATTGAAAAACCCAGGCTTATCCCGATCCAATGCCAGAATGTGTGCGGATGCCAAATCTTTGACGTGAATATAGTCCCGAATGCAGGTCCCGTCGGGGGTCGCATGGCTCTCTCCAAACACATCCACCACTTCCCGTTGACCCAAAGCAGCCAACAGGACATTCGGAATCAGATGCGTCTCGATCCGATGATGTTCTCCCCGCTCCTGCGAAGCTCCAGATGCATTGAAATATCGGAGTGCCGTGGGAATCAACCCATGCACATGCGCATACCAAGTCAAAATCTGTTCAAAAACCAATTTTGAGTGCCCGTAGGGATTGATCGGTTTTTGCGCGGTCTGCTCATCCATCGGCACTTTTTCAGGCAGCCCATACGTTGCGCAGGTGGAGGAAAAAATGATTTTTTTACATCCAGACGCAACCATCGCATCCAGAAGATTGACCCCTCCCGAAACATTTACCCGATAGTAAAGCGAGGGATCCTTCATGCTTTCGGGAACGAGCGCCTTGCCGGCAAAATGAATTACCGCATCGGGTTTATGATCCGCGAGAGCCCGATGCAAAAGATCCCTGTCCGCTAAATCTCCCTGCAGAAAATGAGCCTGCGGATGAACAGCCGCGCGATGACCCTCGCTTAAATTATCCCAAACCACCACGCCGTGGCCCGCGCCGATCAGCTCCTCGACGCAAACTGAACCGATATAGCCGGCTCCGCCCGTGACCAGGACTTTCATCTTCCAGAAAAGGAGGCCTACTCCTTTAGGTTCATCGCCAACAGGAATTCCACATTGTTTTTTGTCTTCTTGAGTCGGCCCAAGAGTAACTCCATCGCCTCCACCGGGGGCAAAGAAGACAAGGCCCTTCTCAAAATATGAATCCGAGGCATCTCGTCCGCGTGATACAGAAGCTCCTCTTTTCGAGTCCCAGACTTGGGAATGTTTATCGCGGGATAGATGCGCTTGTCCACGAGAGCGCGATCTAGGTGGATCTCCATATTTCCGGTGCCCTTAAACTCTTCAAAGATCACCTCATCCATTTTGCTGCCCGTATCAACCAGAGCGGTCGCAATAATCGTCAGACTTCCACGCTCCTCCAAATTTCGGGCTGCACCGAAAAATCTCTTGGGTTTATGCAGCGCGTTAGCATCCACACCTCCGGAAAGAATCTTTCCGCTATGGGGCTGCACCGTGTTATAGGCTCGCGCCAAACGCGTGATGCTATCCAATAGGATCACAACATCTGTGCCCTGCTCGGCCAATCGCTTTGCCCGCTCAATCACCATTTCCGCAATGTGTACGTGTCGATCGGGTGGCTCATCAAAGGTCGAACTAATCACCTCGCCTTGGACGGATCTTGCCATATCCGTAACCTCCTCAGGCCGCTCATCAATCAAAAGCACGATCAGATGCGCCTTGGGATTATTGGCTGTGATGGCATTGGCAATTTTTTGCATCAAAACCGTCTTTCCAGTCCTCGGAGGCGCAACGATCAAACCCCGCTGACCGAAACCAATCGGGCAGATCAGATCAAAAGCCCTCATGGCCATATCTTTTAGACTTTCACTTTCCAAGATCAGTCGCCGATTGGGAAAGAGAGGTGTTAAATTATCAAAATGAATCGGGGGCTTTCGCTTGTTTACATCTTCCCCGCTCACCGTATCCACCGTCGCTAACGAAAAGTAGTGCTCCTTCTGTCTGGGGGAACGAATTTCTCCGCCCACACGATCTCCCCGACGCAACCCGTACTTACGGATCAAAGCAGGATTCACATAAATATCCTCTCGCGTCGCCAAATAGTTATTTGCCTGCAGACGTAAGAATCCGTACTGGTCGGGCAATATTTCCAAGATTCCCTCTCCTGCTACACGACCATTGTCCATCGCGTGCCGATGTAGAATTTCAAAAATCAACTCGTACTTCAGCATCCCTCCGGGATTTTCTACCCCCACTTCGCTTGCCTTATCCAGCAACTCCTGAAAAGGGATCTTCTGCAAATCATCTAAACGCAACAGAGGCCCAGTCGGCCGTGGCTCTTCCGTCGCCGGCGCATCTCCGGCCCCATCCTGATTCCCCCCATCTGGCCCTCGGCGATAGTTGTCATAATCCCCCCGGCCATATCCACGTCCCCCACCAAACCCACGACCTCCACGACCTCCCCTTCGCTGAAATCGACGTGGCCCATAATCGTTCCTTTGGCCGTATTCGCCCTGTTGCCTTCCGTAATCTTGGTTTCCCTGATCTTGTCCGTCACCGTTCATAATTTTGCTTTCCTGCTCCGCTGATCCATCGACCGCCCACCTGCCCCCTCGGGTCAGGCCAAGCAATCCACCTGGTCGCGTAGCAACTCCAAACTTCCTTCATTCCAAATGACTTGGTCGCATGCTTGGGCTTTTTTCTCAATCGCCCACTGCCTTCCCATCCAAAAGTCTGCTGCCTCGGGCGTCAGACCCCGCTCGACCAACCGTTGCCGGGAAACTGATTCTCGGCAACCGATCGCGACTTTTCCATCGAAGGACTCCTCAGCCCCAACTTCCAAAAGGAGGGGGATGATCACCGCCACCGAACGGTGGGGTTGGAGGCGCAAGCTTTCGCTAACTTCAGATTTCCAAGTTTGTCGAACAAGAGGATGGATCAGGTGGTTGACGGTGGCGGTAAGGGAGGGATCTCGCATCATCGTCGCGGCCAACAACCCGCGGTCCAAGTTCTTCGAGGAATCTAGAATCGTTTCCCCCAGCGCGTCAACCAGTTTTCGGTACCCGTTTGCTCCCTTCTCATAGAGCCGATGCACAATCTCATCTGCCTCAATCACCTTCCACCCCTTGCCCTCAAGCATCTTTCCGACCGTACTCTTTCCCGCCGCCATCGCCCCCGTAACCCCCAAAACCCGACTATGGCCGAGCTTGGCTACGCCTCCGTCTAGGGTTATCTTATCTTGTCTCATCGATGGCGGCCGTAGTTCAGTTGGTAGAACTCCAGATTGTGATTCTGGCTGTCGCGGGTTCGAGTCCCGTCGGTCGCCCACCTATTTTCGTACTTCTCTGTCTTCACAACTTTCGTTTCTCCTCCCCATCCAGAAGAGCGGGCCCCCAACGAGCATCAGGCACGTTTAACTCGTACCAGTCCAAAAGCTGATCCGCCCTCCTTCGCATCTCTCGCCAACGTTGCACTGCTTGATCCGCATCTTGCCAGGCCTTTTCCTGCACCTGCTTCTGCTCCTCACTCGAACCCGCCTCCACCGCTTGCCGATAACGGAAAATTGCGGGCCGCAGGAATGGATCTGCTGTCGCCTCCAACCGAATCAGCTCCATAGATAAAGAGTCCGGCTTAGTCCCGCCTGGCACTACAGACTTCGCTGCCTCTTGAGCCAACTTTCGAAGGCGCTTTTGTGTCTCCTCTGGAGGCTGTGGCAAAGCCCCCGTCCGCAAATCCGGCTCCGCCAAACTTCTCCGCCATGCCCCATCCTCCTCCTTGCTATCCGACCAGAACTTTCCAGGACATCCCACCGCCACCCACTCCTGAAACTTGACTCGGTGCGGAGCCGAAGTTGCTCGCGCAAATAATCTCGCCGCCAACAACCTCCGCACCATACGCGTGAGCTTATCCTCTGCCAGCCAACCCGTTTCCCCCCAAGACTGAATTCGACTTAAACCCGCCTCCTCACCCCCGCTTACCCGCTCCGCCACCCTTCCCAACATATCCTCATCCTCCAAAGATGTTCGACCCACACACCCCTCCGCCACCCAACGAATCGACCCCGCTCCGTCCCTCCGCCCCGCAACGCCGCGAATCCGGGCCTGAATAACCTCAACCACCCACGCAGCTGCGAAATCTTCCGACTTTGGATCCCCTTCAATCAAACCCTGTCCCCCCCGCACCCCCCTTGTTCCCTCCACCAATTTGCCCTGAAGTTTCAACGGGGGTTGTAATCGGGAAGAGGTCAATTCATCAAAAAGATCCACCGCGGCTACAGATGCGCGAGCCACTTTCAAAGCCTCTGCACGGTCATTTCCCTCAACCGAGATTTTTAAACTTTTGCCCTCTGCCCGCTCGATCCCCCCTTGAGCCTTTTCTGAAAAAAGAAAGAGGCCTACGCAAAAAATCAGCCCCCACGGGCTCACGTACTTTTCCCGGATTTCCCCTCTCCACCCTTCGCCGTTCCACCCCCATCTCCAGATTTTTTCTTTTCCGAACTTTTCTCTCCACCGCTTGTGGCCTCCTTCGCCGCCTTCTTGTACCCCGCACTTCGATAGTCGGTGATGTAAAACCCACTCCCCTTAAACAAAAAGCCGGCCCCCGTCCCCATCTGCTTTTCGATCTTTCCCTTTCCCCAAACTTTTTTCGGGCACTTGTCTTTGGGACAGATCTTGAGTGGCGCATCGTTCATCGAATGAAAGATGTCCAAGTGCGCTTTGCACTTTTTACAAACGTACTCGTAGGTCGGCATCGTTCACTACTTTATCTCTCTTCCACTATTTTTCCAGTCGCAAAGATCAATCCCTCGAAAACAGCAAGCACCCGTTCTGCCCGCCAAATCCAAATGAAGGTTTCATCACAACCCGCATTCCTGACTCTCCCCTTCCCCGCACAACTCGCACCAAACATTCCGGATCTTCCCGCCAATCCTGCCCCAGCGTCGAAGGCAACACATCCGCCAAAATCGATTCCACCGCCAAAACCGACTCCACCGCCCCGCATGCCATCGACAAGTGCCCAATTCTGCTTTTTGGGGATGTCACCCAAGGCCCTCTATCTCCAAACACCTCCCGCAACATTTTGGCCTCTGCCCGATCATTCGCCACAGTCCCCGTACCATGAGCCACCACTCCATTCACCTCCTCCACCCCTACTCCTCCATCCTCCAAACACTTCCGTACGCACGCCACTGCCTCGGCTGCGTCCTCCCTCGGATCGGTTGCCCTCCAAGCATCACAACCCACCGCCGCGCCGCGCACCTCACCTAAAATGTTAGCTCCCCGAGCCTTTGCTTTCTCTCTCTCCTCTAAAACAAGAAAGCCCGCTCCCTCCCCCACCACAAATCCTGATCGCCCCAAACCAAAAGGCTGACAAGCCTCCTCCGGCTTTTCCCGAAATCCCCGCGCCAACGCTCCCAACCTGTCGTACCCCAACAATCCCCCTGGATGCGCCCTTCCATCTGCTCCCCCCGCCACCATCTCATCCACTTCTCCTTCACGAATCATCCAAAACGCCTCCGCAATCGCCTGAGTTGAAGCCGCACACGCCGCCAAACTTTCCACTCTCTCTCCCTCCAAACCCACTTCCTTAGCCAAAATTTCCAACGGATCTTGTCCCTTCCCCTTTTCCCCAGGCCCAGGCCAGCCAATCGCTCCGGCGAATCCCGCTCCACGCCCTAATCCGCTCATCTCCATCGCCTCCCGCAAAGCCAATCTCGCCCAACGCAAACTTCTCCACTCCCCCTTCTTTTCCGGCCTTACTTCCATAATCTGTGCGGCCACTTGAACAGGCGCCTTCTCCCACCCCTCCCATTCCACTGCGCGCACAGCCGATCGGCCTCCCACCACACCGTCCCAAAAAACTTTTCTCCCCACCCCATACCCCGTCACCGCTCCCACCCCAGTGACGACCACACGCCGGCTCACTTTTTCCCCTCCAACATTACCCTCAACCGCTCCGCCAACTCCGCGACCGTGGGATCAGGTTGGGCAAAAAGAATTTTGTCCTCCAACGCTTTTCCGAGCGCCTCCTCCAAGCGAAACGTCAGATCGATCCGATCGATACTCTCGGCTCCTAAGTCTGCTCCCAGCTTGTGCTCATCGAGTACGGCATCTTTTTTTCGTAACGTCTCTCTCACCGCCTGTCTCACCAACTCTTTTAATTCGTCCGATGTTCTCATTTCTCTCCCTCCCATCCCCACACTTCCGCTTTGGCTCCCGTGCTCGTCAAACGAACGGACACCACCCACTTCACACCCCGCTTACCCCACCGCTGAATTCTCCTCTCCACATCCCCTATTACTCCATCCCTATCTCGCAAGGTTTCGACAGGCCCCCGCGCCCCAATTTCCACCGCCAGCTGGGCTACAGGCAGGTTGGGCAACACCTCCAACAACCAGAGCGGAGACTTGTCTCTCCACTTTTCTACAACTTCCCTCGCGGAAATTCCCTCCAACCAACCCGGCCACTCTCCACCCCGCCCCACCCCAATAATCCCCACCCCTCTCCCATTCACCTCTTCCACCCCACTCTCCTTCCACGCCCGTAAACCCGCCCGCACTATCGCACTCCCCCCTTCCCCCAACCACCTGCCCGCCTTCGCCCTCTCCCACGGATCACCCGCCTCCTCCCCCAATCTCCATTCTGCTCGCGCGACAATCCTAAGCTTGCCTGCCGTGGCCTGAAGAGTATTCTTTTCCTCTTGTGTCTTCCCACCCGAAGCATTTCGGGGGACATAAGCACCAACCCTTAACACAGAATACTAGCGGTTCTCAGACCGCCCTCAAAATCGGGCTTCTTCATACGCCCCCACTCTAACCCAAGAAAATCAACCATATGACCAATTTCGAAACTCTTTTATCCCAATCAATGCAGAACTTTAAGGAAGGCACGATTGTCAAAGGCCGCATTATCGAGCGCCGCCCCCGTGAAGTCATGGTCGACATCGGCTACAAATCCGAAGGCGCCATCGACCTCAATGAGTTCAGCTCCGCGGACGATCTTGCCATTGGCCAAGAGATCGAAGTCCTTCTTGAACGCCTCGAAAACGAGGACGGTCAGGTTATCCTTTCCCGCCAAAAAGCGGCTCACAAACAAAATTGGGATAAAATCCTCAAACTCAGCGAAGCAGGCAAAACAGTCCAAGGCCTGGTCAAAGGCATCGTTAAAGGTGGCCTCATGGTGGATGTCGGAGTTGAAGCCTTCCTTCCCTCTTCACAAATCGACATCAACCCTCCAAAAAATCTACGCGAATTCCTCGGCCAGACGCTCGAATGCCGAATCGTCAAGCTGAACGAAGATCGTAAGAATGTCGTTCTCTCCCGTCGCGAACTCATCGAAGAAGAGCGCAACGAGAAACGCTCCAAACTCCTCTCCCATCTCGACAAAGGAGCCAAGGTCAAAGGCCGCGTCAAAAATCTCACCGAATTTGGTGCCTTCGTGGATCTGGATGGTCTGGACGGCCTCCTCCACGTCACCGATATGACCTGGGGTCGGCTAGGTCACCCCTCGGAAATGCTTCAAACAGGCCAGGAAATTGAAGTGATTGTTCTCGAGATCGACAAGGAACGCCTCCGCGTTTCCCTAGGCATGAAACAGATGTCGGAAAACCCATGGGACAAGATTGCCGAGAAATACCCAGTCAATCTCAAGGTCCGCGGAAAAATCACCAGCCTCGTTCCCTACGGTGCCTTCATCCAACTCGAACCCGGAGTGGAAGGTCTCGTTCACGTCTCCGAGCTCTCTTGGACACGCCGGATCAATCGACCCAGCGATGTCTTGCAGGACGGTCAAGAGATCGACGCCATAGTGATCAGCGTCAGTAAAGAGGAGCAGAAACTCTCCCTCTCCGTGCGTCACCTCGAAGCCAATCCTTGGGAAGAGATCCACCTGCGGTATCCCGTGGGTCGCCCTGTGAAGGGAATCGTCCGAAACACCACAGCCTACGGCGCCTTTGTGGAGCTTGAGGAAGGCATCGACGGAATGATCCACGTCTCCGATATGTCGTGGACCCGCAAGCCTGCCCACGCTTCCGAACTCCTCAAAAAAGGAGACAGCGTTGAAGCGCAGGTCCTCGGAATCGACAAGGCGAATCAACGTATCTCTCTCGGCTTGAAACAACTCGCCGAAGATCCGTGGAAACAGGTCGAAACCCGATTCAAGATCGGACAGATGGTCAAAGGCACAGTCAGCAAGGTCGCCAGCTTTGGAGCTTTCATCCAACTCGAGGGCGAGTTGGACGGCTTGGTTCACATCTCCCAAATCTCCGAAGAACGCGTTGCAAAGGTCAAAGATGTTCTCAAGCCCGGCCAAGAGATCGAAGCCCGCGTTATTCGCCTCAACAAAGCGGAGCGTCGCATCGGTCTGTCGATCAAAGCAGCGGCCTACTCAGACGAGGCCTTCGAAAAAGAGCGCAACGTTCTGGAAGACACCTCTAAGTCCACGGACTTCTTGGGTGGCATGGAAGCTGCCTTCGAGAAAGCCGAGGAAGAGTACCGACCAGGCGAGGGCTCGAAGAGCTAACCCTCTAGCTGGGCCACTCCCCCTTTATGGCCTCCGACGACATCCTTCTCGAAACCGAGGAGAAAATGGAAAAAACCCTCCGCAAGGTGGAGGAGGATTTTCAAGGCGTCCGCACGGGCAAAGCTTCTGCCGCTCTTGTCGAGAATCTCAGGGTCGAAGCCTACGGCTCCACCATGCGACTCAAAGAGTTGGCTGGAATCACCGCCCCTGAACCTCGCTTACTGGTCGTTCAACCATGGGATGCCACCACCGTCGATCCTGTTCGAAAAGCACTGGAAGAATCCCAACTCGGGATTACCCCGCAGGTGGATGGCAAAATCATCCGTCTGCCGATTCCCCAACTTTCGGAGGAGCGCCGCCGCGATCTGATTAAACTAATCGGAAAACTTGCCGAGGACGGCCGAGTCGCCCTACGCCATGAGCGCCGCCACGGCCTTGAAGCCTTGAAAAAAGAGCAGAAGGACGGAAAGATCACCGAAGACGAGCTAAGCCTCGGCGAAAAAGAAGTTCAGAAGCTCACCGACCAGTATACGGGCAAAATCGAAGCTCTCGTCACGGGAAAAGAAGCCGAACTCCTCAAGGTATAACGAGCAGCCTGAAGTTACTTGGCCGAGGCAGGCTGATAAGCCTCCAATTCCTTCGCCGTTTTGGGATCCAGCGTAGAAAGTTTTTCTAGAACCTTCTCGTAGCGGTTCTTGTCCCCTTTGCTTTTTGAGGTCACTCCAAGATTTGCCAACACCTCCACAACATCGGGCTTCAGCTCGAGAGATTTTTCGAAACACTGAATCGCCTCATCATAATTCTTCACCACAAAAAGAGCTTTCCCCAACCGGTCCCAACTATCCGCATCCTTGGGATCCATCGCGACCAGCTTTCTCAACGCCCCAACCTCGCCCGACTCGTTTTGACCTACAGAATCAGATTGAGGTGGTGAAGACGGGGTTGGAGGGGGCGTAGATGAGGACTCGGGAGCCCCCGTTTTACTCGGTGAAAACTCCATCAGATCTCGAGCCAACTTTGGATCGACCAAAGCCAGGCTTTGAACAATTTTCTCATACTCCGTCATCTCTCCAGAAGTTTTCAATGTGACACCCAGATTCGCCAACACTTCCGCTACCCCCGGCTTGATCTCCAGCGCCCGCTGAAAGGCCCGAATTGCTTCCGCATGTTGTCCGGAAGAAAATAGGCTTTTGCCCAACCGATCCCAACTATTCGCATCGTTGGGATCTACCTCCACTAACTTTCTCATCGCCTCAACCTCCCCTTTTCCCTCTGCCGCTACATCGGGCCCCTTCTGTTTTGGCGCCATTGCTTCCGCAGTACGCCAATCCTTGACTACGTTCGTGGCCGCCACTCGGGGTGTTTCACCTGGCAAGGGTTTTGAGTCAGGCACTACAGTGGGCAAAAGTACGGGGGCCTCCTGAATCAGGGCTATCGATCCGACAACAGCTAAAACAACTCCTACCACGCTGAATAAAACAATCTGAATACGGACTCCCATCGTGAGTCCACGAAACCACTCGGCGATTCGGTTCTCCCGAGGATCTTCCCCTAGCATAGTGGGCTTACTCTACCCCGCCAAACCTACCTAATCCAGACAGAGTCGAAGCACCCCATCCTCCAAAGCCCGTGCCCGATCTGCCCCAGACACTAACTCGATCTGAAGTTCATGCAGGCGGTGAAGCGCGCGCCGAACTCCTGCCGCGGGACGATGCGCACACAAGCCCGTCACTTTCCCTAACCTCCATAGATTCGGTTTCTCCCCTTTCGCGTTTCGGGGCAGCACACTGTCCGCTGCTGGATCCAAATTCGGTTGCCCATACCCCCCTGGAGGAGGAAGTCGCAAATACTTCGCCTCCTGCAACGCCTTGCCCAAAGCCGCCAAACGCAAACTCCCCGCCAAGATCATCATCAACCCAACCTCACTCTCGCCTTGGTCCAACAACCGGCGAAGCCCAGCCCGCGCAGGCCCCAATTTTCCCGCCACCACCGCATCGCACCAATCCCACACCTCCAACTCTCGCCGGCCCGCTCCCACTTCCCGAATCGCCTGCTCCGTGACTTTTGTCTCTGGCTTCAAATAAAGCCGTAATTTCTCAATCTCCTTTTCCAGAGCCCTTCCATCCCACCCCACGATCTCCACCATCAACTCCACCACCCCCGGGCTAGGCGTCAGCCCAGCTTGGCGAAAGCGCTCCCCAATCTCATCCATCCAATCCCCTCGATCCCGACCCCGCCGCAAATCCGGAGGATCAAAAACCTCTACCTTGCCCAAAGCCTCAAACTGCCTGAAAAAAGATCTCCGCTTATCCACTCCCGGTGCCGAAACCAAAAGCTGCGCCTCACTCGCGGGCAATTTTTTCAAAAGATCCGTTAAGGATGCCAACGAATCCAGCACTCCCTCATTTCTACCTGCAGGGTTGTCCCCCAAGAATGTACAATCGGACAACCAAACAAGCTTTCGTCCGCCTAGGAACGGCAACGTCTCCAACCCTTCTCGCGTCTTTGCAATCGCCTGAAGCGCCGCTTCGACGTTCTCCACTCGCCCATCCACCCTCTCTGCATTCAAGGGATCCTCAGGCGCCCACTGCGTAAAAAGTTCCTTGGCCCTCCTGGAAACCTCCGGCTCATCTCCCCCACCTACCATGTAGTGTTGGGGTTTGCCCTGATCTTGCGTCGTGGCCATTGTTTAATGATGGAACACCTCTGGGCCCCTTGGCGCAATCGATATGTCGCCGGCGAAGAAAAGCCCGGTGAAGATCTTTTTCGCAAAATCGCCCAATCTTCAGACGATGCCTCGCACTACGTTCTCGCTCGAACCAAAGCATCTTTCGCTGTTCTCAACCGATACCCCTATAACCTCGGCCACCTCATGGTGTGCCCCTATCGCGAGGTGGACGATCTCGCCTCCCTCTCCGCCCAAGAATCCGCCGACCTCTGGACTCTTGTCAACCGCATGACTGCAGCTTTAAAAAAGGCCATGAACCCTGAAGGCCTAAACATCGGAATCAACCTCGGCACCGCCGCAGGTGCAGGCGTTCCAAAACACCTCCACGTCCACGTCGTCCCCCGCTGGCCCAACGATGCCAACTTTCTCACCACCACGGGCTCTACTCGCATCCACCCAGGCGACCTCCCTACCGTCTATGCCAAACTTTTAGAGGCCCTTTCCTAGTTATGCCAAAGATCGCCCTCCTCTTCTCCGGCCAAGGCGCTCAACGCGTCGGCATGGGGACCGACCTTGCCGCGGCTTCCCCCGCTGCCCGAAAAATTCTCGAGCTCAGTAACGAGATCCTTCCCCCCGACTTTCTACCCGTTCTACGCTCCGGTCCCGAGGAAACCCTCACCCGCACCGCATACTGTCAGCCTGCTCTTTACCTTCACGGTCTTGCCCTCCTATCCGTTTTGAAGGAACAAAAACCGGACTTCACCTTCGACGCCACCGCCGGCCTCTCCCTCGGCGAATTCACCGCCCACGCCGCCGCTGGAACCTTCTCGACCACAGAGGGCCTTCGGCTCGTTGCCCAACGTGGCCTTCTTATGGAGAAAGCCTGCGCCCAAACAAAGGGAGCTATGCTTGCCCTTCTAGGTGCCGACGAGGCACTCGCCTCCCGCGTTGCCCAAGAGTCTGGCTGGGAGGTCGCCAATCTCAACGGGGGCGGACAAGTCGTTCTCTCAGGTCCCGCCGAAAAAATCGAAGCCGCCCAAGCCGCCGCAAAAACTGCAGGAGTAAAACGCTCGATCCCTCTCAAAGTTGCTGGCGCGTACCACTCCTCTCTCATGACCTCAGCCAAAGAGGGCCTTACCCAAGCCATTGAGAAGACCTCTCTCAAAATGTCCTCCCTCCCCGTTCTTTCGAACTTCCTAGGTCGCCCCACCTCCTCCGAGGCGGAGATTCGCTCCAGCTTGCTCGATCAAGTCACAGGAACCGTTCGCTGGGAAGCCTGTATCCTTCAACTCGCAAAATCAGGAATCCACCATCTTATCGAGCTCGGTCCAGGTGGCGTCTTGGCCGGCCTCGCTAAAAAGATTGTTCCCGATCTTCCTTGCCACAGTGCCGGAACTCTGGCGGAACTGGAGAAGGTCATTCATGAACTCCCCCGGTAATTTTCAAACCGCGCTCGTCACAGGCGCCAGTCGCGGCCTTGGTCGCGCAATCGCCGAACGCCTTGCCCGTGATGGATGGTCCGTGGCTCTTGTTGCCCGTCAGGCCGACAAGCTCCAAGAAGTCCGCACTGCCATTGAAGCAGCGGGAGGAAGAGCCTCTGTCCACACGGCGGATATTTCCGATCCTAAGTCCGCCGACCAAGTCATCGCGAATGTTGAAAAAGAGTCAGGTCCTCTAGCCGCCCTCATCAACAACGCGGGCATCACCAAGGACGGTCTCGTCATGCGAATGGAAGACGCGGACTGGTGCTCGGTCATCGATACCAATCTTACTGGAGCCTTCCGCTGGATCCGCGCGGCCTCGCGCGGAATGCTTAAAGCCCGCAAAGGCAGAATTGTGAATATTGGGTCTGTTGTGGGCCTCGTTGGCAACGCCGGGCAGGCCAACTACGCAGCCGCCAAAGCAGGCCTCATTGGGCTCACCCAATCCGTTGCACGCGAGTTCGCCTCCCGAGGCATCACTTGCAACTGTGTATGCCCAGGCTTTTTCGATACGGACATGACCTCAGTCCTGAAGGATGACCTTAAGTCTAAAGCACTGACTACCATACCTTTGAATCGGTTCGGAAAGCCGGAGGAAGTCGCCGGCCTTGTATCTTTTCTCTGTGGCCCAGACGCTGGATACGTCACAGGCCAGGCTTGGGCTATCGATGGCGGCATGACGATGTAAAAAAGTAGACCCTCCCCGAAATTTTTTTATTGCCTTAATGCCCGCGAGAATCCTTACTGCGCTCCTCACAAACACAGGAGTAATACCACTATGAGCGAAAAATCAATCGACCTAAAAGTCAAAGACATCATCGTTGAGCAACTCAGCGTCAACGCGGAACAAGTAACCCCAGAAGCCAAGTTTATCGAAGACTTGGGTGCCGACTCCCTCGACATCGTCGAGCTCGTCATGGCATTTGAAGAAGAATTTGGCGTCGAAGTTCCCGACAGCGATGCGGAAAAACTCCTGACTGTCGGCGATGTTGTAAAGTACATCGAAGACAAGCAGTCCAAATAACGCTGGTTCTGATGCGCCCAGATCGGAAATCCTTTCCGGTCGGGCTCTTCGCCCCCCGTCTTTTATGAGCACGCGTCGCGTTGTAGTGACAGGATTGGGGGCCCTTACCCCTCTCGCCAACGATTTCCCCCAAACTTGGTCCCGCTTGATCCGCGGGGAGAGTGGCATTGCCCCCGTTACCGCTTTCGACACCACGGGATATGACTGTCGGATCGCAGGCGAAGTCAGGAATTTTGACCCCGCCCCGGCCTTTAAAAACCCCAAAGACGTTCGCCGAACGGATCGCTACACCCACCTTGCGATGGCAGCCGCTGGCGAAGCGTGGAAAGACGCAGGTCTTGATGCAGCCACACTCGACCTCGACCGAGCTGGCGTTCTTGTCGGGTCTGGAATCGGGGGACTCAGAACGCTGGAAGAGCAGCACACCCTCCTTCGTGACCGTGGCCCAAAAAAAGTTTCCCCATTCATGATTCCGATGATGATTAACAACATCGCCTCTGGCCATATCTCGATGCACTTCGGACTTCGTGGCCCCAACTTTGCCATCGTTTCTGCCTGCGCTACCGCCACCCACTCGATCGGGGAAGGATGGCGGCTCATTCGCGAATCGGAGGCAGACCTAATCATCGCGGGCGGGAGCGAAGCTGCCGTGGTCGGTCTTGGCCTCAGCGGGTTCGGGGCAATGAAAGCTCTCTCGACCCGAAATGAGGAACCGACCCGCGCGTCTCGCCCCTTTGACAAAGGCCGGGACGGTTTTGTTCTCAGTGAAGGATCAGGCGTTATTATTTTGGAAGAGTATGAACACGCGAAGAAACGAAGCGCTCGAATTTACGGGGAAATTCTCGGCTATGGCGCCACTGCGGATGCCTACCACCTGACCGCCCCCGCCCCTGAAGGCGCAGGAGCCGCACGAGCCATGCGTATCGCTCTTCAACACGCAAAGCTCAACCCTGAGCAGGTCGACTATATTAACGCTCACGGCACCTCCACTCCCCAAGGCGACATTTGTGAAACCCAAGCCATCAAATCAGTCATGGGTGCCCATGCGAAAAAAGTGGCCGTCAGCTCGACGAAATCCAGCCTCGGCCATTTACTCGGTGCAGCAGGTTCCGTTGAAATGGCCATCTGCCTCAAAGCTCTCGAAACCAATCTACTTCCCGCAACCATCAATCTGGAAGAACCTGATCCTGAATGTGATTTGGATTACATCCCCTTAAAACCCAGAGAACAAAAAGCAAAAATCGTGATGAACAACTCCTTTGGGTTCGGAGGCCACAATGCTTGCATCGTGGCTTCTCGTCTGGTTTAATTTGATTTCTATGAAGGCGGAAATTCATCCCAAGTTTGAAGCCTGTGTTATGACGTGTGCCTGCGGGGCCACCTACAACACTCGCTCCACAAAAGCCCAAGTTCGTCTTGGAATCTGCGCCTCTTGCCACCCTTTCTTCACAGGCACCCAAAAGTTGGTCGATACCGCTGGCCGAGTGGAAAAGTTCCGCCGCCGCTTCGACGCCACCACCGCCGCCCCGAAGGCGAAAAAGCGCTCGTAGGCGCTCGCGCGGATTCCCCGTTCCTCCGCCTCTGGGCGTAGGTACGGCACCGCCCCTTCCCTTGTGGATCCCACTGCTCAACTCGCTCGGCTCGAATCCCGACTGCAGGAGTTGGATCGTGAAATGGCCGAACCCGATCTCTATCGCCAAGGGACCCGCGCCCGCGATCTTGCTCGCGAACATGCCCGAATACGCTCAGGGACCGAAGCCGCTCGTCGTCTCGTCACCCTGACTTCTCAAATTCAGGAAAATGCAGCCCTTCGCACATCCACCACCGATCCCGAAATGCGCCAAATGGCCGAAGAAGAGGCGACTGAACTTGCGAGAGACGAGGCCGCAGCAAAAGCCGAAGTCCTTCGATCGATTCTGCCCCCTGATCCCGACGAGCACCGTGACACCATTGTGGAAATTCGAGCCGGCGCTGGGGGTACCGAAGCGGCCATTTTTGCAGGAGATCTATTTCGTATGTACAGCCGATACGCGGAAACCCGTGGCTGGAAACTCGATCCCCTATCTTCAAGTCCTTCCGATCTCGGCGGCCTAAAGGAAATCGTGTTCGAACTCTCTGGCCCTGCCGTTTTTGCCGCCATGCGCCATGAAAGTGGCGTCCACCGTGTCCAACGCGTTCCCGCCACCGAAGCCCAAGGCCGCATTCACACCTCTACTGCCACGGTCGCCGTTCTTCCCGTGGCCGAAGAGGTCGAACTTCAGATCCGCCCAGATGAAGTCCGCGTCGAAGTCTGTCGCTCTGGCGGTCCTGGCGGACAAGGGGTCAACACCACCGATTCCGCCGTGCAAGTCCTGCATATTCCCACGGGCCTCATTGTCCGTTGCCAAGACAGCCGCTCGCAAATTAAAAACCGCGCGACGGCCATGCGCATCCTTGCCTCCCGCCTTCTGGAGAAGAAACGTGAGGAGGAGCGTGGCAAGGTCGAAGCTGCTCGCCGCCAACAGGTCGGATCAGGCGAACGAAACGAAAAAATCCGTACCTACAACTTTCCTCAAAATCGCTTAACCGACCACCGCATTGGCTTCACTTCCCACGACCTCAACCTCGTGATGGAAGGAAGGATCGAACCTCTCGTGGAAGCTCTCGCGGACGACGACCTCCGCCGTCGCTTGGAGGAGTCTGGTTTGGGCGCATGAAACTTCTCGCCGTACTCGAAGCCACCACCGCTCACTTCACGAAACACGGCCTTTCCTCCCCTCGTCTTCAGGCAGAACTTCTCATCGCTCACGCCCTCAACCTTCCTCGGCTCGCCCTCTACCTGCAGTTTGAACGCGAACTGACACCGTCCGAACTAGAAGCCCTTCGTCCTCTCGTTCGCCGCCGCGCTTCCCGCGAGCCTGTTCAACACATCACGGGTACGACAAGTTTTTCTGGCCTAACTCTTCAATGTACCCCCGCCGCTCTGATTCCTCGCCCCGAAACCGAACTTCTCGTAGAGCACGCCTCCCAACTTCTTAAAGATCTTCCCCCTGGCCTCGTCATCGATGTCGGCACGGGTACAGGCGCCATTCCCCTGGCCCTCGCTCGCAAACATCCCTTGCACCACTACCTTGGTCTCGATATCTCGCCCGAAGCACTTCTTCTTGCCCAAGAAAATGCGTCCCGCACTTCTTCTGCCCCGCCCGAAGGAACAAAGATGGAATGGAAACAGAGCGACCTTCTGCACGCTTTTACTGAAACGGCGCTTCTTATCACCGCCAATCTGCCCTACCTCACTTCCGACGAGATCGCAGCGGCAGAGCCTGAGGTTCGTCACGATCCCCTCCTCGCCCTAGACGGCGGAAAAGATGGACTAGATCTTTTCCGTCGTTTTCTTCCACAAGCGGCCAAAATCTCCCCGACTCTTCTTCTGGAATGTAATGCCCACCAAACCTCTGCTCTTGCCGCTCTCGCCCAACAGTTCGGATACTCATTTACCACCATCCACTCCGACCTCACCTCCCGCCCTCGATTTGTCGAGGCCCGGCGCGATTCAGACCCTTGCCTCTCTGCCTCATTTGCGTGAAAATCCTACCTCCATGAGACGCGCCATCTATCCCGGCACGTTTGACCCCGTAACCCTGGGTCACCTCGACGTCCTCGCCCGCGCCGCACGCCTTTTCGATCAGGTCATCGTCGCTGTAGCTGAAGATAGCTCAAAAGATGCCACCTTTCCTACCGCCCTCCGTGTTCAACTTCTTCAGGAAAGTATCCACCATGAACCTTGGAGCTCCCAAGTTCAGGTCACATCCTTTCGCGGCCTGCTCGTCGAATTCGCACGAAAAAATCAGGCCGTAGCGGTCATTCGCGGCCTTCGTGCCGTGTCTGACTTCGAGTACGAATTCCAGCTCGCACTCACAAACCGCAGGCTCCATCCAGACCTTGAATCCGTTTTTCTTATGCCCCGCGAAACCCTCTCCTTCATCAGCTCCCACCTCGTCCGTGAACTGGCTCGTCTCGGGGCACCTCTAGAGGACTTCGTTCCAGCCTCAACAGCCTCAACCTTGCGGCAACACTACTCAAAAAAATGAAGATCGATCCCCGCCAGATTCCCGAAGAGGGACTGGAACTGACAGGTTCTGTTCCCCTCGCCGACTACGATATCCCCATCGGGGAAATTCGCGGTTGGAACTCAATTCACTACCGGTTCCAAGCCCACAAAGTTGGCCAAGAAGTCACAATTACGGGAACCCTCGCCTCAAACTTCGAAACCCCTTGTGCTCGATGCCTCGATTTCATCCCTTGGGAGCTCAAGATCAACGACTTCTGTCAGGTTCTTGCCGCTCCAGATGAGGCTTTGCTCGACTTGACGCCACTCATCCGAGAGGACATCATTCTAGCCCTTCCGCTTGCAGCCCGCTGTGAGTTGGACGGTGCAGGTCGGTGCCCGCGTTCGGGGAGAGTCTATGCTCCCCCCAGCCAGGACGACTTCGCCGAAAAAAGACGAGCCTCGGTCTGGCGGGATTTGGACCAACTCAAAACGGAGAATTGAAACCATGGGAGTCCCGAAACGCAAAACATCCAAGATGCGCCTGCGCATGCGCCGCGCGGCTCACCGCCGTGATCTACCTCAACTCCGTCGTGACAAGACTGGGAACTTCCATCTCCCCCATGTTGTGGATCCCGCAACCGGCCGTTATCGCGATCGCCAAGTCCTGACCATCGAGACCCCTGCCGCCTAATTCTTACCCCGTGATTTCACGGGTTCTTTGATGAAGATTGCGCTCGATGCGATGGGAGGAGACCACGCTCCCGAACGTCCCGTTGCCGCTGCCCTCGAGGCTCTCACACACTACCCTCAGATCGAAAAACTGCTCCTTTTTGGTCAGGAAAATCGTATCCGCGAGGAACTTCAAAAACTCGGCCACTCCCAACCTCCCCCTCGTCTCGAAATCCGCCACTGTAAAGATGTCATCGAAATGGGGGATTCCCCCGTAGAATCTCTTCGTCGCAAAAGGGATAACTCCATCCTTCGCTCCATCGAGGCCGTTCGTGATGGTTTGGCCGATGCAGCCGTTTCCGCGGGACACACCGGAGCCATGGTTGCCGCTGCCACCATTCGATTGAGAACTCTCCCTGGAATTAATCGCCCTGGCATCGCCACCATTATGCCCACCGAGACTAACCTCTTCATTCTCCTCGATGCTGGCGCCAATCTCGATGCCCGCCCAGAACACCTTCTCGACTACGCCCTGATGGGCTCCATCTACTCCGAGGAAATTCTCGGCTACAAAAAACCCAAGGTAGGCCTCCTTTCCATCGGGTCGGAAGATGTGAAAGGCAACACCCTAACGAAGGAGGGCTTCAAACTCCTCTCATCAGCTCCGATTAACTTCGTCGGCAATATTGAGGGACGGGATCTTTTCGAGCGTCCGGTCGAAGTCGTGGTCTGCGACGGCTTCGTAGGAAATGTAGTTCTGAAAACCAGTGAAAGCATTGCTTCCGCCATCTTCTCCTGGTTGAAACATGAAATTCAGAAAACGCCCATCCGTATGGCAGGTGCTTGGCTAGCTCGTGCCGCCTTCAAGGCGATTAAGAAAAAAACCAGCTACGAGGAGTACGGGGGCTCCCTGCTTCTCGGAGTAAATGGGATCTGCGTCATCGCACACGGAAGTTCAAGCGTGAAGGCGATTCGTAATGCCGTCCGTGTTTCCGTTGAGGCTATCGAACACGGAGTGAACGATCGCATTATTCGGGCCGCCGAAATTGCAGGTGCCCACAAGGAAGCCCAAGCCGATGTCGTCCCAGCCTGAGTCAGGCCTGCATATCGCCGGGACAGGCGTATATCTCCCCTCCCGCATCGTTACTAACCAAGACTTGGAAAAACTCGTCGACACTACCGACGAGTGGATTCTGACCCGTACGGGCATCAAAGAACGCCGTATCTCGTCCGAACAAGAAACCTCCACCTTCATGGGTGTCGCCGCGTCGAAACAAGCCTTGGCCCAAGCCCAACTTTCCGCTTCCGACCTCGATCTCATCCTCGTCGCGACTGTTACCCCCGACTCTTTTTTTCCCTCAGCGGCTTGCCGCATCTCGGCAGAACTTGGGGCTACGGGTTGCCCCGCCTTCGATCTTCAGGCCGCCTGTTCTGGCTTTGTCTACGGACTGATTCTAGCCCAACAATTTCTCCTTTCAGGCGCCGCTAAAAACATTCTTCTGGTAGGGTCCGAGCGACTCTCCTCCGTCGTGGACTGGAGAGATCGCAACACATGTGTCCTCTTTGGTGACGGAGCAGGAGCGGTTGTGCTCCGTTCTCAGGCGGGCTGCCGAGGCCTTTTGGCATTCGATTGGGGTGCCGATGGCTCCAGTTCAGATCTTCTTCATCTCCACAATCCACAAGCTCGAGGTCGGGCAACGCAACCTCCTGCCCCTCTCGCACCCGACTGCATCGTGATGGCAGGAAAGGAAATATTTAAACAGGCAGTCCATGCCATGGCCGACTCTTCAAAGCGCACCCTTAAAAAGGCAGGCGTGAAACTTGAAGACGTAAAGTGCGTTATCTCCCACCAGGCCAACATCAGAATCATTGATGCTCTGGTGGACAAACTAAAATTCCCACGTGAGCGTTGTTTCGTGAACGTTCATAAGTACGGTAACATGTCCGCCGCCTGTATCCCCGTCGCCCTTCACGAAGCTGGCCCCGAAATGAAGCTCCAAAAAGGGGATAAGGTTTTGCTTGTCGCCTTCGGCGGTGGCCTCACTTGGGCCAGCGCCTTGATCGAGTGGTAGCCCTCCCCCCGACAGAATCGCTCGCTCCTCGGATCATTTCGGATTACGAACGTGCTCTTCACTCAGACGGCAGACGCCAGTTAGGACTGTTTGCCATAGAGGGATTTCGTCTTCTGGAAAGAGCTCTCGCTACCTTCACTCCACTAACTCATGTCCTGATCAGCGATCAAGCACACCACGATCCATCTTCCCGCCTTCAGACTCTCCTCCAAAATCTCCAAAAGAAAAACCAGGCGATTCTCACCATTCCTCAATCCACGATGGAGAGATTGACCGAAGGTCGTACTTTGGGATCCATTTTGGCTTTGGCGAAAGTTCCAACTACTCCTGATCTACCTCAATTCTTCTCACAACTTTCTTTAGGACCCCAAAGCAAAATCCTCGTCTTAGATGAAATGATGGACCCCGGGAACGTGGGAGCTCTCCTTCGTACCTCTCACGCAATGGGAGTATCTGCTGTTTTCGCAATCGGAGGCACTGACCCCTATCATCCCCGAGCTGCACGAACCTCCATGGGTAGTATATTTCGTGTTCCTATCCTTCGCCTCCCAAGCGTCGATCCCCTTCTTCCACTTTTTAACCTGCACAACATCTTTACGATAGGCGCCACCCCTGAGGCTCAAACCCTCCTACCTTCTGCCACACTCCCCAACCAAGCTCTTGCTCTCTTTGTGGGTAATGAGGGCAAAGGTCTATCCTCCTCCGTTCGCAAGGTTCTCGACCTTCTGATTGCCATCCCCATGAGCAACTCCATCGACTCCCTCTCCATCAACGCCGCCACCGCCGTCATCCTTTACGCAATGACCCACCCATCCAAACCTTTAAAGCCTTAAGCCTTTATTCCAACTCTTTCCTCACATGAGTCATCATTTTTTGAGTGAGGCAGATTCTTTATCCATAATCTTACTGATCAGGACTTCAGCGCACCTTCTTCCTGCTCCCAAATGCTCCTGAAAACACGCCTTCGCCCGCCGGCCTAGCTCCTCCCGCTCCTCCGGAGTCGCCAACAGTTCTCCCACCACCTGCTCCAACTCATCCGCTGAACCTGTCACCCGTATCGCCTTTGCTTCCTCAAATTCTCTTCGTAGCGGCATAAAGTTCTCCATATGGGGACCTACCACAATTGCCCGACCATGCCGCGCCGCCTCAAGAAAGTTTTGCCCCCCCGTTCCCGTCAGCGTCTTACCAATGAAAACCACATCGGCCGTAGGATAAAGATCCCGTAACTCCCCCGTCGTATCCACCAGCAAAATATCAGGATCCGTTTGACCCTCCTGCTCCAAGCGAGATCGTCGAACCACCCTCAAACCCGTCTCTCCCAACTCACCCAAAATCGAATTTGTCCTTTCCGCATGCCTAGGCACCAACATCAATCTGAGTTGCGGGTATCTCCCTTTAAGATTCTTGACCCTGTCCGCCAAAATCCTCTCCTCTCCAGGATGCGTGCTCCCTCCTAACAACAAAATCTGCCCATTTCCCCAACCCGCTGCCTGACGCAACTCCCTTCCCTTTCCAGGATGATCCGCAACAAGGGCCGCAACATCGTACTTCATACTGCCCATCAGATGCAGACGCTCTTGAGGGAACCCCGCGATGGCGAAACGTCTCATGTCCTCCTGACTCTGAACTCCAATCCAATCGAATAACTGCAAAACGGGCCGAACAAACGTCCTGGCGATTCGAAAAAGCCTTCGGTTCCTTCGCGACAATCTGGAATTCACCAAAAAGACTTCCACTCCCATCTTACGTGCCCGCCAAAGCATATTGGGCCAGATTTCGTTCTCAACCAAGATCAGGGCAGCCGGACGAATCCGCCGAAACGCACGTAGCATAGCATAGTAGAAATCCGTCGGCACGTAGACCAAACGCGTGTTCGCATCCAAAAGTGGTTCTCCCACCTTTCGTCCTGTCGGAGTCCCGGTCGTTAGCAAAACCCGCAGATCGGGTCTCTTGGCCCGCAACTCCCGGACCAGAACGCGCGCCAGCAACATCTCTCCCACGCTCACCGCATGAATCCAAACAGGCTGACGCGGATCTTTTAGCCACTCCTTCAAATCCTTAGGGTAGTGACCCAATCTCTCTCCCAATCTTTCCCAAAACGGCTGTCGTCGCCAAATGAGATAAGTGAAGTAAGGCCACGTCAGCGCAAACCCCAGGGTAAACAGAATATTATATCCTATCTTCAGCCAGCTCTCAGGGATTGTTTTCATGCTCGGGGATGCGCCTTTCCATAGGCCCCACGCAATCTCTCCGTAGTCACCTTCGTGTAAATTTCTGTGCTCGTTAACCTCGCGTGCCCCAACAGCTCTTGGACCGCCCGCAGATCTGCACCCCGCGCGAGCAGATGGGTCGCAAAACTGTGCCGCAACTTGTGCGGAGTTAGAGATGGATCCAACTCCGCCTCGGCCAAGTACTCTTTTAAATTCCTCTGAAATACACGCGCACACAGACGTTCTCCCCTCGGCCCCAAAAAGGCAGGACCCGCCTCCCGCCTCCATCCAGCAGGTAACTTTTCCAAATACTTAGCCATTCCCTCCCGAACAGCTTCTCCCAAAACCACAAGTCTCTCTTTTCCGCCCTTTCCCCTCACTTTCAGAGTTCGCTTTCCCTCCTCATGAAAAGACCTCCACGAAAGGCTGAGCGCTTCCCCCAAACGCAACCCCGTTCCATAAAGCAGTTCCAAAAGAGCCGCATCCCGCCACCTCGACCATGCAGGCTCTTTCCGACCCGCTACCTTACATGGCTTTTTTTCCAATAGACGGCAAGGTGCCGACAAAAGATTCGCCATCTGCTCTTCACTCAAAAACCGTGGCAAACTTTTACGAGGCCGGGGTAGCCGCAGACCCGCAGCTGGATTATCCGCTCTTTCTCCTCGAGACTGCATCCACTGAAAAAAAGTCCGTAAAGCCGAAAACCGTAAACGAACAGAGGCTGGCCCATGACGCCCTTCTCCCGCCAACCCGTGAAGGTATGCACGACACTCCGCCTCCCCCACCCCCTCCCAACTACCCTTCCGTTTTTTCTGAAACTCTCCCAACACCTGATGATAGTTGCGAACCGTGTGAGGCGATAAACCTCGCTCCTCCGCCAAATGTCTCAAAAAAGCAGCCAACTTGGGGTCGACTGCCTCGATCGTGTGAGTTTTCAGGCCGCCGCGCTCGCCCGGGCTTTGGCCGTTTTGGCGCTCTTGGGCTTGCGCGGTTCGCGAGGGGGAAAGTCAAAAGAGACTTTCCCGTCTTTCCACATCAAAAATGCAGAAAAGGGTCGCCTTGTCTTGTTGGAAATAAACTTTTCCAATAGGGCCGTTTTCCCACTCTTGAGAAGGTCCTGCACCTCAGGAACGGTGATATCGCGATTGAGAATCTTTTTCGAAACTTTGAACGTACACGTTGCTGGCTTTGCAACGCTATGTTCACAGACGTACCGAAGTTGACTCATGAACATCTTCCCACTGCACGCGGGACACTGACCCAGCGGCTCCTGTCCTGTAAAATCCAAAGTTCCCTCCTCCTCCCCCACGACCAGCTCGATCTTGCGACCTTCCCCCAATTTAAGACCGGCAGAAAAAGGCCTTCCCAAGCGACTCCGAAATCCATCCACTAATCCCATCGTACCCTTTTGCAACAATTCCAGAAATTCGTGAGCCTCAATCCTCCGACCTGCCAAAACCTTTCGCACCGCATACTGCTGATCCAGCGTGCGATACTCACGCAAAGTCTCCTCAAACTCTTGGCCGGTTTGCGGGTCCTTGAAATCCAACTTGCGCAGCACGTGATCCTTGTCCTGGAAAACCCGCGCCTTTTCCACAATGTCCCGAGTCACCATTTGAATTTCCCGCATGAACTCCTCCCTCTTCATCCGTCCATGCTCCACCTCCTTCAACTTGTACTCCCACTCACCTGTCATCTCGGGGGATTGCAAAATCTCAATTCCTAAAGCGTCCAGCGTCTCAAATAATCCGAACGCTTTCGCTGTCGGCACTAGCTCCCGCCCGATTCGACGCACGTACTCCTCCGAGATCAGTGTCTCGATCGTGGCTGCGCGCGTTGCAGGCGTGCCCAACCCCCGCTCTCCCATTGCCTCCCGCAACGCATCATCATCCAACGTTTTTCCCGCTCCTTCCATGGCACTCAGAAGTGTCGCTTCTGTCATTCGTGCTGGCGGCTTCGTCTGCAACCCTTCCGCCAAAATTGCTACTGTTTTAACCTTCTCCCCCTCCACCACTGGAACCAGCAACTTCCCCTCCTCGCCACCACCCTCCTCCGCCGCCTCTTTTCCGTACACAGCCAACCAACCTGCCTCTTTCAGGATTTTTCCATCCGTGCGAAAGGCATGCCCCTCCACCCGTGTGATCCGATTCGTTACCTCATAAATGGCCTCCGGATAAAATACAGCGATAAACCGCCGTACAATCGCCGCATACACCTTCATCTCGATCTCATCCAACTTAGCCGGAATCTGCTGTGTCGGAATAATCGCAAAGTGGTCACTCACCTTCGCCGTGTTGAAAATTCTCTTGGTCGGCTTCAGCCACCCTTTTTTGAGTACGGTCTCTGAAAACTCCCCAAACTCACTACCCTTAAAGTTCTCCAACGTCGACTGAGCCACTCCCAAATAATCCTCAGGTAAATAGCGGGAGTCTGTACGCGGATACGTAATCGCTTTATGCTTTTCGTAAAGGGCTTGAGCAATCTGCAGGGTCCTGCGGGCCGATAAACCAAAACGACTATTCCCCTCCCGTTGCAGGCTCGTTAAGTCATACAACAGCGGAGACAACTGACGGGAAGGCTTCTTCTCATCATGCACCTCTCCACTTTTTCCCTTACACTCAGCCACAATCTTCTGGGCACTCTTCTGATTCCACAAACGCTCGGGCCTTTGCTCCGCCCCTCGTTCCGAAACTTTCTGATCGGCTAACTTCTCGTCAAACCACTTTCCCTCATACTCTCCCGCCTTGGCTCCAAACGTGGCGTGCACCTCCCAGAATTCCTTTGGGACAAAAGCCCGAATCTGCTTCTCCCTTTCCACCAAAATACTCAGGGTCGGTGTTTGCACTCGCCCGGCCGTGGTCAGAAAAAATCCACCCCCCTTCGAATTCAATGCCGTTAAAGCCCGCGTGGTATTGATTCCCACCAACCAATCACTCTCCGAGCGTGATTTGGCCGCATCCAGCAAAGGCTCCATCTCCTCCTCTTTGCGCAACTTCGTGAAACCTTCGCGTACGGATGCCGGCGTCATCGATTGCAACCAAAGTCTCTGCACCTTTTTTTTGCACTCAGCCGCTTCCATCACGTAACGAAAAATCAGCTCCCCCTCACGACCCGCGTCACATGCATTGATTACCCCCGTCACATCCTTTCTCTTCAGCAATTTCTTCAAAACCTCAAACCGAGGTGCCGTCCGCTCAATCACCTTCAACTTAAACTCCTCAGGCAAAAGAGGCAGACTTTCAAAACTCCACTTTCCTTTTCCCTTGCCGTACTCCGTCGGCTTACACAGCTCAATCAAATGCCCAATCGCCGAACTCAGAACAAAAGTATCCGATTCCCAATACTCCCCCTCCTTCTTAAACCCAGTCAGCACCCTGGCCAAATCATTGGCCACGCTTGGCTTCTCTGCGATGATTAGTTTTTTCGCCATATGTTAATCTATACGGGTAAAGTACTTACCGGGCATTTGTCGCACCCGATGCTTGAGTTCAAGCTTCAAAAGGGTGGCGGACACCACTGGCGAAGGCAACCCGCATTTTCGCGTTAAAACGTCCATATGCATCTCCTCACGACCCAAACCCTCCAGCACCTTTTTTTCCTCTTCTCCTAAATTTCCCTTGGGTGCAACAGGTACAGGCATCTCCCCCCGAGGAATCAAAAATTCAAATTCCGCCAAAACATCCTCCACCGATTCCACCAGTCGGGCCCCATCTTTGAGCAACTGATGACACCCCACCGACTGCGGATGATCGATCCTTCCTGGCACGGCAAATACCTGCCTGCCCTGCTCCAACGCCTGCTTCGCTGTGATCATGGCTCCGCTGGCCCGTGCGGCCTCAATCACCAGAACGCCTTTACTCAAACCACTCACAATCCGATTACGCATTGGGAACGTTTGCCGATCGGGAGCCGTCCCCAGGCAAAACTCACTCATCACACACCCCCCCTCTTCGACCATTTTGTCCGCCAAAGATCGGTTCTCTGCAGGGTACATCTGATCCATCGAGCAGCCCAACACGCCTGCCGTTCTGCCCTTTGCCGCTAACGCCCCCTGATGCGCTGCGGTATCGATCCCCCTCGCCAACCCGCTGACCACCCCAATTCCCGCATAGGCCAACTGATACCCTAATTTTTTAGCGAGCTCGATTCCATATCCCGTGGCCTCTCGGGTTCCCACAATTCCCAAACACGCCCCCCGTACCGTTTCGATATTACCCCGATAGTAGAGCACCATCGGCGGGTCATGAATTTCCCGCAAGAGTGACGGATATAAAGGATCCTCACAATCCACCACCTTCAATTTTAGTTCTGAAATTCTTTTTAACTCAGCCCCTAGATCAAAACTCTTCTCCCACCCCCGAATCGATTCCGCCACCGCCTGACCCACCCCTTCCACTCCCGCCAGCTTCGAGGAGGCCATGCCCACGATTCCCTCCACTCCACCCAACACCTCCCGTAACTTTCTCACCCTCACCGGCCCCACCAAGCGCAGGGCGTTGAGAATGAGATAGGCCTCCGTCCGCGTCATCCCTTGGGAAGTTTTCCCTCCCTCACCTCCTCCAGTGACAGTTGAATCTTTTTCTCCGTCACCCCTGTCACCAGATCCGCTTTCCCAATCTTTTTCAAAAGAACCCAACGGATACCTTGGGTCGTGGCTTTTTTGTCCCTAGCCATCACGGGAGACAAACGATCCCAACGCAGTTCGGGGTGCGTCACAGGCAATCCGTGGGCATGGAGTGCGGCCTTGAGCTTCTCCACCGCCCTCTTTTTGAGGCGCCGCGCTTTCACCGAGAGATGAGCCGCCACCACCATTCCGATCGCCACAGCCTCCCCATGCCGCAAACCTTCATACCCCACGACTCCCTCCAATCCATGGGCCACCGTATGACCGAAATTGAGCAGAGCCCGTTTTCCTTTGAGATCCATTTCGTCTTCACCCGCCAACTTGGCTTTGATCTCCACGCACCTCTTGACCACCTTCCTCATCGACCGAGGCGGTCCCTTGGCCAGAGAACCAAAGAGTTTCGAATCTGCGATCAATCCGTACTTTAACACTTCCGCCATTCCGGCCCGCTTTTCTGCCAACGGCAAAGATTCCAACCAGCGCAAATCCGCAATCACAGCTCTAGGAGGATGAAACGCCCCAACCAAGTTTTTCCCCTCAGGCAGATCGATCCCCGTTTTTCCACCCACACTGCTGTCCACCATCGCGACCACCGTCGTCGGAATCTGAATCACGGGTAACCCGCGCAAAAAAGTCGCCGCGACAAACCCCGCCAAATCTCCCGTCACTCCACCCCCCACCGCCACAATCCACCCATCCCGTGTCAACCCAGCACCCGCCAACTGCCGAACCACACGACCATACTCCTCAACCGACTTCGACCGTTCCCCCGCTGGAATTCTCACTCGTACCACTCGCGAGGCCCGCTTCTCGAGCCATGCAAAAATTGCCAAAGTCAGCGGAAGTGCCGCCACGCCCTCATCCACCAGCATCGCAACGGGCACTTTGGCCGGTAAATGAGCCTGCAAACCTTGGGGCAAAACCTTATCCCCAACATAAACAGAATATACTCCTGAACTCGATTTCACCTTTACTCGCTGGACGCTCATAAAGCCCTTTTTATGCTATCCCTAGGGCGGGACAAGTCGCCCATTGGGTCAATTTCCACCCCCATCCAGCTACGCTAAACCCCTGCATAAAGTATTAAACTGACCAAGTCGCAAAAGGGTTCGCTGCTTTCCTTTGTACATCCCCCCTCATGAATGGGGGGGCTTACATGTCATAATCAAAAACAGCCTTATAAAACATTGGCTATCAATCACTTCTATGGGGTCAGAGGTCTTGTAAAAAGCTGATAACCAAGGCTTTATATGGGCACTTTTGAAATGCGGGGTCAGAGGTCGAAATCCAAATCCCTGCACTTTGCCCAGAAGGGAGATTCGGTTAAAGTAGACATGCTTTGAAAAAGACCCCAACCCAGCCCCACTCCCTTCACGATACCCAATCTTCCCCCGATTCTCGGAACCTCAGGATCGATAAGGTCGGCGTCAAAGGCCTCCGCTACCCCATCGTCGTCCGCGACCGGGCCCACGCCACCCAAAATACCGTCGCAACAATCGCTCTCGCAGTCGACCTCCCCCACCAGTTCAAAGGAACCCATATGAGCCGGTTCCTCGAAGTCCTCCAAGAACACGGCAGCCTCATCCATGTCGAAAGTATTCCCGCCATCCTTCGTGCCCTTCAACAACGCCTTCAAGCCGACTCCGCTCACCTCGAACTGGACTTTCCCTACTTTATAGAAAAAAAGGCACCCGTCACTGCCTCCCCAGGCCTTGTGGATTACCAAGCCCACTTCGATGCCACCCTCCATGGGAAAGATCTCCGCTTCAAAGTCGCTGTCACAGTTCCCGTCACCACGCTCTGCCCCTGCAGCAAGGCCATCAGCGAGCGGGGCGCCCATAATCAGCGCGGCCTCGTCCGTCTCGAGGTTACCTTTGGCAAAACCGTCTGGATCGAGGACCTCGTTACGTTGGTCGAATCCTGTGCCAGCTCCGAAATCTTTTCTCTCCTCAAACGGCCCGACGAAAAACACGTGACCGAACAGGCCTACGATAATCCCGTTTTTGTCGAGGACCTCGTCCGTGCCGTCTCCCTCAAATGCGACGCTCATCCCGACATCCAGTGGTACCGTGTGGAGGCGGAAAATTTCGAAAGCATCCATAATCACAGTGCGTACGCAATGATCGAACGCGGGTAATTCCCCTGCGTCATCCTGCACTTTTCCCTTCAGCACAATCCCTAACCCTGTTTACTCTTTCGCTATGACCCACGATCTCCTGCTTTCCATCCTTGTCGGCCTCGCGGGTCAGATCGTCGACGGCACCCTCGGCATGGCGTACGGTGTCACCTGCTCCTCCTTTCTCTTAGCCCTTGGCACTGCCCCCGCTCTCGTCAGCTACAGCGTCAAAGTCTCAGAAATCTTTACTACAGGTGTCAGTGGCATCAGCCATCTCTTCCACCAGAACGTCAACAAAACCCTCTTTCTCGAACTTTGTATCCCGGGAGTCCTGGGAGGCGTTACGGGCGCGTACATTCTCTCCAACTTTCCGGGAGAAAAATTCAAACCCTGGATCAGCGCCTATCTCATCCTGATGGGGGCCTACATCCTTTACCGCTCTAACCACAAGCCGATCTCCATTACCCCCGAGCCCGCCAAAGCCATCCCCCTGGCCTTAACAGGCGGATTCCTCGACGCGGTCGGTGGCGGAGGTTGGGGCCCTGTCGTCACCTCCACCCTCCTCGCAAAAGGCCACCAACCCCGCTACGTGATCGGCTCCGTCAATATGGCCGAATTTTTTGTTACCCTCAGCCAAGCCCTAACCTTCTTCTTCTTTTTAAAATTAGAAAATCTTCCCCTCATCGCAGGCCTGATTCTGGGAGGAGTCATCGCAGCTCCTTTTGCCGCCAAACTTTGCAAAATCCTGCCCGCGAAGATCATGATGCGACTTGTGGGAATTCTCCTCATCGTTGTCAGCGCGCACACTCTCCTTCGGGCCACAGGAAAGATCTAGTCTCCCCTTCGGCGCCCTTCTCTCATGCTTACTCTCTCTCAACTCAGTAAATCTTTCGCAGGTCGCACGCTCTTCAGTGATGTTTCCCTCCAAATCAACCGCGAAGACCGAATCGGTCTTGTCGGCCCAAACGGCGCAGGAAAATCCACCCTCTTTTCACTCATCTTAGGCGAGGCATCTCCAGACGAAGGCCGCGTCACTCTCGAAAAAAATATCACCCTTGGGTTTCTCCCCCAAGAGTCTGCCCCCGCTGGCGATGAAACAATTCTCGAACTGGCCTGCGCTACTTCCCCAGAAATGTCCCGCGTCCAACAAGCGATCAAACGACATGAAGCCGCCGGCACTCTCGAAGACCCCGAGTACCACGAGGCCCTAGACACCTTCACCGAACTCGGTGGGTGGCAACTCGAACCTCGGGCTAAACAAATTCTTAGCGGTCTCGCCTTCCGCGACTCCGATTTTAACCGTAAAGCCAAAGCCCTCAGTGGCGGTTGGATCATGCGCGCACACCTCGCCCGCCTCCTCGTCCAAGAACCCGATCTCCTCTTGTTGGACGAACCCACCAACCATCTCGACCTCGAATCTCTTGTCTGGTTTCAGGAGTACCTTCGGAACTACCCAGGCGCCATCCTGATGATTTCCCACGATCGCGAATTCCTCAACCAACTGGTCGGGTCGATTGTCGAAATCTCTCAAGCAAAACTCCATCGTTACCGAGGAAACTACGACAAGTACGTGGTCGAAAAAGCCGCACGGGAATCCCAACATCTAGCTGCGTTCAAAAACCAGCAGAAGGAGATTGCCTCCCTCCAGCAGTTCGCTGACCGTTTCCGCGCCAAAGCCAGCAAAGCCTCCCAAGCCCAGAGTAAACTCAAACAGATCGATCGGATGGAGAAAATCGAAGCCCCCGTTTCTGCCACCCGCTCCATTAAATTCAGCTTTCCCCAACCCGTCCGTAGCGGACTTCGAGTCATCACCCTGAAAGAGGTTGGCCACACCTACAAGAGTATCGACGGCTCCGGCGATCTCACCGTGTATCGGGGACTCAACTTCGAAGCCGAACGGGGACAGCGCACGGTTCTCGTCGGACCCAACGGAGCTGGCAAATCCACCCTCTTAAAACTTCTCGGCGGAGCCCTCCCCATTCAAAGCGGCGAACGGCTCCTCGGGCACAATGTCCGGGTCGGATACTTTTCCCAGCACCGGGGTGATACGCTCGACATGAAACACCAGGTTCTCGAATCGGTACTTCACTCCCCCAACCCCGTAAGCGAGCAAACCGCCCGAACCGTTCTCGGTTCCTTTCTTTTTCGCGGAGACGATGTCTTTAAAACGGTAGGCGTCTTGAGCGGAGGAGAAAAATCCCGCCTCGCCCTCGTCAAACTCCTTCTCGATCCACCCAATCTTCTCCTGATGGACGAACCCACGACCCATCTGGATATCGGATCGATCGATGCCCTGATCGCCGCTCTACACCAGTACGAGGGAACACTCATTTTCATCAGTCACGATGTTCACTTCATTCGCGCTATGGCCACGACCGTTCTGCATATCAGCGCAGGTCACCTCACCCCTTATGCGGGCGACTATCAGTACTACTTGGATAAATCGTGCGCCACGTCAGAACGCGCTGCCTTGACCGCCGGCGAGCAACTCTCCAACTCCCAGCCCGTAGTTCCACCCACCCCTGCAGTTTCACTCCCGACTGATAAAACCCCCACCCCCCGAAAAACAAAAGAGCAGAAACGTGCCGAAGCCGAAGCTCGCCAAGCGAAAAGCCGTCTCAAAAAAGCACGCGACACGCAAGTGACCGAACTTGAACAGCGGATTCTCGCCCTCGAAACTCGCTTGGCTGAAATCACCGCCGAGCTTGAAAAGCCTGAAACCTACCAGGCCAACGGCGCCGCTGTCACCCTGAGTCGCGAATCGGTTACGGTCAGCGCCACACTCGAACAGCTCATCGCACAGGGCCTTCTTCTCTCCTCCCAATCTAGCGAAGACTAATTCCTTTTCCGTTTGATTCTTCGATCACTGCAATAGGCAAATCGGTCGGTCTCGTAAGAGGATGCCAGAGCATCGACTTTCATGGCTTGCTCCTACCCCCACCCTATACACCGTCCAGGGCCGAAACCGGCTCGAATCCGAACAGCACTCTAAATTTTTTTAGAAGCTATAGACGACCTCCGCTCCCGCGTAGTGAGCGGGGCCGTTTTGCCCCTCAGGCTGCGCCGCCCCGCTGGGCACTTGATAAAGATTCGTGCCCCAATCGAGTCGGTACTCCGCCCGGATGAGAACGTTGTCGATGACATTGAACCCGGCGGTCAGTGTGTACTCCCAAAAATTCACACCCGTGACATGCCGATTCGGATTCCCTGCCTTTTCAATTAGACTTAAACATAATAGTCATGTGCTGCCCCCTTTTTTTTGGAATCAATCGCCCGACTTTTCATCCACCAGATTTCCCGTCCCCCTTCCGAGGGGCCACACTCATTCCTTTCGGCTCGATGGTTACGAACAGCTCCGGCGTACCTGCCCGAGCATTGGCATTGATTCAACCCCGCGGCGAAACAAATGAAACCTCACGCACAGACAAAAATGTCTAAGTTTCGGCTGGTCTGCCGTCGGCTTGTGCGATTCCTCATTTTCTAATACCCGAACCATATGCATATCGGCCTTACTTGCCCCGAGTTGTCCGGACATATGAATCCGATGACAACGCTTGGTCGCGAACTTGTGAGACGTGGTCACCGCGTTACCATTATTGCCAGACCCGACGGTGAGGCTAAGACCGTCGCCGCAGGCCTTGGCTTTGCCGGCATCGGCATGACAGAGTTCCCGACTGGATCGACCACCCGACAGGCGATGACTCTGGGCGGACTCTCTGGACTAAAGGCCCTTCGCTTCACTATCGACATGATGCGCCAGGCCGCCGAGGTGACTTTCCGCGATCTGCCAACGGTATGTCGCAAGATCGGCATCGAGAGCCTGCTTGTAGATCAGGTGAACCCGGCCGCTGGCACCGTCGCTGAGATCGAGGGATTGCCCTTCGTGAAGGTGGCCAATGCACTCGCACTCAATCGCGACCCTGCCTGCCCGCCTGCCCTGCTGACCTGGACGTATCGCACGGATTTTTTTGGGCGACTTCGAAACTCCACCGGCAACTGGTTTCTCTACCGCGTGACCGCTCCGATCCGTGACACGATCAATGCCCACCGCATACGCCACGGCCTCCTTCCGCGGATCAATGAAAATCACCCGGCGTTCCTTGCTGAGATTGCCCAGCAGCCGGCATTTTTTGACTTCCCGCGGACCCAGCCGGAACCGCGGCTGCACTTCACGGGTCCATGGCACAAGGGCGGCGAATGCGAAGTGCCCTTCCCTTGGGACAAGCTCAACGGCCTTCCACTTGTCTACGTCTCCCTCGGGACACTCCAAAACCGTTTGATGGACATCTTCACCAAAATCGCCGAGGCCGTCGCGCCACTTGAGGTGCAGCTCGTGATATCTCTCGGCGCGGCTAACCAGGATGTCGCCATGTTGGCATCCCGCTGCGCAGGCAAACCTCTCGTGGTGCCCTTCGCCCCCCAGTTGGCCCTGCTCGAAAGGGCAGCATTGACCATCACGCACGCCGGTCTCAACACGGTACTCGAATCACTGGCCCGTGGCGTACCGATGGTTGCCATTCCTATCACCAACGATCAGCCCGGCGTCGCTCGCCGGCTCGAGTGGCTTGGATTGGCAGAGGTTGTCCTGCCAAGGCAGATGACCGTCGAAAGAGTACGTCAGGCGGTTGAGCGGGTCCTAGGGGATCCCGTCTTCCGCGAACGCGCCCGGGAGCGGTCCCGGGAGATCGCAAACCTCGACGGCCTCAATCGTGCCGCTGACATTGTGGAAAAGGCTTTTTACACCCGAGCTCCGGTACTACGATAAATTGACTGTCGTGAACTTGCTCGTCGTTCTTATTTCAGGAACCTTGCTTCGGCACCGAGCTTAGAGCAGTTGGCCATGCACGTGAAAATTTTTGATAGAACCCACACTGCTCCAGTCCCGCGTCTTAACGATGAAATCGTGGGACTGCTGGCAGAGGCAACCTCCTCTGGACACCCTCTGTCTTTAAAAATGCCGCACCTCGACCCATCCGCTCTCGAGGAGGTTGCTGCCTGCGACTCTTACCTAATCGCGGGAATTCTGGCTGGTTGTGCGGACACCCCTATGGAGGCTTTTCCACTCCCTCATGGTGTCCGGAAGCGCGATTTCCAGAGAAAGTTTTGTCGAAAGATTCACCTATCGCAGGATCCCTTCTCTTTCATCCAGTGCCTCCGCCAGATCGACGACAGTCGGCTGGAAACCTGCGACGGCATGAGGCGGTACCATGATTTATTGCAGAAAAAACGTCTCCAGTCGGATCGCGGGCTGGCTGAAGGCCTCAAAACCGCTCCCGTATTACATCGCTACGGATAAAAAACATGAATTCGAATCTTCTACCACGCGTTGGGACCTTTCTTGCTCAAACTCCGATTCCGAATTGGATCGGGGGGAAGGGACAAGTAGCCGGTTCCCGAATTTCTGTGATCGATCCCTCCACGGAACAACCGTTGGCGGATACCTCGTTCGGCGGCGGACCTGAGATCGATCAGGCGGTGGAAGCGGCAGCAAAGGCGTTTCCCGCGTGGGGTGCCTTAGATCCGGCGGCTCGAGGGGCCTTGATTCAACGCTGGGCGGACCGGATGCAGGAACAGTCGGCGGAATTGGCCCAACTGGAGTCGCTAGATGTAGGCAAGGCCATCACGGCCGCGGAGGGGTTTCACATTCCCTTTGGTTTGCAGGGGCTGCGATACTTTGCCACCTTGGCCGGGCAGACCAGTTACGAAACGCCGCTGACATTGGCCGGAATCGAGGCGCGAGTGCACCGTGCGCCCTATGGGGTCTGCGGTTTTATTTTTCCATGGAATTTTCCCTTTGATCTTTTCATTTGGGGTGTTGCGCCGGCCCTGGCGGCCGGCAACACCGTGGTGGTCAAACCTTCCGAGGTGACACCCCTCTCCACCCTCTATGCCACCCAACTTGCGACCGAGGCAGGCTTGCCTGATGGAGTTTTAAATGTGGTGGTCGGGAACGGACCCGAAGCTGGAGCAGCTCTGACCCAACACCGAAAAGTTCGCCGCATGTCTTTTACGGGCTCACCCGAAGCGGGCAGTCGCGTTGCGGAGGTTTGCGGGAGACGCATTGTTCCATGCAAGTTGGAGTTGGGCGGGAAAGGTGCTGCGGTGATTTTTCAGGATGTGGATCCAGTGGCTACCGCACAAAAATTGGTTGCAGCCCTGACCTTGAACACAGGCCAGGTGTGCTGCACGGCGACCCGTTGGATTGTGCACCGGGATGTGGCGGACCGCTTCACCCAAGCCGCTGTCTCTGCTTTGGAAAAAGTAAAAATTGGCTCTGGGCAGGATCGGTCGACTCAGATGGGGCCCGTGGTAAATGAGAACCAGCGTCGCCGAGTGGAGGGATATTTTGAGAAAGGAAAAAAAGAGGGAGCCCGCACGCTTCTGGCTCCGCGGCCCGGTTCAGGCAAAGGTTTCTTTGTGACTCCTTGGGTGCTGGAGGGCGGACCGGAAAATGTATGCTTCCGGGAGGAGGTTTTCGGTCCCGCCGCCTACGTCACGCGATTTGGCGACGAGTCCGAGGCGCTGGAATTGGTTCATCACGTGGATTATGGGTTGGCCAACAGTGTGTGGACGGCGGATCTGGGACGGGCGGTTCGCATGGCGAAAAAAATGGACGTGGGGAACGCCTGGATCAACGCCCACAACGTTTTTGCGTATGGCCTCCCGTATGGCGGGGTGAACCGTAGCGGCATGGGTGGGGGAGTAAACAGTCCCGCCACTTTCCACGATTACCTGAGGTCCACGACCATCGCCCGTCCCCTGCCTACCGCATGACCCTTCGCACTTACATTGTGGAACGGGCTTTTACATCCGAGCTCTGGTAATGTCTTAAATCCTTTTGTGGTGAACTTGCCCGTCGTTCTTATATCAGGAGCCTCTTCCGGCATTGGCCGGGCAACAGTTATCGCATGCTCTTCGCTAGGCTGGAAGGTTGCAGCCACCTTGCGCCGCCCAGAGGACGCTGCGGACCTCGCATCTCTCCCCGGAGTTGCCTTGTTCCAGCTCGACGTGACGGACCAGCAGAGTGTGGATACGGCGGTGACAGCTGTTATTGCACGTTTTGGTCGCCTGGACGCACTGGTCAACAATGCAGGCTACGCATTGGACGGGGTTTTTGAAGGCGCTGACGACACGATGATCCGTCGTTTGTTCGAAACCAATGTGTTCGGGCTGATGAGACTGACACGAGCCGTCATTCCATTGATGCGAAAACAAAGGGAGGGAACAATTGTCCAGATCTCCTCGATGGGGGGTCGGGCAACGTTTCCTCTCTACAGCCTGTACCACGCGACCAAGTGGGCCGTGGAGGGTTTTAGTGAGTCTCTGGCCTTTGAATTGCGGCCGTTTGGCATCCGCATTCGTCTCATCGAGCCCGGCGCAATCCGTACTGCCTTTTACCATCGTAGCCGGGAACGGATTCCGACCCCTGCGAGCTCCGGCTACGACGAACTCGCGCAACGCTGCGAGCAGATATCAATCACAGCTGGCCAGAGCCACGGCAGCAAGCCTGAGGTGGTTGCAAACGCGATCGTTCGGTCGATCACCAATCGCGGTTGGCGCCTGCGCTACCCGGTCGCCGCCCCCGCCCCGAGGGTTGCCGTTCTGCGGAGGTTTCTGCCCGAGGCCTTATTCCTTTGGCTCATCCGCCTTCGCTACGACATTCGTGGTTAAATACCCGCAGAAAGACCTTGGACTCTTCCGATTCAGGTTTTGTTCGCAGGCCTTTCCTTTCGTGCCCTTCCGAACGAACCCCAGTCGCCTTTTTTCCCACCCAGATTCAAAGTCGTAAAGTTGCCGGGGAGGAATATTGCCAAAGACGCAGCCAGTAATATGCCATCCAGCGTGCGACAAGTGCTTCACTTTGTATAACATATCCGAATTCCTGTAGGTTATGTGGATACAGGTTATCCGAGCCGATGTAAAAGAGTGACTCGTCCACGACCCAAGTCTTTGAGTGATTGGTGATTTTGCAAACCCGGTCGCCATCTTGCCAAACGTCACCCAGAAAAGAGAACCGGATCGGGGCAAGACGAAAGGATCCTGAGAGTGGTCGGGCGCCGACGACTGAGCGCAGTTTTTGGAGCACCCCGTCCAAGGTCTCGCCCCAAGAATAAATACCACCGCTACCCGATCGACCCTCTGGCTGACTTAAAACCACACGAATGTCGAGTTGTCGGGCTGGGTCCGTGAGCGCGTCAGCCAAGGCGACAAAAACCACATCCGGCCAATAACTGATACCTTTGTAATGAAAGGCAAGATCCATGTGACTAATGAAAATGGAGCGTTGAGCCGCACGAAAGGCCGCAACGGCGCCACGAATAGCGAGATTTGGATTGGAACTCTCGGGGAAAATGCCCGTCCCATAACGCGAGAGAAACAAGGCCGGAATTTTTCCGGTCCGGCTCGGGAATTCCGGAGCCGGTTTCGCCATGGCCCCAGGTGTCAGACGTCCTTTTTCCCAGCCCACGGTGAAGGAAGCCGCTTCCGGTTTGGTTTTCTGAGTATTCTCACCTATCCAAGCCCACAAATGGTTCAAGTACAGGTGCGCTCTGATGGGAGCCTCACCTTCGATTGACGCAGACAAATCATGTGCAGGGCCAAACGCAAAATAGTCTGCCGACCAAAAGTTATGTCCCCCGAGCACCACCTTGCGCCCGTCCGCCGCGACGATCTTCGCATGGTTGAAGGAACATTTCAGCCCCTCTTTGAAGCTGGCCATCCGTCCGGCCGTGATGTGGAGGCGGGAGTTACAATCGATGGACGATGTGATGCGTGACATCCACCCCTCAAGCTTTTCGGGTGTCTCCGTTGTGAAGGGATGGGATCCGTAAAGAATCCGCACAGTGACCTCCCGCCCCGTGCATCCAAGTTTTGAAAGGCTGGCGGCGAGCATTTTCTCAAAAGGCCCGTCGGCAAAAGGCTCCAGAGCAGCAATATCCAAATGACTGTGAGCGTCCTGAATGATTTCCGCAATGGCATCTAGCAAGCGTTGGCTGCATGGGGGCAAGGTCTCTTGAGTCCAGTAGCAGTTGTCAGATGGGGATTTCCCCCATAGTCCCGGAGTCTGGAGCCATTCCAGGGAATCCAGCGATGTCTTGCCGTAGAAGAGCCCATGCCCCGCCCCCTGCTTTCCGCCTAGTGCCTCGAAGCAGGATTCCAGCAATTGGGGAGTTTCATTGGTAGCTGTGCTCAATCGATTTTCTCCAATCGCAAGAAAACCGGCCGATCAGTACGAAGGGTCACCTTTGGCTTGGGACGAATTTCAGCTGCATTTTCCACGCGAATCCGAAAACGGCTCAACAGGGTGCCCAAGATAATCTGGGATTCAATCATCGCAAAACTCATTCCCATGCACATTCTCGGCCCGGCCCCGAAAGGAAGAAAAGCGAACTTATTTTTCTGCTGCTCTTTTCCGGGATCGAACCGCTCGGGGCGGAAAGCCTCGGGCTCGGGCCAAAGGGAGGCAAGGCGATGGACTGCATAGGCACAAATGATCACTAGATTACCCGGGCGGATGGCCGTTTCACCAAGACGATCTGCCTGGATCGCCCGACGGTCAATCAACCAGACGGGCGGGTAGAGTCGCAGGGTTTCCAAAAAAACCATCCTCAATCTTACCAGCCTTGGAAGGTCATCGACAGTAGGAGCCCTTCCCCCCGTCACCTCCCGGATTTCCAAGCGCAGTCGCTCCTGCTCCTCCGGATGCCGGTCGAGGAGAACCCAAGCCCAGGTCAGGGCGTTAGCCGTAGTTTCATGGCCCGCAATCAGCATAGTCATCACCTCGTCGTGGAGTTGCTCGTCACTCATCGACTGCCCACTCTCCTCATCCTTTGCCAACATCAGGGTAGACAATAAGTCTCTTTGCCTGGTTGGCTCCCCAGCGATTTCCCCCAGGCGGACTCTTCGTTCCCGGATCATCTCGGTCACGATTCTTTTCAGGGAGGACAGCGCGGATTTTAGCCTCTGGTTTCTGGCCACCGGAATCCAAAGAGGGAGCGGGATCGGTGAAGTAATCCTCGCCGCCAACTCGGCAAGAATCACCGGAAACACCCGGTTGATCTCCGCCGCATGTGCGGAGAAGTCCTCCCCAAAAAGAGCGGCGGCCACTCCGTTCAGGGTCACCCTCATCATGTCCGAACCGGCATCCACGGCCCGTCCGGCTTGGCGGGCGATCTCCCATTCCTCAGCGCACTCGTGGGAGAGTCGGCTGAAGATGGGGCCAAACCTCCTCAGGTTTTCACCATGAAAAGCCGGCTGTGCGATTCTACGCTGCTTTTTCCAAATCTCGCCGTCACTAGTGAGAAGTCCGTTCCCTAAGGCCACCCGAACTCCACGAAAAGCCGGGGTTTTCTTGTCATAATGGGACACCTTCTCCAAAAGAACGTGGCGAATGATTTCAGGGTCGCTGATTGAATAGGCCTGTCGCAACCCGATCTTCAGGGGGGCGACGCCACCGCCTTTCTGCGCCAACCGAACAAACATGCCCAGAGGATCCCGTACCAAAGCGGCCAGATCCCCGCCCAAGGCACGAAAAAACAAACTCATCATACGATCATCTTCGACAAATCAACGGATTGGGTCAATGGCCTCAGGCTCCATGCCGCAGGATTGAATTCTTGGATTTTATTTCTCCAGCTGGAAAATTTCGAAAAGCGATGACAAAGACGAGGAGATTCAGCCCCGCACAGAAAAACATCGGAATTCCTGCACTCCAATCCGCAGCCGAATACTGAGACATCCAGAATAACAGTCCTGAGGTAATCAAGGGCGCTAAAACCAATGCGAGATTATTGAGTGCCTGCATCCCACCCAAGGTTCGGCCCTGAGACCGGGAATCAGACAGGCGGGAGACTAGGGTTTGGAATCCGGGAAACATACAGAACCCCAACACATTTAAGATCATGACTGTGTAGACCACCCATCCATTCCAGGCCCAACCAAAACAAGCATAGGCGAAGACGGAGGAAACCAGACCCGTTAGGCAAATCTGCCGGAGGGATATTTTTTTTAGGAGGCCGGGGAAGATCACAGCCTGCGCGAGGCAGGATCCCAAGCCCACTGTGAACAAGGCCCATCCATTCTCTGTCGCGTCCCAGCCAAATTTGACCGTGGCGTAAGGCACCCAGACCACAAACATCGTATTACGCGTCAGCATCACCAGTCCGATCGCAGGAGCCAAACCGCGGAAACCCGGCAACTCCCAAAGGGCACGCAAAGAATCGAGGGGTTGGAAGCTGGCAGCACTTCCAGTTCCTCTAATTTCTCGACTAAGGGATTCGGGAAGAAAAAACCATCCGGCGATTCCGCAAAAGAGGGTGATTCCAGCCGCCAAAAAAAAAGGAACCCGATTGTCTCCGTACCCTAGATACCCACCGAGCAACGGCCCTAGGATAAAACCCAGACCTTGCGTAGCCCCAAGCAGGCCAAACCTTTGCCCGCGTTCCTCTGGCGAACTTAGATCGGCGACGTAAGCATGGGCCAAAGAAATGTTGGTGTTGCAAAATCCGCACCAGGCACGCGCCGCAATAAAGACCCAAAGATTCGAGGCTAGGCCGGCGGTCAGATTCCCGATCGCCAACCCCGCGCAATTCAGAAGCATGAAAGGGCGCCGGCCCATACGATCGGAAAACGTGCCGGTCACACTGGCAGCAAAGAAAAAGGCCAGAGCAGTGGCCAGAGTTGTGGCTCCGTACCAGAAAACCCACGACTGTCCCAGCCCCACGTGATGCATCACCATGTTGGGTAGCACTGGGAAAAGGAGCCCCATCGACAACATGTCGCCAAGCAGCAGAAAATATATGAAAGGCGGCAGCTCTGGCCGCGAGATTCGGCCCAAAGAGCTCACCGCTAGCCCACCACGTCCAAAAGGTTTTCGAGGGTGGTGCGGAAAGTAGGATCGTCGGGATACCGGTCCACCATGCTGCCGGCCAAAGTGCGTAATAGCTCGATGCATTGAGCCAGAGTCATTTCCGGTTGAACTTCTGGCACCAAATCAAGACGGGCATGGATGTCCCCGTTGACATAGCGGATCAGATGACAAAGAGAGGTAAAATTCTCGTCCTTCAGGCGTTCTTCATACTGCAGCAGGGTTTTTTCCAGGGCTTTGGTGGAAATTTTTAAACGGCGCTGAATCTCAGCAGCAACCGCATTCCAGAATCCTGAGTTGCCCTTCAACACATCGAATGTCTTTGCGTCGAGACTTAAAACGGTGAGTTCGCAGGGCTTATGAGGCGCCACCGTCGTGATGGCCGGTCGGCCCCGCCACATTCCGATTTCCCCCAGCACCGTGGGTCGATCCACTTGGGCAATCTCAATTTCCGCCCCTGGATCATGGCCCATCATGCCCTTTCGGGTTACGATCAATGGTTCGGATGTTTTTAAAAGAACGTAGCAACGATCATGTCGCTTCCCCTGCCTGAAGAGCGGTTCGCGGGCCTGCAAACGCATCACCACGGGATTCCACCAGGCTTTCTCCTCAGGAGTCGACTCTAGGGCACAGAGTAGGACCGCCCCAATCAGTCGCGCATCGGTCGAATCATCTGGCGTTTTCCAGTACGCCTCCCAAAGGGGATCGAGATCATGGCGGGGCACCGGAGGTTCAGGCGGAATAAAGACGTTAAGGATACGTGACCAAAAACTCTTTTGGACATGCAAGCTGTTTCGCCTTTCGTCGTAAATGGGGCGGACCTGCTCCACAACAGCCGGATCCGGAAACAGATAGGCCGAAGTCACAGGATCCAGGTACCGTTGTAATGTGCTTTCAAGGGTGACCCCGGCAAAAGCGGATGTTATGGGCAGAATTTTTTTGCCGATTTCCCGGGCCTGAGTCTGCATCCAAGCGGAAGGAGGGTGGGCGGCGAGGCCACTTTCCACCGAGTCACGAAACTTTTCATGGGCTTCCAAATTTTTAGGCATCCGCGTCAGACCCACCATTCCGGCCACCTGGTATAAAACAGTGCAAACCTGCTGACTGATTTTGCGGCCTTTCGGACTACTCAAATCAACCCCCCTGGATTGATAACCGCGCCGAATACTTTCAATGAAAGCCGTGGCGACATAGGCAAAAGCTGTTTCGTAGTGCGGCATGACCTCGAAGTCCCGACCCTTGCGGCGCACGATTCCGGCCACATGATGGCGCAGATTGACCTCATCAATGATCTGTTGGAGTTTTCGCGATCTTCTGGGAGATCGAAAAGCGGCGCCGAAGAAACGCTCGGTTCCCGCGACTCTGCCCTTCGCTCGGAAATGGCCCTCGTTTTTAAAGGAGGCGGCAGCGATTTCAGGAACTCGCATGCTCCGATAAATCCCCGCCCAAGAGAAACCAGCCAAATCCGGAAAGGACCGTCCATGAACCGAGGGTTTTTTCCAGTCGAAAAAATACCAGATCAAACGAACAACACCCCACCAACGCAGCCTCCACCACTCTCCTTCTTTCATGGATCGAATCGGCATCAGTTCATCGATCGAGACAATCTTGTCTAAAGTCGATCGCCGATTGGAAAATCCAATGGGTTGGTCAGACATATTTTTTAAATTACTCTAACCCGCCCACATGAAAAACAAATTCCAAAGCCAGATGAAGAAAGCGCTCCTCTGAATCTTACTTCATCATTAGAATCTCCGGCTAAATACTTATGATCCAAGTCGGTTCCCCATCTTTTGAACGCCGGACTGATCTGGATGCGCTCCGGGGCGTGGCCATGGTATTGGGCATCGTCCTGCACGCCTCCCTCAGCTTTTTTCCCTGCCCGTGGCCTGTTCAGGACAACAGGCAAAATGGCTGGCTTTTTCTTGTCTATGTTGTGATTCATGAATTCCGCATGCCGCTTTTTTTTCTGATCAGCGGGTTCTTCACCATGTTTCTCTTCAGAAAATACGGTTTGCGGAAAATGCTTCACCTCCGTGCTACCAGAATCTTGTTGCCGCTCATTCTTTCGCTTTTAACGATTGGGCCACTGACGTTCTTTTTATATCAACAAGGCCAAAGCGTGACCCGCATTGCGCCTGACTCCAAGCCCCCTTGGGTCGCGGCCATCCTTCAGAATGATTCGGCTTCTCTGCAGAACGCCTTAGCCCAAGTGAGGCCTGAATGGAAAGACCCATACCATCGACTGACTCCGATTTACTGGTCCGCCTTGGCCGGAAATAACAAAGCCATCCACCTCTGCCTAGAAAGCGGAGCCGACATCAACCAACCGGTCACAGAAGGAAACACCCCCCTTCATGCCGCGGCCCTTTTCGCCCATCCCGAAACCGTCCGCCTACTTTTGGCGAAGGGTGCCGATCCGACGGCCATAAATCAGGGAGGAAGAACTGCACGAGAATTCGCGGTTTCTCTGACCCGAGCCACCCCCCAATTAGTGAAAGAACTGGGCCTGACGAAACCGGAGACCGCCAAGCTTTCGACCGCCAGCAAGGAGGTTTTCGAAATCCTATCCCGTGCGGAGGAGGAAAAAACAGGGCGTACGATTCCCGGGCAAATCAATGCCGCCGTTCTCCAATATCATGCCTTCCTTCAGTCCGATCTTTTTAACGTCCCTCTGGGCCCATTCTCCTTTCAACTTTTCACCACCAAGATTTTTGATCACTTGTGGTTTTTGTGGATGCTTTCCTGGCTGGTGACCGGCTTTGCCTTGGTCATTCATTGGGGGGTTTTGCCCGCGGGCAGGCATCTTCCGTGGATCCTGGTCTTTAGCCTGTTGCCCCAAATCTTCATGGTCACCCTGGGGGCGGACCTTTGGATGGGGCTTCTGTTCCCTCCCCATATGATCGCCTACTACGGTTGTTTTTTTTGGTTCGGGGCATCTGTTTTTGCTCAAGAGGGAATGCACACCCGCTTGGGCGCCCGCTGGAAACTTCTGCTGCCCGCAGGACTCCTGATCCTTATACCCGCCTCCTTGCTCACCCTCTCTTCGCATTTGTTGAACAGCCTGATCCAGTCCGTGAACGCGTGGTTTCTGGCCTTCGGGTTCATCGGTTTGTTTGGAAGGTATGCCTCCAACCTCGGCCGGAAAACCCGCTGGCTTTCTGATGCCACCTACTGGATGTACCTGGCCCATCTCCCTCTTGTTCTTAGTATTCAACTTCTGATCTTTCGGTGGCCCTCGGCAGCGATCCTTAAGTTTCTTTTCGTCAACATTGTGGCCACCGCTCTTCTGCTGATCTCCTACGGTTGGTTCATCCGCTACTCTTGGGTGGGAACTATGCTGAACGGCCCAAGGAAAAGATCGCCATCCGTCCCATAAAAAAGTTTGCTTGGAAGCCTCTGGACTTATTTTAAGAACTATGTGTAAGCCTGATTATGGACGCCAACCCGATTCCCTCAAAACGTCACTCTACCCCTGCTTGTGAGGTGGTGGGCGTCACCCCCAACGGGTCGATTTGGAAATTTTTTCGGATTCTAGTTGTGGGTCTTCCCCCACTTGGTGTCCTTGTGGCCATGGTCCTTGGCTGGCGAGGATGGTTTCGCCCGGTGGATTTGGTTATTTTTAGCTTTCTCTATTTGGTCACCGGTTTCGGAATCACCATAGGCTTCCATCGGCTATTTACCCACCGCTCTTTTCAAGCCTCCCCCCTGACTATATGGGGCTTGGGAATCGCCGGAAGCATGGCCATTGAGGGCCCCCTCGCTTGGTGGGTGGCGACCCACCGCCGGCATCACCAGCATTCGGACGAGGAGTCCGATCCGCACTCCCCGCACCTCCATCGTCGACCCGGAATAGCCGGAGCAGTCTCGGCCTTCTTTCACTCCCATCTGGGCTGGACCTTCCGAAAAGATTGCACCGATACCGACCTGCGGCGCTACGCTCCGGACATTCTCGGGGATCAACGACTGATGATCATCCACCGGTTTTTTCCACTTTGGGTGATCCTTGGCCTGATCTTGCCCGCCGCCTTCGGCTGGCTCGCGGAGCCCAACTCGCGGGGAGCCTTTCTTGGCTTTCTATGGGGCGGACTGGTTCGTGTCTTCATGGTCCACCACGTCACTTGGAGCGTGAACAGTGTCTGCCATATCTGGGGTCTTCAGGACCACGAAACTGGAGATGAGAGCCGCAACAATCTTCTCTTTGGCGTATTGGCTCTCGGGGAGGGATGGCATAACAACCATCACGCTTTTCCTTCCAGCGCACGGCATGGACTGGAGTGGTGGCAGTTGGACTTCAGCTGGCTTCTGATTCGCATCCTGGCCGTCCTGGGGTTGGCACGAGAGGTGAAATCCGCAACCTCAAAACGTTCAAGCCCGTCCGCCCAGCATGTTGCCAGGCCTTAAACTCCATCGGTTATCGGCGGACGACCGCCGAAAAGAGCTCCGCAACATCCTGCTTTGGTTGCCCATCAATCTTCTCCAGGCAGGCAGCTTTGTGGCGGTCTGCCTGATCCTGATCCCCCTTGCCCTCCTGATCCACCGAATTACAGGAAACACAAAAATCCCGCTTTGGATGGCCCATCGCTGGTGGGGCCCCATCGTGGTGGGAGGTGGTCTGGCCAAGCTTAAAGTAAGCGGAAAGCACCATTGGAATCCGAATAAGACCTATCTTGTGGTCGCCAACCATCAGTCCTATTTCGACATACCTGTCCTTTACTCCGCACTACCCGCCCCGCTTCATTTTTTGGGTGTGGATTATCTCCAAAAAGTTCCGGGGGTGGGCCACTTCGGAAAAGCTGTGGGGACCATCTATCTAAACCTGCGCTCCCCTGCCCACTCGGCGGCCGCGATTCGCGAATTATGCACTTACCTTCGGTCAGGCCGATCTACCGTAGTTTTTCCAGAGGGAACACGGTCTTGGGACGGCCGGATCGGCCGGTTTTCCTCCGCCTTATTCTCCGCTGCCATTCATGCTGCGGTTGAGATTGTCCCCGTAGCCATCGTTAACAGCCGGAAGGTAATGCCGCGAGGAGGCGGATTTCTTTTTCGGCCCGGCACCGTAGAGGTTCGATTGGCTCCTCCTATTTCCACACAGAACGTTTCCCCCAAGGATTATGATGCCCTCGCCAAAAAGATTCGTGAAAGAATCGAACTCCTACACGCCTCCTGAGGCGTTAAGAAGCTCGAGGCTTGTCCTTGCGAAGGAAACCTCCTTAAAACCCAGCCTAACGCTCAATATAGACGTCCACCTGCTGGCCGACGTAAAGAGGGCGTTTGGGCGGATCCAATTGATAAATCACCTGAAGGACCCGAGTATCCACCCTTTCCGTACTTGCCCCCGTGAGGGATTTTTTGGGAATCACATATGGCTCAATACGGGTGAAGCGCAGGGGAATAGCGTTCTTCGTCTCCCCTTTTACATAAGCCACGGCGGGCGCACCCGGCCTGACCATACCCGAATTCTGCTCATCAATATCCACACGGACCTGTAACTTGCCGACCCCTCCCAAGACAAAAAGCGCATTGCTGGAAACAATAGACGCATATTCCCCCTCTCGAACATTCGCCTGAAGGATTAACCCACCCCTTGGAGCCCGGACATTTTGTTGTTCCAAGACTGCCTGGGCAACTCGAAGATCCCTCTGGGCAAGGGTCAGTTCGCTTTTACTTTTTTCCAGATTTGCCAAGGCATTTAAATGGTCGAAATGCCGTCGCCTATATTCCTCATCTGTCACCACCCCTTCCCGATTCAACGCGGTATACCTGCTCAACTGATCTTCCAAATCTTCCACATTCACCTGCCAAACTTTCATTTGGCTCACAGAGACGTTGATTCGCGCCTCGGCCGCCTCCTTTTGGGCAATCAGGTCCCGCGTATCCATAATCGCCAAAATCTGGCCTGGCTTGACCTCCTCCCCCACCTTGACCAACACCTTTTCGATCATACTGCTAGACGAGGGCGCGATGGTCACATTCTCGTTGACCGCCTCGATGAGGCCCGCCCCCGCAACACTGCTGGGGTAGGGAGACTCGGGCGGAGGGACCAGAGGGGCCGCCGGCGGAACCGATTCAATTTTTCTTTGTTGTTGCAGCAGAAAAAAGGCTGCTGCCAACCCGAGCAGCCCCAAATAGAAAGTTTTTTTCTTAAAAATGGGCATGTTCGGTTTCCGCAGGCTTCTGGGACGTGATTTTCAAAATTTTCCCGTCCTCCATTTCGGCTATGCGGTCTGCATATTTATAGGTGCGACTATCATGCGTGACAACCATGACGCATCGGTGCGGGGTTTGGGCGGTCTCCTTCAGGCAATCCATGATCAAAGCCCCATTTTTCCCGTCGAGCGCTGAGGTCGGCTCATCGCAGATTAGGAGTTCCGGCTCGTGCACCAATGCCCGAGCAATCGCCACACGCTGCTGTTGCCCCCCTGAAAGATTACGCGGATGATCATTTCCCCTTCCCCCCAAGCCAACTTTTTCCAGGGTCTCGTTCGCTTTTTCCAATGCATCCTTCATATGCTCTCCATTGAGCAGAAGAGGAATCGCCGTATTTTCGGCCACACTCAAGGTGGGGATCAGGTGAAACTTCTGAAAAATAAAACCGATATGTTTCCCACGGAATGAAGTAATCTGATGGCGACTCATCTTTTGCAGATCTTGCCCCAACAGGCATATCTCTCCCCCCTCGCAATCAAGCGTTCCGGCAACTAGGCTTAGGAGCGTGGTTTTTCCGCAACCGGACGGCCCCACGATCATCAGCATTTCGCCCAATTGGACATCCAGATCCACGCCCCGCAACACTTGGGTCCGGGCCGAGCCCTCGCCAAAAGAGCGAACCACACCTCGTACTGAAACGGCCTCGCTCAAGGATTCAATTCCGGAAAACCGTTGCAGGCTCGAGGCGGGAAATCCGCCAAATTCCGAAAAACGCCGAGAAGGCACAAATCCCCAGAATCACCGTGAGGGTGAAAAGTAGCAGATACGAGGGCAGATAAAATGGGGGCGAGCCCCTTCCCTGAACAACAAATCCAAACAGGCAAGCCAATCCGATTCCCAAAGTGTAACCAATCAACCCCACACTGAAGGCCTGTAAAAGAAGCATCCGAGCCAGAAGCGATTGACTCGCCCCCATCGCCTTGAGGGCCCCCAAATGTGGGGTGATTTCCAGAACGAAAGAGTAAAACGTCTGCCCCGAAATCACGATGCCCACAATCATTCCTAGGAGAATGGTGGTCCCCATAGAAACAGGAATTCCCGTGTTCTTGATATACCAACGGATGGTGGACCAGAAAAATTCGTTCTTGGTGTACGCGTTGAGACCCGTTTCCCGTTGAATGGCTTGGGCTACCAGCTCCTCCGTCTTGCCCTCCCGCGGTCCGGCAATGACATAACTCAACATGTTTCGGGTTTTTGGGGCATACTCCAGGCACCGCTCGTAGGTAGTGAACACGTAGGGCGAACCACTGAAAAGACGCTTGGTCTTGCAGATACCGACAATTCGTGCCTCATGATCATTGATTTCAAAAACATCCCCTACCGTCAGAGGTGGTTTCCCTTCCATTCGGAATCTTGTCGTGCCGTACTCGTCGAGCACCACCGTGTTAGGAAGTCGTAGATCCTCAATCCGTCCGCTCACCATCTCTCTTGGGCGACCCATGAGGGTAGATGCATCCAGACCAATGACTTGAGCGACCTTAAAGGTGCCATCCGCAAGCCGGACTTGGAGGCTTTGCGAGGCTACCGGCAAAGCCCAGGCCACTCCGTCAACGGATCGAACCCGCAGCAGGGTCGTATCCCGCAGATTTTTCACCGAATTGACTTCCTCCACCTTGGGATCCACCACCCAGATCGGCGCATTCATATTCCGCAACGTCCCCGCCGTCCACATCATGAGTCCGCAAAAAACCGAAGCCTGCTGGGTCATCAGGAGAGCGGAAAAAGTAATTCCGCTAAGAAGCATGAGGTACTTTCCTCGGTCCGCCAGCATCATTTTAATGGCTAGGGTCAACATAGAAAAACAAGTAGGAACGTTAATGGATTCAGATATCCAAAAAAAGGAAATATAGTTTTGAGACGTTTTCAATCTACCCCCTCCTTGTCATTCCGTTCCGCGACCCAAGGGCCGGCCTCTCAATATTTTCCCCTAAAATATTTGACATGCGCTGAGCGTTATCATCGACCTCTACGCGCCCGCACTCCGCATCGCCAACAGTGCAAAATGTCTACTAGTTTGCCCCTTCTCGGCTCGATACGAGTAAAATCTCGTTAGATCAGATGCCGTACAAAGCCCACTGTCCACCACCTTGCCCACCTTCTCCCTCTCCAGTTGCCGAAGAATCTCACCCGCAAAATTCACGTCGTAGTGCGGAGGCCGAATGCAGGGCCCAAGAAGGGCCAGCATCGAGCTTGGCTCCGAACCAAACTCCTCTCTCATCCTGCGAATCGTTGCACCCACTACTCCCGCCTCCGTCCCCTTTCTTCCACTGTGCACCAACCCAATCGCACCCGTTTTTTCGCAATGAATCCAGACAGGTCCGCAATCCGCCACCCGGATCACGAGCGATAGATTTTTTTGGCGGGTGATCAGCGCATCCACTGCGGGAATCACTTTCCCATTGCCGCCCTGATTTACGACTGCCACTCCCACCCCATGGGTCTGCTCTCCTATTCCATAATCCTTGGGTAATCCCGCCTCTTCCAGAATTTGCGGAACATCCGCCGATATCAACGGAGGAACCGAGCGAAGGGTAAACGCATGAAGCAATCCCCGCGCTTCCAACTCCGGAAAGCGTAAAAAAGTCACTGCCCAGGCTGAAGGCCCACTGCGGTCGAGGCCTGCATGTTCAGTTTTGGCTTGGGGGTCAGACTTGCTTCCGCGGGAAGTGGCGGAGGATTTTTGGGACCAAAGGGTGTCGCTGTCGCCCTCTCGAGTGAAGCCACCGCCACATTATAATCGAATCTTCCCTGCAACTCGTTGAACTGAGCCTGGGTGAGGTTCGACTGGGCGTTGATGATATCCAACTGGATTCCTGCTCCCACATTGAAACGAGCCTCGGCCAACCGGAGGCTCTCTCGGGACTGCTCCACATTTCTTTGTTGCGAAGTCACCAACTCCTGAGCCTCCTCCATCTTGACCACAGCGTCCCGCACATCACTTTCGACCAACCGCCGCTTCTCCTCGTAGGCCACCTCAGCCTTCCGAATCTGCGCCTTCAACTGCATGAAGCGCCCGGTGCTCAACATTCCGTCAAACAAAGTCCACGTCCCGTTGATCGAGGCCACAGGCCCTTGAAAGCTGTCCGTAAAAGATGAACTTCCCGGATTTTGAATCACGTCATACCCTCCCGATCCAACCACTTTCGGAATAAACGCCTCCTTTTTGGCCGCTTCAAAAAGTTTGCTCTGAATTTCGATCTCTTTTTTCACTGCCCGCAAATCGTTGCGGTTGAAAACCGCATTCCGCAAAGAGGCTGAGAGATCGATTTTCACAGGCTGATAAGGCAAATCCCCCTCGACGTACACCGGCGGGGTCCAATCCTCAGCTGATTCAATCGGATAATCCAAAGCCAGAATCTGTGCCAACTGAACCTCGGCCACCCGCTTATTGTTCCGGGCCCGGATCAGCTGCGGCATATTGTTTGCCAGCTCCACGTCCGCGGTCAGGACGTTGAACTTGGTAACCGTCCCGGCCTTGAAACGTTTCTGCTGTGAAGCGAGTTGCTCTTTCTTCAAATTCACCGCCTCCGTCTGCACGTCGATCAGGGCTCGGTTTACCAGAACGGCGTACACATTTTTGCGGACCTCCAAAATCACCCGGTCAATCGTGTCCCTAAGGAGAAGCATCGACTGGCTTTCCGACATTCGTGCGGCTCGGGTGCGTGACAAAGCTGCTCCTCCGTCAAACAAGAGCTGCGTTACCCGCACCCCCGCATTCCAGTTCATCTCGTCAGCAGAAACGATTCCCGCATTCACCAGCAACCCGTTCAACTCTTTCGACTGATATTCATAAGTCCCCTGAGCCGTCACTTTTGGAAGCAGGGCACTCCGCACCTCGACCGAAACACCCTCTTTTCTTTTCACCTCCTCCTGAGCCTGGCGAATCTCCGTGTTCTGCTCCAAGGCCAGCGCCACGCACTGGGCTAAATCCAGCCTCTTACTTGAAAATTCGGGAACCGCCGATTTACTCGCCAGCGGAAGGGTGACATCCGCCGCCTCTTTCTTCTCCTCTGCTCGAGCCCCCAAAACCCCCAAGCCAAGAAAACAAAGGATACTAATCGCGCGGTAATTCACGGCAGTAATTCTCCATTACCCGATAGATCCGAACCCAAGCATTCTGATCCCCCGAGTCGAGTTGACTCAAAATGACGCTCAAATGATGCCTTAACTCCCCCTGCAACCGACCCATCAACTCTTTTCCCTTCGTTGTAATTTCCACCAACTTCTGCCGTCGATCCCCCTTCTGGGCTTGGCGCTTCACTAAGCCTACCGCCTCCAAGCGATCCACCAATCCAGTTGTAGCAGAGGTCGCATGCCCCATCCGTTTAGCCAACGCCCCCATCGGCACACCCGACTCCACCGCCAAAAATCCCAATAAGGTGAATTGCGGAATCGAAAGCCGCTTGGCCGAGGTTTGCCGGAAGAGATCCAACAAAAAACGTCGCTGGAGAAGGGTCGCAATCCTCTCCAGCTCTGGAACACGGGGATCCATGATCACTCCGGCTCCATTTTGCGGATATTTAGTCATGTGAAATATATACTCGATGAAATGTCCAGTGCGTACAAGTACTGAAAAATACGTAAAATCGATTCGAAAAACGTTGCCCGCCCCTCCACGAAGCCTATTTTCCAGCAACTTACTATGACTACATTTATCTTCCAACAAGCACTTCCCTTCAGTCTCGTCGCAGGTCTAGTCGGCTTAGCTGCTGCCTGGGGACTAATCGCATGGATCAAACGTCAACCGGATGGCAACGATCGTATGCGCGAAGTCGCAGCCGCCATCCAAGAAGGTGCCGCCGCATACCTTCACCGCCAGCTCCAAGCTGTTTCCGGAATCGCCCTCCTTCTCTTCGCCGCCATCTGCTACTTTAAAAATCTTCCCACAGGCATCGGCTTCCTCGTCGGTGCCGCCTGCAGCCTGGTCGCCGGTTTCGCCGGCATGCGCATCGCCGTGATGGCAAATGTACGCACCGCCCAAGCCGCCACCATCAGCCGTACCGCCGCCCTACGCAACGCGTTTAATGGCGGAGCCGTCACTGGCCTGCTCGTCGTCGCCCTCGCCCTTCTCTCGATCGGAACCTTTTATATGATCGCCTCGAAATATCTCGGCCTCCGCGCCGCCATCGACAGTCTCACCGGCCTCGCCCTCGGTGCTTCCCTCGTTAGCGTGTTTGCACGTCTGGGAGGCGGCATCTACACCAAAGCTGCCGACGTCGGAGCCGACCTCGTGGGCAAAATCGAATCCAAACTCGAAGAAGATGACCCCCGCAATCCCGCCACCATCGCCGACAACGTAGGAGATAACGTCGGGGACTGCGCAGGAATGGCCGCAGATGTCTTTGAAACTTACGCCGTCAGCCTGATCGGGTGTGTTCTCGTCGCCTACCTCACCGTCTTCGGTGGCGATGGCAAACCCGAACCCGCCGCCCTCAGTTACCCCTTCATCGTAGGCGGAGTCTCTATTCTCTCCGCCATCCTTGGCATCCTCACAGTGAATTTCGGAAGTGGCAATCCCACCCGCCTCCTTAGCCTCGGCGTCCTCCTCAGTGCCCTCGCCTCGGCCGCCGCCCTTTGGCCCCTCACGCAGATCTTTTTTCCAAACGGTCTCCGCCACGACGGCCAAATCGCCTCCACTCTCGGCATCTACCTCGCCTCTCTCGTCGGACTCCTTATGACGTTCGTCGTTCTGCTCATCACGAACTACTACACATCCACCCACTACTCTCCCGTTCGGAATATCGCGAAAGCCTCTGAAACCGGACACGCCACGAACATCATCGCAGGCCTGGCCATCGGCTCCCACGCCACGGCTCTCCCCGTCGGCTTCATCGGGATCGCCATCCTCCTCAGCTACCACTTCGCAGGCCTCTACGGCATTGCCATCGCTGTCATGGCGATGCTCTCCATGGCCGGAATTGTCATCTCCCTCGATGCATTCGGTCCTATCACCGACAACGCTGGTGGCATTGCGGTCATGTCTGGCATGCCCAAATCGATCCGCCAACGCACCGATGAACTCGACGCCGTCGGCAACACCATGAAAGCCGTGACCAAAGGCTACGCCATCGCCTCTGCCGGTCTCGCCTCTCTTGTTCTTTTCGGAAGCTACGTTCAGGAGCTGAAAGCCCACTTCCTTGCCTTGGGTGCAGCTATGCCCAGCCTTGAATTCTCCCTCACCGAACCCAAGGTCATTATCGGCCTCTTCATCGGCGGGCTCCTCCCCTTCGTCTTCACTGCCCGCTCGATGGATGCCGTCGGCGTTGCCGCGGGTGCCGTAGTCCGTGAAGTTCGGCGCCAACTCGCCGCCAAACCCGGAATCCTACTCGGCAAGGATAAGCCCGACTATGGAACTTGCGTCGATATCGTGACCCGAGCCGCTCTCCGCCAAATGATCATCCCCGCCCTGCTTCCTGTCGCTTTTGTGGTTGCCGTTGCCGCCATTCCGGGCCTCGGACCCGTTGTACTCGGGGGCGTTCTCGTCGGCACCATCGTCACCGGGCTTTTTGTCGCCATCGCCATGACCTCCTCCGGCGGTGCCTGGGACAACGCAAAAAAATATATTGAAGAAGGCAACTGTGGCGGAAAAGGCTCCCTCGCCCACGCCGCCGCCGTGACCGGCGATACCGTCGGCGATCCCTACAAGGACACGGCTGGCCCAGCCATCAATCCGATGATCAAAGTCGTCAACATCGTCGCTATCCTCATCATTCCTATTTTCTTTTAAGCGACTGCCACTGCCCCTTCCTCCTTCACCGGAGGAACACTCCTGCCCCGCCAATATCTCCAGCAGATTCTTCCGCAAGCCGCCACGATCAAGACCACCAGCAGCAGAAAGAATCCCGTCACCCCCGCATTCGTGGCCTGGGCTATCGCCAGCTTACCCTGACCCGCCTTCTCTGCCTGCTCCCAGCCAGCCAAAAAACCCAGCCGCGGATCTGCACTAAAAATCTTCAGCCAACCGGCGGAAAACGTCACGACGACCAGCCATGCCAACGGCAACAACGTCACCCACGCAAACTTCGCCCGCCCCATCTTGATCAACACGGTCGTCGCCAAACTTAGCGCCATCACCGCTAGAAGCTGGTTCGCCACACCGAAAATCGGCCAAAGACTATTGATTCCTCCCTGCGGATCCATCACACCTTGATACAAAAACCAGCCCCACCCTCCGACAAAGAGAACGCTCCCCAATGCACTTCCCGCAATTGATCGGACCTCCCCCAAAGGCTTCCAAAGCCACCCCAAAACCTCTTGCACTAAAAACCGCCCGATCCGTGTCCCCGCATCAATCGTCGTTAAAATAAACAAAGCCTCGAACATGATCGCAAAATGATACCACAACGCCATCACGCCTCCCCCCGCCTGACCCACCGACTTCGCGAAAATCTGTGCCATCCCGACCGCAAAAGTCGGCGCCCCCCCCGTCCGACCAATCATCGTACTTTCTCCTACCGACTTCGCTAAATCCGCCATCTGCTGTTCCGTCACGGGAAATCCCAGCGCCGTAATCTTTTCCACCACTGCTGCCGGTTCTCCCCGCAAATTGATCGCAAAATATTCTCCCGCAGGCATCGAACACGCCGCCACCAGAGCCAAAACGCCCACACACATCTCAGTGATCATCGCCCCATATCCCACCATCCGAATGTCCGCCTCGCTCGCCAACAACTTCGGCGTTGTCCCCGAAGCCACCAAACAGTGGAAGCCGCTCACCGCCCCGCATGCGATCGTGATAAAACAAAAGGGGAAAACCGGTCCAGCAAAGACCGGCCCGCTACCATCAATGAATCGCGTTAACGCAGGCATCTGAAGCTGCGGAGCCAAAATCGCAACTACCACCCCCAACGCCGCTACCGTTCCGATTTTTAAAAAGGAGCTCAGATAATCTCGAGGCGCAAGCAACAGCCAGATCGGGAGAATGCTCGCCGTCAGCCCATATCCCATGATCGACCACGCCAATGTCGGCGCTTCCCACGTGAACATCTTTGCCAAAACCGGTGTCTCCGCCGCCCACTTTCCCGCCCAAACACACCCGACCAGTCCCAACACTCCCAACACCGTCACCCAAGCCGTCCTTGCCCCTCCGGCCCCCCTCATTCCCAACCCCATCGCCAGCGCCAAAGGCATCGTCAACACGATGGTGAATAGTCCCCACGGGCTCTCGGCCAAGGCCCTCACCACTACCAAAGCCAATACCGCCATCAGGATTGTGATAATTCCTAATAAACCGATCACCGCGAGCGTCCCCGCCACTGGACCCACTTCCTCACGCAGCATCTGCCCAACCGATTTCCCGCCCCTCCGCACACTCAGCCACAACGTAATACTGTCATGAACCGCTCCCCCAAGAACTGCTCCGATCAGAATCCACAATAACCCCGGCAAATACCCAAACTGCGCCGCCAACACAGGCCCAACAAGCGGACCCGGCCCCGCAATCGCCGCAAAGTGATGCCCAAAAACCACCCACCGGTTCGTCTTAACGAAATCTCGCCCATCTGCACACCGCTCCGCAGGAGTAACCCGCTTCGGGTCAATCGTTAACACCGTGGCCATCAGCCACGCGCTGTGAAAACGATAGCCAATCGCATAAACACACCCCGTGGCCACCACCAACCAAAGCGCATTGACCGGCTCTCCCCGTTCCCAAGATACCACCCCCAACGCCCCCGCCCCCACCAAAGCAATCAGTCCCCAACCCATCCGCCCCCAAATGCCCAAAGATCGTTTCATCCTCCTTGGATTAGCAGATCAGTTGTTCACGACCAGCCCTTCATCCGACTTGCTCGCCCTGCCAATTTCTTTAATCAAAAAGTATGAAACAGATCCTTACCGTCTTGGCACTTCTCCTATCCCTTTTCGTGGTTTTGCCAGATTCCTTTTCGCAAACCTCGTCCCGCACCTCCACTTCCCAGAAAAAATCAAAAAAATCCAGTTCCGAGTCAGAGCCTTGGAGCAACGTCACTCTTCTTCTGGATCGCCCCGAAAAACCCTACGAAGTTATCGGCCTGGTCAGTGCTCCTCAGATCTTTCTTTGGGATGATGAGGAATCGATGAAGGAGTCCCTACAAAAACAGGCTTGGAAGATGAAAGCCGATGCCGTGATTCTTGACCGCGTCGACACCAGCTTCCGTTTCACTGGCCCAGCCGGTGGCGCCAACGGTCGCGCGATCCGCTACAAATAAGTCGGCTACTCGGTCGTTACGCCACCAACCCGGTGGTCGGAGCATCGACCAATTGGTACTCGTTGTTTCTTTGCCTCGGCTCATATCCCGCCTGAACGATCAATCGTCGCATTTCTTCCAAACTCAGCCGGAAACTGGTTCCCGCACTCGAAACCACATTCTCCTCCATCATCAAACTTCCAAAATCGTTCGCCCCGAATTGTAACGCCACCTGACCCATTGCCGGTCCTTGCGTCACCCAGCTCGACTGCACATTCGGAATATTATCGAGGAAGATCCGCGACAAAGCCTGCATCCGGAGATATTCGTGGGATCCCGTCTTTTCCGCTTTAAGAACGGTGTGCTCCGGCTGAAACGTCCAGCAGATGAATGCGGTGAATCCCCCCGTCCGATCCTGCAGATCCCTCAACCGCCCCAAATGCTCGATTCTTTCTTCCGGAGTCTCCACATGCCCAAACATCATCGTCGCACTGGACCTCATTCCCATTCCGTGGGCGATCTCCATCACCTTGAGCCAAGCATCTGTTCCGCACTTCCTCGGGGCAATCTTTTGCCTCACCCGATCCACCAAAATCTCTGCCCCGCCTCCTGGAATACTGCCCAAACCCGCTTCCCGAAACTTCTCGATCACCTTCTCCAAGCCCATTCCAAACACCTCGGCAAAATGATTGAACTCCGGCGGGGAAAACCCGTGAACATTCACCTGTGGATATTTCCCGCGTAGATGTCGCAACAAATCCAAATACCACTCCAGACCTAGCTTGGGATGATGCCCTCCTTGGAGAAGTATCTGGTTCCCTCCCACGGCCACCAACTCATCAATCTTCTGGTCGATCTCCTCCTGGCTCAGCACATAGTGATCCGCATCCTTCTCCGTCCGATAGAATGCGCAGAACTTGCAGTACACATCACACACGTTCGTATAGTTGATGTTGCGATCGACCATATAGGTCACCACCTCTTTCCCTTTTCCGTCGTAATCTTTCCCTTTTGCTAAATTCCTTCGCGCATTCGCAGCTTCCCCCAGCTTTGCCAAGGGCCATCGATAGATTTCTGCAGCCTCCTCCGCTGTAATTCTCTTCCCACACAAAACCTTGGCTTCGAATCCACTCATCCCCAGGCCAAATTATCTCGAGATATCGCCTTGCCCAAGCAACTTGAATCCGCCTCGCCCTAATACCTGTGCTCCCAACTCATTGTCATCCAGATTTAGGCACAGCGCCGGCCTCGCTTCAGGTCGCACCAGAAAAGCAAACGTCGTCAGAATGTTAATCTCCGCCTCCAGAAGAGAGGAGAGAACCTTTGGCAGCTCGGTCGCCGCGCCCAACTCTACCGCCACCACCGACGATTCAGTGTGCGCGACAGCCTGCTCATGAAAAATCGCCCGCGCCTGATCTGGATCATCCACCACCATCCTCACAATCGAACTGTCCGTTGTATCGAGGATCGTCAGAGCTACTACGTGGACCTGTCGGCTGTGCAAAATCCGAATCAGTTCCAACAACCGTCCTGCTTTGTTTGCTAAAAAGATCGAGAATTGGCGGACGGGATCGTCTTGGTTTTTTTGAGTAGCCACGCTCATGAGATGATTCTACTCCCTCTCCTCAGCCCCGCCAACCCAGGATCACTTTTGCCGTGTTTCGTCCGCTGGCTCCAAAAACCCCTCCTCCGGGATGGGTACTTGCCCCCGTCAGATACAGATTCTTCATCGGAGCCCGATAACAGGAAATTTCAGGCAAAGGGCGGAACATGAACATCTGATCCAAGCTCATCTCAAAGTGCATCACGTTTCCCCGCAGCAATCCCAGGTCCCGCTCCAGATCCAGCGGCGTCTGAATATATCTTCCGATCATCTTTCCCTTCATGTTCGGTGCATACTGGCACACCAGATCGTACAGCTTATCCGCCTCTCGCTCCCGAATTCCATCCCACGTCTCCCCATTCCTCAGCTCATAACTGTGATACTGCGCCCAAGTAAATAAGGTGTGCTTTCCCTTCGGCGCCAAAGTCGGATCAATCGCGGAAAACGTCATCGCCACCACGCTCGGATTCACCGGAGGTTGATAACCCAGATAATCCCGATAGCTGCTCTCCAACATCGCCCGATTTCGGCACAGCAACTGCATTCCCGAATGATACTCCCGCGCCTGAAGCCCGCTTACCACTTCCCGCCCGTACACTGGCAACTCTTCCACCGCATGCCTCACCACCATCCCAAATCCATTTCCAATCCGTGCTTTCTCCATCCGCCCCGCTAACTCCTTCGGCCCATCTTTCAGAAGATTGCAGAAAAAGGTTTTTAAGTGACATGCCGCCACCACTTTATCCGTTTGGAAAACCATCCCCCCCGCCTCGACCTCCCAGCCTCCCCCACTTTTTCTCACCTCCTCCACAGGCTTTCCTAAAAAGAGTTCTCCTCCGTGCCGTTCCAGACACTTCACCAAAGCCGTCGCCAAAGACCCACTTCCCCCTTTGGCTCGCTTCGCCCCACACTTATGGATCATCGCATTCCACCCGAACATGTCCCCGCTCGCCACCTCCGCCGGAGCTGGCCCACTCTGCGCAGAAAGCCAAAGCATCGCTGTTCGCAGGTGCTCGTTTTCAAAGGTCTCTTGAATCACCTCCCCATACGGCGCCATCAACTGCCGGGCCGTGTCCAAACTGGACCAGAGTCGACGCGACTTCGGCCGGAAGAGATTTCTCTTTAAAATTGTTCCAAACAGCCGGCCGGGTGAAGGCGGAGCCAAAAAAGTCTCGAAAACCCCCTCGTTCAACTCCGTCCAGCGCTCCACATATTTGCGATACGCCTCCGCATCACGCGGACTAAACTCCGCGATGCTCTGACACGTTTTTTCAACAGATCGATGAAACGAAATTCCGCGGCCCGTGCCCTCAACGGGATAATAAGCCCAAGGATCCATCTCGATGTACTCCAGCCCTTCTCTCGCCAAATTCAGCTCTGCAAGAACGGGAGTCAGATGAATCATGATGTGGACCGAAGAACCCACATCGAACCGAAAGCCCGGCACCAGATCCTCCCGGGTACACACCGCACCTCCGGGCAAGTCCCGACGCTCCACCACGGCCACCTTCAAGCCCGCCTTCGCCAGATAGCAGGCGCAGATCAGGCCATTGTGTCCTGCCCCCACCACGACAATGTCGTACGCCAGAAAGAATTACCTCGCAGCCACCAATTGCCGTTGGCCCAATTTCTTCACAAAGCGCCCGATTCTCTCCGCCGCAACCTCAATCCGATCCAAAGCAGTCGCATAGCTACAACGCACAAAACCTTCTCCACCCGGGCCGAACGCCTCTCCTGGCACCACCGCCACCTTCTCCTCATCCAACAGCTGCAAGGCAAACTCTCTGGAGGTCAGCCCCGTACTACGAATATCCACAAAAAGGTAAAAAGCCCCTGCTGGATTGGTCGGTTTTAACCCAGCCTCCTCCAGCTTTCTTCTGAGGAAGTCTCTCCTCATCTGGTAGCTCTCCCGCGCTTCCCGAGTCGTCACCTCCGCTCCACGGAGCGCCTCCGCAGCCGCCTCTTGGCTAAGCGTGGGAGCACACAAAATCGCGTACTGGTGAATCTTCATCATCGCCTCAATCAAGGGGGCCGGAGCGCATGCATACCCGATTCGAAACCCAGTCATCGCAAACGCCTTACTCAAACCGTGCAGAAGAATCGTCCGCTCCCTCATCCCCGGGCGCGTGACAATCGATTCATGCTTCGTCTCATACGTCAGCTCTGCATAGATCTCATCACTAATGACCAGCAGATTGTTCTCCACGCACACCTTGGCCAAAGCATCCAACTCGCGGCCACTCAACACTGCCCCTGTCGGATTCGTCGGAAAATTCAGCAGCAAAACTTTTGCCCCCTTCGCCGCCTCAGCCACGGCCTTCGGATCCAACCGAAACCCATCTTCCGCTCTTGTCCGAATCGCCCGACCCTTCGCATGAGCCAAAGTAATCGACGGCGCGTACGAAACATAACACGGCTCATGATACAAAACTGTCTCGCCCGGATTTAAAACAGCCCGCAACGCCAAATCAATCGCCTCACTCACCCCCACGGTCACTAAGATTTCATTTTCCGGATTGTACCGCTCCCCAAAGATATTTTCCACGTACGTAGCCACCTCATTTCTCAATTTAAGACTGCCTGAGTTCGAAGTGTAGCCCGTCCGCCCGTGCTCTAAGGAGTAAATCGCTGCCTCCCGCACCGCCCAAGGCGCGGACACGTCCGGCTCCCCAATCCCAAGCGAGATCACATCCCCTCGCTTCTGCACAATCTCAAAGAAATCCCGAATCCCCGACCGTGGAATTCCTTTTACATGATCAGCGAGGAATTCTCCCCCGCTCTTCACGGCGAGATCGAGAGTCTCTCCGCCTTGTCATCCTGGAGAAACAGAACTCCCGCCTCCTTGTACGTTTTCAGCTGAAAGTGAGTCGCTGTTGAAATCACCCCTTGAATGGTGGACAGCTTTTCCGCCACAAAACCTGCAACCCGTTTCAGATCCGATCCCTCGACTACAATCAGCAGGTCATATCCCCCGCTCATCAGCTGGCAGGAAACCACCTCTGGATATCGCGCAACTCGGGCGGCAATCCGATCAAATCCCCCATCCCTCTCAGGCGTGATTTTTACCTCAATCACCGCGCGAACACCCCCATGCCCTGTTTTGTCCGAATCCAAAATAGCTTGGTAACCCAGAATCACTCGGTCCGATTCAAAACGACGCACTGCCTTTTCCACCTCAGACTCCGATTTGCCTGTAAGTTTGGCCAGCTCAGCCGTGGGCAAACGCCCCCGCTCTTTCAAGATTTGTAGGAGAGGATCCATGGCAGACCTCAGTTTTTTGCCCTTACGAAGGGACTTAAGGGACGAGGAAAATCTTACCCGTGTACGGGCACTTCACTTCTGTTCCAGGTGCAAAACCCTTCACATCCACCAAGCCCGCATAAGGCGCATACGGGCT
>JBIKNP010000025.1:0-20430 GCA_044358595.1 Methylacidiphilales bacterium
CCCGCAGCTAAACTATAGTTTGAAGCCAATCCACCGTTCAGCCCGTTGCCCAACGTGTAATTAATTGCCGAGCTGTAACTACCCACATTGGCACTGCTGTAGTCCGCCGCCGAGCCGCCGGCTGTTACCGTTTCACTTCCCACAAAACCGGTAAGCGTTCCCATCGTCACCACCCCCGCTGTCCTGCTCCCATTATAAACCCTGGAGGCAATCGAAGGCGACGAGATGGTCAACGCCTTGGCCGTGATCGTCGCACTCAGCGTTTCTGTCGGATTGAGCAGGTTGTAGTTGGAAGCTAACCCACCGTTGCTTCCGTTAGCCAAGGTGTAGGTCACCGCGACGTTCCGAGTTCCCACATTCTTGTCGGCAAATGTTCCCGCCGCTGTCACCCCAAGACCCTCCGATCCCACCAACCCGCTTAGGCTGCCCGCCGTCACCACTGCCGCCGTGTTTCCGTTGTAGACTTTAGTTGCCGCACTGCCCGAACCAATCGTCACATCCTTGGCCGTGATCGTGGCATTCAAAGGAGGCTGGGTCAGGGAGTACTTGCTGGCATCTGTTCCGACCAATTCCATCGACGTTGAGACGCTCCAAGTTCCGACATTCTTACTGGCAAAAGTTCCCGTCGTGCTGTTCTGCAGTGAAACCGTGTCACCTACCTGGATTCCAGAGAGGAGCGCATTGCCAACCGTTGCAGTGAAAAGGCCATCGTAGACCTTCGAGGAAACCGAGGCATTTAGAACGATGGCCGGAAGCGTTGTTGGAGTTGGAGTAGTAGCAGGATTTGAATTCGGAGGTGGAGGAGGTGTCACTGGAGGGTTTGGCGTCGAAGGAACGGAGGAACCCAAAGCTCCAGTTCCTCTTGTGCCACCGCCACTCGGCACACCGCCACCTGCCCCGCCATCACCTCCCGCCGCAGTTTCTATATCCTCGAGACCCGCGTCCTTGGCAGAGTCATCCTTGTTGCCGCCTGGGATCGGTTTGTTGACGGCCATTTCAAAGACACGTTTCCCCGGATTCGGCGGTTTCGACTCCCCGACCAAAATATCGCTATCCGAAGCGATCGCTAGACCCGTTGCCCCTGTGCCTTTGATTTCCCCCCTCGCTTGTTGCTGGATCGCCGCCTGGGTAATCTCCTTGAGCGTGGGCAGCGGATCCGGGAAAGCCCCGATCAAGGGACAGGTTCGGATCGTCTGGGCGAGGTTTACATTGAATACTTTGGGCGCTCCCTTCGATGCCGAACCCACGACCGCCATCTCTCCCGGCATAATTTGGACAGCAACACCGTTCGGGCCAGTGACTCTGGTCGTCGACCTACCTTCTAGAACCAAAAGAGCAAATCCGCCCGTCGCTTTTCCCTGCTCCGAGTAAGCGGTTAAAAGAAATGTGTCCCCTGTTACAGTGCCCTTTACCCCACCCGAAACGATCGTTAATCCCCCGTTCCCCGGAGGGGTATGGATCAGAACCGTTCCGCGATCGATCTGCACCAATCTTTCTTCAGAGTCATAACTGAAAACAGCATTCGCTCCTAATCGGACAACAGAGCGATCGCTAAATTTAAGCTCAGCCAGCGAATTTTGTTTGGTTTTTAATTGTTCCCCAACAGCCACCAAATCCTTAACCCCCACTGGCCTTGTTTCCTTTGCATTTACCTTATCCACTTTATTACGAATCGCAGTGATCTCAGCTCCGCCCATCGGAACAGCGAATGTCTGCCCAAAAGGCAAAATCGCCACGCATAGGAAAAGGGTAATTCGGAGGCTGAAGTTCAAACTGATATAACTTAATGTTAATTAGCAATTTTCGCTCTACCGAGTGTTTGGTATTGCATGAGCGATCACTAGGTATGGTATGAATCTCTTGTTGAACACCCTAGATGTTGTATTTAAGTCTTTTAAAGTAAAAATCGCCCTGTGCAGGGTTTATCCTGTTATTTTGGCGATATTTTCGTTGTTTTTTGGGTGTTCCCATACCTTTGCCCAAACAGGATCAGCTGCTGCAGTATCCTCACAAACGAGGCAGGACAACCAGCTAACCCGTCAGGTTCAGGACTCAAACCCCAACGCCCTCAAAAAGGATCAAACCGAAGAGGCCATGACAGCAAAGCCCCTATCACAAGACATGGGGGAGGTGGAAATCATGACGGAAGAGACATCAAATCCTTGGTTCTTTGCGACGGTCGATTGCCAAGCCTTCTACAACAGCAACGTGCTGTACGCGAACAGCCCTTACCTAAAGTTCGGTGCTTGGCAGATCATTACCACCCCGGAAATCGGATTTTCCCCAACCATCAAAGATGAACAGTTTGCCATGTTTTTTCCAAGAGCAGGCTTCCGCTATCAGTTTTTTACCTACGCCCAAGCAGAACCTCCACCCTCTGGAACTGCCTATGAAAGCTCCGGCATTTCCGCCAACAACTTCACTGTCACCAATCCCTACATCTCACTCGGTTGGGCTTTTTCCGATGTCCTCTTCATCTCGTTTTCTGCCGATGCCAATGTTTACATGGGAATCGGCAGAGACACCGACGCTTGGTCCAACTTTCTCGATGAGTACCCTCTCGCTTGGACGGCAACCTGGTTCCACTCCTTAGCCGATTGGAACTCGGTTTCGATCACCGGACGCGCTTCATACGTTTTGGCCAATCCCTCCAATTTTGAACGGACCGATAATAATCTGACATTTTCTTGGTCGACCAACCCAATCAAAGAGCTCAGCACCCAACTCTACGCCAGTTTTCGATTGGCGAAGTACACCGGAACCCAACTCACGGGCGGCCCGAACGACTTCCCCAACGATGATCGTCTCGATTTCCAACAAACTTACGGACTCTCCGTGACTTGGACTCCGGTTGAATACGTCTCCCTACGGGCGTTCACCAGTTTCACAAAGAGTAGCAGCAGCGTGAATGTGGAGGAGACGGGCGACTACGAAGCCTACAACGCAGGAACCGGGATCAACCTGATCTACAGATTCTAATGAAACGACTTTCTTTTTTCTTCATCCTGATTCTTTCCACAGGCCCGCTATTTGCCCAAACCCCTGGATCGGCTGCGGCCGTTTCCTCGGAAGCCGCGGCGGTTCAACCCAAACTTCCTCCCTCGGTGCCGACCCCTGATCCTACGCCCGCTACTCAAACTCCTCCCCCTCCACCATCTTCTACGGGAGAGATCGACCCACTTCTCGATCCGACCCGTCCGAAAAATTGCCAGTTAAACGTCACCGTAGAACAAACGATTGCTTGTGACACCATCTCGGTAAAGCTGCCCGTCGGCACCTACAAGCAGGTGAAAATCGTGGACGGGCCGCAGGAGAAAAAGGCCATCGAGGGCACTTCTCTCAAACCCCAGGCGGTGGGCTTGGGATACATCCGTTACCAATCCGAAGTAAAACTCAAGATCGGCGAAACGGAACGGATCGGCGGTATCGACGTGGGGATACGCCCCGAGGACAATCTCCCCGTTCGTATCTGGTACAAGAAAATGACCGAGGTGGACGACGTAACCAACGCCTTCACTTTTATCTTCCCACCAGTGGGACTGATCGCCGGGGCAGGAGCTTGGTCTTCTGGGAATATTCTGAAACCAGAAAAGCCCCCTGTCTTCACTGAGGCTCGGGACTACTACCTAAAAGAAACGGATCAAACCGATTCCGATTCAGCACCAACTGAATCCGCCTCGCTGACTCCATCTTCACGATCCCCGCATCTTGGGGGCGGATACCGCACTCCTTAATAAAAGAATCCAAAAGATAGCTTAAACTACTAATAATCAATGTTTTATGTCTTGTTTTGATCCCCTCATCCGGAAAGTCTACTTTTCGACTCCGTATCCACGGATCAACAAAAATTCCCCAGCTCTGCCCGTTACTTCCCACTCTTTGGGATCAAACTCCTCCCGAAATACTTGCCTCAAGGTAATTCCCTCCACTTTTTGACCTGCCGTCAATCCTTGCTTCAAATCACCTGGTTTCTCAAATAGTCGACCCTCCGCCTCAATCGACGGTTTCACGACAACATCCGCATCCGCTCTACTGATCCACACTTTTCGATCTGTCACGAAAAGCAAACCCGCCGCCCGCGCCCGATAAATAAATAGACGCTCAGGTTGATGGTGGTTCGCTAACTTCGCCAAGGAGCAAACACTTGCCTGCCTTCCCAAAAGATCATTGATCCGCTCCATCTCCCAGCTGGCCCCGTGCCATAAAAAGATCGCCACTCCCGCAACCCACCCCACTTTCACCAACACATCCCCCCTTCTAATTTTGATTCCCCACACCAGAACCAGAATGATTGCCAAAAGTGTAGCACCCAAAAGATAGCCCGTAGAAGGTGTCACCTCCGCCGCTTCGCTCCAAACATAACGTACGCACCAAAGCATCGGCCCAAGCACCCCCAGGGAAATCAGCGCAAATCCCCAACCTGTTTTTTCGTAGCGGGGACAAACCTGCCCACTCAACCAAATCGCCAGTGCCAACGCCAAAGGCGGATAGATCGGAAGAATATACGTCAGCAGCTTCGATCCACTGCAACTCACCACTACAAACGGAATGACGATCGCCGCCCCAACGCCCCACAAGGCCGGAGACAATGTCTTGCCCTTCATCTTGATCAAGGACTGCCGGATGAGACCCGGCAAAAATCCGGTCCACGGCACCGTCCCAATCAGCAGGATAGGAAGAAAAAACCACCAAGGCTTCGAGCGCCCATGAGTCGTGCTGGCAAATCTCTCCACCAGTTCATACCCAAGAAAATATTTCCATAATTCGGGATACCTCCAGCACACCGTGACGAACCAACTCATCGCCACCCCAAAGGTCATCGGAATCCCCAATCCCCAAGGAAGATCCAGCTTTTCCCCCTTCCTTTTGGCCATCCAACCCCAAACAAGTGCAGCCGAAAGCGGAACGACCCATGCCATCGGCCCTTTAGCCAAAAATCCCAACCCCATACAGACAAAGAAAAGGTACCCAGCCCATCTACGCCGGCTTTCCACTCCCACCTCAACCAGACAGGCCAGTGCCGCCGTGACCCAAAAAGTCAGACTCATATCCAAAGTGATCTGACGCCCCAACGCATAAGGCTCCATCATCGACGCAAGAATCAACGCCGCCATCCACCCGACCTTTCGTCCCCTCAAACGCCAACCCATCCATCCGGTTAGCCAAATGACCGCGGCAAACGCCAACGCCGACGGCAATCGAGCCGTCCACTCCGATACGCCAAACAGCCTATACCCAACGGCAGAGATCCAGTAAACCAGAGGAGGTTTATAAAACTGCTCAATCCCATTCAACCGTGGGACGAGAAAATCGCCGGTTGCAGCCATCTCCCGTCCGATCTGCGCAAATCTACCCTCATCAGGCTCCAAAAGACCAAACGAACCCAAAAAAGGAAATGCCACGACCAGCGCAAGAGCGAGAAGCAGGATTCGATCTTTGCGTTGTACCTGATTTTCCACCCCTCGATCCTGCCTCGATTCACGAAATCATCCAAGCTCGAGCCTTGAATCAACACCCACTTCAGTCGAATCTATTCACCTATGTGCGGCATTGCAGGATTTACCACTCACCGTCACGCCCCGGAAAAACCGGAGCTCGCCCTATCCAAAATGACCGATGCCCTAACCCATCGGGGCCCTGATGCACACGGCGCTTACTCCGACCCCGCTGTCCGCCTTGGCCACCGTCGACTCAGCATTCTGGATCTCTCTGGCGGCGTTCAACCCATGTCCTCGGCCGATGGACGCTGGCACATTGTTTTTAACGGAGAAATTTACAACTACCTAGAACTTCGTCGTGACCTCGAAGCCCGCGGAACCACCTTTCGCACCCAATCCGACACGGAAGTCCTCCTTCAAGCGTGGACAGAAGATGGCGCCTCCTGCCTATCTCGTCTCAACGGCATGTTCGCCTTTGCCATCTGGGACTCTGCTGAAAAACGTCTCACCCTCGTCCGTGACCCCCTTGGGATCAAACCTCTCTACTATGCCAACCACCGTGGTGAGCTCCTCTTTGCTTCCGAACTTCGCTCTCTTCTCCGATTTCCCGATTTTCGACCTGGCTTGGACCCCGCTTCGGTCAACAAGTACCTCGCCCTCGGTTACATTCCCGCTCCCTCAACAGCCTATGCGGGAGTCCGAAAACTAGAACCTGGCCAGCTTCTCTCCTGGTCTCCAGCCAGCCGCCGAACCGAATATTTTTACGATCTGCCGATCGAGGATAATCCCGTCGGGGCAGGAACGTTTGATGAGTCCGCCCAAACAACTCGCGAACTTCTTCGCGAAGCTGTTCGCTACCAACTCCGAAGTGATGTGGAAGTCGGAATCCTTCTCAGCGGAGGAATCGACTCCAGCGCCGTAGCCGCCCTCGCCGCTCCTTTGGCCCAAAAGAAACTTCACTCTTTCTCGATCGGTTTTCAGGAGGCCTCCTACAACGAACTTCCCTTCGCCGAAATGGTCGCTCGCAAGGTGGGCACCGAACATCACCACCAGACCCTTACCGCGAAAGACGTTGCCGGGGCCATCCCTGCCATCTACCGGGGTCTCGATGAACCTTTGGGAGATGCCTCCCTAGTGCCGACATGGTTTCTTGCCCGTTTGGCCGCTGGAAAGGTAAAGACCGTTCTCGGCGGGGATGGCGGAGATGAACTTTTTGCAGGATACCCCAGCTTTCAAGCCCATCTTCTCGTCGAGCGCCTCTCCTTTCTCCCCGTAGGCGTTCGCGTTGCCATCAACCATCTCATCCAACGCCTTCCCGTCTCCCACAACTACAAAAGCCTTCCTTTTCTCATGGCCCAGTTCCTCAAAGGACTCGGTCTGCCCGCTGAAATTCGTTTCCTTCTCTGGATGGGGGCTTGTGGCAACAGCGAACGGCACGACCTCCTCTCCCCCGATGCACGGCACCAACTCCAACGCCATAACGCGTTTGAGGATGTGACTCGTCTTGTTTACCGTAGCGGCCTCTCAGGCGGACTCGAACGTATTTTCTACCTTTGCACAAAACTTTACCTTCAAGAGTGTGTACTAACAAAAGTCGACCGCGCCAGCATGGCCCACTCTCTCGAGGTCCGAGTCCCATTTCTGGATCCTGATCTCGTAACCCACGCCTTCTCCCTTCGTTCCGACTACAAAATGCGCGGGCGCCAGACAAAGCTGATTCTTCGGGAAGCCCTAAAAAACGATCTCCCCCACGAGATTCTTCATCGCAAAAAAGCTGGCTTTGCTATGCCTGTCGCTTCTTGGCTTCAACAGGATCTTCGAGAATGGGCTCAGGATCTCACCCAACCTTCTCTTGTGGCTTCAACAGGGATTCTCGATCCAGCAACCGTTCACAGAATGACCCAAGAACATTTAAGCCACAAAGCCGATCATCGCCGCTCCCTTTGGTCTGTTCTGGCATTCCTCGCTTGGTGGCGCGAAGCCAAGAATTCCTAATCCCAATTCCTGGTTGGGATCGATCGCCAAACCATCTCCCTAGCAAATACTCCCTGCTCGAATCACTGTATCTTTAGGCGCCTTCAGTAGCTTTGGATAATCCGCGTTGGCATTGAGCCCCCGGCTCTCTTTACGTGCTAGAGAAGATTCCACAATCAAAGCCGCGCAGAGCGCCAAGTTTCTAAGCTCCAGAAGATCCCCAGTGACACGGAAGTTCCAGTAAAACTCCTGTACCTCCTCCAGAAGCAGTCGTAAGCGCGATTGGGCTCTCCTCAATCGTTTGGTCGTTCTCGCAATTCCCACATAGTCCCACATCAACTGACGAATCTCTTTCCAGTTGTGAGTGATGACGACCATCTCATCCGCGTCGTGAGCCTTCCCCTCTTTCCAATCCGGAATAGCAACTTTAGCTACACTCTTCTTAAGATAGTGGGGCAGGCTTCCAGCAGCACGATGCGCCATCACAAGTGCCTCGAGAAGGGAGTTGCTCGCGAGTCGGTTCGCCCCATGTAACCCCGTGCACGCTACCTCCCCTAAAGCCCACAACCCCTGCAGTTCTGTCGTACCATTCAACTCAGCAGGAATCCCTCCGCACTGGTAGTGAGCCGCAGGCACCACGGGTATGGGCTGTTTCGCTGGATCGATCCCCAGTCCCCGCAGGGTCGAGGTGATGGCGGGAAATCGTTTCTCAAGAAAATCCGATCCCTTGGAACGAATATCCAAATATACACAGACCGCACCACTCTCTTTCATCTCTTCGTCAATGGCTCTGGCCACAATATCTCGCGGGGCCAAGGATCCGCGCGGGTCCGTCTTTTTTGTGAAATCCTCACCTTTGGCATTCACCACTAACCCACCCTCGCCCCGCAGAGCTTCCGATATCAGAAAGCTTGGGGCGGAGGGATGGAAAAGACAGGTGGGGTGAAACTGGACAAACTCCATATTCGCAATCGCCACACCTGCCCGATAAGCCATCGCCACGCCGTCCCCAGTCGCAATTCCTGGATTGGTCGTATACAGATAACACTTTCCACAACCCCCCGTTGCCAAGACCACCACTTTCGCAGAAATCGCAACAACCCTCTGCGTCGCACAGTCCAACACATAAAGCCCTACAACACGGTTGGGCCCCTTCATCTTCATCTTTTTCGTAGTGACCAAGTCGATCGCAACAATGTCTTCCCGAACTCGGATTTGAGGCGAGGCCCGAACAGCCGCCAACAAGGCCTTTTCCAACTCCCGCCCCGTAATATCACCCGCATGCAGCACGCGTCTCTTGCTGTGCCCTGCCTCTTTTCCTAAATCAGGTTCCTGATGAGATCCATTTTTTCTCTCGGTAAACTTCACGCCAAGCGCCACCAACTCTGCCACGCGCGCCGGACCATCCTGCACGACCTCCCGCACGACCCTCTCTCTGCACAAACCGGCTCCCGATTCCATCGTATCCCGAATGTGAAGCTCAGCCGAATCCTCCGACGAGGTCACACACGCAATTCCCCCCTGCGCATAGTTGGTATTCGACTCTGCCGCGTTCTTTTTCGTTAACAGAAGCACCCGGGCATGCTCCGCTGCTTTCAAGGCAAAGCTCAGCCCCGCAATTCCACTCCCCACCACCACGACTTCTGCCTCAAATTCCTGACTTGGTCTCCCCGCCATCGTAGGTATCTTTCTTACTGAATTGGAGCTGTAGCTCAATTGGTTAGAGCACCGCCCTGTCACGGCGGGGGTTGCGGGTTCGAGCCCCGTCAGCTCCGAGGTTTTTCACGTAAGACTCCTCGTAGCGAAGCAGGCTGAATTCGCTCATCCTGAAGTTCCCCATCATAAAAGATTTGCCACGTATATCCGACATAGGTTCCGCCTACACCCACCTTCGGCTCACACGTCACCACCCTCAAACCATCAGCCTCCTTCAACGGTGGGCCCTTCACCCACCGCACCATGCCCGATTCACTTTTTTTCAAAAGTCCATCCGGGCCCCTTTCAAAAAACTGCACTCTCACCCCCACCTTACGGGAATCGAGCAACTCAACTCCCCGAATCGCACGCACACTCCAATCCACACGCTTCGCTCCTTCCACACTACTTTCCTCAACTCCCACCAAAGCCATCTTTCGGGGGTGTTTCGCCAATGTCTCCTCCCGTTGCTGCGTCACCTGCTCCAACCTCACCCGCTCCTGCAAGATTTTCGACCGTGCCAAAGCTAAGTTGCGCACCGCTCCCCCCGCTTCACTTCCTTGAATTAGATTCCGCCACCGTTCCAAGGCCACTTTCGAATCCCCCCTCGCCTCTGCCAAAAGAGCCGATGCCACCCTCACCCGTTGATGCTTCGGATCCTGCAAACGCGCTTGCTCCAGCAACTTCTCCGCCAAATCCAACTGGCCTCGATTTTGCAGATTCCTCGCCTGCTCTAAAAGATCCTCCACCTGCGGTGCCGCCGCCTTAGCCGCCGACACACTCAATCGCACGGTTCCCTCAGGCATCGGTAGGTTTTGTAAAGCCTCACGAAACTCTTTCTCCCCCTTGGCCTCCGCCACCGCGGCCTCAGGATCAAAGGCCCACTCCTTTCCTCTCTCACCTTCGCCTCGCCGCATCTCCAACAACCCAAACAAACCCACGACCTGAATGACTACCAGCACAACCGCAGCCCAAATCCATGTCCTCCGCTTTCCTCCGCTCATGGACTTTTCGTGGGTGCGTTCGTTGCATTCGTAGCTCCACCACCCTTCCAGGGAAGCCCCAAATGCATTCGCGACTGAAGAAAACGAGTCAAGTTACCCATCCACTCACCCGCCTTTTCCCTTTCACTTTGAATAATTCCTTCAGGCGTCTTGGCATTCACATAGGGTCGCAAAACAAATACCGAAAGACAGAACAGGACCTGAAGCAAAAGGATTCCAGCTACCAAATAGAGAGCGAACCCATACATTTTGGGCCTCACCCGGGACTGGTCCCGCTTGGCTTGATCTTTTAGCGATTCACCCACATCGCTAGCTTAACCGAAATCGTCGGCGCGTCACCTCTGAGGTGACTTCTCCCCCGCCCCACCAGGGTCCTGCCGTAACCCTGCTACAACACTTCGATCCACAACCCCCACCCAATCCTGACCGTCTACTCGGATCCAAGCCCCTCCTTCCGGTTTCCCTTTCAAAGCAAAAATCCTCAACTTCTTGCCCTCTTTCCCCTCCAATACAATCTCCACCTCGCTTTTACTCAACTCTGCCTTGCCAGGGAGCGCCATCCATCGAGTCACTTCCAACTGATCCAGACGCGCTACATACTCCGCCAAACTAGGTACCTCTTGCCCATCCCCCTTCCACCGGCCATCCGCCCCTAATCGATACTCTTTTCGAACACTTCCGACGGCCCAGATTAACCCCTCAATCGGACCAAAGTCTGCAGGCACCACTTTTTTGGGTAACCATCCTAGAGGTGATTCTGGAATGCCGCGCACCAAAGACACAGGAACCACCATGGCCCCTGAAGTAGTTGACCCTCTGACAAATACCTCCTCCTTGGTTTCATCCCCCAACTGAATCGTCTCCAACAGATTTGTTTTTCCCGCCCACTTAAGGCTGATCGTTTGCCTAGGCTTACTTAGACCCATGCGAGCGGGATCCTCCGTAGGCAAGAAACGGTTCGCCCGAACTTCCATCAAGGACTCAAGCCAGCTTTGCACAGCCACCCCATCCGCAGAAAAGCTGTTTTTCCCTAAAACAAGTTTCCATCCTCCGCCTGCACCACTCTTCTCCAAACGATACTCTCCACCCTTCCCGCTCATTTCGACCCCATCGATCTCCCCGACCTGACCTAATGTCACCAATCGCTTATCCCTTACCCGATCCGAAAGTTTTCCCAACCCATCAACTGCCAAACGAGGCAAAAGAAAAACGGAAGCCTGATCCGACACTTTCGCAAATACCTGATTGGTATCCTTTGGGCTCGTTAATCCAATTTGCAAAATCCGGTTCGTCGCTTTTGTCCTAACCTCGAACGACTGCGTCGGTGCATTCAATCCATAGAGAGCTAGATCCCCGCCAGAATCCGAGACAAATTCAGCCGCCTTAAGAGCGGAGATTTCACCCAACACCCCCTGAATGGCCGTCGGATCCGCAGGTGCCTCCACAGGTTTCGTAATCAACCACCCGCTCTCCTTCTTTTTTACCTCCACCTCCAACGTCCCTTGATGCATGAGGAGTTCCTGCACCTCAGGAACGACCAATGGCAGCACTCTCTTTTCTCTCCACCCAGTTAAATCTTTATCCATCGCCTCCGTAAGCTGATTCTGCACCACTGCGATTCGCTCCACCTGCCCTCCCGATCGAACCCGCGTGTACACACCCCCCGCCACAGGCGTCTCTCTTCCGACTTCAATCTTACACTCTCCCTCTTTCGTCCCGATGACCAAGGTTCGCGACGGTTGACCCAAACCGAAACTTTGTAACAACGACTCCTCTTTCTTTCCCTCAGGCAAGGTCTGAAGACTTTCCACAAACTGCACCTCCGAGAGTAATCGTCCTACCGTTGCCCCATCCGCAGCACCCTGAATCGGCTTTTCCAACTGCCAATCTCCACCCTCCTTTTTGCGAAAAACGAATTCCCCTTTAGGCCCCTTCAGATCAATCCAGTTCGCCTCACGAACAGGCAGATCCGTGATTCGGCGCGACTCCTTCGCCATCCGCTCTGTGCCAGGGACCTTTTTCTGCAGAAAACTCAACGCCCCCAACATCACCACCATCAAACCAACGGACACCAAAAGGGACCGCGTACTCATCTCAAAATCCGACTTAGCTCCGTCGCCGCCACCACACCAGAAAACCTAAAATTCCCGTGACCACAGGAATTCCCAAAAGCGTGGACAGCATAATCATTCGTTGCTGCCCCTCATCCATCGACACTGAAAAATCTTTCGGTGTCTTGGGCGAGATTCCCAACGCATCACTTCGCCCCAAAGTCCACTGAATCGCGTTCACCATGAAATCCACCTCCAGAGGAGAAATATTCTGATTCGCAAAAGCCGAGGCTGATCCCACCACCACCGCTCGAAGTGCAGGACTCTCCTTACCCCGATCTCCGGGCACAGTCCCATCCACCACCGCCGCCACAGTAAATGGCCCCTTGCGGTCTTCTCCTTCGACAAAGTCACTCTTTTTTCCAGCCGTTAAAGGCCAAGGCTTGGCCCAGTACCGATCCGAGGTCTCTACCAACATTTCCGCCTTCACGGGATTCGCCGCTACCACAGGCTTGATCGTGATCGAACGAGCGGATCCAAAACGCAACGATCCACCCACAGCCTCAATCCAGCGAATCGCAGGATGCCCTGAATACCGTGTCCCCACCGTCTCCTCATTAACCCCTTGGGTTAATCCCGCCGTGCTTAGAACTGCCACTTTACGAAAGATTTTATCCGCATCCACCATCACCCCATGCTCCGCAAAGAGCCCCTCTAAGCCTGTCGGAACCCCTGGATCCAACAGAAGCAATAGCCTGCCAGGCTTACCCACATACGCCTGCAAAGCCGCAACGGAGGGTGCAGGGAACTGAAATTTCGGTCCTGCCACCATCACCGCATCCGCATCCGCAGGAACTCCCTCCTGCTCACCCAATTTCAAGGGCGATAGCTCCACATTCTGCGAAGCCAATCGCGCAGATAACAACGAGTACCCTGCTGGATCTTTGTCGGAAGAGTTTAGATTGTACTCCCCAGATCCTGAAGTCACATAGACCTTCGCCGGCTTGCCCTGGACTAAGCCGCTGATGGCAGAGGAAATCTTCTCCTCGGCCGCAAAGGATTTCACCCGCGCCGCACCCCCCGACATCATCGCCCCGGGATCAATCTCAGCCATTTCGGCCACTTTTAAGATCCGTGACCGATCCGCATACTGCACCAAGATCACATTCTCATTACTCGTAAGCTTAAACTTCTCGGCCAGTTTTTGTGCCGCCTGAAAATCCAGATACGGTTGCACCTGTTCCACCTTCACCTTACCACCGCTCCGATACTTATACTCCTCCAGCAACTTCTGCACGTCCTCTTGGATCAGACTTCCCGAGGTATCTTGTTCAGGAGCCAAAAAGGCGGTCAAGGTCACCTCTCCAGGCAGATTTTTTAGGAGATTGAGGGTCTGCCCCGATAATTTCTGAAACTGATTCAGCGAGAAGTCTGCACGATGATAATGCCTCCAACTGATGTAGTTCGCCCCAGCAAAAAGGAAGATCAGGATCGGCAGAAAAATCCACTGGTTGATCGACTGGGTGCGCCGTTCCCGACGTAAGGCAGAAAGAGGAGGAGGGATAGGTCGGCTCATTGGTTTACCCATTCAATCGCCGGCCTGTCATCACCTGCCGGGTTAAAATAAGAAAGAATGCAGTTCCACTCAGGTAAAACACCACAGGCCGGGAATCAAACAGCCCCGCACTAAAGGAACGCATCTGCTCAAGGGTGAAAATATAATTCAACACCTCCCGCCATCCCGGATCCCTCACCAAATAACTCAGAAATCCCGCAAAGAAGAGCAGGGCAATCACCGTAAAGGAGATCATCGCCGCCACCGCTTGGTTTCGCGTCAAAACGGATGCAAATAATCCAATCGATAGGTAAAGCATCCCCACTAAAGTCACCATCAGGTAAGAAAACCCTAGCGGAATCCAAGCCACAGGCACCGCCTGATGCGTCACCAACTGAAAAATCGCCAACCCCAAAAGGGAGGGAATCCAAAGCAGAAGATAAAAGAAAAGCACTCCAAAGAACTTGGCCAAAATCACATCCCCATCCTTCACAGGCGCCGTCAGCAACATCTCAATCGTTCCCGTCTTATACTCCTCCGAGAAAAGCCTCATCGTCAGAATCGGAACCAAAATAATCAGCAGAAACCAGAAATGGAATATATAGAAGTAGATCTGCATGACCGTGAACTCCTTCACGCCCTGCCCCAAATACGCCACACACTGGCTAAAGCTAAACCCGTTGATCAGCGACATGCAGGTCAACAAGACCCACGCGATGGGTGAGTGCAGGATCGCTCCCACCTCCCTTTTCCAAAGAATCCATAAAGCACGCGTCATAAATTAATCCTGAGTCAGCTCCACAAACACATCCTCTAATCTCGCCTTCTCGCGCCGAAACTCCCGCAACGGCCACTGCTCCCGCTTGATCAAGCCGTCCACTTCACCTCGGATATCCTTACCGGGCGCGGCCGTAACCTCAAAGGAGATCCAATCCCCCGCCCGATTCAACTCTGCCACCACACTGACCTCGGCAATTTTACCCAGCTTCTCTTTCGCGGAAGCGGGGTCAGCCTTCACTTCAATCTGTAAGGCCCCTGCCTGCACCCGCTTCTCCAAATTTGCCAAGGTGTCCGACGCCTCGATCTTGCCTTTATTAATGATAATCGCCCTCCCACAAACCATCTCCACCTCGGACAAAATATGGGTGGAAAGCAGAATGGTCCTATCTTTCCCCAGCTCTTTGATGAGCTCCCGAAACGATCGGATCTGATGTGGATCCAATCCCGCAGTCGGCTCATCCAAAATCAGAAGCATCGGATTATGCACCAGCGCATCTGCCAGCCCCACCCTTTGACGAAATCCCTTGGAAAGGGAACCAATGATCTTTTTTCGGACATCAGTCAACCCACACTGATCCAGCACCAACCCGACCCGATGCGAAATCTCCCCACGAGAGACTCTTTTCAATCGTCCTCGATACTCCAAAAACTCTTCCACCCTCATCTCAGGGTATAAAGGAACATTTTCAGGCATGTAACCGATCCTCTGCCTCACCAGGAGGCTTTCCTGCGGTAACTTGGCTCCCGCCACTTCGATCCGACCATCCGTCGGGGGCAGGTATCCTGTTAACATTCGCATCGTAGTCGATTTCCCTGCCCCATTCGGCCCCAAAAACCCCACCACCTCCCCTTTTTCGACCGAGAAAGTAATCCCCCTAACCGCCTCCCCCCCCGCATATCTCTTGATTAAATTTTCAACTTGGATCATAGCGAGTTTCAAATTTTATAAACCTTATCCCAAAGGTCAAGTGAACCATTCGGGAAATCCTCTCGACATGGAGAGCTGCCCTCGTTTCCCTTGGGTGTGCGCATAGTTGCCGTTGTGAATCAAAAAGGGGGCGTGGGAAAGACTACCACCGCCATTCATCTGGCCGCAGGGGCAGCCGAGGCGGGTCGTCGAGTTCTCCTGGTCGACCTTGATCCCCAAGCCAATGCTACCAGCGGGCTGGGTCTCGAGCACATCCCCGGAAAAAGCCTCTACCCCGTTCTGGTCGGTCGTGCCCGTGCATTGGATATGCTTCAGCCCTCACGCCACGCCAACCTACAGATTCTGGCATCTGAACTAGACCTTGCAGGGGCCGAGATGGATCTCGCTGGGATGGAAAACCCGCTCATCCACGTCCGCCAAGCTCTCGATCCCCTGCGTCTGGATCCCGCGTTCGATCTGGTCATCCTCGACTGCCCGCCCAGCGTTGGCCTCCTCATGACCAGCGCCCTCGTCGCTGCAGAAAAGATTCTCGTGCCCGTCCAGTGCGAATACTTCGCTTTGGAGGGGGTTGGAAAAATTCTCAACCTCGTGGAGCGAATCAAGCAAGAAGGCCAAAATCCTAATCTGTCCGTTCTCGGAATCGTTCTGACTATGTACGATGCTCGCACACGCCTCAGTGAGCACGTCAGCCAAGATTTGCGCGGCCACCTAGGCGATCAAGTTCTTCAAACCATCATTCCAAGGTCCGTCCGCTTAGCCGAAGCCCCCAGCCACGGAAAAACCATCTACGAATACGACAACTCAGGCGCCGCCGCAGCCAGTTACCGGCAACTCACCACCGAATTCCTGTCACGCTTATAAACTGTTCCACCCCTTGGGGAGTTCCAACCAAGAGAAGATCCGCACGACGTTTTCCAAACACACCTGCACAGATCACCCCAGGAATCCCTTCCAGTTCATTCTCTTTTTTTACGGGATCGGAAACATTCCATCCGTGCACATCTAGAATCTCCCCTCCGTTATCTGTAATAAAATTCTTCCTCCACACCGGCCGACCTCCCTTCCTGCGAATCTCCCTCGCCACCTGATCTCTCGCCATCGGCACAACTTCCAATGGCACAGGAAATTTTCCTAACCGCTTCACCAACTTCGATTCATCCACGATACAGATGAACTTTTTCGCGGCAGTGGCAATGATCTTCTCCCTCGTCAACGCCCCCCCACCCCCCTTGATCAGCATCAGCTTCGGATCCACCTCATCTGCTCCATCCACATAAAGACTCACCCTTTTGGCCTGATTCAAATCCAACACCCGAATCCCTTTTTTGCGTAAGGCTCGTTCAGTCTCTTTCGAACTCGGCACCGCACCCCGCACCCACCCTTTTTTTAATCCTTCGATGAAATACATCGTCGTCGAACCCGTCCCCACCCCCAGCACACAACCCTTAGGCACATAGGCCAAGGCAGCTTTCGCCGCCTCTTTTTTGAATACCTTCTGATCCACCCTTCTTTTCTGTGATTTTTCCACGAATGCGTCAATCTATCCTCGATCATGCCCACCACCCATCTCCATCTCGATTGTCCCTCCGGAATCAGCGGAGACATGTTTGCCGCCGCCCTCCTCGACCTCGGCGTGCCCCTCCCCCTCTTCCAAGACGCTATCCAAGGCCTTCACCTCCCGGAAAAAGTGAACCTGAAAACGGAGCGATCTCTCCGAGGGGGCCTCGCCGGTACACGCTTCCTTGTAGAAACCCCTCACGAACACAGTTCCCATCATCACTCTCACCCTCACGATCACTCCCATGAGCACGAGCACGGTCGCTCTTGGGCTCAGATCCGCACCCTCCTGCAAAACTCCCACCTCACTCCCCCCGTCAAAGAGACCGCCCTCAAGATCTTTCACCGCGTCGCCGAAGCCGAGGCCCGTCTTCACGGAAAACTGGTCGACGAAGTCCATTTTCACGAGGTCGGTGCGGTCGATTCGATCGTGGATATCGTCGTAGCTGCCATCGGCATCCATCACCTTGGCCTTCCCCACGTCACCGCCTCTGTTCCAGTTGAAGGGACGGGCACGATCCAGTGTGCCCACGGCTCCTTCCCCCTCCCCGCTCCCGCTACCGCCGAGATTCTGAGAGGAATCCCAATCCGGCAGATCGATGTTTCCGATGAACTTACGACTCCCACCGGCGCCGCTATTCTCGCCCAACTTGTTCGCCACTTCGGACCCCTAGAAAACTTTGCCGCGGAAAAAATCGGGTACGGACTCGGCACCCGCGACCTCCCCGGTCGTCCAAACGTCCTTCGTGCCTTCCTGGGACACACCTCAAACTCCCCCTCCTCTTCCCACGAATCGATTATCGAAATCCGAACTCATTTGGATGATATCACGGGCGAACACCTCGCCCATGCTATCGATCGCTTGATGGAAGCGGGAGCGCTCGACGCCTCCGCCCTCCCCCTCCTGATGAAAAAAGGCCGCCCCGGATATCTCCTCACCGTCCTCGCCCTTCCCAAAGATTCGGAACACCTTGCCTCTTTGGTTCTCCGTGAAACCACCGCATTTGGTCTTCGCCTCGAGCGGGTTGAACGTCGAACCCTCCGTCGCGAAGAGAAAACCGTCTCCACCCCCTATGGCCCCATCCGCGTCAAACTGGGCTACCTCGGAGATTCCCTAGTCCAGATTCATCCGTCCGATGCCGACTGCCGAAAGTCCGCCATCTCCGCTTCTGTCTCCCATGCCGATGTTGCCGCTGCCGCCCGCTCCGCCGCCCGTTCTGCCTAACCTTCTCTTGCCGCCCACTCCTCAGGCAGGAGAATAAATCCCGTCTTTCGATCGCCGATGACCTCGCTCCGCTTCCCGAGGTACATCCAGTGCCACATCCCGATTAAACCAGTAATAAAAATAGGAACTACTATATTTAAATTTTAGCACTTTTGTAATATATTATATAGGTTCTTATATTTGACCTTTTACTTCTTTTCACCTATTAGTAGCAGGGTGAGTCTTGTTTTAAGGATTTTGTTTTTCACATATTTAGTTTCAACTTTTTGCGAGCACTCTCAGGCTCAAACGATCACTATCTCCGCAGCGGGTTATGGTAGTGGCACTACCTCATTTAATTACTACCCCTCGACCCAGACCTTTAATTTTTCTGGGAGTTTTTTTGGTTACTCAGGCTACGGATCCTCCAGCTACTCCATCAATAGCGCCAACAGCATAACGATTGCTGGATTTTACCTATACACTTATGAGACTTTGACCGTTCCAGCTTTTTCCATGGCTCGAAGTGGAAGTTCATATAATGGCAGTTTTTACAGCTCCCTTCTTGGGACTACAGTTTATGTTTCCGTTACGGATCCCTATGATTCCGACTCTGACGGAATTCCTGACTTATCGGATAATGTTTACAATTCTCCCCCCGTCCCTCCACCGCAACTAAGCAAACCATTGAGCGCAAATTTAGGACAATTCTTCACCTACTCTCCTTTATTCGAAAATTCGCCTACTTCCTATAGCGCAACCGACTTGCCCCCAGGAATTTCAGTTAATTCTGGTAGCGGCATGATTTCCGGAAGGCCGACGTCTTCGGGTTACTACCGCGGGACTTTTACAGCCTACAATTCAGCCGGCTCAGCTTCTCTCGACATTCCAATCACTATACCAAGCACCCTTCAGTCCATTCCTTTTTCTGACAATTTTTCCTCCGCTGTCTCCAACCGATATATGCCAGCTATTTTTTCGCCTCTTGCATCTATGTCCGCAAGTAACGGCATGCTTCGCTATACTTGCTCATCAAGCGGCGCGCAAAGTGCCTATGGGGCTTGGTTGCTCAACCTACCTCTTCCTCTTTCCTCTTCTTGGGAGGTCACTGCTGACGTCACCATGCCATCCGGTTGGTCACCCCCTTTTGCCTATACTGGAGTTGGACTTAGAATTGAGCCTTATTTATTCAACGACCTTTTTGAAAATAATATTTTCGACGGCGCCTTGGGAGAAAATTGTATTACCCTCGAGCTTAACCGAAGTAATCAGGAACCATACGCGAACAACGTGAATTTATGGCTTCCGACAGCAGAGGTTGAGTTTTTGCCCACAACGTCCACCAGCGTCACCTTGCGCTTCGTTTACGACTCCACACAGAAAACTGTCTCAGCATGGTACCGCACCAGCTCAACGACCGCTTGGATTTTAGTCGGATCGCCCAAAAACTTTAACCCCTCCTCCACCGGTTCATGGGCAGAGTCTTGGGGGCTTACCTCTTCATCCAGCCTTCAGTTAACTCTCTTTGCCGATACTACTTCTGAGAACGGGACTTCCGGCAAAGTCATTACCTTAGACAATCTCTCGATTACTGCTTTCACCCCTCCAACAATAACAAGCCCCTTAACCTCTTCTGGTGCCGTTGCTGGATCATTCAGCTACCAAACTACAGCTACCGGTAACCCCACTACTTATAACCTCAGCGGCACTCTACCTACTGGCCTAACTTTTAATTCCTCAACCGGTCGAATCACAGGCATTCCAACCCAAAGCGGTGTCTTCACTGTTTCCCTCTCCGCCACCTCAGGAAGTTATACTGGTCCATCCGTCTCTCTCAGGATCACAATACCAACCTTGGTAGGTCTATTCCCCTCCGGGGGCGGAGCTACCGCCAACGGCAACGAATGGTCTTCGGACTACACTGCGGCCAAGGCTTTTGACGGCAACAACTCCACCGCTTGGCACAGCAAAGCCAGCACCACCTTTCCCCATATCTTAGCCTACGACTGTGGCTCAGCACGTTCAGTTTCCGTTATCTCCCTCAACCAAGGTTGGCAGCCTGCCAACTCTGTTCAGGTTCTGGGCTCCAACGACAACGCCAACTGGACCAACCTAGGCACCTTTTCCACCTCAGCCGGCCTCAACACCCTTTCTTTGTCTTCCGCTCAATCCTTCCGCTACTGGGCCATCCGAGCCATCACCGGCAAAAACAACGGACTCTGGTGTGTTTCTGAGATCAGACTT
>JBIKNP010000016.1:0-50528 GCA_044358595.1 Methylacidiphilales bacterium
CACCTTTTCCACCTCAGCCGGCCTCAACACCCTTTCTTTGTCTTCCGCTCAATCCTTCCGCTACTGGGCCATCCGAGCCATCACCGGCAAAAACAACGGACTCTGGTGTGTTTCTGAGATCAGACTTGGTGGCTACTTCTTTTCCTCCAGCCCAGGAGCTACCGCCAACGGCAACGAATGGTCTTCGGACTACACTGCGGCCAAGGCTTTTGACGGCAACAACTCCACCGCTTGGCACAGTAAAGCCAGCAGCACTTATCCCCATGTCTTAGCCTACGACTGTGGCTCAGCACGTTCAGTTTCCGTTATCTCCCTCAACCAAGGTTGGCAGCCTGCCAACTCTGTTCAGGTTCTGGGCTCCAACGACAACGCCAACTGGACCAACCTAGGCACCTTTTCCACCTCAGCCGGCCTCAACACCCTTTCTTTGTCTTCCGCTCAATCCTTCCGCTACTGGGCCATCCGAGCCATCACCGGCAAAAACAACGGACTCTGGTGTGTTTCTGAGATCAGACTTTAATCACCCTTTTGCTTCGGCAATAGAATAAATCCCGTCTTTCGATCGCCGATGACCTCGCTCCGCTTCCCGAGGTACATCCAGTGCCACATCCCAATCAATGCGCAAAAAAGGGCATCCGTTCGATCCTCCACAGGCTTGCTCCATTTTTGTCTGAGCAGATTCCTCGTTTCTTGATTGAGCGTAAGGCGAGGAAAACGCCGTTTCATGAGTTTTCGCATCAACCCTTGCAATCTTTGAAACTCCTGCCTCCTTTCCGCCACACTTCCTTTTTTATACTTGATGATTCTAGGCAACCCGAACATTCGAACCATGGCAGGATGCGGATAAACCTCGGCAGCCGTTTTTTTTGCCTTTCCTACCTCCCACCCAATGGAGAAACCTTTTCGGGCAAGCAATCGGGCAACTCGGGTCGGACGAGGACACCGACTGGTGTTGGCAGGATGACATGCCGCGTGTTGGCGATGAAACATTCGGTGCGTCAACCGATCCACAGGCCTTGTTCCTGTTCGATTCGGACAAACGATCGGGGCATCCACCGTCACAAACACGTTTTGGTAATTCCGACTCGTTTCCCCAAGCAACTTCATCAATTCGCGATCCCCTTGTGGATATCCAAACCCCAGTACCTTCCCTCGTTTTCCTGTCGATTCCAGAAAGCAGACTCCGTCATGCTTTTTCTCGCCCCAAGCGAGATCCACCCCAATAAGTAAAACCTTCATCATTTCATTCTCTCACTCGTTTCTTGAGACCGAAAGCCAGAACGGCCTTTTCCCGTCTCGCATTTTGGAGTTCAATTCCCGTAAGATAAATCATCATGCAAACTGGTTCTCTCTGGATCGCTTTCGGACTAACACTCTTTGCAGGTATGGCCACCGGAATTGGTAGCGCCATTGCCTTCCTTGCCAAGCAGACAAACCATCGCTTTCTCTCTGTATCCACCGGTTTTTCCGCAGGAGTTATGCTCTACGTATCTTTTGTTGAAATTTTTCAGAAAGGTGCCGCCTCCCTAACCCAAGCCTACGGGCCGGTCCAAGGAGTCTGGATGAATGTGGGTTTCTTCTTTTTTGGAATTCTTCTCGTTGGCCTGATCGATAATTTTATTCCCGAGAAACAGAATCCGCATGAACAACCGCCTGCATCCGCCTTAGCCCCCCTTCACGCCCCACACGCCACCATCCCGCACCGCAACCATAAGAAACTCCTACGCATGGCAATGTTCACGGCATTCGCCATCGCTCTTCATAATTTTCCAGAGGGTCTAGCCACTTTTCTCGCTGCCCTTGAAAACCCAAAAGTGGGCGTGGCCATTGCCATCGCGATCGCTCTGCACAACATTCCCGAAGGAATTAGCGTCTCCGTTCCCCTCTTCTATGCCACGGGAAGCCGGACCAAGGCTTTCACCTACTCTTTTCTCAGCGGGCTTGCCGAACCCGTAGGTGCTGCCATCGGTTACTTTGGCCTACGCTGGATTACGGGGGGCGAAATTACTTCCCAAGTCATGGGCGCCTGCTTTGCCGGAGTTGCTGGGATTATGGTTTATATCAGCCTCGACGAGCTTCTCCCCACCAGCCGTGCTTATGGCAAGGGTCACGATAGCCTTCTCGGCCTTGTCGCCGGCATGGTGGTCATGGCGATCAGCCTCCTGCTGATCAAGTAAAAGGGGTTTAGGGTTTCGGCTTACTAAGCTCTTTTCCAATCCTGTCGGAACCAAAAATCGAACGCAGAGTCTCTGGAATGGTGACTCCTCCCTCCTGAGTCTGATACGTCTCCACCAGCGCAATAAAAAGACGAGCCAAGGCCGTTCCCGAACCATTTAGCGTGTGGCACGGGCGGTTCTTTCCGTCTGCCCCCTTAAACCTCAATCCCATCCGCCTCGCCTGAAAATCCATAAAGTTACTGCAAGACGAGACCTCCAGAAACTGCCCCATGCCAGGTGCCCAAACCTCCAAATCATAACACCGCGCCGCACCAAACCCAATATCTCCCGTACACAACTCGATTTTTCGATAGTGCAATCCCAACTTCTGCAAGACCGATTCCGCATGCTGACAAAGCTCTTCGAGCGCCTTCATCGAGCGATCTGGATGCTCGATCCAAACCAGTTCCACTTTGTCGAACTGATGCATCCTTCCTAATCCGCGGGTCTCTTTGCCCGCACTCCCCGCCTCCCTCCGAAAACAGGGCGTGTAAGCTGCATATTTTTTAGGGAGATCCCCCTCGGTCAAAATCTCTTCCCGATGTAAATTGGTCACAGGAACCTCTGCGGTGGGCACTAAAAAAAGCTCTCCCCCTTCCACCGCATACATGTCCTCACGAAACTTGGGAAGCTGGCCCGTCCCCACCATGCTCGACTCTCGAACCAAAAATGGCGGAGAAACTTCCGTATATCCGTGCTCCCCACTGTGAAGGTTTAGCATCCAACTGATTAAACTCCTCTCCAACCGGGCACCCTCTCCCCGATACACTGCAAACCCACTTCCTGAAACCTTGGCCGAAGCGGCAAAATCCAAGATCCCCAGCGCCTCCCCTAAAGCCACATGATCCTTCGGCTTGAAATCAAACTTCTTGGGTTCACCCCATGTCGAAACCACAGGGTTCTCTGCCGCCGTACTTCCCTTCGGGCACCCCTCCCAAGGAAGATTCGGGATGGAAAGCAACAAACCCTCCTGCTTCGCCTCCACTTCAGCCGCCTGCTTGTCCAAATCCGCAATCCGATCCGACTTTTCCTTCATCCCAGCCAAAAGATCATCCGCTGATTCCTTCTTTGCCTTGCGAACACCCACCTCTTTGCTGATCGCATTCCGTTCCGCCTTCAACTTTTCCACTTCTCCCAAAAGTCGTCGCCGCTCCTCATCCACCTCCAATACCTTATCCAACCCATCCGCTGCACCCTTTCCGCGGGTAAGCAATCGTTGACGGACAGCCTCCGACTCCTTTCGAATCAGTCCAATATCGAGCATCCCTCCATTCAACCTATTCCCAGCCCGTCCGTCGAGACTCGGCAAAGGCTTTGCCGTCCGACATAGAAACGGCTTTAACCTACGTGTGGCTAATCTCCCTTTCCGCGGCGCCGTCCTCGACCTCGGGTCCAACACTTTTAAACTTCTCCTTGCCGAACAGGTCGGCTCCATCCTGCGGATTCATCATGAAAAGGCGTATCCCGTACGCCTCGGGGAGGGAGTGGCCTTGTCCGGTCGCCTTCAACCCTCCGCTCGACGCCGTGCCCTGTCCGTTCTTCGCCAGCTTGAGCGTAAAATACGTGCCTTTCACCCCGACCAAACTCTCGCCGTCGGTACAGGCACCCTTCGCCGCGCAAAGAACTCCAAATCCTTCCTCCTTCCTGCATCCAAGATTCTAAAAAAGCCGATTCGTCTCCTGAGCGGTCACGAGGAAGGTCGCGTCATCGCGCTCGCCGCCCGTACCCTCTCCTCCACCAAGAGCCCCCGCTTTCATATCGATCTGGGTGGCGGAAGCATCGAGATCATCGACTCCCTGCGTCCTACCCGCCCGAAGATTTTCAGCCTGAACCTCGGCTGTGTAGCCGTTCGCGACACTCTTCTCTCTCAACACCCCCCTTCACCCCACCAATGGATCCAGGCCTTTCACTCCATTCGCAATGCCTTAAAAAAGATTCCAGTCCCAACTCGAAAATCTCATGCCACTTTCTCGGGCGGAACAGGACACGCCTACGCGTGCCTTATCCGACGTAAAAATATGAAAGCTCGTAAACTCGAGGGATTCTCCCTCACCCTTTCCACTCTCGAATCCCTCATCCTCCGACTGCTTCCTCTCTCCCTCCCCCAACTTCGCGCCATACCCGGTATGCCCACCGATCGCGCCTCTCTCGCCTTGCCCGCTTTTCTCGTCCTACGCGAAACGATGCTTCGACTTCGTCTTTCCCGCGTCCAACTCACCACTCACGGACTACGGTATGGCGTCTGGCTAGACTCCCTCGCTCCCTGCCCTATCCGTAAAATTGTTCGATGATCCCCAATACCCCCATCACCCGCCAAGCCACAGCCCTGATGGAGCGACTTGAGAGAGAACCTCAGCACGTACGCCATGTCACCTTATGGTCTATTTTCCTTTTTGAAAAACTCGCCTCCCTTCATCAACTTTCAAAACAGGAGCTCGAGCTTCTGGTTGCGGGCTCCCTTCTCCACGACATCGGTTGGTCAACGGCCACCGAAGAGCGCGCCCACCACAAGGAATCTGCCCGACTCATCCGCGAACACACATGGAAAGATCTTTCCCATTCTCAAACCGATTTCATTGCCCTACTCGCCCGCTATCACCGTAAAAGCATTCCCTCCCCAACCCACCGCCGGTATGTGAACCTTCCAAAAACGAAAAAGAATCACCTTCATTTTCTTGCGGGTATCCTTCGCGTGGCCGATGCACTCGATCGTTCCCATCGCCAAAGCCTTCACCCTGCCGATCTTGAAATTCGCCCAGGAGTCTGCCTGATTCATATTACGGGCAAAGACACAGGGGAGGCCCAATTCGGAATCGAGCGTAAAGGAGACCTCTTTCAACAAGCTTTTGGACGCCAACCCTTCCTCAAACCTCTCTCCTAGCGGAATGGCACGCCGGCCCAGTTCTGCTTAACTATTTCCATGGGCACAAAACGTTGGAGACCTCAACTGATCGCCTTGAGCATCTTGCTCGCCTTCGTTGGCTTCTCCTACAGCTACGTCCGCTACTTCGTTCGAGCCCGCACCCATAGCGTAATTGTCTTTTTTGTTCCTGGCGCCAGCTCCGAACTCCTCGCCTTAGCCCAAGCCCGCGATCCCAATCGCACGCTTGCAGGTTTAGACCGCGCAGACGGCATGGCATTTGTAGAAAGCCAATCCTCCGATCAACTTACGGGCGACGCCGCTGCTCTCGCCTCCTTTCTTGCCACAGGCCAATCCAGCCCTGCAGGGCGCTTAAGCCTCAGATATGATGGAAAACCTGCCGACACTCTTCTTTACGAAGCTCAACGACGTGGCCGTGCAGTCGGAATCGTATCCTCAGGCCCCATCACCTCGCCTGGAGTTGCTGCATTCTACTCCCACCAACCCGATGCTTCGGTCTCTGGAACGGTTGCGCAACAACTTCTCGATACCACACGCATCGATCTCATCCTTGGTGGAGGGCGTGAGATTTTCACTTCAGAAAAAAAGGCAGGTCGTCGTGACCTTGAAAAAGAGGCCGAAAAACTCGACTACACCCTGGTCTTCGACCGTGCGGGGCTAGAAAGTTTCCCAGCTTGGAATACACGCCGACTCCTCGGCCTTGTCGCCTCGGACTCCCTCCCACTTGCCACTGCAGGAGGAGAAGCAGGCACAATCCAGCTTGCCGACCTTGTCCGTCGCGCGATTGAAACGTTGGCCTATAACTTGCTCGGATACTTTCTCGTGGTAGATCACCCCCTCGTGGCTGCCGCAGCGGGTCAAAATCAGGCTGAACTTGCAGTCAGACAACTTCATGAACTCGATCGGGCGGTTGAAACCGCCAGAAAATATGCAGGAAAAAATACCCTGATTCTGGTCTACTGTCCCTATGCCATTGGAGGATTTCAGTTTCTTGAAAAATCAAAAGAGAACTTCAGTGGCTCTCGCCGACTCTCTCCTCTCTCCTGGCACAATGGACCAGGCAAAAAAGGCTCCGATCCTACTGCCTATAACACGGGTCGTACCGCATCACCTTCGGCCGGCTTTGGTTGGGTCATCGCCTTTGGGCGCGGATCAGAAAAGATTTCTGGCATTATGAACCCCGGCGAACTTCACGCCATTTTGAGTCGTCAGCTCTGAACACAACCCAGATCCGCGAAATTCTGGCCACCCGCGGCCTCCGCCCCCTTCGGCAACTCGGACAAAATTTCCTGGCTGAGCCCGCCCTTGCAACAGTCATCGCTCATGCCCTCCCAAAAACCAAAACAGAACCCATTCAAGAGGTCGGGCCTGGTCTCGGCGCCCTAACGCGAGCTCTTCTAACGCTGGGACACTCCGTGGAGGCTTTCGAGATCGACCAAGGCCTCATCACTTGGCTTCGCGAAGAGTTTCAAGACGAACCACGATTTCGTTTGATCGAGGGGGATGCCCTAAAAACCCTACCCTCTCACCCCCCCCGCTCTCTGGTTTGCGGGAACCTTCCCTACTCAATCTCGACACCGCTTCTTGTCCAACTCGCCTTACGATCCCCACCTCCAGCCACCATTGTCGTCACCCTGCAGAAGGAGGTGGCGGATCGGTACTGTGCTCCTCCGCGCACCAGCGCATACGGGGCTGTCTCCGTTCTTCTTCAATCTGTTTTTTCGATTGAGAAGATTCGCAATCTGCCACCCGAGGTTTTTTACCCCCGCCCTCAAGTTGACTCTGCCGTTCTACGTCTCACTCGACATCCCACCCTTTCGACCAATCTTGCCCCCTTCTACGCATTCATCAAAAAGGGGTTTTCTCAAAGAAGGAAAAAGCTGAAAGGATTACTTCCCGTGAACCTCGACCTTCGGGCCGAGGAACTCGACCCCACTCAATGGCGCGACCTTTATGAATCCACCCGAAGAGATCTTTGATATCGTCGACAGCAACGATCGCGTCATCGGGACGGCTCCCCGATCCGAGATTCATGCAAAAGGTTTACTTCATCGAGCCGTACATCTCTGGATCTTTCATCCAGACGGTCGTCTCCTTCTTCAAAAAAGATCCCTCAGGAAGGATAGAGAGCCCGGACGTTGGACTTCTAGTGTCAGTGGCCACGTGAATTCCCAAGAGGATTATGACACCGCCATGCATCGCGAAATTCCTGAGGAGATTGGTGTTCCTGCTTCTACCTGCAAAGATTTTCAGAAGGTGAAACAGTTCCCCGCATCTCAAGAGACCGATCAAGAGTTCGTTTGGCTCTACCAAGCGGTTCACCCAGGCCCCTTTCAACCCGATCCCCATGAAGTCGCCAGCTTGGATTGGTTTTTCCCTGCTCAAATTGATCAGATGCTACGGGATCAACCTTCGACGTTCTCCTCCTGCCTTCGATTACTGTGGAATCAACGCCCCCGATGAATCGGCTTTCCGGAAAACGTGCTGTGGTGATTGGCGGGGGCATCGGCGGCCTCGCCACCGCTCTACGACTTCGAAAAGCAGGCGCCCATGTTGTTCTGTTGGAAAAAAACGACTCTTTAGGCGGTAAAGTCTCTGAACGCCGGGTCAACGGTTTTCGATGGGACCTTGGCCCCTCCCTCTTCACCATGCCCCAAATCCTTGATCGCCTCTTTGACGATTTGGGCGAAAAAAGGGAGGAACATCTCACTCTCGAACCTCTCTCACCCACCTGTCGCTATCGCTGGGCCGATGGCTACCAGTTTGATGAAAACGAGTTTTTCTGGTCCCGCCCCGACTCGGCCCGTCTACTCCGCTACGCTGAAGGGCTCTACAAACTTTCAGCTCCCGCGTTTCTTGAAAGTGATCCATCCGAAATTTGGAAAAAAGTCCTCAACCCCACCCTTCTACCACTACTCCGGTTTCTTCCCGCCATGAGCCCATTTCGCTCCCTTGCCTCTGCCTCACGCCACTTCTACTCCGATCCCCACCTCCAGCAGTTCCTTCAGAGGTTTGCCACTTATAACGGAAGCGATCCGGAACTTACACCCGCTACCTTCGCCGTAATTCCCTACGTTCAGGCGCACTACGGTGGATGGTTCATTCGAGGCGGAATTCGCCGACTTGCGGATACTCTTATTCAGCTGGCTCAGAAACACGGAGTCGAAATCCACAACTCAGCTCCCGTTCACTCGATCGACGCTTCCGGAGTCACACTTGCATCGGGTAAGAAAATTCAAGCCGACCTCCTTTTCCATAACGGGGACGTTTTAGCTGCCTATCAAAAACTGATTCAACACCCTCAATCTGCGCAAGTGGCATCGAAGACGGCCAAACCTGATCGAGCGATATCCGGATTCGTTGTTCTTTTAGGAGTAAAAGGAAAAGATCCATCCCTAGCCCACCACAACATCTTTTTCTCCGACAACTACCCCTTGGAGTTCCAACAGATGTTTCGGGAGAAACGACCTGCGGAAAACCCCACCATTTATCTTTGCCTTAGTTCCAGAACTGACCCCGCTTCCGCACCCCCTGAACACGATAACTACTTCCTCCTCGTCAATGCACCCGCCAACACCACCACAATCGATTGGACCAAGGAGTCTCCAAAATATGCCGACCAAATCATTCGGATTTTGGATCAAAAGTTTTTGCCAGGGCTTAAGGACAAAATCGTCTATCAAGAGACAATCTCACCCGCAGATTTTGAGTCCCGCGATGGAGTCGTAGGGGGTTCCCTGTACGGCTGGGCCTCCCATGGAATGAAAAGTTCGTTTCTACGTCCCCCCATCCACTCCACCCTCATTCCGAATCTATACTTTGTTGGAGGAACCACTCACCCTGGAGGAGGGTTACCCCTCGTTCTCCTCTCCGCTGAGATCGCCGTTCGCTTGGCGAATCGATCGTCTTAAAGCTTTTCCGGACTCTCCAATAACTCGGCCACGCGGGCCAAAAGTCGCCCTGCCGCCCCACCGTCGATCACCCGATGATCAAAACTTAAAGTCAAAGGTGCCACAGTCTTGGGCTGAAACGATTGTGTCTTCTCATCCCACTCAGGAACTTTCTTTCCCGCCCCCAACCCCAAGACCAAACTTTGCTCGGGCAACGGAATCGGAGTCGCCCAATCCAAACCGAACGTTCCGTAGTTTGTCACCACTGCTACAGACCCTCCCAACCCCTCAGCCGGAATTTTACGCTCCTTCGCCTGCTTCATTCTTTCAGCATAAAGCGCCGCCAGCGTGTTTAAGTCCGTTTCATTCACTCTCCGAAGGACAGGAACGAGAACCCCATCCTCCGCTTCAACAGCAAAGGCAATGTCGATCGACCCTGGATGCACGATCCGACTGCCCACCAACCGCCCCGCAGGCAAACTGTTTTCCGCTAAAGCGATTCCTAATGCCCGCACGGCGTACAGAGTAGGCCCCGGTTTGGCGGGGTGTTTTTTTCGGTGAGCAAGTAGGGCATCCATTCCCGCCGTTCTTCCAACCGTGGCCAAGGGACGTAGCCAGCTTCTCCGCATTGCATCCGCCACCGCCACCCGCATTGAGGAGGCAGGAGTAAGTTTCTGTTTCTCTAAATCCAACATGAACCTCTCAAAATCCTCAATCGTCACTCTCCCCTTCGCTCCGCTTGGCGCTAACCCCGCCAGATCCGCTGCATGCAACCCCAACTCCTCAATTCGCGCCTTCATTCTGGGCGATAGATAACTGGCCCCTGCCGCACGCGCAGGGACAGGCAACCCCTGGATAGTCGGCAATACACCCTTTCCATTTCCATTTTCTCCATTCGAGTGAATTTTCTTTTTACCCTCTTTTTCTTTCTGTTGAACCTTCCGGCCTCCATCTGGGCTCTTTTTTATTCCTTTCGACTCTTCCCGGCCCGCTACCTCGACGTAACCTAAAACAGTTCCCACGGGATAACTTTGCCCCTCCTTAGCTTTCCACTCTTTCCAGACACCCCCGTAGCTCGTCGTTACACTCATGACTGCTTTACTCGTCTCAACCTCTGCCACCTCCTGATCCGCTTCAACCGTTTCGCCTGGCTTGACCTTGAGCCGCAATAAAGTCGCCTCGGCGATCGACTCCCCTAACTGAGGCATAGAGATGGCAAACTGTCCCATAGTCTTCCCACTCAGAATACCCACCTCGGGTTGGGCGAACAATGCCGAGGGCAGCCGATCCGGCTCTTCCCCTTCATCAGGGGATCCGGATCGGCCGCGCCCCAGCGCAGCCGTTCCTCAGGCGGCTGCTTTATTTTCCAGAGTCCGGATACTGGAAAAGAAGATGCGAATGAGAATATCCACCTCCTCCAACGCCGTTCTCACCGCCTGCCCATCACAGGGCAGTCCCGCCTTAGCCAAGAGCTGGAGTGCGCGTCGGGAAACACGCAACTCGGCTAAGCAAGCGCGGAACTTTTCCGCAAACTCCTTTGCCGAGGGCGATCCCTCCGCCTCCCCATGCCGGAAGTAAGCGGCTGTGCCCGAGCGAAGAAGTTCCTCCGCCAGATGCCCAGCCGCCCGATCTTCAGGCAGGCTTCCCGCCAACCCCAGTAGGTTGGAAGTGAAGGAGAGCAAACGGTCGGACAAGTCCGGCCCCTTTCTCTCCTCTTGAGCCGAAGGCCCCCCGCGGGGAGAGCTTCCAGCGTTGCGATCTTGTGATTTCCATCGTGTGTCTTGTGTGGTTGTCTTCATACAGGATTAAACTGCTGCAAACAAAAAAGGGTTCGGTCTTTTTTTAATTTTTTTACTTCATGAACCAATCGATCAGTTTTTGGCTCTTGGCCCGAATTACTGGATTGAGCTACTTCTTTGCCTTCCTCTCTCTTCTTCCCCAGATCCCCGGCTTGATCGGGCCTAACGGCATCCTCCCCGCTCACGACTTTCTGTTCCGCGCCACTAAAGTACTATCTCCCGAAACTGCACTTTGGACCCTCCCATGCCTGGGATGGATTTTCGGCACATCATATTTCGCCCTCCACCTGATCGCCTTACTCGGAATCGTCGGTTCCCTTTTGCTTCTCACCGGCTTTCTTCGCCCGATCGGTGCCATCCTGTCTTGGATCTGCTGGCTCTCCTTCGTGAATATCGGCCAGGATTTCCTCTCCTTCCAATGGGATACCCTCCTACTCGAAATTGGCTTTCTCGTTCTCTTTGTCGAAAAACCCGGCTTTCGCCCCCGCCCACCCGGCCTCGATATTCCGCCCCTACTCATCCGCTTCGCCCTCACCTTCCTCCTCTTTCGTCTCATGTTCAGCTCGGGAATCGTCAAAATCCTAAGTGGCGACCCCACCTGGACTGATCTTTCCGCCATGACCTATCACTTCGAATCCCAACCCATTCCCAACCCCCTCGCCTGGTTCATTCATCAACTTCCTCACCCGCTTCTCAAGCTCTCCACCATTTTCACCTTTGTGATCGAACTCCTACTTCCTTTCACCCTTCTCTTTCCCCAACCCAAAGTTCGCCTCACCGCATCTCTCGGCTTCCTCTCCCTCATGCTCCTCATCGCCGCAACCGGGAACTACGCATTTTTTAATCTGCTCACCATCGGCTTGTGCCTTGCCCTAATCGAAAACCGTTACTATCCCTCCTGGCTCCAACCCAAAACCATTCCACTTCCGTGCACGCCCGTTGCTTGGCGACACCTAAGCTCTCTGGCCGCCCTTCTCCAACTATCCCTGGCCGTCCCCACTCTTTTTCTAACCTTGGGACTCTTCCCCCGAACCGGTTCATCCTTTTTCACTCAGTGGGAAAGAGCCTTCGCCCCGTGGCATCTCACATCTGGGTATGGCCTCTTTGCGGTCATGACCACTCGCCGCCCCGAACTCACCTTCGAACGCAGTTCCAACGGACTCGACTGGCAACCCATCCTCTTTTCCTACAAAGCTGGTCCCCCAGATCGTCTCCCTCCCCAAATCGCCCCCTTCCAACCACGACTCGACTGGCAAATGTGGTTCGCCGCGCTTTCCGCCGAACGGGGTCAACTCCCAGGTTGGTTCACTCCTTTCCTCAAGAAACTTCAACAAGGCGAACCGGAAGTCTGGAATCTTCTACCCCCGCAGCCCCACTCTTCCGGAAGCGATTATCTCCGCCTTCGGCGGGACCAGTACCACTTCACCACTCCCTCCGAACGGTCCTCCACAGGAAACTGGTGGCGAATCACTCCCGGGCCCGTTCTCCTTGTCCTCCCTCCAGAAACTTCTCGTTAAGTCGTCTCGTTCAACTTTAACCTAAACCCAATGCCTCATCTTCGTGTCTCCATCTCCGCGCAACGTCTCGATATCGTTTCCGATGACGGCTCCATCTCCCGCTCTTTCCCAGTCTCTACCGCGAAAAAAGGCACTGGTTCCGAACCCAACAGCAATAAGACCCCTCTCGGCTGGCACCAGATCTGTCAAAAGATCGGCGACAACGCCGAATCCGGAACCCACTTTGTGGGACGCAAACCCACCGGCCGTGTCTGGAAATCCTCCGACCCGGTAGAAGAAAAGAATCTGGTCCTCACCCGCATCCTCTGGCTCGAAGGAGAGGAAGATCACAACAAAACGAGCAAAGACCGCTACATCTACATCCACGGCACCAATCGTGAAGACCTCATCGGTACACCTGCTAGCGCGGGCTGCGTCTGCCTACGCAATGCCGACGTGATCCAGCTCTACGATCTTATCCCCGTGAGTACGCGAGTCGAAATCATCGCTTAAACTTAAAACTCTCCATAGCCCCCAACGAATATGCAGGGCGGGCAAGATGCCCGCCCTGCATTTCGTTTCATCCTTGGTCTTCGTCGCTTCTTTTAACTTTGTAGTTACGGCAGGTGGACTCGGTCGTAAATGGTATCCAGCAAGGAGGTAGCCCCACTGGTTACATCCTCGCTTAGCTCCCAGAACATCAATCCTCCTAAGCCGACTTGGTTGGCGTAGTTGGCCTTCACCCGCATCGATTCGGAATCATCATAGGTGATAAACCGCTTCGCTGTGGCTGAGTAGAGATAAGGCACCTGGGCCGCGGCATTCCAGTAGCGCTTATATCCACCCGCCCCAGCATAGACTCCGTTGGTGTAGGTTAGGGCCCCGGAACTGAACAGGGAGTTGTAGGGAAACTCAGTTTCCCCCAGACCGGGCGAAGTTGCTTCGTAGCCAGCTTGACCCAGACCATCTCCGTTGGGCCCTGCTTGAACTCCATCCCAACCCCGACCATAGAACGGAACGCCTAGAACAAGCTGAGCCGCAGGCACTCCACCCTTCCCATTCAATCCGTTGAGATAGATCTGTGTCGCCCCTTGGACCGACCAGTTGGCGCGACCGGCACTCGGATCGACATTCACCATCGGCGCGTTGATCCCGGTGTACGAATCCCACCCGCCGTGGAAGTCGTAGGTCATGATGTTGATCCAGTCCGCGACTTGGGAAATCGCCTTCGGATCCATATTGGCGATTTTTTCATCCCCTCCAGGGCCTGCGATGGAAAGATAGTACTTCTTTCCATCGATTGCCGTCTGACGGTTCATTTCGTCCCGGATCGCCTTCAGAAGGAGGTTGTAGTTGGCACCGTCGCTCGTCGAAGCTACGCCACTACCATCCAACCCTCCCCCGCCTGGGTATTCCCAATCCACGTCGATGCCATCAAACCCGTACTTCACCATGACGTAGACGGACGATTTCGCGAAATCTGCCCGCTTCTGTGCATCCCTCGAAATCGAGTAGAGCGGAGCCGACAAGGTCCATCCGCCAATCGAAATCATCGTCTTCAACTTCGGATACTTAGCCTTTAAGGCCTGCAGTTGCCCGAAGTTACTGCTGGGCGTGTAGGCGGGAGCCATCGTCAACGCCTCCCCCGCACTGTTCGCGCCTGCATCCGCATACTCGTCAAACAGGCCAATGCCTGCCGTCAAAGTCGTTCCTGGAGGCTGCTGCATGTAAGCGGCGTAGTTGCTGTACTTCCACCCACGATAGGTGGATACGGTCTTATCCCACGCGGTCGGCATCGTGCGATCGAGCGGAATCAGGAACGCGTAGTTGATCACATTGATCCGATCTCCCCGGATCTTGGTCACGGGGAAACCTTTCTGATAAATTCCCCAATTCGGGTAGTAGCCGACGATCTTTCGCTGTTCGACCGTGGGCATCTTGTCATATCCAGCGACAACAACCGGAGCCGCTGCGACGATCGTAATCGTGAGGCTGCTTGTCCCAGATCCGGCCGCATTGCTTGCCCTGAGGGTGACAGCCGAGGTTGCGACTGCTGTGGGTGTTCCCGAGATCACACCGCTGGTCGCATTCACCGTCAGTCCAGCGGGTAGTCCGGTCGCACTGTAGGAAGTCGGACTTCCCGATGCTGCGATCTGGTAACTAAACGCCGTACCCACGGTTCCACTGGCTGTGGCTGCACTGGAGATCACAGGTGCTGTGACAACCGGTGCTGCTGCAACAGTGATCGTCAGGATCCTTGTCGCAGAACCCACAGAGTTAGCCGCCCTGAGGGTGACAGCCGAGGTTGCGGCTGCCGTGGGCGTTCCCGAGATTCTACCACTGGTCGCATTCACAATTAGACCAGCTGGTAGTCCCGTCGCGCTGTAGGAGGTCGGACTTCCCGAAGCCACGATCTGGTAACTAAACGCCGTGCCCACCGTTCCACTTGCGGTAGCCGCGCTCGAGATCACAGGAGCGACTGCAGTGCCTCCACCTGTCGTTCCGCCCGCCGCTGTTCCGTTGATTAGAAAAGCAGTGGGGATCTTGTTAGTGGTTCCAGGGGCTCCGTTGTAACCAAACGTCACCGATCCGCCTGCAGGAATGGTGCTAGTCCAAGCAACCGGACTGACCACCCACTTGGTTCCCACCTGGGAGGCAACAGCTGCGCTCCAGATTTCAGGAATCTTTCCGTCAAAGGTGAATCCCAGACTCCAGTTGCTTACTGCCGCGCTTGTTGGATTGCTGATCACGACTTGGGCCGTGAAGCCAGTTCCCCAATCATTCTGGATTGTCTGCACCACCGTCAGATTTCCTGTTGCAGGAGTCGCCGCCGACACTGTCACGATAAGACTCTTCGTCCCAGATCCACCCGCATTCGTTGCCCTCAAGGTAACGGTCGAGGTTGCGACTGCTGTGGGTGTTCCCGAGATCACACCACTGGTCGCATTGACCGTTAGACCAGCCGGCAATCCGGTTGCGCTGTAGGAAGTAGGACTTCCCGAAGCCGCGATCTGGTAACTAAACGCAGTGCCCACCTTTCCAGTGGCTGTGGCCGCACTGGAGATCACGGGTGCTGTGACTACCACAGGCGCAGCTGCAACGGTGATTGTTAGTGTCTTGGTCGCAGATCCGCCGGCGTTGGTTGCCCTGAGGGTAACAGCCGAGGTTGCGGCTGCTGTGGGCGTTCCCGAGATCACTCCACTGGTCGCATTCACGGTCAGTCCAGCAGGCAATCCGGTCGCACTGTAGGAAGTCGGACTTCCCGAAGCGACAATCTGGTAACTAAATGCTGTACCCACCCTTCCACTGGCCGTGGCCACACTGGAGATCACGGGTGCTGTGACGACCACAGGCGCAGCTGCGATGGTGATCGTGAGTGCCTTCGCGCCAGAACCTCCGGCATTCGCGGCATTCATGGTTACAGTAGAGGTAGCCGCACTGGTCGGTGTTCCAGAGATCAGTCCGCTGGTCGTATTCACAGTCAGTCCAGCGGGCAGTCCGGTCGCGCTGTAGGAAGTAGGACTTCCCGAAGCCACGATCTGGTAGCTAAACGCCGTACCCACGGTTCCACTCGCCGTTGCCGCGCTCGAGATTACAGGAGCCGCGGGCAGAACAACTGCCGAAGGTTGGATCAAACCCGCTCCGGTTCCATCTGCAATCGTGGCACCTGAGACGTTGCTGAGCTGAATGGAGAACTGCTTATTTGCAGCCAACGTCTGCCCTGGCACGACCACCGAGATCGTCTTCATGGTTTCCCCGGGAGCAAAGGAGAGCGTTCCCGAGGTAGCTGTGTAATTCGTCCCTGCCGCGGCCGTTCCGTCCACCGTGGCATAAGCCACGCTGACAACGGCCGAGGCAGGTGCGGATAGAGTCACCGCAAAGTTCATCGTCTGCGAAGTCACTCCGCTTCCTGTCGCCACTCCGATCAAAGGAGCCAGGCTCCCTTGGATGTAGGACATCCGGAGACTGTTCACTGTGGTCCAGTCATCATTCAGGATTCCACCCGTATCTCCGCTGTTGGGATTCAGGCTCCAGTAGGTCCAGCTCATCCCCTTCTGGTTGCCAGTGAGATCCTTGACGCCATCGAGGTTCAAATCTCCATCGATGTAGTCGGTCAACTTATCCATCCACTGCTCATCACTCGTCGTCAGCAACCTGCTTCCAAACTCACCTAAGAGAAGCGGAGCTGTCTGATTCTTGAAGATGTAACCCCAGTGCGCATACCACACATCATCCAGATTGTTCGGGTAGGTCGCATCCGAGAACCAGCTCTGAGCGAACACGCTCGCCGGATAATCATGCATCGAATAGACCAGCTTGCTTGGATTCGTCAGCACCACGGGATAGGTGGCCACTCCCTTGAGATTGCCTCCCCACCAAGTGGTCTGACCATTGTACTGCTCCGTACCCTCGACAATGATCAGCCAGTTCGGGTTGGCCGCGAGAACGGCGTTACCGGCCCGCTCCGCTGCTTTATTCCAATCGGTCGCTGGAGAAGAATTTCCCCAGGTCGCGCTCTTCTTGGGCTCGTTAAACAGATCCGCACCAATGACCGTTGCATTGCCCGAGTACCGCTTGGCCAGCATGACCCAATCCTCAATCCAGCGCTGCTCAGTGTAGTAGGCGTCTCCCGGGATGTACCAAACATCCTCGCCGGTAAAACCGTCCGCTTTGGCCGAGTGCCGATCCAGGATGACCTTGAGCCCGATCGATCCTGCGTAGGCAATCACCTTGTCCATGCACTGGATCGGTGTCAGACCCTGCAGGTCGGGATTCTGCGCGAAGTTGATGCTGGTAGTCACCGCATCACTCCGGAGCATCTCGTTCGAGAAAGGAATCCGCAGGGTGTTAAAGCCCAGTCCCTTTACCTGATCGAGCATCGGCTTGTAGCCCCGGGTCCACAACCCATGGAGCACCTTGTTGCCCGTTTCAAAGCCAAACCAGTTCACCCCGCTGATCCGCACAGGATTACCGGCCGCATCGACAATCTGATTTCCCGAAGCGGACAGATATCCGCTCGTGGTGACAGTGCCGGTCGAAGCCGACAAAGTCAGCGCCGCATCTCCCACCGCCAAGGTGGGCAGAGTGACAGGAGGAGTGACAGGAGGAGTCACCGGGGGGGTGACCACGGGGGCCGCCGCCACGTTTAGGGTGAGGTATCGGGTGGCTGTGGCTGAAGTCGAATCCGTAACCATCACCTTGAAGGTGTAATTCCCCGCCAAGGTAGCCGTCCCGCTGACCACCCCCGAACTGGAAAGGGTAAGTCCACTAGGACAAGCGCAGCAACTCGGCACCATCCAGGAATAAGGAGCCGTCCCTCCTGTTGCCACCAAGGTCTCCGAATAAGGCACCCCTTGGGTTGCGCTTTTAAGGACACCGCTACTCACGGCCAGAGCTGGCACCACACTGCTGCTTCCATTGAGAGAAAAACCAGTCGGGAGTGTTCCAGCCACGGAAAAGTTTGCCACCACACCCACGAGGACACTTCCGCCGGAGGGTATAACCGCGTTGTATGGCGCGTTTTTCACGAAGTAGTGATTGCCCACCTTGCTCACGAGAACCCCTTCCCAAATACTGGTAATATCCCCCGCCCAATCAAATTCCAGATTCCAACCGTTGATCGCTTGGGCAGAAGTATTCGTGATCTGGAAGTTGCCCTGCCCGCCACTTGTCCACTGGTTAGTGAATGAAAAAACAACCGTCCCTTCGCCCGATACAACCACCGGGGTGGTCGGAACTGTGGGCGTTGTTGGGGTGGTCGGGGTGATTGGAGTCGTCGGAGGGGTCACCACCACTTCAGAACCGGGAGGCACAACAGGATTCGGAGTGGCACCGTAATTCACGCCCCCGAAATCCACATCGCTAGTGGAAAAGAAAACTTCCGCCCGGGGATCGATCCGTTGCCAGATCACATAGAGAACGTGCCGACCGATCCGGTTCGGAAGTTGTAAGGTCATGTAGTAGTTGTTTCCAGTCAACGTGACATTGTCCGCCCCTGGAACCTCCACTAGATCCGACCAGAGAAGAGGCTGAAGAGGATTGTATCCGTCCCTTGTGATATAGGCTTTGAAGAAACTTGGTTCGTGCGGAGTCGGTGCGTAGTAGCGGCACAACTTGGGTCCGGGAACAACCTTGGTGGCTGGCCAATCGGTGCGGAGAAGATTGAGACCGGCATACTTATCCCTTCCCGCCCCAGGAAGTTTTCCGTCTGGAATCACCGCCGCATACTTGTAGTCGGGCACATTCAGGCTGACTTCCATCCAGTCGTAAAACGCCTGCGTCCCGGCAACAGCGATCGCCGCCTTGGCCGCTTCGCTGGAGGGGGTCTGTGGGTTTTCTAGAAAAACCTCATACGACCGACTGATCGGATCAGCCATCGACCCGTGCCCGAAAGCACTGACCGCACCGAGAATTAATGCGAGGAAGAAACTTCCGATGGTTTTGATTTTCGTTTTTGTTTTCATAAAGGGAACGTAATCCTCGTTTTCACTCTTTTGTCCTAAAGTCGGCCAACAGGACCGAAAACTCTTTGAAACAGGCCGGAGAAAGATTTAACCCGTTAACTAAAACACCGAAATAATCTGCCCGACAAAAAATAAAATATCTTGATCGGCTTAACTTTGAAACAAAGCGCGAACCTCGGCCGTGTCGGGATAAACCAGTTTCTCACTCGGCCCGGTCTGAAACACGCCGTTCTTGTAATAGGGAGTCTTGAGCGCGAGATCGATTTGGGGAGGAGAAGCAAATCCGCCCCAGAAACAAGGAAGTTTGCTCTGCTTCGGAGGGTGGAACACCCCACACGGTGCAAGCAGGCAATCCAACGTATCCACATCCCACCAGCCCCCCGGTTCCCCCAGATAGGCCGAGCCACGTCCTCCCCACAGAATAAGGCACTCATCAGAGACGGGATGCGTATGGGTAAAATCTGGTTCGTCCTGGTTGAAACAGAAATTAAAGCCGCCCGTGCGAGAACCTCCTCCGGGCCAAATTACAAAAACCGCCGGGCTGCCCAAGGCTCCGAACGGTGTTCCTCGAAACATATTGAACAAGGCCCCCTCCCGCCGAATATCGGCCAACGAGCGGTTCCAGGACCGTGCCGCTGATTCCGTCTCCCGGTATTTCAAAGCCAGCGGAGCCTTGAGTGTCCCCGTATCCGCATTCAGACCCGCATGAAAACAGGCCTCATGATTCATCACTCCCATCGAGACATCATAAAATCCCGCTTCAGTATAAAGATCGAACTGGGGCGGGGTGATTTGCGAAACCAACACCAGGTTCTCCTTGTTTTCTGAAGAGTTTCGAACCGCATGAGAGACTCTTTCCGGAAAATACGCGATATCCCCCGGCTCGACGGAAACCCACCGCCCCAGAAGAAACACTTCCCCCCGGCCGGCCGCACAAATCATAACTTCCTCCGCAATGGTATAGGCATAGGAGGCACTCTCCTCACCGGGCTTCAGCGTCAAAACATGCACGCTTTCCGTCTGAAAGCCGTTCCCTGGCCACGCGATCAGCCTCGTGTGAACCCCGTGCGTCTGGATGACCACCCCCTCATTGAGATTCCCGATCGCCCCATGGGCGCGAATATGGCTGTACGTGTAATACTTCGCCTGATGCTTGGGATCCGCCATCCCTTACTCGTAGAGCTTCCGACACAAGGTGTCGAACTTCATGAGCAGGAGGCAATTGATTCCTAGAGCATTCTTAAAACCCCGAAAAACATTCGTGCTCGAAGATTACCAAATGTTTTGTCCTATCGAGCGTTTTCGCCCACGCTGAACCCATGCTTGAGGCTCTTCGTAAGAATCTTTTTCACCCCCCACGCTTCTGGCGGATCAATTTGATCCTTTGGATGGGATTCGGCCTGATCGCCTTTCTCATCCGTTCGGTCATGCGGGAGGACTTTCTCCGAGCCCTCCAAATCACCTTTGCTGCCACTCTTCTAGGGTTTGTCCTTTCGGGAGGGCTACGCCGGATTTATCACCACTTCGGCCCCCTTCGCACACATCGCTCCAGTTTTGTTTTTCAAGCCCTCGTGATCACCGGCCTAAACGCTGCCCTCCACTCCGCCATCCTACAAGGCCTCATCTCCTTTCTCGATCTAACTTGGCCCACCACAGGTATCGGCCAAGCAGTTCCCCTCTGGCAACGATGGACCCTTTTTTCCGTCCTCATGTGGTTCGTCTACCTGACCTGGTCATTCGCCTATCTCTGGTTCAAGGCTGAACTCTTGGTTCAGAGCGAAAAAATCGAAGAGCTGCATGCCAAGTCGGAGGTTCAGAAGATGGAACTCCAGCTGATCCGATTCCAACTCGACCCCCATTTCCTTTTCAACTCCCTCAACGGCATCGCCGCCGAAATCCCCGCTCACCCGAAAATCGCATCCAACATGGTGGATGAACTGGCCACCTACCTGAAATACTCTCTCGATCACCGTCATGAACTGATCACACCGCTGTCCGTCGAACTCGATGCCACCGCCTCCTACCTCAGAATTCAAAAAGCCCGCTTCGGAAGCAAACTACAAACCCGAATCACCGCTCCCAAAAGTACTCGAAACACTCTTGTCCCCAGCTTCATCCTGCAACCCATCGTGGAAAATGCTTTCAAATACGGCCCGGGTAAAAGTTCTGCCCGACTCACTGTCCTCATCACCGCCCAGATGAAAGCCGGCCATCTCATTCTTCAGGTAAAAAATTCCGGAAAACTCTCCTCCTCCCAAAAAGGCTCGGGCCTGGGACTGGACGCAGTCCGCCGCCGTCTCGCCATACGCTATCCCAACCGCCACCGTTTCACGCTGACCGAAGACAATGGGTACGTCGTGGCCAATCTCGATTTGAAGGGAGAACCATGCTCCGTGTAGTCCTCTGCGATGACGAGAGACTCGCCCTCCAACGCCTTCGTCAGCTTCTCGCTCCCCATCCCAATTTTCAGATCGCCGGCGAAGCCAGCAACAAATCCACCGCCATCAAACTCATCCGCAAGGAAAGACCTCAAGCCCTTTTTCTCGATGTCCAGATGCCAGGCGCAACTGGCTTGGATCTCTTGAAAGCACTTCACCCGCCCCCCAAGACGGTTATGGTCACCGCCTACGCGAAATACGCAGTCCAGGCGTTCGATCTTGAGGCGGTTGATTATCTGATCAAACCGGTCAATCCACAACGGTTCGCCCAAGCCCTCCATCGGCTGGAAAATGCCTGTTCCAAGAAAAAATCTGTCTCCAAAACCCCTTATTCCTCTGGAGACCGAATCTGTCTTCACACACCCCATCAATCGATGGTCGCTCCCGTAGATTCCATTCCACTACTCCAAGCCGACGGGGATTTCACTCGGATTCATATCCCGAACTCAGCCCCCCTAATGATCTGCCAGACCTTGGGTAGTTACGAAAAGATCCTACCGTTCCCACCCTTCGCCAGAATCGATCGCTCCCATATCATCAACGTGAATCACATAACCCGTCTGGAACGGAAATCCCGGGATGAGGCCAACCTCGTCCTGGAAGGCGTAAATGATAAAATCCCCATAGGCCGGGCCGCCCAACTCCGACTTAAAGACCAGCTTCCAAAAGGCTGAGAAAATCAGGCCGAGAGCGTGGTGCCAGCCCGTTCCTGACCCTTCACCACCTTCGTCAACGTCCCCGCTACCCGACCATCCACAAACTCAACTTTCTTCAACCCCTGCACCAGCGCCGAAGCAGCCGACCGACACTTCGGAATCATCCCCCCGCCGATCACTCCCTCCTTCTCCAATTTATCCAACTCCCCAGCCCGGATCTCCCGAATCAAACTTCTAGGATCCTTCAAATCTTTCATCAAGCCCGGCACATCGGACAAAAAGATCATCTGCTCCGCCTGCAAAGCCCCCGCCAACGCCGCCGCCGCCACATCCGCATTCAGATTCATCGCACCCCCGTCATTTCCCTGGCCCACTGGACTCACCACCGCCGTCTCTTTCTTATCCAGACACCTCTTCACCTCGCCCAACTCGCACCGATCTACCTCGCCCACCCGCCCCAAATCTAGACCACCGGCTTTCGCCGCCTTCTTGGCATGAAAAACCTCCCTCCCGCTGATTCCGCGGCTCTTGCCGCCCAGTTCGTTTAGCTTTTTCACAATCCCGGGATTCACTCTCTGATCCAAAACTTCCTCAACCACAGCCATTGCCGCTTCATCCGTCACCCGGAATCCCTGGGCAAAGACAGCCTTCAATCCCCTCCGATCCATCTCCCCACTAATCTCTTTTCCTCCCCCATGCACCAAGACCACGGGAAAACCCTCCTTCGCCAGACCGGCAATCTCTTGTAAAATTTCCGATACCTTGGCGGGATTCTCCATCGCGCTCCCGCCATACTTCACCACGATCACCCCCGACATCGTTACTCCCCCAGATTAATCCGAACGTACTTTTCCGAAAGATCGGTTGTCAGCATCCGATACTCCCCCTTGCCCAAGTTCAGATTAACCTGAATCGCCACCCGCGATCTCCGTGCCGCCGCTTTCAACCTTCCGACAGGAGTCGCCGTCGCTACCCCACCCCGGACCGCCGCCACCCCGTCATAGTGAATATCCACCAGCTCCTCCCTCAATCTTGCCCCCGATGCACCAATCGCCCCCATGATTCTCCCCCAGTTCGGATCTCCCCCCGTCCATGAAGTCTTCACCAGCGGAGACCTCACCACCGCCTCAGCCATCTTTTTCGCATCCGCTTCGGTACTCGCCCCATGGACGGTCAGTTCAATCACCCGCGTCATCCCTTCCCCATCGCCCACGATCTTTTTGGCCATCTCCTGCATCAGCCCTTTTAAGGCGGCACTGAATTTGCCCAGATCGGCGTCATAACTTTTTAGAGGAGTATTTCCCGCCGCGCCGTTCGCCAACACCAACACCGTGTCGTTTGTGCTCATGTCCCCATCCACGCTGATCCGATTAAAACTATGCTCGACCGCCTCACTGGTCACCCGTTCGAGGGTTTTCCGATCCACCGCAGCATCGGTCGTCACCACGCAAAGCATTGTCGCCATGTTGGGATGGATCATTCCTGCCCCCTTGGCCATCGCCCCGATCGTCACCCTTCTTCCCCCCAGACTCAACCGCACCGCCGCCTCTTTCTTGACCGTGTCGGAAGTCATAATCGCTCGAGCCGCAAGTGAACCCCGGTCAGGCTTGAGAACCTTCACACACTGTTTGATTCCCCGTAAAACTTTCCGGATTGGCAATGGCACCCCAATCCGCCCAGTGGAACAAACCAGCACCTCCTGCGGTTTGCACTTTAATCCAGCCGCCGTTTCCGAAGTCATCTTTTTTGCGTCCGCAATACCCCTCACACCCGTACAGGCATTGGCATTTCCGCTATTCAGAATCACCGCCCGAACTTTTCCATTCTTCAAATGTTGCTGACTGACCCGGACGGGGCCCGCCTTCACCTGATTGGTTGTAAATGCACCTGCCGCATCGGCGGGAAGCAGCGAAACCAGAAGAGCCATATCCTTCTCTGTTCCAGGCTTGATCCCCGCATGAATTGCGGCCGCCAGAAAACCCTTGGGCGAGGTTACATTACCGCCACGAACCCAACTCGCTGCCTTGCTCACAAATTCAGTCCCTCCCCTTCCGCTAACCCATGCCGGATGTTAAAACACTGTACTGCCTGACCCGCCGCACCCTTACCCAAATTATCAATCGCCACTACCACCACGGCCCGCCCTGTCCACTCATCCACCCGCACTGCCAACTCCGCCCCGTGCCGACCCGCCACCCTCTTTGTCTCCGGCAAAGCATCCCCCGTTAACACCCGCACCGCCGCCTCGTTGTGGTAAAATTTCTGATACTCCTTTTCCAAGGACTCGGTGGTCGTCCCTTTTTTTATGGGGAACGAAATGGAAGTCAGCATACCCCGGTTTAACGGAGCCAAATGGGGAATGAAGGAGATTTTCACCCCGGCCCCAGCCACTGAAGAAAGCTCCTGCTCAATCTCGGGCCGATGCCGGTGATGCGGAACCCCATACGCCTTCAGGTTCTCGTTGCACTCCGCGAAGAGATATCCCGCCTCCAGCTTTTTTCCAGCACCGGACACTCCACTCATGGAGGAAATCACGATCCCCTCTCCCGACACAAGGCCCCCCTTCAAAGCCGGGGCCAAACCCAGGATCGCCGTAGTCGGATAACATCCCGGACACGCCACCAGATCCGCCTTTTGGATCTTCTCCCGGTGAATTTCCGGCAGCCCATAAACCGCTTCAGCCAACCGAGCCGGTACTGGATGAACCGCCCCGTAGGTCTTTTCGTAAAGTTTTGCATCCTTCAGCCGAAAGTCTGCACTGAGATCAAAAACTTTTTTTCCAGCTGCCCTCAACTCTCCACCAATCTCCGCCGACACCCCGTGGGGTAGAGCCAGGAAAAACACCTCCGCCTTCTTCGCCACCTCGGCGGTTGATAAATCCTCAAACTTGATTGCACCACCCGTCCCGCCGATCGCCAAGGTCTCCTCCAAGGTTTTACCTTTCAGTTGCCGCGAGGTGATCGCCGCCACCTTCATCCCGGGATGCCGGACGCAAATGCGCACGAGTTCCTCGCCGGTGTACCCGGATGCACCCAAAATAGCGATGGAGACAGGTGATTTCATGAAGACGGCACAATAAAGCCGTGGGAACTTGGACTTCCACTCCCAATCGGCCAAAAAACGCCGATCGGTGAACAACTCAATGGATCAGCGTTTCGAGAACTGGAAGCGTTTCCGCGCTCCAGGTTGACCCGGCTTCTTCCGTTCCCGCTTGCGGGGGTCTCGGGTCATTAAACCAGCCTTTTTGAGAGGGGAACGGAAACTAGGCGAACACTTGTTCAAGGCACGGGCAATGGCCAGGCTGGCCGCGCCAGCTTGGCCCGTTAATCCACCCCCACTGGTCTTAATCCGAACATCAAACTTCTTCTCCTCCTTGATGGTCACCAAGGGTTTCATCAGCTCAATTCGCCGAAAAGGAATTGGGAAATACTCATCAAAGGCCCGGCCGTTCACTGTGATCACGCCCGTTCCCCGCTGGATCGTGGCTTGCGCCACAGCCGTTTTTCTCCGTCCTATGCCGAAATATCCTTCACTCATGCTTTTTACCCGCGCTTGCGGACCTCCACTTTTTCAGGCTGTTGCGCCACGTGCGGATGATCCGCCCCACCATACACAAATAATTTTTTCAAGATCACCCGACCCAACCGATTATGCATTACCATCCCCTTAACTGCAGACTGGATCAGTAACTCCGGCCGCCGAGCACGCCTGGCCTGCACGGTCTCCGACTTGTGCCCTCCGATGTAACCGGAAAAGGACATATAGCTTTTCATTGTCTCTTTTTTACCTGTAAAGACGGCCTTGGCTGCGTTGATCACGATCACATGGTCTCCAGTGTCCACGTGGGGGGTGAAGATCGGCTTGTTTTTGCCCCGAATGATGTTGGCAGCCTGTACGGCCACCTGACCAACCACCTGTTTGTCGGCGTCGATCAGATACCACCGCCGGGCGACATCCTTAGCTTTTGCAGAAATCGTTCTCACTGGAACTGAATAGCATAAAAAAGAAACCCCCTGCCGTCAATTGTGAATTCCTTCACCTCCCAGCCTTGCTCACCCCTCCCTGTCACCTATTCTCACGAGTCATGGGTTACCTCGTTCTCGCTCGCAAATATCGGCCTCGCACCTTTGCCGAGCTCGTCGGCCAAGAGCACGTCGTTCGCACCCTCTCCAACTCCATTTCAGAGGGACGCCTTGCCCATGCGTTTCTTTTTGTCGGACCCCGCGGGATAGGTAAAACCTCCACCGCCCGCATCCTCGCGAAAGCTCTCAACTGCCCCAAAGGACCGAAAGCCGATTTCAATCCGGATGACGATATTTGTAAGGAAATTGAGGAAGGTAGAAGCCTCGATGTACTTGAGATCGACGGTGCCTCCAACCGGGGCATTGAAAGCATCAAGGAGCTCCGGGAAAGCGTTCCCTACGCCCCAGCCCGTGGAAAATTCAAAATCTATATCATCGACGAAGTCCATATGCTCACAACCGAGGCCTTCAATGCCCTTCTCAAAACCCTTGAAGAACCTCCCGCGCACGTAAAGTTTATCTTCGCCACAACGGAGGTGCAGAAACTTCCCGCCACGATTCTCTCCCGCTGCCAACGCTTCGATCTGCGCCGTATTCCCGATCCCTTGATCTGCTCCCACCTCCAAAAAATTGCCGAAGCGGAAAAAATCAAAATTTCGGATGAAGCCCTTGTCCTCCTCGCCCGCCAAGCAGAGGGCGGTCTTCGGGACGCCGAATCTGCGCTGGAACAACTTGTCAGTTTTGCAGGCAAAAATATTACCCTCGACCACGTCCTCGAAGTCTTTGGTCTGGCCGGACCGATCGAAACCCGCGCCCTTGCCTCCGCCATTTTGGCTGGAGATAGCACCAATGCTCTTGCGAAAGTCCACGAGTTCCGCGCCCGCCATCGTGACCCCATCCGTGTCGCCCAAGACTTAGCCCGCCACTTCCGAAATCTCCTTCTTCTTCAGATCGCTCCTGCAGAGGCCGAGGCCGAACTTGGAAAACTGGAAAAACAGACCCTTTTAGCACTCGGAAATCCCCCCGATCAGACTCATCTCCTCTCCCTTCTGGAACAACTACTGGAATCTGAACATCATCTCCGTCTCTCCCTCGCTCGGGAAGTGGCCCTCGAAATTCTCGTTCTTCGCCTTTGTGAAATGCGCGAAAGGGTTAGCCTTGAAACGATTCTTAAAAAGCTGGCGGTTCCAGGAGCCGAGACCCGGGCCGAATCCGCCGCATCTCGCCCTGCTCCCTCACCCGCGCCAAAGGTCACCCCGATTCCGGCCCCTTCTCCCGCGAAGACCCCATTCGCAAAAAGTTCCTCTCCCTCGGCCCCTTCTTCTGTTTCATCCAACAAAGAGACCTTTTTGAACGACCCAGCCATTCAAGCCGCCCTCAAAGGGTTTGGGGGTCGAATCATTGATTCGTAATGGCTGATTACCCACCCGCCGCCCTCCGCCTTGTCGCCGCGCTTCGAAAGCTCCCAGGAATCGGCCCGCGTTCAGCAGAACGACTCGCCCTCCATCTTCTCTCGGCACCTCCCGGCGCAGCCAAAGAGCTAGCCCATGCTCTCCAGGAAGCGCGAAACCAGATTCATCCATGCCCCGAATGTGGATTCTTTTCGGAGGACGGCCTTTGCGAGATCTGCCGGGATAAAAACCGGGACTCTTCTCTTCTCTGTGTGGTGGAACATGCTCCCGATGTTCTTAACTTCGAGCGCTCAGCCGCTTTTAAGGGCAAATACCATGTCCTTGGCGGACTTCTCTCACCTTTAGATGGGATCGGTCCTGACGAGTTAAAGATTCCTACCCTTCTCAAACGAACCAAAGAAAGCAAAGTTCACGAGGTGATCCTCGGCTTCGGAACCGACGCTCGGGGGGAGACAACAGCAATCTATTTGGCCAAAGAACTCTCGGCACTTGGCATAAAAATCACCCGTCTTGCCACAGGAGTCGCCGCTGGCTCAGGCCTCGAATTCGTCGATTCGATCACACTCGGGCATGCGTTATCTCATCGCAGATCGATTGAACAATAAACACTCTGCGCCGTAGAGGACTTGAACCTCTAACCTTCTGATCCGAAGTCAGATGCTCTATCCAATTGAGCTAACAGCGCCTGATATCATCCACTATGCGCTATTTTTCGCCCCGCCGCCAGATCAAGCTTCCCGCTCGCCAGAATCGGGATCGCTTTCACATGAATAAATTTTTTGGGAATCCACAAGTTTGGTAGGCCCATGTCACGCAAGGCCTTCTCCGCCTCGATCCCCTCCAATTCGCACGAATGAAGAACTACCAAGATCTCCCCTTTTTTTTCATCCTCCACCGCCGTCACCATCACCTCCTGCGCCCCTTCATGAAATCCACCTCTCTCCTTGAACCACTTCAGCAGATGTTCCTCTACCACACCGTGAGGCACCATCTCTCCACCGATCTTCGAGAAGCGCGCCCTTCTTCCTTCAATCGTCAAAAATCCTTCCTCGTCCACCCGTCCAAAATCCGCCGTATGATACCAACCCTCCCGCAGAACTTTTTGCGTTAAATCTGGTCGACCCATATAACCGAGGAAAATATTCGGCCCACGAAACTCCAAAATTCCGGATTCCCCCTTCGGCAATACCTGCCCCGTTTCCTCGTGAACCGTTCGGACCTCCAAATCCCGAACCGGTTTTCCGACTGTTCCCGGCTTTTCCACCCCCGGTCGATTCACCGCAATGACAGGCGAACCCTCCGTCATCCCATACCCCTCGTGGACAGAGATCCCAATCTTCTGCACAAACTCTTCCCGCAAAGCCGAAGGGAGCTTTTCCGCTCCCGTGACCACCATCTTTAATCCGCCCAGCTTCTCTTTCCCTCCCTTACGCATCAGACTTCTTAAAAAAGTGGGTGTGGTCACCAAGAGATCAACCCGATAGTTCGAAATTACGTCCCCGAGCGCGTGCACTTCTAGCGGACTTGGAAAGGTCACCACTCTCGGCCCCCCTGTCAAAGGCCACCATAATGTCACTGTGAATCCAAAACTGTGAAATAAAGGCAGACATCCCAAAACAGACCCTAACTTCAAATCTCCCAAAACCTCCTCAATCTGACTCAAATTCGATAAAAGATTTCGGTGTGTCAGCACCACTCCCTTCGGTTCTCCAGTACTTCCACTTGTAAAGAGCAACCCGGCCTCTCGATCCCCTCCCTCTCGTGGCACTTTCGCCAACCAAGCCAAACACCACACAGGCAGAACAAAGGCCAAGACCGACCACACTACAGCCCAAGGTTTCTCCTCCTGTAAAAGCTTTGCCAAATCCACCCTTCGTCCTGCTTCGGGAAAATGCTCCCCCAACTTCTCCTCCACTTTTTTGGCGGTGATCACCATCTTCAACCCTGACTGCCGAGCTGCTGAATCAGAGGCCGCCCGACCTGATGTGAAATTTAAGTTTACGGGCGTTTTCCCTGCCAACACACATGCAAGATTAGCAATCGTTCCCCCAGCCCCTGGAGGCAACACCACTCCCACCCGAGGACCAGACTCTTCCCTGCGAATTCTTTGGGCTAAAGCTAATCCAGCACCCAGCAATAGCCCTGCCTTGATCTGCCGTCCTCCCATTCCCGCATCCACCAAGGCAACTCGTGCCCCACCTCTTGCCAATCCCCGCAGACAAGCGATGCCTAAAGACTCGCTCATAAACCCCCGAGCGTCAGCGTGCCTAAAGTCAAAATAACTTTATTTAAAAAGATTCTGAAGGAAGCCTGCTGCCTCATTCAACACGTCGGTAGGAACTCCAAATCCATCCGCTATTTTCGAGGCATCCATTCCCATTTGCTCAGCCAGTTGCGCCATGTTTCGAATGACTGCACCCGTACAACGGGAAGCAATCTCATTGGAAACTTGTGCCGCGATGTCGGAAGCCGTTGCCCCCGTGGAACCCCCAAGACTGTTCATCCGTATATCCCCCAAACTCAGATTTCCGACTTTCACGATTCCCGCCATCCGAACATCCACTTGGACGTTCCGAAGTACAAACGAGTCGATCCGAAACTTCTTTGCCTTTTCGACCTTCGAACTCTGAGGTTTGGCCGAGCGTGAGTTGATCTGCGCTTTCAGGGCATTCATGTTATTTCTCTTTCCGCTCCCCTCAAAAAGAATGCCCACCCCGCTCAAATCCACCGATTTGATCCTGACAACGGATGCGGTCACCGTCCCCGCATCTACAACTACCTTACCCTCCTTTACCGAAATTAAATCCTCCCGGCTAAACCCCTTGGGGTTACCCATACGAAAATCCTTTAACACCCCCGCGCCCTTAAGAAGCTCGACCCTCAAACTTCCCAAATGCGCAGATACTCCTGTCGCTTGCTCAACCGCTTTAACCACAGCACTTCGCAAAATCCAATCTTTGCTGTTATAAACAAACATGAGGCCAGCCACAGCCGCGATCGCGGCAAATACAACCAAGTAACGGGGTGATTTCATATCATTACCCTGCCCGAAGCCGACCCAGTCCTCAACCTTAAACAATCCTCGCACTCGCCACCGAACCTGCTATTTTGGAATTTTTATGGTGAACCCCAAACTCAGAAATATTGCGATTATCGCCCACGTAGACCACGGCAAAACCACACTTGTGGATCAGCTGCTACGCCAAGCGGGCACGTTCCGTTCCAACCAGGTCGTGGCCGAGAGAATGATGGACTCCATGGACCTAGAGCGGGAACGAGGCATCACCATCAAAGCCAAGAACGCTTCCTTCGAATATAAAGATATCCGCGTCAATATCGTCGACACTCCAGGCCATGCCGACTTTGGTGGAGAGGTCGAACGTATCCTGCGCATGATTGACGGAGTTCTACTCGTGGTTGATGCAGCCGAAGGCCCCCAAGCCCAAACCAAGTTTGTTCTTCGCAAAGCTCTCGAGGTCGGCGCCAAGCCAATCGTCGTCCTTAATAAAATCGATCGTGAAAATGCGGATCCCAAAAAAGTCCTCGATCAAGTTTTCGATCTCTTTATTGAACTCCACGCCACAGACGCCCAGTTAGATTTTCCTGCCGTCTACGCCTCCGCCAAAGAAGGCTACGCCACAATAAAGTGGGACGGCAAAGTGACCCCAGAAATTAAAGCCGGAGGAATGACCGCACTTTTCGATACGATTCTCTCGGTTGTTCCCCCTCCTCAGGCCGATTTAGAGGCTCCCTTCGCACTACTCGTGGCGAATCTGGATCACTCCGACTTCGTTGGCCGTATTTCGATTGGTCGAATTGCTTCGGGAAGTATCAAGATGGGCGACCCTGTCGCCAGCTTGAACCCAGAGGGCAAACCCGAGACGGGTCGCGTCACAAAACTTTTCTCCCACCGTGGGATGGAACGCATTGAGATCGAAAGTGCATCCGCAGGAGACATTGTCGGACTCGCAGGGCTAGCTTCCCCGGAAATCAGCACCACAATCGCTGACAAACCCGATCGCGCCCCCCTCCCCTTTGTCGCGATCGATCCCCCCACAATCCACATGCAGTTTCTGGTGAACGACTCACCCTTGGCGGGCCGCGAAGGAAAATTTCTAACCGCTCGTCACTTGCGGGAGCGCCTTGAAAAAGAAATTCGCACGAACGTAAGTCTGCGATTTGCAGACGGGGCCAATGCAGGCTCCTTTGAAGTTCGGGCGCGAGGAGAAATGCAGATTGCGATTCTTCTCGAACAAATGCGTCGGGAAGGATTCGAAGTTCTTGTTTCTCGTCCAGAAGTCATCTTTCAAAAAGCCAGCGACGGCTCCGTACTGGAACCAATCGAAACTTTATACGCGGAGATTCCTTCCTTCGCCTTGGGCGATATCATGGGCAATCTCGCAGGCCGAAAAGCCGAAATCGAGGACATGAAGCCCAACGGCGACAACACTTCCTTGGTGGCCGCTATTCCAACTCGCGGTTTGATCGGCTTTGAGACCGATCTCCAGAATTTAACCAAAGGAATGGGCATTATTTCCCACCTTTTCCGCGAATACGGCGCTTTCCGTGGCGAAATCCCTAGCAGGATCAACGGTGTACTCATTGCCCTGGAGGCAGGAACCTCCATGGCCTACTCCCTCGATAACCTACAGGAACGGGGCACTCTTTTCGTCGGACCTCAGGAAGATATTTATGCGGGCATGATTGTCGGTGAAAACACACGTCCTGCCGATATGGTCGTGAACCCCTGCAAAGCCAAGAATCTGACAAACATGAGATCTCAGGGGGACGGCAAAGGAATTACACTCACACCGCCTCTCAAACACAGCTTGGAGCGAGGCTTGGAATATCTGTCAGAAGACGAGTATCTCGAGGTGACGCCAAAAACACTCCGCTTCCGCAAAAAGATTCTCGATCACACCAAGCGCAAACGTTCGGAATAAACCATCATCCTACATTCCTAGGGATATAGGATGGTTACGCGGATAGTTTGTTTCTGATCCACCCGCCTAAATCTGCAGCTGCAACCATCTCCACCGTACCCGTGCGACGACACTTCACCTCCACACCCCCCTTCGCTACGGACTTCGCCCCGATCGTCACCCTCCAAGGAAATCCGAGCAGATCCGCGTCCTTGAACTTTACCCCAGGCCTCTCATCCCGGTCGTCCCACAAATAGTCGATCCCGGCCTTGTCCAACGAAGCGATCACCGCCTCGGTCGCCGCCTTCACTGCCGGATCCGCCAAATCCAGCGTCACCAGCATCACGGTGTAAGGCGCCACCGAAGCTGGCCAACGAATCCCATCCTTGTCCTGATGCACCTCAATCACCGCTTGTAGTGTCCGCGTCACCCCAATCCCATAACAACCCATCACTGCAACCTGCTGCTTTCCCTGCGGATCCAAAAACTTTGCATCCAAAGCCTCACTATACTTCGTTCCCAATAAAAACGCATGGCCCACCTCGATCCCCCGACTCACCTTCAACCTCTTTCCATCCACAGACAAATCCCCGTCCCGAACTTTTCTCATATCCACCCACTGATCGACCTTTAGATCCCTCTCCACATCGACTCCTTTGAAATGAAAACCGTTGTCGTTCGCCCCCGTCGCCATTCCCTTCTGCCCTTTCAATGCCAGATCCGCCACCACCAGTAGCTTTTTTCCATCCAATGTACTGCCCACTGCGCCCAAACTTCCGGGAGATGCCCCCATCGCTGCTTTGATCTCTGCATCCGCAGCGACTCGGAAACCCGCGCCCAGCACCTTCAGCACCTTTGCCTCTTGGGCCTCATCATCTCCCCGAACCAGCACCAACGCCGTCTCTTTTCCGTTTGTGAATACAAGCGTCTTTATCTGATCCTGAGCTACTACCCCATGCTTCTTCTCTAAATCTACAATCGTTCGTATTCCAGGCGTGGGGAACTTTTCAAGTTTACCCTCCCCACCTTTTCTCTCCGCAGGACTTCCCACTGCTTTCTCAATCGCAGCCGCGTAACTTCCACCCTCCTCCGTGACTAACTCCCCCTCCCCAATATCCGCCACGACACAAAACTCATGCGAACTGGCTCCTCCCATTACCCCTGTATCAGCCTCCACCTGCATCGCCCCTAATCCCACCCTCTCAAAGATTTTTCGGTACGCCTGCGTCATCGCCTCATAACTTTTCTTCGCCGACTCCTCGTCCGCATCAAAGCTGTACGCATCCTTCATAATAAATTCTCGTGCCCGCATCAGCCCAAACCTCGGCCGAATCTCATCCCGATACTTGGTTTGAATCTGATACAAAGTCCGCGGTAGTTGCCGATAACTTTGCACCTCCCCCGCCACCAACGCTGTCACCACCTCCTCATGCGTCGGTCCCAGAATCCAGCGACGATCCTGATGATCCTTCACATGAAATAAAACATCTGCTGCCGCCTCAATCCTCCCACTTCTCTCCCACAATTCGGGAGGCTGTAGTGCAGGCATTAAAATCTCCAACCCGCCCGCCCGATCCATCTCCTCCCTCACAATTTTTTCAACCTTCCGCAACGCCCTCAATCCCAACGGAAGAAAACTGTACAGACCACTGGTCAGCTTCCTGGCTAGCCCCGCTCGTAAAAGGAGTTGATGACTCGCAATCTCCGCCTCGGCAGGAGCCTCACGCAACGTAGTTAGAAGGGTCTGAGTCCAGCGCATCGTCCCGACACCCTACGCCACACCCCGCTCCGCCTCAATCCTGACCTACTCAGCCCAAAACGCTTTACCCAACGCCTCAGCCACCCCGGAGCGGGCCAGCTTCTTTCCGTGCCAAGAAGCCACCGGCTTGATACCGATCCGCGCATTCGTCACAAATATCTCTTCCGCTCCATCCAACTCCTCCTTCTTCCATCTTCCCTGCTCCACTTTCTGACCGCTCCGCTCCAAAATCCACCTCCTCACCGTCCCCGCCCGACAACCACACTCCCGCGCCGGAGTCTTTAACTTCCCCTCCTTGACCCAAAAAAGATTCGCCATCGAGGCCGACGCGATCTCCCCCTTCTCATTCAACATCACCACCTCACCATTCGAGCTCGCTTCCCTTCGGCCCTGAATCCGACTCAGATAACTCAACGTCTTGTGCCTCGCCTCCCACGAGCCCGACCACACCCCGATCGTCGCAAGTCCTAAGTCATAGGCAGCCGGCGGCAACTCGATCCCCTCACTCCACCAGCTCCTTGTTCCAGTCTCAGTCACAAACCAACGCCAAAGTCCGAATCCCAAAGGAACCTTATCCAGTTCCTTATCCGAAATCTTAAGACCCAGCACCTGAGCAGACTCCCGGATCGATTCCAGATGCCAATCTCGCCACCGCGCCTTGCCATCCTTCACTCGCACGGTCTCAAATACGCCGACTCCGTGCCGGAATCCGGCGTCTGTAATTGGAATTTCCAAAAGACTCATGCCCGCACCCGTTGCGCCGACTGATACGCCGCCATCGCCTCGACCATGACTCGGGCTTTCGCCCTCGTCTCCTCATATTCCGCTAACGGATCCGATCCAATTGTAATTCCGCTTCCAACCCCGCATCGAACCCGATGACCCTCAATCTCTGCCATACGAATTCCCACCGCAAAACGAGCCGTTCCGTCATAACCAAAGTAACCCACAGCACCTGTATAAAATCCACGAGGCTCAGCCTCCAACTTACGCAAGATCTGCACCGCTTTTCGTTTGGGCGCTCCAGTCACCGAACCCCCAGGCAAACACTCACGTACCGACTCCACCAACCCCAGTCCTGGTCGCAACACCCCTTGAATCGTCGAATATAAATGATGCACGTGGGAGTAGCTACGGCTTCGCACTAAATCCCGCACCTCCACAGATCCAAACTGGCAAATCGCACCTAAATCATTCCGCAGCAGGTCTGTGATCATCACCAACTCCGCCACCTCCTTGGGATCCGTTCCCAATTCCAAAGCCGCTCTTTCATCCACTTCCCGACTGAAACCACGAGGCCTTGTTCCCTTGATCGGCTGCGTGATCACTCTCTCTCCCTCAACCCCCAAAAAAAGCTCCATCGACGCTCCTGCCAACGCCTTCTCGCCCATCTGATAAAAAAAACTGCGTGGTGCCTCCCCCGTCCTCCACAACCATTTAAAGAATTCCCAAGGATCCAGACCCTCCACATCTCGGTGCAAGAATCGGGCTAGGTTGACCTGATAAATCTCCCCTTTTCGAATCTCCTCCTGCGCCTGTCGAACCATCTCGGCGTACTCCATCGGACCCGTCTGACAACTCCAACTGTCCTCCGATACCTGAAACCTCCCCTCCCCATCAGGCCAGAGATCGCTCAAGGGTCGGGCCTCAAGTTTAGAGAAAAAAGAGAAGTGCCAATTCCCATTAAAATCAAAACCCCCAATCGCAGCCCCAGGAGGATGCGGCTGATCCCACGAAATATTTTTTTCCCTTTGCCTCTCGACCGCCTGCTCAAGCTTTCCGATCTCCATCACCCCCCCCGAGAGAACCTGATCGGGTTGATAACCCAAATAAACGACCCCAGGCCCATAATCCCCTCTCACAACTGCAGCCTTTGGATTCATGGCACCTCCTTACGCCGCCGTAGCTTCAATCCGCTCAATCTTCTCAAACCACGTCTCTTTCTCTTTTTCAGGTAGAAAGCTCCCCTCAAAGGAGTTCCTCGCAAGTTGAATCAGATGCTTTTTTTCTAAGGCTAACTCCCGCAAACACCCCAACCAATTATCCAGAAGATAACCACCAAAATAAGGAGGATCATCCGAGTTGGCAGTAACACTTACCCCTGCATCCAAAAGTTTTTTCAAAGGATGGTCCGATAGTTTTTTATAAACACAAAGCCGAACATTAGACAACGGGCACGTGGTAAGAGGGACCCTCTTCTTGGCCAGTTCCAGAACCAGTTCCGGATCCTCCACGCACCGTACCCCGTGATCCACCCGAACGACCTTAAGCTCCTCCAGAGCCTCTCGGATCGAAGAAGCAGGCCCCTCCTCCCCGGCATGGGCCACGGCCAGAAGCCCAGACGCCCGAACCTCTTCAAAGACTTTCGCAAACTTTGAGGGCGGGTTTCCCTTTTCGGACGAATCCAAACCGATTGCTGAAAAATGCTCGCGAAAAGGAATTAACTCTTTCCAAGTTTGCCGCGCATCCTCCTCACTTAGATGACGAAGAAAACAGGGAATCAACCTCCACGTGATCCCATGTTTTTTTTCTCCCTCTCGCAATCCACTCAACACTCCCTCCACCACTTCCCGCATCGCCACTCCCCTTGCCGTATGTGTTTGAGGATCAAAAAACGGTTCCACATGCCAAACCCCGTCCCGCGAAACCCGATCCATATAAGCCAACGTCAGTTGATGGAAATCTTCCCGATCCCGAAGCACCCCGGCCCCCTCGTAGTATAGATCCAAGAAAGATTGAAGGTCTTGAAATTGATATGCTTTCCGCAAGGCCGACGCGTTCGGGAATCTAAGTTTGACCCCGTGTTTTTTTGCCAGAAAGAAAACCATTTCAGGCTCAAGCGTGCCCTCCAGATGGACATGAAGCTCTGCTTTGGGTAACGCCCCTGCAAGACGTTCGAGACTCTTCATCCTTTTGCTAAAGGGAGGGCTGCCGCCTGTAGCCTTGCTTCACTCATCTCGGGTCCTGCTGCGGAAACGCAGAGACGCCCCGGTTGATAAATTTCCCGTGCCACATCTCGGACCGCGGCTGCGTTCACTTTCGCTAAACGCTCAATCGCCTCTTTAGGCTCGACCACCCGTCCCCGGGTCAGCATCGCATCTCCCATCCAGAACATCTGCTGGCTCGTTCCCTCTAAACCCAAGGCAAATTGTCCCGTCACATAATCCTTGGCCCTCTTTAACTCTGCCGCGCCCGGGCCTCGCGTCGCCAAAGAGCGCAACTCCTCCGCAATCAATGCCAGCGCTTTACCGAGATTGCCCGGCTCCAAACCTGCCGAAATATAAAATACCCCATCATCCCTTTGAAGATGAGCCCCACTCGACACGGAATACACCAAACCTTGTTCCTCCCGAAGACGCTGAAAAAGTCGCGAGCTCATCGCTTCTCCCAAAATCACACTTAACATTCTCAATGCGTGGCGCTTCGGGTCCATCCTTCCCACCGCATACATTCCCAAAGCTACATTCACTTGCTGCACAGGCTTTGCCACCGCCACCACCCGAAGACTTTTGCCTTTCACTCTCACAGCAGGAGTTGGTTTGATCCCACATTCACGACCCGATTTGCCCAAGGCTTTTTTGGCTGTCTCCATCACTTCCTTGGCTCCAATCCCACCCGCAACTACAAGGATCGGTTGGACTTTCTGAATCCGCCTTTGCCAGTAACCCATCAAACCAGCCCTCGAGATACCACCAACGGTAGCAATGGATCCTGCAATCGGTCGCCCTACCGCTTGATTCGGCCACAACAATGCATTCAGAGCCTCCCCGGCCACCATCGAAGGTTGATCCTCCATCATCCGTATCTCCTCGGTAATCACCCCCCGCTCCCGCTCGACTTCATCCGCAGGAAATGTTGATTCCAACGCCATCTCAGCCAACAGCGAGACCAGTCGAGATCCGTGACCCGCCGGAACTCTGCCGTGCAGACAAAGCGTTTCTTCCCCCGTGAAAGCGTTCAGATCCCCACCACGCCCTTCCACCTCACGACTCAACTCCTTACAGGACCGCTTTTTGGTTCCTTTGAAAAGAAGGTGTTCCACAAAATGAGCCGCCCCGTGTTCGTTTGAATTTTCCCATCGGGAACCCGCCGAGTAAAAAAGCCCCACCGCAACCCCAGGAGCCTCGTCCCGCGTCCTTAACACCACAGGAACTCCGGCCACCTTTTCCACAATTGCATAAGCCATCGTCGAACCCTATCCCTCTCCCGCAGGAGTTCCAATCCCAAGGTTACTCTTTTTCGCCCCCCTCACTTTTCCATCTCTTCACCAGCTCATTGGATAAACCCAAATGGTCGAGCACCCTCGCTACAACCGTGTCTGCAACCTCCTCCACCGTTTTTGGTCTTCCGTAAAAAGATGGAATCGCAGGCAACATCACCGCGCCCGCCTCCAAAAGGGTCACCACATTTCGTGCCTGCACCAGATTCCATGGGGTTTCCCGAGGCACCAAAATCAACTTTCTTTTCTCCTTCAAAAAAACATCCGCCGTCCTAGCAATCGTTCCATCGCTGTATCCGTGCGCAATCCGTCCTAGGGCGCCCATCGAGCAGGGCACAATCGCCATTGCGGAAAATTTGGCCGACCCACTGGCAAAAGGCACCTGCATCGTTTTGTCCCCGTGGACCTTCATCCCCTCCGGAACTCGGTAACCCTTCGAGCCTAACTCCAAAGCCGCAACCTCCTGCGCGTGCTCACTAAAAACCACATGGCACTCTTGAACCTCAGATGCTTTCGCAATCTCCTCCAGCAACCGTTGGGCGTAAATCGATCCACTTGCTCCGGTCACAGCAATCACGAGTTTCATCGGACCTCCTTTCTTGCCGTCTCCAACAAAGCCTTGGCCTTCATAGACGCCTCCGCAGTCGTGCGGCACTCCTCTGGCCAACCCCTCCGATAACCCTCCCCTTCGAGTTTTCGGGTCGCGTCAATTCCCACATGACTTCCTACATTAGGCAGGCTCGTGGCATGATCCAAACTGTCACAGGGGCTTTTAATGAAAATCATATCTCGTTCTGGGTCTACATTGGCTCCGAGGTAAAAAAGAACCTCACTCGTATTATGAACATTTACATGTTCATCCACAGCTACAATGATTTTTGTGAACATCATCTGGCCCGCCCCCCACAACCCATGCATCAGCTTGAACGCCTGATAAGGATACTGTTTTTTTAAACTCACAAACGCCAAGTTGTGAAATACTCCCTCCGCAGGTAGAGCCAGATCGACCAACTCTGGAAAATTCATCTTCAGCACGGGCAACAAAATCCGAACACTGGCCGATCCCAACCAAAAGTCCTCCATCGGCGGCTTTCCAACCACAGTCGCAGGATAGATAGCTTTTTTTCTGTGAGTAATCGCAGTGACACGAAAATGAGGATACCGATCCATCGGGGTGTAAAATCCTGTGTGATCTCCAAAAGGTCCTTCATTCACGGGCTCTCCAGCGGGATCGACCGTGCCCTCGATTACAAAATCCGCATCTGCGGGAACCTGAATCGGTTGACTAACCGCCGGCACAAATGCCACCGATTTTCTACGTAAAAAACCTGCAAACATGTACTCATCGATCCCATCGGGCAAGGGTGCCGTTGCGGCAAATGCGTTCGCCGGATCTCCTCCTAATGCCACGGCCACAGGCATCGGTTTTCCCATCTCTCTATATTTTTTCCCATGCCGGGCTCCCACTTTGTGCAACTGCCAGTGCAACGCCGCATCCCAAGCTCCCAGAACCTGAATTCGATACATTCCCACATTTCTCTCCTTCGTCTCAGGATCTTCCGTAATCACCTGAGGCAGGGTGAAAAAAGGACCTCCATCCTTCGGCCAAGTCTTAAGTACAGGAATCAATCCCAACCCATCTCCTCCATCCTCCGCCCGATGCACCACCTCTTGGCATGCACCTCTTCCCACCTTCACAGGTCGGGCATGTCGCAATTCCAAACCTCTTCGAAAAAGATCCCACGCCTCAGCCAAACTTGCAGGCGGTTTCGCTTTCACAAGCGCACCCACTTCATCCCCAATCTCATCCACCCGATCTCTCCCCAAAGCCAAAGCCATTCGTCTTGCCGAACCGTACCCGTTGATCAAAACAGGAAAATCGTAAAGCTGACCATCTGCTTTCACTGGCTTTTCAAACAGAAGGGCCTTTCCACCCATGGGTGACTTCGACTCCTCATCTGCTGCCGCTGCGATCACTAAATCAACAGACGCGGGTTCTGGAACCCGCAGAAGTTCCCCTTCCTTCTCCAGCCGCTCGACCCAACTGTTTGAATCTTCATATGCCATGAATCTTAAATTCTGCCCGATTTTACTCCCCAAACAAGACCCCCTTCCCTTCCGCCTCACCCTAAGGAATTAGGGAAATTGTCCTATCCCGCCACATCCAGAGCATGTTTTCTTAAATCAGACAGCTTCACATGCTCCAGTGCTGACTCATGCGTTGACTCCAAAACCACCAACGGAGCTTTTCCCGCAGCCCTCGCCTCCTCCCACCGTGCCGCACAAACACACCAACGATCTCCCTCTTTCAATCCCGGAAAAGCATATTCAGGTCTGGGAGTCGAAAGATCGTTCCCCATCTGTCGACTAAACTCCAAAAATTTTGCGGTCACCTGCGCACACACCGCATGACACCCGCGATCCGCCTCATGCCCCTCACAACTCCCCGATCTCGTAAACCCTGTCAAAGGGTCCATGGAACAAGGCTTCAGATCACCCCCCAACACATTTCTCTGCTCTCTCCTCACTACTCAAAACTGCCCTAGGAAATGAAAAGGCAAAGCCTACTTCTCTTTTTCTCTTAAACTTCGCGTTTTTTGTTGCTATAAGTTATTGTTCATTAATTGTTAAGGTAATTTGATAATTTTCCAATCCACACTCGCCCGTACCACTAATTTGTGGAATGATACCAGCTCATGGCCTCCTCCAACGATCCTACTTCAAGTAGAGATTCCGCCCTCGACGTTCTGGATCGTTTAAATCCGAATCGTACCTCCTCCTCTCCATCCCCTGCCCTCGGTCGTATCGGACACCCAGGCAACACCGCTTTTTTGGAAGAACTGCACGAAGCTTGGAAAACAGATCCCTCGAGTGTGGACCCCACATGGCGCGCATTCTTTGAGGGATTTGAACTCGGCTGCCAGCTTCGCCCTCCCCTCCGCTCCACCTCATCCACCCCCAAGAATGGGTCGAGCCCCGAATTCGGAAACGTTCTTCCGCAAGCCAGAATCTACAATCTTCTCTTCGCGTACCGCGCCCTCGGCCACACCCTCGCTCACCTCGATCCACTGGGTCTAACCCCAGAAGAAAATTCCGACCTCTCGCTCTCCACCTTCCGCTTCACTGAGGCAGACCTCGATTCTATTTTCGACTCAGGCACGCTCGGCGGTGGCGGCCCCCGTACCCTCCGCGAGATTCTCTCCTTCCTAAAACAAACCTACTGCGACCATATCGGGGTCGAATTCATGCATATCATGAACTTCGCCATCCGCCGCTGGCTTCGCGATCGAATGGAACGCACCCGCAACCAACCCTCCTTCTCCCCCGAACAACAACGAAGAATTTTAGAAAAGATTATCGCAGCCGAGTCCCTCGAACGGTTTCTCCACACCCGCTACGTCGGCCAAAAAAGATTTTCTCTTGAAGGTGGCGAAACCTTGATCGCTGTTCTCGATACACTGATCGAAGCCTGCCCCACCTCGGGAGTAGAGGAGGTCGTCATCGGCATGGCTCACCGGGGACGTCTCAACGTTCTCGTGAACACGCTCGGAAAATCACGTCGTAAACTGTTTACCGAATTTCACGAAAATTATGTTCCTGAAACCGTCCTAGGGGATGGAGACGTGAAATATCACCTCGGTTATGAAAACGAGGTCTCCACCTCGACGGGCAAAAAAGTTCGCCTCTCCCTCGCCCCGAACCCCAGCCACTTAGAGGCCGTAAATCCTGTCGTAGAAGGCAAAGCCCGCGCCCGCCAGCGGCATCGGGACGACACGGTAAAGCGGGAAAAGGTTGTGCCAGTCCTTATTCACGGGGACGGGGCCTTCATCGGCCAAGGAATCGTCGCAGAAACTTTGAATCTCTCCCGCCTCGAGGGCTACCGAACGGGGGGCACCATCCATATCATCGTCAATAACCAGATCGCCTTCACTACTCTTCCAGATGATTCCCGCTCGAGCCGTTACTGCACCGCTCCAGGCAAAGCCTTTGGAATTCCTATTTTTCACGTCAACGGGGATGACCCCCTAGCTGCTGCCTCCATCATCCAACTCGCTCTCGACTTTCGCCAAAAGTTTCACGAAGACATCATTCTCGACATCGTCTGCTACCGTCGCCACGGCCATAACGAGGGAGACGAGCCCAACTTTACACAACCCACCCTCTACTCAGAAATCGATGCCCATCCTCCCGTCAGTCGTCTCCTCGCCCGCAAGCTTCTGGATGCAGGCATCATTACAGAGGAAGAAATAGAAAAGATCCGCACGCAGATTAGCATCGTTTCGGAAGAGGCGCTTCAGGAGTCACGCCAAGTCGTGAGCAAGATTCAACCCCGCCTCCACCCACCCCTATCCTGCCCCGAACTTCTCCAAGAAGTTCCCACTGCCGTTCCCGCCAAGAAAATCGCGGAACTAGGAGTCTCGATCTCGACCATCCCCTCCGATTTCCAGATCAATAACAAGATTCGCAAAGTTCTGGATACCCGTCGTGCTATGGCCGCTGGTACCACCCCGCTGGACTGGGGTTGTGCAGAGCACCTTGCGTTTGCCTCTCTGCTCACCTCAGGCACTCCGATCCGCCTGTCGGGCCAAGACAGCCGCAGGGGCACCTTCAGCCATCGCCACTCCGCTGTGTACGACCTCCGTACCCGCGCCCGATATATCCCACTGAAAAATCTCAGCAAAAACCAAGCTTCATTCTGTGTCTACAATTCGCCCCTATCCGAGGCCGCCGTGCTGGGATTCGATTACGGCTACTCTCTCGACTCCCCCGAGATGCTGGTCATCTGGGAAGCGCAGTTCGGTGATTTTGCAAACGGGGCACAAACGCAGATTGATCAATACATCACCTCCTCCGAATCCAAGTGGGGCACCAGCTCCCGTCTCACTCTACTTCTTCCTCACGGCTACCACGGCCAAGGCCCCGAACACTCCAGCGCTCGGCTAGAGCGATTCCTTCAGCTTTGCGCGGAGGACAATATGGCCGTCACATATCCCACAACACCCGCCAACTATTTTCATCTCATCCGTCGGCAAGCACTTCGCAAAATCATTAAACCCTTGGTTGTAATGACTCCGAAAGGCCTTCTCCGAGATGCCCGTGCCACCAGTCCTGTAACCGACCTCACCCGCGGCGCATTCCAAGAAATATTGCCCGACCCCGAGGTCACAAAAGGTGCCCAGCGCGTCATTCTTTGCTCCGGAAAAGTCTTTTACGACCTGCAGGATTACCAAAGAAAAAACAAAATCACCCACACCGCAATTCTGCGCTTGGAGCAGATCTACCCCCTCCACGTTAAGAAACTGACGGAGATTCTCTCCCGCCATGCCCCGGATGCAGAAATTATCTGGTGCCAGGAGGAGTCAGAAAACATGGGAGCCTGGGCTCATCTCGCACTTCGTTTGCCGTCCGTGATCAAGAAACCCGTTCGATATGTTGGCCGGGATGCCTCCTCCTCCCCCGCCACAGGCTCGCTGATCATTCACACACTGGAACAAAACCAACTCGTCGAGGAAGCTTTTGCAAGCCAACCGAAAGCCTCAACTCCTTCCTCGAAAAAGACAAGAACACCTGCCGCCGCTTCAAAAGCCAAATCCACCAACCAAAGGAAAAAGAAAAAATGAGCACTGCCACCACTCTCCTTCCCATTCGTGTCCCTTCCGTAGGTGAGTCGATCACCTCAGGTGTTCTTGGAAGTTGGAAAAAGAAAAACGGCGACGCGGTATCCTCAGGCGAGGCCCTCTTTGAGATCGAAACAGATAAAGTTACATCCGAAGTGTTTGCCGAGGCGGATGGCACAATCGAAATTCTCGTTCCAGAGGGCACAGAGGTGAAAGTGGGTCAGACGGTAGGTAACCTCCACCCAGGAAAAGCCCCCGCCCGAAACACCACCCCTCAAGAGACCCCAAAGAAAAAGCAGGACAGTGCACCTGCCACCAAAACCCCGACTCGGGAAACCTCTCCCGCTTCTGTGCCCACGCTTGTTCATACTGAGGCGGATACCGCCGTCGTCTCCCACGATTCCTCACGCTCTGGCCGGGAAACTCGAAAGAAGATGTCCCCCCTTCGTCGCAAGATCGCGGATCGTCTCGTGAGTGCCCAGCAAACAGCCGCGATTTTGACCACCTTCAACGAAGCCGATTTATCCAACCTGATTGCTCTTCGAACCGAAGTCCAACCCACATTCCAAGCACAGCACGGCGTTAAACTCGGCTTTATGAGCTTCTTCCTCCAAGCCGCCGTCCACGCACTCAAAACAGTTCCCGCTCTGAACGCCCGAATTGAAGGAGACGAAATCGTCACTCAGCACTATTTCGATATCGGTGTCGCCGTTGGAACCGAAAAAGGGTTGGTGGTGCCTGTTTTAAGGGATTGCGATCAACTTGATCTTGCCGGTTTAGAGAAATCCCTTGCCGCTGTCGCGAATCGCGCTCGTGAAGGCAAACTTTCCCTGCCTGACCTGATGGGCGGAGTCTTCACGATTTCCAATGGAGGGGTGTATGGCTCTGTTCTCTCCACCCCAATCCTGAACCCACCCCAATCTGCCATCCTCGGTCTTCACGCGATCCAGCAACGCCCCGTCGCTATTGGAGATCAGGTAATAATCCGTCCCATGATGAACCTCGCCCTCTCCTATGACCATCGCTTGATCGACGGCAAAGAGGCCGTCACCTTCCTCATCGCCATCAAAAAGTTTGTTGAGAACCCCGCCCTCGCCCTCCTCAATCTAAATCCAACTTCCTAGTCGCCCGACCTGCCGACAACTCACAACCAGGCCAACGCCTGGGGGATCGATCGCATCGCATCCAGATGCTCTTCCGCCAATTTTTCCGCGCCACGGCTGTGCGCCGCATAATCTTTCTCTATCTCCATCACCTTTTCCACCGCTTCATCTAACGACTCAAAAGCCACCAAACCCATCCCCTCTGGCAACCAGTTCGACCAGCCTGTCTCCTGAAGTAAAACAGGTCGTCCCAGTGACAGATACAACACGCTTCGATCGCTAAACCAACCAGTCTTCGCAGTGACATAACCTCCTTTGGCCGGAGAGAACTCGCCCCGACTCGAAGCGAGAAAGTTTCGATACTCCTGCCAATCGGAACAGACAGGCCCCGGCTCGTGAAACTCCCATCCTGCTTTTTCAAGCAAATCCCTTTCTTCCCCAGCTCCCAGATCGGTCACCACCAGTGGCCTAATACCACTCCGCTTCGGCCAAGCTCTCAATTTCTCAAACTCAGGCGCCTTGTTACTGTACTCCCTTCCCTCCCACTCCACCGCTGAATATCCGTACCAGTGCGCTACTGTTGTCCACCGATTCTCCCCCAGATCCGCCGCTCTACCTTGCGAATGCCCCACCGCTTCCTTCGACCAGTACCTTCGACTCACGGGAGGAACCACCGCTTTCCATTCATGACCTGTATCCGGAACCACCGCCCCCCTCCCCATTCCCAATCCCACACTCCAAAAAGCATTGTGCCCCGCAAAATTCATTGGGCTTTGATAGACCTTGGCCCAGATTTGGGTGAACGCAGGATCCAAATCGACATACACTCGGCTGGCTACTTTCTCCACCAAATCGGGCCTTTTAAAATGACCCGAGAGATTCAGGAAAAGATCCGCTCCGGCGGCAAAATCCCGGAGGGGTTGCTCTTCGACATGTTCCCCTTCGACCAGCAGGGTCGCCCGATCATCCCAAGCGATCTCCTTTAAAATACGATTCCAGTGAGCCAAATTAACACTACCGCCCAAGCGCACATTCTCGCCTTTCGAGTTTTTTAGCTCCTTGGCCTTGAGTGACTCGACCAACCACACCTCCCAACCCAACTCTCGCAATCCCAAACCCCACTGCAAAAAAGCCCAAGTATTTCCCGCTGCTTTTTCAGGAAACCCTGCCACTCCCACCCCCACGACTGCCCGCTTCTTCATCGCGGATCAGCAATCCTCTCTTCTTTAAGAAAAACGCACGTCTTTTCCGGGATCCATCTCAAATTCCAAGACCTCAATTTTTTGTGCATTCGGTTTTAACACCTGAGCCTCAAACTGCTGGTACAGCGGGTGGTCAAACGCGGCCGTACGCTTAAGGCTGTTCTCAAACTCCAAAGCCAAAAAGAGATCGTGAGGAGTCTCCTCTTTGCCAGGAATTTTTTTTCCGCAAGCCAAACTCAGCACATCCTGAATTTTTAAGATTCGAATCCGGCTCTCCACCATCACCTCCTCAACCTTCTCCTTGGGTAACCCGGGCTTTAAATGGATCAGCTTCAAGTGATGAATCATGTAAATGAGGTTGGGAGAAAGGCTTACCCAGTGTCAAGAATCCCAAAATGTCGCCCCAAAAAAACCTTTACAGCAGTAAACTTTTTCCATAAAACATAGTAATATGTTTAATAGAAATAATGGTCGTAAAGGCGAGACATTGGATGCCACATTCAGCTATCCTGAGACCCAGAATGAAAATGTGTCCAGAATCGATTCATCCTCACCTCGCACAGCCATGATCACCGATCAAGTGGAGATCAAAGGCACTCTCGCGTTCGATGGCGCCCTCGAATTTAACGGCACTTTTGAAGGAGAAATTATCTCCCAAGGCACTCTCACAATCGGCTCGGAAGCCGTGATCAAAGCCGAAATTCAAGCCGCAAAAGTAATCATCCGAGGCAAAGTTCAGGGAAACATCATCGCCACTGAATCCATCGAAGTGTGCGACAAAGCCGAACTCTTTGGCGATGTGCAGACTGCAAAATTTATTGTCGCTGAGTCCGCAATCTTCCGTGGCCGCTCCGATCCAATCGAAGGAAAAGCCTCTGCACCCGAATTTGCCCCTGTCTTCCGGCGCCTCGCTGCTACTTCGACTTCGAAGTCTCGCTAATCTCGTCCTCACTGGCGGGCTCTTTTCGAGCCTCAACAGGCTTTGCTTTGACCTCTCCATAACCGGAAAGTCTGCCTCCCAATTCGACGGTCAACTCTCCAAAAACGATTTTCTCTGCAACCACTCTTCCCCGTGGCCCCACACGGAGCATTCCTGCAATCGAAATAGTTTCGCACCTCAACTCCCCATTCACTTCTCCACTTTCAAAACTTAAAAGATCCCCTGCCTCCAGACTTGCCCCCTCCAGAATCGTAAGCTGGTTGCCTTTTCCACCCGATCGAATCTTTGCCTGTCCCTCCACTCTCAACCACTCCGCAGCCTCCAAAAACCCAGTCGCCCTCCCTTGTAAGACAATCCGTGCAGCTCTTGCTTTCGAACCACCAAAATTGCCTTTTGGCCCAATCTGTAATTCCCCCTCTAAACTCAGGTTTCCCAGATGCTCCCCCTCAATCAATCGATGCCCCAACTCCAAATGCCGACCACACTCCAAACAGGTGGAAGACTGAGCCTCCTCTGCCACCATCTGCACCGCTCCACAGTCTGCACAGGTTAGTTCTCTTTTCTGAATCGAAACACGATTCACTTTTCTCTTTTTGGACTGCCGGGCTAGGGACGATTTAAAGTAAAAGCTACAGCTCCTGCATACCGTGGAGATAAAGTTCTCCGACTCCAACTGCGCATGCCCACACTCGGGACACCGAACCTCAGTCTTGGGTACTGCCATTGTCACGAACTACTCTCCCACCTGCAGTTCACCATTGAAATCGGTGCCGGGATCAATCCTCAATGCTTTGGCCGCACAACGCGTTCGTAAAACCGACCCCGAAACCAACCATACCTGCCCAGAACCCTCGATCCCACCATCCACTCGCCCCTCCAAACGAACATCCCTTGCCCGGACCACCCCAGAAACAACCGACTCCTTCGCAATCACAAGCTTACTAACTGAACGAATATCTCCTTTGACCGTCGCACGAATCACTCCGTCCTGATCCAATCCAATATTCCCCGAGATCTGCAGTCCCGATTGCGGAGTTTGGTTTTGGTTTTCCATAACCTTACCCTCCACTCCTCTTATCTCGGAGCTCATCTCGGATCTCCTCCAACAGCTTTTCAGAACGAGTCATCGGAACATCTCCCATCATGAGTGAAGGGAGTAATCGAAATCGCTCCAGCCAACGCACAGCGAGGAAAATACAAAAAGCCACAATCAGAAAATCCAGAACTGAACTTAAAAATGCACCGTAACAAAGAACAGGAGCACCCGCTTTTTTGGCTTCCGCCAGTGTCGAATACGATCCCGTTCCAAGAACCAGAAACAAGTTGGAGAAATCAACTTTTCCCATCAGCAAACCAATCGGCGGCAAAACAATATCGTTGACCAAGGAGGTAATAATTTTCCCAAAGGCACCCCCCACAACCACACCCACAGCCAAATCCAGTGCATTCCCTCGAATCGCAAATTTACGAAAATCATCCCAAAAACTCATAAAAAAACATCCTCTCTTGAATCGAGCAGTTCCCTTTCACGCCCTGAGAATGCCTGCACACACAAACTCCTCAATCGAGAACTCACCGTTTCTGAAGGCGTTGCAGGATAGCCTCTTTTCCGATATTCTTACCCCTTACGCCTCGGTAGCTCAGTTGGTAGAGCAGGTGACTCTTAATCACTTGGTCCTAGGTTCGAGTCCTAGCCGGGGCAAACCTTAACTTTGGTTTGAACCCTAGAGCAGCCCCGACTCCTGTCGGGGTTGGTCCTAGGTTCGAGTCCTAGCCGGGGCATCGTCTACCCACTTTTACCGAGAGAGCGGCTTGCTATCCCCTGCCAACAAAAGTGCCGCCACCACTAAACCCAAATGTATCCCTATGTCAGCCACCGTTGTGTGCCCGCCAATCAGCATCTGCCCAAACGCTAACGATACATAAAGGATTCCCGCCAAAACTAGCGGGCCACGATTTTTCCCCGCTACAAGAATTCCCGCCCCTAGGAGGATCTCAATGTAGGGCAAGCCACCTAAATACAGCTGAACCGACCACGCAGGCAGGATGGTTTTTTCTAAAAAGGGCTGGCTCAACGCAGGCATGACCTGATTGTAGAAGTGCTGAAAACTTAACCCCTGGGGGCCGTTAAACTTTCCTAAACCTGCAGCCAAAAAACGCAGCCCTAGAAAGATTTGAAGCAAAAAAAAGGCCCAATCGTAACTCCGCCACCGAATCCAAAATGGTCGCGGATCGATTCGATCCCCGCTCATCCTTTCCTCCCAAGCCGAAACTCTCGGTGAGCCGCCCGTACTGCACGAGCCCCCAGTGCCTCATCCACCACTACAGTAATCTTAATCTCACTCGTGCTGATCATCTGAATGTTCACCCCCGCCCTCGCCAACGCACGAAACAGCTGTGCCGCCACCCCGCTATGACTTCGCATTCCGATTCCCACCACGGAGAGCTTGGCGACCCCCTCACGGAATACGATCTGCCGGGCTCCACCCCCTCGGCGGAACGGTTCTAGAAACTTGCGAGTCTTGGCCAATTCCTCCCGTGGCACCGTAAAGGTGATATCCGTTTGTGCCTTGCTCTTTTTTCCACCCGTCGGCAGAGAAACGTTTTGAACGATCATGTCCAAATTGATTCCCGCCTTTGCGATTCCGGTAAAAAGCTTGGCCGCTACCCCGGGTCGATCTGCCACCCCCACCAACGTCACTTTGGCTTGGCTCTTTTCCAAACTCACGCCACGCACCACTACCCGCTCCATCGATTTAGCTTCTTCTTTCACTAGGGTTCCTCTCAACCCATTGAAACTCGATCTTACTTCAAAGACCACCCCGAACTTCTTTGCAAACTCAACCGAACGCGCCTGCATCACCTTCGCCCCCGTACTGGCTAGCTCCAACATCTCATCATACGAAATTTCCTGAATCTTGCGCGCATTCGGTTCGGTCCTTGGATCCGCCGTGTATACCCCGTCCACATCCGTATAAATTTCACACCTCTTAGCCTTGAGTACCGCCGCTAACGCAATCGCCGTCAGATCCGATCCCCCACGCCCCAACGTCGTAATTTGGCCCTGCATCGTCTGCCCCTGGAAACCGGCCACGATCACAACACGCCCCGCCTTCAGATGAGCCTGAACCGCCTGAGGGGTCACATTCGCAATCCTCGCCTTCGTATGCGTCCCATCCGTAACAATTCCTGCCTGCGCTCCCGTCATTGCCACCGCCTCAACCCCACGCCCTTGAAGCGCAATCGCGAGTAAAGCCGTCGTCGTCTGCTCACCTGTCGCAAGCAGTAGATCCATTTCCCGTTCGCTCGGCTCTTTGTGTAAATCCCGGGCCATCCGCAACAACCCATCCGTCACTCCGCTCATCGCCGAAACCACCACCACCAATCGGTTCCCTTGCCGACGAGACTCAGCCACACGATCCGCAACCCTCTGGATTCTTTCCAGATTGGCAACAGACGTTCCCCCATACTTTTGAACTAGGCATGCCATG
>JBIKNP010000026.1:0-19938 GCA_044358595.1 Methylacidiphilales bacterium
ACCCCCAACTTCGCAGCTGCCCTGCTTGATCGATAGCAAAAGAGCTGTCTGTTCCCGCCGCCAATAATTGGATGTCGTTCAAACCAGCAATCAGCGTTGGCACGAGCACCACGCTGGAGGTCGCACTTTGTCCCGTTTGCCCACAATTGTTTCGACCAAAACCGCGCACCTTTCCACTCGTTTCCAAAATGAGGGAATGACTAAAGCCTGTCGCGACCGCCCGCGCCGCCACCCCCACGAGCTTGCTCGGAATGCGCTCCGCAGCGGTGCGGGTGCCTTTCCCGAGCTGGCCATAACTGTTTCTTCCCCACACCCACACTCCGCCATTTTCATCCACCGCCAGATTGTGATCTGCCCCCGCAGCCACGGAAACAATCTTGGTGCTTAGGCCTGGGAAATTCACTTCGACCAAGGTGCCCGAGCTCGCCGTCGTGGCAGGTTGAGCCAGCTGGCCATAGAAATTGTCTCCACAGGCAAAAACTTTTCCAGATGTGGTAACAATCAGACTGTGGTTTCCTCCGGCCGCTACAGCCACGGGAGTACTCGAGGGAATCGCCACGGAAGTGAAGCTAGTCTTGTTCGCCCCATTCACCGCCCCTTGGCCAAGCTGTCCAAAACGATCCGATCCTGCTGCATACACCTGCCCGCCCGCCAGAATCAGACTATGCGTTCCGCCTGCTGACAAGGCGTCCACCGTGACTCCAACGGGAATCCCCTGCACGGTCTTGGCCCAATTGACGGGTGAGCTCATATCGCCCACGCCGAGCCGCCCATCGGTGTTCAACCCCCAGGCCGTCACGGTGGTGGCACCCGCCCCGAGATAAAGCGTGTGCGAGAAACCCGATGAGATCAGAGCTGCATTCACCGTTACGCTTACCGAGGCCGTTGCCGTGTTGTAATTGGCTGTGTCCGACGGCGTGAATGTCACATCTTGAATGACCGTCCCAGCATTCGGAGCTGTCGAGGGCGTGGTAAAGGCAAACGTGCCCGGCACACTGGCACTTCCCCCGCTTAATGTTGAGAATGCCAAAGTCTGGCCGTAGACGATCGGTGTCGCCGTCGGAGCTACAGTAATTGTCGGAGTGGCTTTGTTCACCGTCAGTGTAGCCACTGTGCTGTTCGTCGAACCATAGATGTTGGCAACCACGACAGAATAAGAGCCGCTTTGCTCCACCGTCAGCGGAGCCAAGTTGAGTGTTTGATTCGTTTGTCCGGAAATAATGTTCGTACTCTTTTTCCACTGGTAAGTCAGTTCACCTGGTGCCCCAGCGGGATTTGTTGCCGTGACCGAGAAGGCCGCACTCCCACCCGCCGTGTTCGTAATCGAGACAGGTTGTATAGAGATGACGGGCTTCGGCAGAGAGGAGTTTTGCTTGGGATTCGTTCCAGCCGTTACTTCCACACCGTCAGGGGCGCCATCGCCATCGGTGTCCGTCAGCAACGGATTCGTGCCGTAGGTGTTCACCTCTTGTCCGTCCGACAACCCGTCGTTGTCGGAGTCGGGATTCGACGGATTCGTCCCGGTGTTGTTTGCGGAGACGTACGTTCCAGTGTTAGTTTCGACGGAGTCGGTCAGACCGTCGGCATCTTGGTCGATTTCAAAGGATGCGCCGTCCAAAAGGTTCCCCGAGCCACCGTCTGGGGTGATAGAGGAGTAAGAGAACCGGTAGGTCTTGCCTGCCTGCACCGTACCAGCCGGAGTCCCCCGATAGCGGACCCAAGCTCCGTTGCCGGTGCTGACTTGCCGGTTGAAGAAGTTGGCCTCCACCGCGCTGCCCGGTCCCCCCACCAACCGGTCAATCCGGAACTCGATCGTTTCCGTGCCGCTCCGTCCCCGGTGGAGGAAGGAATAGCTAACCGTTGTCCCCACAGTCATGATCACATCCTGATACAAAGTTCCACTGGCAATGTAGTTCAGCTCCGCCAAAACATTGCCGTCGCCACCACTTGAACCACCGCTGCCGCCTGGTGTGAATCCCGCACCCCAAAGCTCAATGGTGAAATTGTTGTTCGCCGTGGTCTTCCATCCAGGAACATTATTTTGGTGGGTCGGTAAATTACCCCCCGGACTCGGCTTCACGGTTCCATCCTCAAAGCTGCCGTTGATCAACCGATTGTAGACGTTTGCCACCGTCAAGCTGTTGCCGAGCCCTACTTCAATTCGATTACTGCCCCCGTCGTTGTCCGCATCCTCATCCCCGTCCGGAGTGCCGTCACCATCCGAATCCGCCACCAGCGGATTGGTGCCGATGGCGAACTCTACCCCGTCTTTGAGTCCATCGTTGTCAACATCGGCGACGAGCGGATCTGTCGTTCCACTGATCTCTGTGCCGTCGCTTAGCCCGTCGTCGTCCGTATCGGCATCATCGGGTTTGGTGCTGAGGGGCAAGCCCAGCTCATAGCTGTCCAGAATCCCGTCTCCGTCCGTGTCCGTTGCCCCAGGCGGAATCTGGCCCGGCGCGCCCACTTGGGCCGTCGCGGCGGCAAGGAAAATCCGGCTACTACCCGAAGCTCCACGATCTGTGACCGTGAAGCTAACGAGATTCTTTCCCCCGTGGCCTGCGGCGGAAAAGTCGATCCACTGCCGATCCAGATGATAGTTCCCTGAGACAAAAACGTTCTGTGTCGTTGTTCCGTTGATGCTGTTGGCGAAGCTGGAAGGAATATTGAAGTCCCTCAAGTCCACATTGTTGGTCAGTTCCTTGGAGTACGAGGACCCGTCGCTGAAGTTAAAGGTATAGGTCACGTAGGAACCGGCAACCCCCCACCAAAGTCCCGCTAAGGTGTAAAAGCCGTAGACATTGTTCACCGCAATCGGGAAGGTTTCCGAAACCACCCCCGTCCCGTTCCCGCCAGGTGCCCGGGCCGCATGCCAGACCTGATTGGACTGATCGGTAATGAAGAACGGAACCCCACCGTAATACGCCGGGGTTCCGTACCGGAATCCAACCGGAGCCCCGCCCCCTCCGTTGGATTCTGCGATGGAGAAATTACCCTTGCCCAGGGCCAGCATGTCGATGTTCTGGAATCGGAGAATGTTTTTGACCAGTGGATTAGTTCCAGCTGAACTCTCCGCTCCGTTGGTTACCCCGTCCCCATCCTCGTCCCCTGCCGGATCCAGCACCACATTCACCGTCCGTGTCATCTGCACGGCCGGATTACCCGCCGCATCGGTCGCGTTATAATTCAACGTGTAATTTCCTACGGTCGCTGTATTCACCTCTCCAGTCCCAGCGATCGTCCTCGTCGCGTCCGCGTTGTCCGTCACCGTTGCGCCAGGATCAGAGAAAGTCGCTCCCTTAAATATCTCCAGCGGATTTGCCCCGATCAGAGTGATGACAGGGACCGAGGTATCCATGACCTGAATCGTGCCTGTTGCCGTCTCGGCCGAGAAAGCTCCACTTGCATCAAAATCAATGAGGTCGACATAGGAGGTGCTGACCCCGTCTAAAAGATAATTGCCCGAGCTGCTGATCGGATTTCCTCCACTCAAGGCCAAGACCTGAAGAGGATCCAACCGTGCCCACAACGCCATGGTGGAGGGAACATAACTGTTCGAAGCTCCGCCACTGCCACCCATCACCAACCCCTGTCCCTGCGCAGCCCCAGCCCCATGATCGAGATAAACTGCCTTGAAGGTCTGGCTATCAGGCACCTGGCTATAGTCCAACTGTGCATTGGAGCCGTCGTTCATCACCAGGCCGTACACGCCTCCATACCCCGCCCCAAAAGTTTTGTTTCGGAGATACATCTGGGATGGCATTCCCGGCGAACCCACCAAAGTTCTTACATCCACCAACGATTGATCCGGATTAGAGCTGCCAACCGCAAAGGAGCTGTTGAGCGGATTGGCGCCATTATTGTAAATGAGCGGGCTACTAGCAGATCCATCAAAGTTCATTCCAGCCGGATTGGGCAACGCGAACGCAATTCCGTGCGTGTAGGAACCAATGCCCCCACTCGGTAACGACCCACCCGACGCCGTCCAGGTCATCGCCAATTCGATGCTGTTTTTCAGAATATCCAAAGAGCTGGGCAGAACGGCAGAGCCGTTGCGCGCCGATGAAGAAAAACTCCCCGAAGGTCCCGTCAAGAATCCCCCCAAACTGGCATTCGCTCCGTAGGCCACCAAGACCCAGGCTCCTCCACCCACCGCCGTTAGGTCGGCCAAGGCACCATCCTCCCCACTGGTCTGATCCCAGGCCTGATACCGGATCTCCGCATTACCACTGAAGTTTGCATTCGGAACAAATCGAACCCGATGCTGAGCATCGCTTTTGAGCAAACGCGCTGAATTGAGACTAACGCCGTTCAGCGAATCCCAAATATTTCCACCATTCAACGTGTACTCCCAAGAGCCATGACTCGTATCAACCCCTGTGATCGCAATTCCCTTGAGGGCACCGGAGTCGTTGTCCGAGTAAGCCGCCGTCAGGACAGTCACCGCAGTGCCCGGATTGCTGGCGGGAACTGTGCCCCCGGAAATCGAGTCCAGATTGACTCCCTCAAACACAGTCACCGTGAACGCACTCACTTCCGTGTGGTCCGCATAAAAATTGTTCTTAGAATCAACAATAAGATAGAGCATTTCCCCGGGCCGCATTTCCAGCAAGCCATCGGAGGCCAGAGCAACAGAACCGCCATTTTCCAGCAAACCCGATCGGATTAAAAGATACCGGGAAGATCCTGCCAAACCTCTCTGCAGCTTATAATCGATTCCGTCGTTCGACCCGTACGGGGGGAGGCGAAGGTTCACATGGAAGTTTACCGCCACAGTCTGGACGGAGGTGTTTTTCCATCCGATGGCCACGGCCCGATTTGCCTCCTCCATATCCGAAGGGTGGATCACCAGGCTGCCGGCAGGGACAGGGCCGGTGGTGGAGTTGATCCGCTGAACGAAGGGATAATTGTTTAGGTAACCAGAGTTTCCGTCCCACTGGGGTTGATTTTGAATGACCTCATTACCGGTGGTTTTCCAGTTCCCCAACAAGGCCAGTGTAGACGCATTTCCTCCCAGATACTGCCAACGGCTGTTTGCCGATTGAAGGGTAGGCCCATCAATGAATTCCGCCAATGCGTCGTAGGTCGTCGACTGCCCAGCAAGTGTCGGCGCATCGTTCCTCGGTTGCACATTGATCGTGGCCGACCCGTTTGCCGTGAGTTCGCCGTCACTCACCAAGATGCCTAGCGTCTTGCTCCCGTTAAAGTCCTGCGGAGCCAGATACGTGATCTTCCCTGCCGTTATAAAATACGCGTTCAGATCGGCCACCGTTCCCGCAAAGGTCCGTGCTGTTCCCGTGCCTCCCACCGTGATTCCAGTGCCAGCGTTACCCGTGATCGTGCCGGCGTCCACACTCAGAGTCACCGTTAGGCTGGAGCCATCCACATCAGAGAAAGGTGTGCCCGAGAACAGGAGGTTGCCTGTCACATCTTCGGTCAGTGCAGGGATGCCGAGGGTGGACGGGCCCGAAATGAAGACCCTCACGCTATCAATTCCATGCCACACGTTTTCCACGGAGTGGTTAAATGTGAGCTTTAAATATTTCCCAATCGCAGGATCTCCATTTGGGATCGTAAAGGTGAAAGAGTCGGTCGTCCAAGTGGTGTCTGTCCGCAGGGTGATCACTTCGCTTGTGCCCAGGGTTGACAGCGTGCCGCTGCTTCCATCGGCAACAGCCTGAGCAGAAACCGTCAATGTTCCGGGGGCTGCGTTGGGAAAAGGCAGTCCGTGAGCAAACTGCACGGTATAGGTTCCCGTCGCAAGGGGGGCGCTTCCTAACGAGCTCGATCCCGTCGCCGTTGCAACCAGGACGCTGTTGGAGAATGAAGGCTTATCGGGCCCATAGGTGTCGTTCGCGCCGACGCCCGTCCAACCGGTGGTGCTCCTACCGTCCTCGTTAAAGCCCACCGAAAAACGACTCAAAATCACCGGCGCACGGTTCACTTGGCCGAAGGGCGTTACGGTAAGTCCAGCCACCGTTACGCTCCCCCACACCACACTCGCCGTCGCAGGATAATAGCCCACCGCCCCACTGGCGATTCCACTAAAGGCATTCACTCCGATTGTTGGCGGCGTATTCCCCTGAAAATAAACCGACGCAAGCTTGGAGCAGTTCAAAAATGCGTTGTATTGAATCTCATCCACACCGCCGGGAATGGTGATGTTGGTTAGGTTGCTGCAAGCCCAGAATGTGCCGGATATAATTTTCTTCAATCCACTGGGAAGCGTGATGCCGGCCAGGCTGGTGCACCATGCAAATGCGTTTGGCCCGATACTAATCACGCCGTCCGGGATGGTGATGCTTTGAAGACTGCTACAACCGTCGAAAACGTAACCCCCGATACTTGTCAGGCTGTTGGGCAGGGTGATGGCCGTCATGCCGCTACACCCGGCAAACGCCGCGTCCAAAATCGTTGTCACCCCATTTGGAATAACGACTGAAGTCACACTCGTCTTACTTTGAAACGCGTTTTGCCCAATCGTGGTCACCGGCAACCCCCCGATGGTGGCAGGAATCTCCACCACGCCTCCTGTCCCCGTATATCCCGTGATCGTTACTTCCCCGTTATTAATGGTAGAGTTGAAATCAGACACAACTACAACACGGAACCCGTAGGAGTTGTTCCCATCAATCGCCGGATCGACGTAGTAGTTACGGTAGGAGGCATCCAAGTAGTCGCTGCCGATGTCCCAGGAGCCGCCGCGCATCTCCAGGCTCTCGCCCACTGTGTTGTAAACTCCGTCATGTGCTGTCTCATTCCACTCCCACACATTCCCTCCCTGCCCCATCGTTCCATATGAACTTAACCCACCCGCGTTGTTGATATCCGCAGGGCCAGCTTGTCCACCGTAAACCGCCGTGTTGGGATCTGTTCCACCAGCTACTGCCGATGGTCTGCTATCGCTTCCAGTGGGATAATTATACCAAGTTCCGTTAGGACTACCATACGCTCCTTTGTACCACTCGTCCCTACTGGCGATGACATACTTCGCTTGGCTGTTCCTAAATAAATTACTCGCGTTGTACCCTGCATCTGTCGGAGACCACTGCTGGAGTGTTCCACTGACAAACTTATACGCCGCTGTCCCTCCTGTGCTCGTATTGAGCCAATTCACAAACTTGGCCGCCTCATGCCAGGTCACTCCCGTTGCAGGCTTATTTACTCCGTTGCCACCATAGCTGCTCATATCAGACATCGTGATCCCTAAGCCCCCTGCTGTGTTGGCCTTGTTGATCATGTCCCTGCTTACCTCGTGCTTGCCCAGATTGTAGGTGTAGGCCACCGAGCCAACAGGATTAGGAGTCCCCGTGGTATCGGCCGGGTTGTTCGGATTGCCGATCGTGACAAAATCCATCGTGAACTGATTAGCTCCGTTTCCGAAACCTCGAGTCGTGGTTTGGGCATAGGCCGAGGGAAATAAGCTCGCCAGCAAACAGATCAGCCATACAGCTTGGGCCCATCTCGCCACCGCCCGCGACCGAGCCAAAATTAACCCACGGGCAGGCGCGACTCCTGCATGGAAAAATTCTCTCATAAACATTCTTGGGTCTCTTACATTTTCAGAACGTTCACTTTACCAGCCTCAGGCCGGCCGAAGTTTTGGTTCATGTCCACAATATTGTTTCCGTAGTGCTGGTTCAGAGTCGCCTGGTCCTGAACGGTGAAGGAGTTGTTGCCGATCCTGAAATTGTTCACCCCGGTGAAGTTCAGCTTTCCATTGTCGCTACCCCCGTCCGATCCAAAAGTCCGGTTGACCAAGCCCTGCTGGGTATAAAAATTGATCATCCCATTCTGGGCGATGACGGTGAAGTTCGCATTGTTCAGCAAAACCGTGTTTGCCCTAGCATTGATGGCGGACATCGCCGCAATCGTCGTATTTTGGAACTCCAACCGCTTCGCCGCCAAAGAAACCGTCTGTGCATCCACCAGAAGATTCTTCCGAGAGTCGGTAATCGTCTTGTCGAGCACCCCGGCCAGCTGGCGGTTTACCGGCAATCCGTTTTGCACCACCATTGTGCCTGCGAGTTCTCCGCTCGCGTCGAGTGCCGCCATCTGGATCTTCGAATCGGCGTTGATGAAGGCCCCTACTAGCTCCTTGATTTTAAAGTCACGAACGGAACTTCCACTCACCAAAACTCTAGGGGCTGAGGATTCTAGTCCTTTTGCCAATTCAATCTGACCAAATCCACGGATCACAACATCCCTCATCTCTAATCCGGTTGCCGAGCGAACCACGGCGACTCCCCCCGTAATGGCTTCCCCAGCATTCGAAACGCCCCCGCGCGATTCGATTCGCACCTGTCTCTCTTCTTGCAGGGCTTCTTGGGCTGGGATGGGATCCCTCCCGGCCGATGTTTCTATCGTGGCCAGCGCAGCCAACTCCTCGGTCGTGGCCCCCATCTGGATCAGCCCCAAGGATTGAATCGAAGTTTCTCGGACGGGGGAAAGATCCAGGAACGAGGCGGCCTGAACGAGAAGATCCCCCGAAGCCAAAACCTCAAGTGCAGCCCCGTTCGCATTCACCGTAACGCCCTGAATCGATATTCCGCCAGTGCCAGCGACAAAACCGACCTTTTCCTTGGAGGAAGGCACGTCGATGGCGAACCCCCCTTGGATCGTGCCACCCACATTTCGCCAATCTGCCCAGCTCCCCTCCCACAAATCCATGGAGGAGTTGTCGTAACTCATCGTGGGTACTCCGGAGGGGGAAACGGTTCCGAAGAATTTCGCTGATGCCAGTCCCATCTCTTGGCGCGTAGCGTAAAAGAAAACCTCACCTCGGCCTCCAGTCAGGGGCATCGCCCCAAGATCAAGATTTTGGGTCAGCTTCGTTGCTTGAGCCGCAAAAAAGTCAAAATCTTGGCCGCTGGCCAGAAGTTCTACCTTTTGGGCATTAGCCAGTGGCACGTAAACCGTGCTGGTTCCCATGACATCGTACTTTCCGGGCGCATCAACAAAGTATTTCGCCAATGCTCCCGGACTCCCGGCAACCGAACCCTTAAAGTAGAAGTAGTTGTCGGACGCGTTTTGCAAAGCAAGATTATCAAATTCCACTAATCCTCGTAGAGGGTTACTTTGAACTATAGCTTCTAGATCGGGCGTAATTCCGATCACAACCTCCTTTTGGGCTCCGACATAATTACCGTCTTCTGTGGCACTTGCTTCGACCGTGAAAGAATTCGCTCCATAGATTTTCCCGATCACCAAAGAGCCGGACGCAAGGGAAGCACGCCCGTCTGATTCTTTGATCGAAAAAGTCACAGCGGCCCTACCCCCAGTCACGACGGGAATAGACCGAGTACTTCCAGTTAAGAAGGTCGGAGCCGTGCCTATTTCAAAGTTTAATGCCTGCCCCGCCTTAGCCAAAGTGATCGTTTGCTGGGCTTCCGCACCTCGGTAATTCGCATCTCCCGGCGTAAACGCTTTCACCACCACCGTGCCCGTCCCGCTCTCCGGCACCAACTTGCCATTCTCGATCTTGGCTGGCCCACTCAACACTTCGAAGCTCACCACCGCGCTGTCTAACTTCGTCGCACTCAAACTGGTGTCTGCGCCAAACGTCAGACTCCCAGGCAACGTAAACCTCACACTCTGCCCAGCTTTGGCCAAGTTGATCGTTTGCTGCGCTTCCGCCCCACGGTAATTCGCATCCCCTGGCGTAATCGCTTTCACCACCACCGTGCCCGTCCCGCTCTCCGGCACCAACTTGCCATTCTCGATCTTGGCCGGCCCACTCACCACCGCAAAACTCACCTCCCCACCACGAACGCCGGCCACAAGACCCGCTTCAGTTCCAAAGGTGAGATTGGAAGGCAACGCAAAATTCACCCCTTGCTCTGCCTTAAAAATAGTCAAAGAGCCGGAAACCTTCGTCAGATTGTATCGACTTGTAACATTTCCACCTGAGCCGTCCAAGATTCTAAGCCCCTCTAAAGTAATTCCAAAGGGACCCCCCGATACTTCGCTAAAATTATTGGCCGTTGTTCGTAAGTCTGTCACGACGGAGTGACCGGCTAAAAGCCCGCCCGCCGTAATGGAAAACCCAAAGTCAGGATTTGGTGCTCCAAAGGCGCGAGAAGCGTCGTCCGCTCGAACGGTCAAAACAATGGGAGCCAATTCTTGTGTGCGCTGGTTGACGATTTGGCCAATATTCACAGGCGGAGGCGGGATGGAAGGCGCCGCAGGAGGGGGAGGAGGGGTCGCGGCCGCTACTGAGGTTCCGGAGGGACCAGGCGGGGCTCCTGCTCCTGGACCCGCTGCCGTGCTGATGTCCAGTTTATCGGGAGCAGGTCCACCGGCCATTTTTGGATCACCTTTGGGATCCGCTTTGGGCTCAGGCTTCAATCCTCCATCTTCCTTTTTGCCAGCCACCTCTTCCTTTTTCGCAACCACATCTTCTTTTTTAGCCGGCGCATCAGCCTTCGGTTCCTCTTTTTTGGCGGGCGCCTCGGCCGCCACTTTGGGTGCACCCACAAGCACGTCACCGTCCGCTTTCACCGCCACAATTTCAACCCCCAGCGACTCCATTTTCCCCTCGGACATTTTAGCCTGCTGCACCTCCACCGTGGCCTGAATTTTTTGCGCAGACGGCAAGGGCTTGTCGAAGGCTTGAATCAGCGGTGTCGAGGCAACGACCTTTTGGACATCCACATCAAAAACCTGAATTGTCGGCGCAGCAGGGGGCTTTCCTCCGCCCGCACTTCCCTCCCCAGGTCCCTTATCGGCCGCAGGTGCCGGGCCAGCTGCCTTGGGCTTTCCACCATCCCCCGGTCCTGCCTTATCTCCTCCGGATTCTTTTGTTCCCCCAGATTCCTTTGTTTCAGCGCCGGGCTTATCACCGCCCGCTTTCTTTTCCCCGGGGCCACCACCGCTGTCCTCTTTTTTCCCGCCCCCCTCACCGCCACCCACGGACGCAGCTTGGCCCGCTCTCACCATCGTTGTTTTGCCCCCCGCGGTTACCTTCATCCCCCCCGTACCCTCCAAAAGCACAAACATCTTATTCCCGTTTCCATCCACGCTCGCCATGAAAGTGGTGCCGGTGACTGCCGCCGTCACTCCTCCGCAATCCACTGTCGCACCGCCGGCTCCGGGCGGTGTATTGATAAGAACAGTTCCTTTATCGAGTTTGACTAACCGCTCTTTGGATTGGAACGAAAAGGAGGTGTTTGCCCCGACGCGAGTGATAGAGGTGTCGGCAAAGGTAAGCTCGGCCATCGAAGCGGCGGCTGTGCTCAGTTTCGATTTTTCAAAGATTTTCTCGCTGGCGTGTGCCGGAGTGGCCCCTTTCCCTTCCCCCGTATCGTGCTCCACGATGTTTTTTAGAGCCGTGATCTCTGCTTCCTTCAATTCTACGGCCCAAAGCGGAGCTGTTCCAAACAGCCCACAGACTAATAAGAGATGCAGATTTTTTTTATCCAAATACATACGACTTAATCTTTGACCGACCAAGCGACCATAAGGTTCAAAATAATACATGAAGATTGCATGTCGAAAGGCACAACCTTAATATGTACATAACTTGTTGAAAGTCAAGCTTTTTAGCGTATTTTTGCCCCTGCAAACTGCTTTATGCCAATAACTTAGGCCTGAATACAGCATATAGTTAATAACTGACCTTATTATACTATATATTGTATTCAAATCGGCAGCGCTGAAAACTCCTACTTATCGCATTCAAAACACCCCCTATACCGCTGCTTTTTGGAGCCCGATACCTCAAAGGCCAGGACCTTTGGCGAAACCGAGGTGGGCCAATCCAGAATTGAAAATCCTCTTTTTACGCCATCTTCGCCACCTGCCACCAAAAAGTTGCCGCCACGGCCGACAAGATGGAAAGCTCAGGCACCCACCAGGCACAACCTAACGAGACGCCTGTGCAACCTGCACCTGCCAAAGCCGCAAGCACCCCCAACACGCTACGCATGGCCTGCGACTGGTCTCCAGACCAGCTCCAGTTCCAACCGCCGGCGCATGGACGCCAACGCGTCCAGCCCCCGGCTAAAGCTTCCCCCCGTATTTTCCCCGCAATGGGCGCAACACGAACCGACGGCTTCCCAGTCCGCCCGATTCGTGTCCTCCCCGCAGGATCTGCACTGAACTAATGTTTCCATATTTCGATTCCTCCTTTTTTCTTGCACCAGCTTGCCTGACGGGGTAGGACATAAAGAGTCCTATGAAGAAAAAAGTTTTGCCAGCCTCCGGGGGGCACAGCCGTCCTCCCTTGGAACGGATGCACCGCCTGCACGACCTTCTTTCCAGCGAACAGCCGGTCAACTGCCAGCAGCTAGGAAAAGATTTTGAGGTTTCTTATAAAACGATCCAGAGGGACCTCGACTTCATGCGAGACCGCCTCGGCCTCCCCATCGAGTATGACGCCACCCGCTACACGTTTCGCTACACGGGAAAAGTGGAGGCCTTCCCCCTTCTTCAGGTCAGCGAAGGGGAGATTCTCGCCCTTTTTGTCGCTCAGAAGGTTTTGGCTCAGTACCGGGGCACCCCGTTTGAGAAAACCTTGGGTAGCGCGTTTCAAAAACTCACAGGCGCCCTCAAGGAGACGGTCAGCTTTGACTTGGGCGAGTGGGGGTCCGACTACTCCTTCCGAGTCACCGGCGCATCGGCTGCCGACCTGGAAGTTTTTCGCCTCTTGGCACGAGCCATCGTCCAACGCCAAGAAATCTCATTTTCCTATCAACCTCTGAGAGCTTCTGCTCCTGAGACACGCAGTGTCCACCCCTACCATCTTGCAAATATCGATAACGCATGGTACCTCCTCGCTCACGATCCACAGCGCGCGCAAATCCGCACATTTGCTCTCCCGCGAATCCAGAAACCCACATTGACAAAAAAGATCTTCGATCGGCCCCGCGGTTTTTCAGCGGAAAAGGAACTCAAAGGCGGATTCGGGGTTTTTGCGGGTACTGGGAAGCACCTGGTCAAAGTTCGATTCGACTCCTTTGCAGCCCGCCTTGTCCGTGAAAGAGATTGGCACCCCAGCCAGAAAATTCGGAATGGGAAGGATGGAGGCATTGAACTTGAAATGACCCTTGGCGCCTTGGAAGAAATTGAGCGCTGGATTCTCAGTTGGGGAGACCATGCCAAGGTTCTCAGCCCAAAACCCTTGATTGATTCCGTTAAAAAACGCATTGCCACTATGCAGAAGACATATAGATAGCTTTATACTTAAACTTCTATATGTTGTTATAGCGTAAAAAGTCATACTATATATTGTATACAGAGGATCTTTGGCTAGTTAGTGGAGTTGGTGGATTCTGTACATTTACAAAGCAAGCAACCGTTTAAAACCAGATCAGGTCATCTGGCCTCTTTTTTGGCTCTCTTCCTGATCTGCCAACCGGCTTTATTCGCGCAGACCCTGCCCAGTGCCGTCTCTCAACAAGCAGTGATTGATGCTCAAGCTCAACAGGATCGTGAGAGGCAAAGAAAGATCGCTCTTCAAGAAAAGCCCGAGGACAAAACCCCAGTCGAAGCCACTGCTGTTTCGGAAGATCTTGGGTCCCTCCAACTCGTCAGGGAGATTCCAGACCTTCCGTTTGCCCGTCTTCATATGGACCAATCCTATAGCTGGCTTTCCAACGCAAACTACGCCAAGAACTCGCAAAACGTGGTAGCTGCCTGGCAGACCATCTCCTCCATCGAGGGCGCGTGGGCACCCACGATCCAAACGATGCCCGGTTATGATAAATTTTTTCCTGAGGTTGGTGTCCGTGCTTCCTTTTTTAACTACTTCAGCCAAGAAGAACCTTCGCAAACAAACAATAACGCAGGAACTTATGACATCGGTTTGGCTCAAGATTTTCTTCTCGCGAATATCTTTTTCCGCGCGAACAAACAAATCTCAGATGAATTAACGGTTGGCCTTTCTGTGGATGTGAACGGTTATTTTTTCTTAAATACTCCTGATGAAAGAAACTCTGTTGCGGGAGATGCCGAGACCAATTTCTTGAATGAAATCACCGCTGCCTACTCCGCTAACTACTTTCACCCCTTCACCGATACTCAAGCCGTCTCCCTCAGCTGGCGGGCCTCCTATGTTTTTTCTAACCCCTCCTACTTTACCAGAACCGATAACAACTTGACGGGCACCTACATTCTCAACTGCACAGACAAAATTAGCATCACTCCTTTTGCCTCCTATCGCCTCGCCTACTACACGGACGCCTCGAATGCACCAGCAACGGCTGACTATAACGACCAGGGAACATTTACTGGAACTGCCAACGGCTTCTATCGTCGCTTGGATCAGCAGTACACACTCGGGTTGGGACTCAACTTTCAGCTAACTCCAGAGCTCTCTACAGGGCTGAATTTCAACTACTCTAAAAGCGACAGCACCAGCCAGATCGCGGAAACAGGTGACTTTACGAATCTCACCGCCGGCGCCAACTGGTCGATGAACTACAAGTTCTCCGATAAGGAATTCGTTGTGGAACAAAATTCTGAATGCCTTGGCCCCTATACCCGCATCGACCTCGGCTTCGGTTTTGTCAACAACCTGGAAAGCTCCCAAACTTTGACGGGCACCGTCTTGCCTGGCATCACAGGCTCCTTGGCAAATCCATCCATCTCCGTAAATCCGGGAGTCCGCTTCGATGTCTCCCCCGGCTTTAACTTTACCGACTGGCTGGGGGTCGAGCTTTCCGGAGGCATTCTCTACAACGGCCTCGATCATCTCAACGGAAACGGCACCCTCACTCTCGATGGGGGAACCGAAGTGATTGGTGGCGGCGGCCTCAGTTTGACCGGCACATATATCCAAGTTCCTGTTCTTCTTTCATCCGTATTTCGTTGGCCAGGACAAGCTCGCTGGAAACCTTACCTTTCTACTGGTTTTGGTTTTGCCTACTCCCAACTCCAAATCACGCAAGTCGACAACACCCAAACCTCCGACCAGTTTGAAGAAGCTTACTCCCCTGCTTTTTCTGTTGGCTCGGGATTCATTTGGCAGGTCTCCGATGCCGTGGACTTCGACGTTGCCTATAAACTTCTTGGCCTAATCAACCCCACCTATTCCGGTCTTCAGCCCGGAGTCGCACTTTCCAACTCAGTCCAATTTGGAATCAATGTACGGTTCTAGAATCCTGCAGATCCTCTGGATTCAAGGAGAGTGCCAAGACGCTCTCTCCCATTTTTCGCTGATTGGTGCATGATAAAAAAATGTCTTCCTCCCACCTGACTGCTCGAGTTCTTCAACTAAACTCCCGTCTTCGTGGTGGGGGAACGGACACGCAGTGCCTTGCTCTTTCCCAAGGCCTGGCCTCCTCAGGCTGGACGGTCGAATTGGCTGGCCCCGCTGATGCTCCTTTATCTACCGCAGCCCAAAAATTTACCTTTCATCCACTCCCCAAGTTTCGACCCTATCAAGTTCTCTCCCTTGCAGGCACTCTTCGCAGAACCAAACCTCGCATTCTTCACGCTCATCATGGAGACGACTACTGGACCGCACTTCTCGCCTCCCGCCTTGTCGAGCCCCGCCCTCTCGTCGTCTTCTCCCGTCACCTAGCAAAAAGCCCACGCTCCCGCATTAGTAAAAAATATCTCTTCGATTCCGCCGATGCGATCGTTGCGGTTTCCTCTTTCGTCGCCCAAGTCCTTTTACGGGGACACGATGACCCAGCCTCGCCCGTGACAGAGCGTCATCACCGCTCCCCCTGCGTCCTCTCTCCCAAAAAGATTCATGTCATTTATACAGGAATTGATACCAACCATTTTTCGCCCAAAGGCGCATCCTTCTCGTCTGCCGCTCGACATAAATTGAATCTCCACCCCAATGAACTGGTGTTTGGGGTTGTGGGCGGATTCGATCTGCCAGTCGGAAAAGGCCAAAGATTTTTCCTTAAGGCGGCACAGATCGTCATGCGCCAACTTCCAAGGGCCCGCTTTCTTATCGCAGGTTCAGGCACCATGGACTCTCTTCTTCGCGACGATATCCGCCACCTCGGCCTCGAAGACAGGGCGCGTCTCATTGGCCAGCAACCCGATCCCGTCTCTCTTCATCACGCGCTCGACTGCCTCGTCCATCCACAAATCGCCACCGAAGCTTTTCCCTCAGTAGTTCTCGAGGCTCACGCTTGTGGCCGTCCCGTTCTGGCGTCCGAATTAGACGGAATTCCCGAGGCATGGAATTTGGGCGCCCTCGGCCAACTGGTTCGTGCAGGGGATGCGGGCGCCCTTGCCCAAGCGATGATCGCCCACTCCGAAAGTTCACCCCTCACTCCAGAAGAGCAGAGCGTTGCTCATGCCCGCGTTGCCTCCCAAGCCTCTCTTCCTGTCCAAGCCCAGCGGATGGCTGACTTATACCGCCGCCTGATGGCGAAGTAGAGGCCTACCCGCCACAACGTTTTCGCCGGACTAGTAATTCCGCCTCGCGGAAGGCAGAAGTCGCCCTCCTTCAACCCGTTTCCTGAAGCTTGAGGTTTTCCCCTTTTTATCTCATTCTTAACCCCTATGCCGATGTATGAAAATGTCCTTGGAACTGTGGGTCGAACTCCTCTTGTAAAACTCCAGCGGATTTCTGCAGGCCTTCCTGCCACCATCGCCGTGAAGTGCGAATTCTTTAATCCGCTGGGAAGCGTTAAAGACCGTATCGGGGCTGCCATGATTGAAGCGGGGGAAAAAGAGGGAAAAATTACCCCTCAAACTACGATTGTTGAGCCTACTTCAGGCAATACGGGAATCGCACTGGCCTTCGTTGCTGCGGCCAAAGGCTACAAGCTGATCCTCACAATGCCCGAAAGTATGAGCCTCGAACGCCGCACTCTTCTTGCTCTTCTCGGGGCCAAACTCGAACTCACACCCGCCGCGGAGGGAATGAAGGGCGCGATCGCAAGAGCAGAAGCCCTCGCAAAGGAAATTCCCGGCTCTTTCATCCCCCAACAATTTAAAAATCCTGCCAACCCTGCCATTCACAAGAAAACAACAGCAGAGGAAATTTGGAGCGATACGGACGGCAAGGTTGACATCTTTATTTCTGCAGTCGGCACGGGTGGAACCATTACAGGAGTGTCCGAAGTAATCAAAACCCGCAAAAAGTCCTTTCAGGCCATTGCCGTCGAACCCAAGGATTCTCCAGTCATCACACAAACCCGCGCAGGCCAGCCCGTGAAACCTGGTCCCCACAAAATCCAGGGCACAGGTGCCGGTTTTATTCCCGACAACCTTCACCTTGATATCGTGGATGAAGTCATCACGGTCAGCAACGAGGACGCGTTCGCTATGGCCCGCCGCATCTGCAAAGAGGAGGGCATGCTCGTCGGCATCTCGACAGGCGCCAATGTCCATGTCGCGTTGGAAGTCGCGAAACGCCCAGAAAACAAAGGCAAACTGATCGTCACCATCGGTTGCAGTACAGGCGAAAGATATTTAACGACTGCTCTAGCCGATGAAGCCCGCCGACTTGTCGGGGGTTGAGCCCATGCCCAAATCGAAGAATAAGGCTCTGGCTCGCGTAACACCAAAGCTCGTTCCCTCTTTGCCCCCCGAAGTTCTTGAGCAAGCCGCCCAAGGCTGGCTTCAATCCCACGGAATTTCTTCAACTCCTGCCGCACCGAAACAGGCCGAGTCCTCTTTTACTCAGCTTTCCGAGAGCTTGGACAAGGTTTTGCACCAGTTACGGGCCGAGTTAAACGATCTACGCAACCGAATCTCCCGCCTCGAATCGAAAAAATCCTAAAGGGACAAAAGGAGTCGAACGACGTTTTCCCAACGTCTCTCCTCCCCACGGCTCAATGCATCCCGATCTGCTTGAGGAATTTCGCCTGCCCTTTCAATCGCTAGAATTCGGTCCTCATGCTCCTGCAGGGCCCTCCGATACTTTCTCTCCTGCTCGGGCGTTAATTCGGCCATGGAGTACCCGTCTGTAAACTTAATCACAACAGGCCGAGACTGATCCCGATTTTCCCAATCAAAAAACTGTCCCATCGGCCTCTTCATCATGTGCTGGGCCAACTGGCGTATCATCAAGTCGTACGCTTGTTCGGATGTCCCTGATGCGGCAGTAACTGGGAGACTTACAACCCAAGTCGTTGCCGTAATCGGCAAAACCGCCAAGTCCAAAGGCCTCACGACCCAAAAGTCCGCAAAGGAGTACATAGTTTCAGGTGGGGCAAAGTAGTCACTTGGGGCTTCGGCATGCATGTCTCCACACCCAAATGCCCAAATTAAACTTAATCCGAGAAAAGATTTTCTCACAAATTTAAAATTGGCCATCAGACCGAGTGGGTCAACTGCCCCCTCCCTTTAGGGTGAATGGCTTGGGGACAAAGAAGAAGATCTTAAAAGAACCAAACACTCCACATGCGCCGTCCTTGGAAAAAGATCGATGGGCTGAAACCACTCGGGCGTCCATTTCGCTGCCCAAGCACGCAAATCCCGAGCCAATGCAGGAGGATCACACGAGAGATAAAGAACCCCTTGAAACGGGAGATCCCGCTCAAAGAACCGTCGCGCATCAGGACTCAGTCCGCCTCGGGGCGGATTGATCAAACAAAACGAGGGTCCCTTCCCCATCTTAAGAAGAGCATCCTCGAAGTGATCCTCAAAGCGGCCCTGCAACAGCTCCGCCTGAGGAGCCTCCCGTTGAAATGCTGAAACGGAAGCAGCACTGGACTCCACCGCCACCACCCGAATGCCACGACGCGATAAAGGCCCACTGAAAAATCCCGTGCCCGCATACCCCTCCAATACCGATTGCACGCCCTCTGGCACAGCCGATACCACCTGCTCCTGCAATTTCTTCCCCAAGGGCCGGTTCGATTGATAAAATGCCTCCCCTCGCACCTCATCCGCCCGAATCGAGTAGTGAGGACGGGGTCGAGGCCGCTCCCGCAAGACAGCTAACTTCTGATTCACATCATCTGCCGCTAAAAGACATCTTGGCACATCCACCAAGGTTCGTCCGTCCGTTCCCAAGAATCCAATTCTCCCCTCTCGATTATGCACTGTGATTCGATTCCGATATGCGTAATCAGGACCCGTCAAAGGAGGCCGAATCACTGGATTTTCTAATTTGCCGATTCTTCGCAGTGCCGAATCAATTTGGGCGACCTTGGCCCGCACCTCAGCAGGATAGGCTAAATGTTGGGTCGCACACCCTCCGCACTTCGCAAAAAGGGAACAAGGTGGGACGACTCGATCGGGCGACGCCTCCAAAACGTCCACCAAACGACCTCGAGAATAGGTCTTATGAACTTCGGTGAGAACAACTCGCACTTTTTCACCTGGAGCCGTAAACGGAACAAAAATGACCTGCCCATCATGCCGGGCAACCCCGTCGCCCCCATACGCGAGTTCGGAAATTGTCAGCTCGATCGGCTCTGCCGCCGAACCTGTGACCGGTTTCAGTACCAGTTGTCTTTCAAGTCGGCTGGCGGATAAGGCTCCACCTGCCCCGAGTCATGTGCGGGCATCTTCATCGATTTTGTAGGAATGAAGAATGTGGCGATCTCCAAAGTCCCTACACCCACATCCATCACCATTCGGGAAAGCCCTTGGGTAAACCCAAAGGTATCCCCATACGTTCCCCCACCCTCTTGCGTCGCGATGTAAGGGGAATCAAACAACTCGGAAACAGACAGGGTTACATTGGCCACTCCGCGACCCAACTTTTCCATCATCGTGGGCTTTGGCGGAAGTCGTAAGTCGGCCAACAGGGCTGATGGGAGAGCGGAAACAACCAGAACAATAGCCAAGAATGTTTTCATAGTTCCTTTCTGCACCCCTTGAGGCCCCCTGCAAGGGGCAAGATCGTCTATGGGGAATAATTTGTGAATGCCGTGGAACGACTCGACAATGTCCGAAACCGTTCCAACACCCCATCCGCCACCCGATCTGCATATTCACGAAAGATATTTTGCCTCACCCTCCCTCCAATATTCCTCGTTCCCTCATACTCTCCCGCCTGAATCCAGGCGTACGTGT
>JBIKNP010000027.1:0-19921 GCA_044358595.1 Methylacidiphilales bacterium
GATGACCTGACCACAGTGTTACGAGCGACGCGACCCCGCGTGGTTTACACCCACAACTTGGCGGACAAACACGCCACCCACATCGGTGTGGCCGTAGCAGCCATTCAAGCCATGCGCGCCCTTCCCCTAGAACAACGCCCAGAGGCGATTTACGGTTGCGAGGTCTGGCGCAATCTCGACTGGATGCCTGACGCCGACAAGGTAGCCCACGATGTAGGCACACACGAAAATCTGGCCGCAGCGCTCAACGGCGTCTTCGACTCCCAAATCGCTGGAGGCAAGCGGTATGACTTTGGCGTGTTGGGGCGCCGTCGCGCCAATGCCACCTTCTTCAAATCGCACTCTGTTGACCGGTCCAACAGCATCGCCTTTGCGATGGATCTCACGTTGCTCGTTCGGGATGAGTCACTTCAGATCATAAGTTACGTAGATAAATTCATCGAACGGTTCCGCGATGAGGTTGTCACGAAATTACAACAACAACTGGGAGTCTAAAGAAACACCATGGAAATTATTATTTTACCAACAGCCGCAGAAGCCAGCGAAGTGGCCGCCCGATTGATAGCTCGTCAGGTCCGAGAAAAGCCCAGCTCAGTGCTAGGGCTGGCAACGGGCAGCACCCCCTGCAAATTGTATCAACTGCTAGCCCGGATGCACCGGGAGGATGGACTCGATTTCAGTAAGGCAACCACCTTCAACCTGGACGAGTACGTCAACCTCGACCCCACCCATCCGGCTTCCTACCACCAGTTCATGGAGGAGAACTTCTTCTCTCATGTGAACCTCGCGCGTAAGAATGTTCACATTCCCGACGGCATGGTTGCCGATGTGCCCGCGCACTGTGCTGAATATGAAAGAGCGATTCGTAAAGCCGGTGGGATTGACCTGCAGATCCTCGGACTCGGCTCAGACGGACACCTCGGTTTTAATGAACCCGGCTCTTCGCTGGCTTCCCGCACTCGGATCAAGACCTTAACGGAACGGACCCGCAGCGATAACGCTCGGTTTTTTACGGGTGCCCAGGAAGTGCCACACCACGTGATCACGATGGGTCTTGGCACCATCATGGAAAGCCGGATGTGCCTGCTCCTCGCCTTTGGAAAAGCCAAGGCAGAGGCCGTGGCGGCAAGTGTGGAAGGCCCAGTGACAGCCTCGGTGCCCGGATCGCTGCTGCAGTTCCATCCCCAGGCAAAGGTGCTCCTTGATGCTGAATCGGCGTCATCACTCACCCGCGCCGAGTATTACCAAGGGGTCTATCAAAACAAACCATCATGGCAAACCGACCTTTAGTTTTGAACCGCGAGGCAATTGCTGCCATTGCGGCGAACTTCCCCCTGCATGGTAGGCTGCTCTCGGCACTTCCCTACGGCAACGGGCACATCAACGACACGCTCGTGGTAAGCTACGACCAGGCTGGCTCCCAGGTGCGTTTTATTTTCCAGCGCATCAACCACCATATCTTTAAGAATGTGCCGCAGCTGATGGAGAATATCAGCCGTGTTACTTCGCACCTGGCTGGTGATAATCAGATTGCACTCACGCTCGTGCCAACTAATGAGGGGAAACCGTTTTACAAAACGCTGGAGGGAAACTACTGGCGGATTTATTTATTTATCGAACATGCCCAGACTTTTGATGCCGTGGAAAGTCCGCAGCAGGCATTTGAGGCGGCTCGTGCCTTCGGACACTTCCAGCAATCGCTGGCAAACCTCCCCGGGAGCCGGTTGCATGAGACGATCCCTGATTTTCATAACACACCCAAGCGGTTGGAAGCACTCCGCAAGGCCGCTGATGCCGATGTGGCCGGACGCAAAAAAGAAGTGCTTGTTGAGCTCGAGTTCGCTTATCAGCGGGAATCCGAATGCGGACGATTACTGGAACTGGTCAAAGCGGGACAGATCCCCGAACGCATCACTCACAACGATACCAAGCTCAATAATGTGATGATCCACAATATCACCGGCAAGGGAATCTGCGTTATTGATCTCGATACGGTGATGCCCGGATTATCGCTCTACGATTTTGGCGACCTGGTTCGTTTCGCCACCAATACAGCGGTTGAAGACGAAACTGATCTTTCGAAGATTCAGGTGTCCCTTCCCGTATTCGAAGCAGTCGCCAAGGGTTACGTCGCCGGTGCTGGAGATATCCTCACTGAAGCCGAGTGGGAGAATCTGGTTTTTGCCGGAAAGCTCATGACCTATGAGGTCGGCATCCGTTTCCTGACCGATTACCTGCAGGGTGACGTTTATTTCAAAACAAAACGTCCAGGTCATAACCTCGACCGCGCACGCAACCAGCTTTGCTTTGTCGAACGAATTGAGACGGCGGTTGATGCCATGTCGGCGATTGTCGCTCAAAGTCGAATCCTCATTGCATGAGTTCCAATCGGGTTCATTGCCAGAATGGCGGCGATTGCACTCTCAGGGATTGGATAATCCGGCAGCCTAAAAATGAACCGATCCTTGATATGCGGCAGGCATGGAAGGCTGACGCGAATCTTGAGGGGGGAACCGTGAGAGTGGGCTGGAATGGTCGTGGATTACTACTTCATGCGACCCTGCCTGACTGTGACATTTTCAACCCGGTGACCGAGTTTAATGAGCCCGCCTTTTTGAAGGGTGACGTATTCGAGATTTTTATCCGACCGCTTTCGCAGGATGCCTATTACGAGATTCATATCTCTCCAAACAATCAGCAATATCAGGTGCGGCTTTCGAGCAAACGGGCGACGGAGAATTCGGACGAGACTCTCAGACCAACGCTCGTCACCGTACCTGTCGAAAGCATGGTTCAAATTGACCGACCGAACAACCGGTGGGAGGTATTCGCCGAAGTCCCGCTCAGCGCGATTTGCGAAAACACCCCTATTCAGGCTGAGTCCGATTGGCTGGTCTCCTTTTCCCGATACGACTACACCCGTTCAGCAGAAGGCATGACGTTTGAACTTTTCTCAACCTCACCTCACAAACAACCATCTTTTCATCGACAACAGGAGTGGACACTTCTCAAGCTTGGTCAGGCAAGTGAATCACTAGGGTAAACCAATCGAACCAAGGACTCTCAAAATTGGAACTCCCCTCGGACATCTCTCCATGTCTGGGTTCCAGATCGATTTTTCTCGGGCAGAGTTATATCGGCGCTACACCCGGGCGGAAGCTCCAACGAAAAGCGTTGGCGCTTCCAATCGGCCTTCACCGTGCAGAGTCCGCGGGGGGTCATGGTCTTTCCATAAACCTCTGACCATCCAACATTCACCGGATTCCAGGTGAGCTTGCCTCCTCCCGGACTCGAAATCCGCACGCCGAGGACCGTGTCATGCAGCCAAACCAAAGGCACGGCTGCCCATCCATGGGACCCGGTCGGATCGTGGGGCTGGCCCGCACCGGGTAGGAAATACTCCGGTAACGGTCCATCGGGCAAATAGGAGCGGTACCGTTCCAAGAAATGTGCACCAGCGGTCTCCCCCATCCCGTGATCGCTTAGGGTGCGGAGAGCGCGGTAGGCATAAGTCGGATTATTCCAACGCCGCACCCCCAGAGGTGGAGAGCCATTTTTCGAGAGAAAGGCAGACTCCAGGACGAGACGGGCCATCTCGGGTTTCAGAATACCGTGAAACGCCGCAGACGAACTGGAGGCCTGACCAAAACCCTTCACCCCATCAGTCGGAGACCACACTTCTGCAACAAGGTTTTTCTTCTCGCCGGCCTGAGAAAGAAACCGCGAGAAACCTTCTCGCACACGGCTTGCGCGGGACTTCCATTTCTCTGCCTGAGTAGTCTCGCCGATGGCATGAGCAAGGTCCGTCGCGTTATTCAGAAATCCATAATACCAAGAGTTAGGAATACTCTCGATCTCACCGTCGTTAAGATTCGCCCGTAGTGCACAGCGGATATCAGTCATGCAGGTGGGATCTACTAGCAGCCCCTCGTCATTGGTTTGGGAGTGAGCCACCTCAAGGAAGCTCACCAGATTGGGAAAATAGCGACTTACGCGGGACGTTTCGCCCGTCCACATCCAGTCGTCGTAAAGCATCCCGATCCAAACGATGCCCCAGTCGAGGGATTGCAACCCTTCTTCCCCATAATCCTCGGGCGGAAAGATCCTGAACCGTCCACTCGGAACCTGCTGTTCGACGGTATGGCGTAGGGTCACCTGCCGCAGCGCCGTATCGCCGAACCACTGGGCAGAGATCTGCGCCCGATACTGAATGTCCTCGAGCCACTGTGCGTCTTCACGACCGGGGGTGTCCACATAGGTGTCGGACATTGTCACTTTGGCGTGATCAAGGCACAGCTCGACAAGTTTAGGAATCTCCGGCGGACTCGCCTCAAAACTTCCCAACCCGGGAGCCGGATGCTGGCTGGTCATGATCGAGAAAGACCCGATCTCTATCGGGGCTGTTGCATGGCGCCACGTGACCATCAGCCAGCGCCAAGTCCGTTCCTCAGGAATTTCGATCGTCTGTGAGCCTTTACCCAAAATGACGCGGTCACCGAATGGCGTTCCAACAATCATCTCCGGGTCGAAGGATCCGTCTGCCAAGAGGACCGGCTTCTCAGCGCAGAGGTCATAGCGGATTTCTCCATAGGTAAAATCGAGCACAGCGCCTTCGGGTGCGTCGGTGACCTCAAAGCGAAGATAGCCGTGAAGAGGTTTCCCAAAATCCAATGTGACATAACCATCAGACCCAGGCAGAAGAGTTGCCACAGAGCCAGGAGTTCGCCTCGCCCGCTTGTCATTTGGCTCATATCTAGAATGTTTCGCCAGCCAACTCATCGGTGTCTCTGGATGAGGCGCGCCCGCGATCGGAGGCGGCGTGACTGTGCCGATTGCCTCCACCTTCACTGGGAAAACCCTCTCGCGTTCCAGTGCGGCGGTCTCCTTTAAAACGGGCCGACTCCACGCCGGGGAGTTTACTGCAACAGCCTCCGACCACTTACCATCGTCGGAGCAAGTATCGTGCAATCCCGGATCATGGCGCCGCGCATCCATGACGACAGGAAAGCGGATCCGCTGGGCATTACCACCTAGTGTCTGATGAGGGTGCGCGAGAAACTCGTCGGCATCGCGCCAGCGCCATGAACCATCCGTTCTTAAAAAACTACTCTGGATCGCAATCCCGGGCGCTCCACCGCGTGAGCGTTGAAAGGTCGGCACTCCCCACCAATGATGTAAAACGACGGCGATGTTCGTTCCCTCTTTGAGATATTCCGCAAGATCGACTTCCTCGACCGTGATCTGCGGGGAGACAAAGCGCATCACCCGAGCCAGCACCACTTTTCCATTCATCCACAACCGCGCGGTTGGATCAGCAGCAAAGAGAATCGCTGTGGGCATGGTATCATCCCACTCAAATCCTTTGCGAAAATACGTCCAAGTATTGGGCTGCGGCTTATCCAAGCCGGGACGCCAGATGAAGGAAAGGTTTGGAATTATTTGAACACCACTTTCATGAGAACGCCTTCGCCCGGAGCGAGCCAGGCATTTTCCCCAGTCCAGGGCTCGAGCTTTCCGCTCCAACGTCCGAACTCATGCATCGATTTTGGCGTAGTTCCGAAGGTTAATGTCGCGTTGATGGAGTTGGAGAGGCTCTTGTTAACCACCATCACATAATCAGCGCCTGAGGAGTCCTTGAGCTCCCCGATGAGCACGTTCGGCGTGGTCCCGTCGTGATTCTTTACACTCCTGACGAGTGACGTCTCATCAGAGCCCACCACGCCATATTCCATCGGAAGGGCATTGCCGAAATGATAGCTTCGCACCCACTCGAGATCCATAAGCTTTGGGGCCAGGATCTCGAGACGGCGGTTGATCTTTTGCACAATAAACCAGGTGGGCGTTTTGCTGCCGAACTGGTCGATGGGAGCGTTCCGATAGTTTCCCAGCCTTGGAGTAAAGTAGGTGAAATACTGGATCCCTTTGGCTCCATAGGCCAGGTGGGTAAAGACCTGAAACAACAAGTCTGCCTCGGTGGGTTCACGGTAAATGGAGTTGGCCATGGACTGGATGACCGGGATGACCGGGAGATTGTATTCCTTTGCGATGGAATACAATCGGTTCATGTTTTCCCAGTAGCCCGCACGCATTTTTCCGCCCTCCATCAGGGCGTAATGGTCATAGGCCAGGTATTTGGGTTTGCAGATCTTGATGAAGTCTCTGACATGGGCGTCGTAAGATTCGCTCTCCAATTGACTGACCGCGCTGGCATAGGTCGGCAGCAGATTGACATACCACGGCTTCTTGGACCGTTTCTCGATCTCCGCACCGATCTTGGCAATCAACGGAAAGAGCGAAGCGCCCGGCTCATCCTTGACGTAATACCCATACACAGCCGGGTTGTTGTCATAGTCCTTGACCATTTTGTCGACGATTTCCTCGATCTTTTGATCCGTCAGAGGCACTTTTTCAAAAGCGAGCCGGTCGAGAGCCGAGTGGAGTTCCGGAAGCATGAGCCACCCCTTCATACCCGCCTTCTCGGCGGAGTTAAGCAAGGAAGGGACCAGCATGCCTGCAACGTTGAAGCCGCAGCCCTTCATGATCTCGAACTGGTTGGGATCCTTAAAATAGCCGAGCGCCGAAATTTCCGGATCGATCATATTCCAAGCGACGATGGAGAATTCTTTGGGTTCACCTGCGCGAGCCGTTGTTGGGTCTGCGCACAGAAGCGGAACAAGAAGAAGTGAGAGAACGGCCAGGGAGCTCTGCTTTTTCATCGGGAGCAAGCGAGCAGATGGTTAGTCGAACTGAATGAAGGGCTTCTTATCCTTGACCGTGCCGATAACGATCGCGTCGGATTGGTCCTGAACGCCTCCGGACTGCTCGACTAGGACGTCCCGCAGGCGCAGCACGATGCGTTTTTCACCCTTCTCCAGAAGCTTGTGGATCGTCTCCGTTAGGTCGACGGAGTAAGTGTTGATCTCATATCCGACTGCAGGAATATCTTGAATTCCCAACTTCTCGACATTCCCCGACATCACTTCGTCGTTGGATAGCGTTGCCGCCTCGGTCTTCACCTGGCTGATTTCCAATTGGCGTATCGAGTTGGCAACGGAATTATTGACCCAGACCACGTTGAAAATCAGATTGATCTTCTTCGCAGCCTTGAGCTCTTTCGCAAAATCCTGCAAATCAAAGCAGAGGATCGCCCGGTTGATGACAAGCGGGCCTCCCCCGTATCCGACGAGAAGCATCTTCGGAGTATTGGGATCCTCGTTGACAATAGCTCCGCCTTGCAAAAACTCCCCGGCCTTATTGATGGGGCCAACCCCGTAGTACTGAGGCCCCTTCAGAAAAATCTGCTTCTCAGGAGCGGCAGAGGCGGTGAATGCACTGCCAACCTGGAGCAGGATGGAAAAACAAAGAAGGATGGCGGTGGTGACGCCGCGTGAAGAAGGCAGGGTTGTTGTGTTTGGGCTAATTGATGGAGTAGATGTCATTGGTGATCGAATGCCGTGCGATGAAACGCGAACGTAAATCGGTCTGCATGTCACCTCAAGTCCATTTTTTCTAAAACAATTGCACCTGTTGCATGCTATTCCCCTCCCCTCAGTGATCCCATCCAGAATTTGACAAGGAACCAGTGATGAACCTCCCGATTTTCCTCCGCAACCCAGGAATTGCTACGGCTTTCGTGGTGATCTTATCAATGAGCGGTCAGATTACTGCAACAGGTGCATAAAGATCTCGAATAAATCATTATGAATTTAGGCGAAGTGAACTATATAACTTTTGTGAATCAGGCGTCTCATAAACCGACTGACAAATGAACTCGACAAATCAAATAACCAAACCTCAGAAAGCAGGTACCATGAACAAACTCACGAAGTATCTCAATGCAGCAGTTCTCGGAGCCCTCATCCTGATCGGAGGAACCAATAAGGCCTCCGCCGTCACCATCTATAGTCAAACCTTTACAGGTGGCACTAACGCACTCGTCGGCACCACCTCCACCACCGGCGCCGGCACTTGGACTGGCGACAATATTATTAATCAGAACGGAGAATTGGCTGGGGGGTGGGGTGCAATTTCGCTGGCATTCACTCCAACGAGTGGCTTGCTCTATGAGCTTACTGCTACTATCTCCTCCCAATATTGGGGCTCTTGGATCGGTGTGGGATTCCTGGAAACTAACACGACCTATGGCTTTTTGGGGACGCAGAATACGCCTACAGCCCTCCGCACAGAAACTGGCTGGCAGATCTGGCCGCAAGCGGGTAGCGCTAGTTTGCTCAGCAATGACGTTCTCATCCGCTTGGATACCACAGCTTCCCAATGGACGGCGGCCATTTTTCAGGGTGGCACTCAGATTGGTAGCACGTTCACCTACGCGACGAATCCGACGATCACCCGGGTTGGTTTCGTTTCAGATGGATCAGGGGGTACCGTCAGCGCCTTTCAGTTAACATCCATCCCCGAGCCTTCGGCTTACTCGCTGTTTATCGGTGGCGTCATGAGCCTGCTCTTTATCCGACGCTGGCGAAAATAGCCAGAGCAGTCTCCGGATGGTATAGAATACTCAAACCGTGAGAATAAAACTATCCCTCCAAACGCTTAAAATCTGCTTCGCCAGTTTCCTGGCAATGACTGCTGTTCTTCTCGGGGGAAACGCTTTTGCCGGAGACATCTACACTCAAACTTTCGTAGGTGGTAACACGCCAATCGTCGGCACCACTTCAACCACCGGCGGTGGCAATTGGGCGGGTTCCAACATCATCAATTTGGATGGGAATTCCACCGAGGGTGACGGAGCCATTTCACTGCCTTTCACGCCGCAGAGTGGCTTTATCTATGACCTCACAGCAACGATCAATGTCACTGCTCCAAATAGCTCATGGATCGGTGTGGGATTTTTGGAATCAAACACAACTTATGGTTTTTTGGGCACTAAGATTACACCTGCACTTCTCAATACAGGAGCATGGCAAACGTGGGCAGGACCAGGCGATAACTCTATCAAGACTAGCAATGAAGTGCGCATCCGATTGGACACTACAGGAGCCTTGTGGACGGTGGCTTTTTTTCAAGGTGCCACTCAGATGGGCAGCACCTACACCTACACGGCTGGAAATCCAACGATCAACTACGTTGGTTTCATTGCCGAAGGACCCGCAGTGGGTGAAGTCAGTGCCTTCAAGTTGACGGCAACCGCGTCCACCGTGAATTACAGTCAAACCTTCAACGGCGGTACTGGCGCGCTCGTCGGCACCGCGTCTACAACAGGCGGCGGGATTTGGGAGGGTCCCGGTATTCTCAATCTGAACGGAGCAGTGGCCGGGGGTGGCGCAGATTCACTGGCATTCATCCCAACGAGTGGCTTTGTCTATGACCTCACAGCAACGATCAATGTCACTGCTCAAAATAGCTCATGGATCGGCGTGGGATTTTTGGAATCAAACACAACGTATGGTTTTTTGGGTACTAAGATTTCTCCTGCACTTCTAAACACAGGAGCATGGCAAACGTGGGCAGGAGCAGGTAATAACTCTATCAAAACTAGCAATGAAGTGATCATCCGATTGGATACTAGAGCTTCCGAATGGACGGCGACCTTTTATCAACGAGACGCCGAAATGGAATACACCCAAATGGGACAAACCTACACCTACACGGATGGAAATCCGACGATCAACTACGTTGGTTTCGTTGCCGAAGGACCCGCAGTGGGTAACGTCAGTGCCTTCAGGTTGACGACCGTCTCTAATTCTCCCACTTTTGCCACTTGGGCCACCACGAATGCCGGTGGTCAAGCCGCCAACCTGGACTGGGACAACGACGGTGTGCCCAATGCCGTGGAGTTCTTCATGAACGCCGCGCCTGGATTTACCCCCAACCCGGGCCCCGTTGACAACACGGTGACATGGATCAATGGCGGCAACATTCCTAGTTCCGCTTACGGAACCGCATTTGTGGTCCAATCCTCAATCGACCTGGTCACCTGGACAGACATTCCCGGCAACGATCCAAATCTTGTAAATACTTCAAATTCGGTCGCCTACACGTTTTCCGTGTCCGGCGTGGGCAAGCAGTTTATCCGTCTCAAGCTCACGCTTAACTGAGATTTTCCAGACCAAAGAGGGAAGCTCGACACTCCGTGGTGAGATCGGCCATCTCATGCAGCCAGTGCGTTAGGCTCAGGCGAATCATCCCGAGTTGCCGTATACCGTGCACTGTATCGTCGCTGGCAAATAGCAAGATGGGACGATCACCTGCAAGCACGAAGGCACTGGTATTGGCGATGTGACTTAGTGAGATAGCTGCTAGATCGTCTTGCCATCAACCCACTCGCCCTCGATATGGATGCTCTTGGGAATGTCCGGAACTCCGAGGATATTCTGCTGGATTTGCTGCACGACCAAATCAACGGCGCAGGCACCGACCTTGCGGGTTCGCTCAAAAATGCCCGAAACACTGCTTTTTTTGTCGATCAAGGAGAGATTGGCAAAGGCAACATCTTTCGGCGCTACAATCCCTAGCTTGGCCATCCACTCCTCAACGACATAGCCCGTGGATAGAATCACTTCCGGCCGATTCTTCTCATACCAGGACTGGAATTTCTCGATAGTGGGAGGGTGCTTCTCCTGCGGATGAACCAGCATGGGAACACGCTGTTTGGCCGGGATCGTTGACTGGTAAAGGAGAAAACGGGACGAGTAGCTGAAGCTCCCATAGCGGTCGGCATCTGGGAAAATGGCATAGCCAATTCGGTGATATCCCTTTCGCATGATCTTTCTCAGCGCGAGGCTCATAAACTGCAGATGCCAACCGGAACAGTGATGGATGTGTGGTTTCGCAAGGGGGAAGCCAACCGTCGCCGCCGCGACACGCGAAAAATTCATGGTAATATGGCCCATGGCATCGGGCAGTGGCGTGATAATCACACCTCGAATTCCACGAGCCTCCAGCATGCCATTGAATTTTCCGGTAGTGAGCCCGGGTTGACGGCGCCAGATAACGTCGAGACCGTATCCCAGCGCCCCAGCTTGCTCCCTCGACCCATGATAAAACTCGGTCCAGTGGTTGTTCTTGCTTGTATCCAGGGGAAAACTGGTGATGTATCCCAGCGTGGAAACCGTGGGAGAAACTCGGCTCTTGCGAATCTGCGCTGTCAACATTGAGACCAAGGGGTTCGTCTGGTAGCCGAGCTTCTTTGCAGCCTGGTTCACTCGCCTTTTCGTCTCGGCCGCGATAAGCGGGTGGTTTACCAAGGCGCGGGAAACCGTCGAACGGGAGTATCCCGTGAGCTTGGCAATTTGATTCTGAGAAACGGACATGGCGAGAGACCTGTTTCAATATGATCTGGCCAAAGCCGCTTTGCAACCGATGAAGTTGCCCCTTCACGGTTTTATTTGCCAACACCCCCTTCCCTAAATCATACGTGGCCTCGTCCAAGGCCAAACTTAAATGACTCTTGGATTGATGGATGCTCCTAGTCGTGAATATGCGCAAAATGCGCTTACTTTCGCCTCACAGAGCAATGGCCTTGGGGATTGTTTTCGGCCGGCAAGTGTCCGCTTATCAATAGTGCAGCAGCAATTGGTTGCACGCTGATTGGCGACAATCCAAAAACATGTCAAAGTCATAGAAGAAGAGACTTCGAGTGTGCAACAAGTGCATTGAATCTCTGTTGTGATCGCCAACTACAGTAACTATTTTAAACTATTGAAAGCCTTCACTCAATCAATCGAACGCTTCCCATTCTTCTTGAAATGATTTAATTCTGGATGATTCAAGGAATCATGGCCACACGCCCAAGCGGGCTCAGGAGTCGCACCAACTTGCCCAGCGCATTCACACTTATTGAGCTTCTCTCTGTGATTGCCATTATGGCTGTGATTACGTCCTTACTACTCCCGATGGTTTCGAAAATGCGGGAATTAGGCAGCCAGCAGAAATCACAGTCCAACCTCAGGCAGTTGGCTCTCGGAATGATGGCGTTTTCGACGGACAATAACGGGAGATTACCTGGGCCTTACGGCTTCATCCCGGGGACCCCGACTTGGGATGTTGCAATCACGCCCTACACGGGTGGTGTGGAGGAAACGAAAAAACTCCTGGCCGATCCCAATGATCGGATCAAGCCCATCCCAAATTCCTCAAAAAGAAGCTATGGCTACAATCCCGTCGCAGCCCCGCCGGACACCTTCTACATCGACCACTGCGGGGGCGGGCCACAACTTTACCTTGGCATCCAGGCCTCCAACATTAAATCTCCCTCCAAGTTTCCCCTGCTCCTGGAAGAATACAGAGATTACAATGTCTACGGCAGCAATTGGGCGGAGCTTACTTGTGGATATGCTGTTCGAACGATTGGGGGAAAGCCCGGCTTGTATGCCGCTTACGCAGACGGCCACGTGGCATTCCTCCCTCAGGAACCAGATTTCGACTGGCTCAAGTGGATGTTCTCGAATCTGTCAAATAAATGACCGATACGTATAACGAAATGCAGTCCCTTGGAAGTCTCAATTTCCCGGTATGATGCTTCGGCGGTTTGTCGCATGCTCCAGCCTACTAGCAAAAGTCCCAATCGCTCAGGCGCCATGCGTCCTCGCAAGAATATAGGCTCAAATCACAGGCGCCTAAAGCAAACAGGCCCGTAAAGAAAACCATGGAGAGCAAAAAAGGAAGAGGTGAGGTAGTTGGTCTTATTTGCAACAAGATCCGACTGTTGTGAACGCTGTCTAGAAACTAGCGTAAGGCGATGAAGACGTTTTCTACTTCCCTAAAATGAGCGGACCTACCCCCACCGCGGGACCAGGCCCGAAGACGTTCTCGGTAGGAACACTCACCTATACTAAAGCCGCGCTTTTTTCCCTTTTTGCATGGCTGCTGTGGGGAGATTTCTGTTTTGTCCTCATGGAAGCGGCGGCTCCGGCTGTGCTGCAGGTGAATCTCAACGAGCTGGGCGCACCGAATTGGGTTCTTGGCCTGGCCCTCTCCACGATTCCGGGAATCCTGAATATGACGATTAACCCGACTTCCAGCTTCTGGAGTGACCGCTTCCGCAGTCGCTGGGGAAGACGGATTCCCTTCCTTTTTCTGGCTACGATTCCTTTGGCCTTCTTTCTAATGCTTCTCGGCTTTTCGAGACAGATCGGGGCTTTGCTCCACGGGGCGCTCAATGGCGGATTTTCGCAGGCCACCGTCATTATCGCGGTTGTCTTGGTGCTGGTCTTCTGCTTCCAGATCTTCCATATGGTAGTGGCCTCGGTTTACTACTATCTCTTCAATGATGTGGTCCCAGCCGAAGTGCTGGCGCGGTTCATGTCGATTTTCCGGATCGTCGGAGTCCTCTCCGGAGCCGTGTTCAACTGGTTTTTCCTCAAGTATGCGGTGAGCCACATGACTGAAGTCTTTCTGCTCGCGGCTGGGCTTTACGCCACGGCTTTCCTTCTCATGTGCTGGAAGGTCAAGGAAGGGGAATACCCCCCTCCTCCGGTCCATCCCGATGGCGGCACGGGGCTTGTAAGTGGGATTAAGACGTTTTTTACCGAGTCTTTCTCCATTCGTTTCTACTGGCTCTTTTTTCTGGCGAATACCTGTTATGCGCTGACGTCTATCGTAGCTGGGTTCACGCTTTTACAGGCTCGCTCGATCGGAGTTGATCTCGACTTTTTTGGTAAGACGGCGGCTGTTACTGCGATCGTTAGTGCGGTCTTGATGTATCCGGCGGGAATCATTTCGGACCGCCTGCATCCCCTGCGGGTTCTCATGTGGGCCAGCATCGCGCTGCTGGTCATTCAACCACTTTGGCTGGTGTTCCTGTTTTACGACTTCAGTCCCACCGTCTCGCACGGCCTCTTTATTGCCATCACTGCCATCTCGGCTCCGGCGATAGCTCTTTATCTGGCGGCCGAACTCCCGATGTATATGCGGATTCTACCCAAGTCGCGCTACGGGCAGTTCTGCGCAGCCAATGCCATGGTCCGCTCATTTGCCATCATCATTGGCGGCCTACTCATCGGGTTTGCATTGGACTGGCTAGCTGGGCTCTTTTCGACGAAAGACTATTGCTACCGATTTATTCCCCTCTGGTACCTCGTCTTCATTGGTGCTTCGCTCTTTTTCCTTCGGCGACTATACGCGGAATGGCTCAAGCTTGGTGGCTCGACTTCCTATCATCCGCCTGGGTTTAAACCCAAGGACGAGCCGGACGCAGAAGCGGCCTCCACATGATACAACCCGCGATAGATTATTAACCTCAATGAAATCAGCCAAATTAGCCCCGCTCGATAACCCATTTCCTGAAAAATCCACGATCCCGGAAGCCCTCAAACACGCCCGCTGGATTTGGCCGGGATTGCAGAACCACGACTTGGGCAACGGCTACGCGTTATTTCGAAAATCTTTCACCCTGAAGACGGTTCCAAAACGAGCACGTCTCTCCATCACCGCCGACCAGGCGTATCGATTGTTCATCAACGGCACCTTCGTCTGCAGCGGCCCGGCAAGGGGTTTTCAAGCCCACTGGCCCTACGATCAGATGGATGTCGCCTCTTACCTAAAACCGGGACGCAACGTCCTGGCCGTGCGCGGTTATCATCCGGGATGCGGAACATTTTACTATGTGTCCAAGGATACCGCCGGTGTGCTCCTTGCCTTGGAGGCAGGAAAAGTCCTCGTGGTGACGGACCATAGCTGGAAGTGCCGCCGACAAGCCGGAATCAGCAAAAACACCGTCCCCTACAGCGCCCAGTTGGCTTTTCAGGAACATGTGGATCTTCGCGAAGAATCACCGGATTGGTTCAAACCGGGCTTCCGCGACGCAGACTGGGAGCATCCCTATGACAGCCGCACATGGAATGCCATGCCTTGGTATTCACTTGAGTCCCGTGGGATTCCGCTTTTGCGGGAAGACGAGATCTTTCACGGAAAGCCCATCGGGGTAGCCAGCGGCAAATCGCGAACCAACGACATCGCCCCACGCGATGTCTTTCTCCAACGCTTCCAAGAAGGCCTCACTCACCAAGCTGCGCCTCCGGCCACCAAGACTTTGCGTCTCCAAACCACCGGAGAACATCGCTGGAGAAGTATCCTGATCGATTTTGGCCGAACCATAGTCGGCGCTCCAATTCTCGCCGTTAAAGGCGCAAAAGGCGGAGAAATCGTGGATATGACGTTTTACGAAACCCTAGACAAAGCCGGACTCAAGCCGGATGTCGATCCGAAGTCGTGGTCCGCACTTGCCATGGGTAACCGCGCGACCCTGCGTTCTGGAACCAACGAACACGCATTTTTCCACCCCATGGGATTCCGCTATGCCGTGCTGACCGTTCGCGATTCCTCCACCCCGCTGAAGCTTGATTTCTCGATCCGCCGCATGGCTTATCCGTTCACCCGGGACGGATCATTCTGCTCATCGGACGCTACCCTCAACGCCATCTGGGAATCCTGCGCTTGGACCCAGGAATGCTGCAGCCTCGATGCCTATGTGGATACCCCGTGGCGAGAGCAGGCGCAGTGGTGGGGCGACGCCCGCGTTCAGGCCTGGAACACATTCCATTTCTCCAATGACGCCCGGCTCCTCCGTCGCGGCATCCACTGCATCGCTTCCCAGACCATTCCCAATGGCCTGACTTACGCTCATGCGCCGACCAAGGCGCATTCGTGCATCCTGCCGGATTTTAGCCTCACCTGGATCCTCACGCTCTGGGACCATTACTGGCAAACCGGCTCGACCGAGGCCTTCAAAACTCATCAGGCCACGGTCCATGGGATTCTCAATTATTTCCGCGAGATGACTGATCCCAAAACCGGGCTCATCCGCCATGACCCGCGCTATTGGCTCTTCCTCGATTGGACGACACTACACAAAGAAGGATGTCCCACCGTTCTCAGCCTCTGGCTGCTCGAAGCCCTCGATAAACTCGTCCTGCTCTATGGGGCGAGCGGTCAAAAAAACGAAATCAAACCTCTCCAGGTCTGGAGCGCCCACCTTCGCAAATCGCTTCTTCGTCTGGTCGGTCCCGACGGCCTACTGGCCGATGGATACGATGCCAAGGGCAAGGTAGTGAGAAAGTATTCGATTCACTCTCAAACGCTGGCCCTACTGACCCACCTCGCGCCTAAGCAGGAAAAGTCCATGATCGAAAAACGGCTTCTTCCCTACATTCGCGGCGAGGAAGTTTTTGAGGCCATGCCCAGTGCCTATTGGGTGACCTATGTACTAACAGAACTGGCCAAACGCGGCTACGGAGCCGAAGTTGTTCCCTTCATCAAAAAACACTGGACCAAGATGGCCGAACACGGCACCACGTGGGAAACCTTCGAGCCGAGCCGCGGAAACGAAAGTTTTTCCCACGCCTGGTCGGCTCATCCCCTATTTCACCTCATGCAGATCCTCGGCGGCATCCGCCAGACCGCGCCCGGATGGAAGGCGATCGCCTTCGATCCCACCTTTATCGGGGACTCACTCGAATGCACGGTGCCCACGCCACTCGGCCCGATCCACTCATCCTGGAAGCGCAGAGGGGACACATGCGCCGTGGAACTGCGCCTCCCCAAGGGCATCACGGCAGCTGGTACAGCAAAAAGAAAAGTTTCATGAAACAAACAAAACATCCACTCCGCTATCGTCAGATCCATCTCGACTTCCACACCTCGCCGCACATTCCTGGCATTGGAGCGGAGTTCGACAAGAAGCGCTGGCAGAAAACCCTGAAGGATGCGGCCGTCGATTCGATCACGCTCTTCTCCAAGTGCCATCATGGTTGGAGTTATCATCCTACCAAGGTCGGCAAGATCCATCCGCATCTCAACTTCGACCTACTACGCAAGCAGTATGACGCAACCAAGGAAGCAGGAATCAATGCACCGGTTTACCTCTCCGCTGGCGTGGATAATCTCGCCTCGCACAATCACCCCGAGTGGCGCGAAGTAAGCAAGGATGGTGCCTACACCGGTTGGGCTCAGCTTCCCCACGAGGCTGGATTTCACCTGATGGATTTTCACAGCCCGTATCTAGACTATCTCTGCGAACAGATCCGTGAGGCGGTGAAACTTTTCCCCGACTGCGACGGCATCTTTCTGGACATTATCAACCAGAACCAATCGTGCAGTCGGTGGAGTCTCGACTTCATGAAGGCCAACCGCCTCGATCCCAATAAGGAGGCGGACCGGAAGGAATCCTCCCGCCTCGCGCTGGAGAAATACTATCAACGCACCACCGAAGCGGCGAAGTCACTGCGCTCCGATATGCCGGTCTTCCACAACGCCGGCCATATCCCGCGCGGACGACATGACCTTTTCCCCCACTTCAGCCACCTCGAACTGGAGTCGTTGCCAACCGGGGGCTGGGGTTACGACCACTTCCCCATGTCGGCCAAGTATGCGTGCAACCTGCCGCTCGATTTCCTCGGCATGACCGGCAAGTTCCACACGACCTGGGGCGAGTTTGGCGGGTACAAGCACCCCAACGCCTTGCGATACGAGTGCGCAGCGATGCTGGCCTTCGGCGCCAAGTGCAGCGTCGGCGACCAGCTCCACCCGAATGGCGAACTCGATACCTCGACCTACCAGATCATCGGCGAAGCCTACCGCGAAGTGCGCTACAAGGAGCCCTGGTGCCGCGGGGCGGAACAGGTTTTCGATCTCGCCATTCTTTCCAGCGAAGCCGAAAGCCGCACCCACCGAGAAGCCCTTTCCGACGAAGGCGCTTGCCGTGTGTTGCTCGAAAGCCATTTTCTTTTCGGCCTCATCGACCGGACCATGGACTTTGCCCGCTACAAGGCACTCCTACTTCCCGACGACATCAGGATTGATGCGGAGCTCAAAGCCAAGCTCGATGCCTACCTCGCCCAAGGCGGCAAGCTGATCCTCTCCGGCGAGAGCGGCCTTTGGAAGGATCGCCCGGAGTTCGCCTTCGATTTAGGTGCCGCCTACGAGGGTCTCAGCCCGTATTATCCTCCTGATAACGAGCCGCAACGTGGCCATGATTACCTGCTCCCCGTGCCGGAACTGCGCGCCGCCTTCGTCAACCGACCGCAAATCATGTATGAGCGTTCGCATCGCATCCGCGCAACGAAAGGTAAAACAGTGGGGCAGATTTTTGATCCCTATTTCAACCGGACTTGGGAGCATTTCTGCAGCCATCAGCACGCACCGAATCAGGAGCAACCCTCGGGCTTTGACTGCGGCGTGCGGCACGGCTCGATCCTCTACTTCGCCCACCCGGTCTTTCGGAATTATCGCGCATATGGTGCAGTGGCCTATCGCGAGTTCATCGTGAAGGCGATCCGGGCTTTGTTAGGAGAAACTCTGACTCTTTTCACCAACCTACCTTCGACGGCGCGCCTTTCCCTCACGAAGCAGCCCAAGGAAAACCGCCACATCCTCCACCTGCTCTATGCTCCAACCGTGAGCCGAGGCGGGGTGATGCCGCTCTCGGGCGGGAATGTCTCTGGAGGCAAGAGCGTGGAAGTCATCGAGGATCTGCCGCCACTGCATGACATCGGGGTCACACTGCAACTACCTGTCAAATCGGCCAGGCTCGTGCCAAAGGGAGGAGATGTCACTCTTAAGAAATCTGGCGACCGCGTGACGCTTCGAGTGCCGGTGTTTTCCTGCCACCAGATGATCGAGATCGAGTGCTAACTCAGCCGCAAGAGAATGTCCAAGCTCCTATCCAAAGCCAGCCGTGATACGGCTAGCATGAGAGTAAAAGTCTCTGCCCTCCGACGTCTTTGGGATATCCTATTTGGTCGAATAGCCCTAAACCTTACTGCTTCGGCTTTTGTGACTGCTTGAAAGTAATGCTTTTTGAGCACGGCCGGAGAATTACCCATCTCCACAGCCACCTGATAAACGTTTTTGATATCGGCCATGCGGTAAGAACCAAAAGAGTGGCGACAGCCGTTGTAATTCGAATTCATCCTTTAAACTCACTACTTTGACTCACCCTGCAGATCGCATTTTCAGTCTTACTCGGAGTGGACAGAAAGGGTGTAAAAATATTCAATACGTTTCTATACGGACTTTCGTAAGTAGCTTAAAATACGTATAGTCAATATTTTACGACTGGTTTCGACCAAATGGCGGCGGATGAGCAGCCAGGCTGGCGGGCGACCTGCGGGGCAAGATCGGAGTTTCGACGGTACTCATCCACAAGCTGAGGTTCGCAATGTCCGCCGGACCAAGTGGCAGGTTTTTCACCCAAGGCACCTTCTGTGAAGTTCCTGTGAGGAGCACCGGTGCAGGTGACCGCTTCAATGCGGGGTATTGCCTCGTTCTCGGGTCCGCGGTGTGCGGCTTCTTCGTCCGCAACGCACGAAGTCCTTCGAGGACCGAGGTTCTCAAACTTCTGCGCCAGTGGGCTGAAGAAGATCTGTAGAGAGCCCGAGATGGTGTGTTGGATTACTTAACTTTTAAAAAGTAACTGGCAAAGTCATCAAAAGCGGGCGGAAGTGATTCCACATGACCATCCAGAAATAAATAATTCCCTCTGCCTGAATGACGTCGTGCTCTTTGTGAAGAGAAGTAGCTATCTGGGGGCGGGTAGAGGTAAATATTTTGAAAGGTATTTTTACGCTGCACCTCAAGGTCTTTGGAATCTCCTATAATAATTGTTAGAGATGGTTTTGTAACTTGAATCATCTTTGAACTCCCGCCGTAACCGTCACCATTGTCGACCGGCTCGTTGCCAAAGCCGCCCTGCTTCCCACCCCCTGTCGAGGCATTCTCACCGTAGTAATTCCATCCGTATCCCACCGTGAAGGCATCCATTTCCGCCTGATTGAAAACCTTAGCCGGGCAGCACTGCCATTTGGGGCGATTGCCTGACATGAAGTTTGATCTACTGCCGCCTTCCTGATTTCCCATATAGGCATCCAATTCATGGTACCATGCCCCTACTGTTGTGATAGCCCCTGGAATCAACGCACCGTCATGGTCGCTGACATAAGCCATTAGGCCGACCCCCATCTGC